>JBHGXW010000019.1:0-159488 GCA_041920465.1 Paenibacillaceae bacterium | reverse complement strand
TCTGGGCCGTGTCTCAGTCCCAGTGTGGCCGATCACCCTCTCAGGTCGGCTACGCATCGTCGCCTTGGTGAGCCATTACCTCACCAACTAGCTAATGCGCCGCGGGCCCATCTGTAAGTGTCAGCGTGAACCGACTTTCAACACCCCCTCATGCGAGGGAGTGAATTATCCGGTATTAGCTCCGGTTTCCCGAAGTTATCCCAGTCTTACAGGCAGGTTGCCCACGTGTTACTCACCCGTCCGCCGCTAACCAACAGAAGCAAGCTTCTATTGGTCCGCTCGACTTGCATGTATTAGGCACGCCACCAGCGTTCGTCCTGAGCCAGGATCAAACTCTCCAATAAATTAAAGAAAGAAATTGATCGTTGGTTCATTCTTGCTTGGCTAGTGATTCACGAAGTATATCAGCGTAACCACCTTGGCATCACTTCGATACTGAAGTACCTCAGCGTCACTACTGGCATTACTTCGGTAAAACGCTTTATTGTTCAGTTTTCAAAGAGCATCACAATTTTATAATTTTAACGCATCGCAACTTCGTTGTCAAGTTTTTCATTCTCGTTAGAAGCGACTTTTAAAATATAGCATGTTTACTCCCTAAACGTCAACAGTTTTATTTATATTTTTTCTGCTAATTCTAACCAACCTTGTCTCTCCAGCCTTAACCATATTTTTATGGCTACTGTTTCCTGCGTAAAAAGATATTACCGGTCCAGCATAGAAACCTGATTAAAACGATAAAAGCTCTTAAACTTCCAGTGTAATCAAATAGCAACACCTCGCTGAAATCGCTACTCACTAGTTCAGCGAGGTGTTTTTCGTAATCACACGGCGGCAAGAGTCCAGACTTTGTAAAAGGAGATCTCCTGCATGATTACCATTTTTGCATGTATAACATTATTGTATCAATAACATCACTTGCCAAGAAGTTGTTTTGTATATTGCTCCAGTGTGTGCGGGTCAACCATACCGATCACTGTATGTACGACAACTCCACTTTTGTCAATAAAAAATGTCGTCGGGATCGCCTGAATTCGATAACTATCGGCAACCTTGCCTTCTTCATCCAACAAGATAGGGAACGTCAAATGGTACTTCTTCACAAAAGCTGCAACCTGCTGAAGTTTATCCTCACTCGTCAAATTAATGGCGTAAAGATCAATTTGGTTCCGGAATGTTTCGTAAAACTGTTTCAGGTCAGACGCTTCTTGCTGGCAAGGAACGCACCAGGATGCCCAAAAGTTAAGCACCAGCGGCTTTTCCCGGGAACCTCTGAATTCATATGTCTGATTGTCCAATCCCTTCAATGCAAAAGAAGCAGCCTGCAATGCTTCCTGCTTTTGCTGTGTCGCCTTAGTCTCTACTTGAGCCTTAGTCTCTACTTGAGCCTTGGTCTCCACATGAGATTGCTTTGTTTGTTCGAAGATCGTATAGCCCAACAGGATAGACAAGATCAAAAAGAAAATAAATTTGCGCATATCGGCAGCCAACTCCTGTTAGAAACCTGTAAAGCCTCCAAACATCTGGATCAATACCGTTGTGATTCCTGTCATCATGTCGGTATACAATAAGATGCCAAAAAAAATCATGAATCCCCCGCCGATCTTCATAAACATTTCGGAGTATTGGATCAGCCATTTGATCTTGCTTACAAAGAAGGTCATCACGAAGAAAGGGATAGCGAACCCAATTGTATAGGCTAACGTGTAGGTAAGTGCCCGCGTCGGGTCTGTAACGCCTAGGACAATGATCCCCGAAAGAATCGGCCCGACACAAGGTGTCCAACCGGCAGCATAGGTAATACCGACCAAGATAGAACCAGTATACCCCAAGGGACGGCTTTTTAATTCAATCTGCCAGTTGCGCATCATCCAGTCCATCTTGAATATTCCCAACATGACAAGACCAATGACAACCAAAAGAATTCCACCCAATTGACGGATCAGGTTCTTATAATCGGCAAAGAAACTGCCAATCCATGAAGTGGACAAACCTAAAGCAATAAACACGATGGAAAAACCGATGATAAAAAAGAGTGTATGGTACAAAGCTTGTTTACGAAATACCGTTCTGCCTTTCTTAACCTCATCAATCGTTACCCCGGTAATATAGGATAAGAAGGATGGATATAATGGCAGGCAACAAGGTGAGATAAAGGAAAGAAAACCCGCCCCGAAAGCAAGCCAGACTGTTAAATTTGCGCCCATAACGCCTCCCAGAATGTTTGAATCTGAAAACACTTTCTCATCATAGCAGAAGCCATTCTTTTGTGAAAATGATATTTTACACAATAAAATGGGCGAAATCGTGAAAATGTCAACGATCTTTTAACAACGGCAACCTTACTTCAAAACGGGCTCCACCATAATTTTCGGAATTGTTCGCAAAAATCCGGCCGCCATGATCTGTTACAATCCGTTGGGAAGTGGACAAGCCAAGACCTGTCCCTTCCGACTTCGTTGTAAAGAACGGTACAAACAAATGCTGGATCAAATTGGGAGGTATGCCTGGCCCGTCATCTTCGACGGTGACTACCACATGATCATTCGTCGTAAAAACATTTACATAAATAGTTGTTCCATGATCAACGAGAGCTTCTAAAGCATTTTTCATTAAATTCAAAAATACTTGTTTAATCCTTGCGCGGTAACCGTGGATTCTGGTATTGACTGCGTCTACCTTCAATTCAATGGTAATATTGTGCCGATTCGTCTCCGGTTCCAGCAACCTTACCACGCCAATCACTTCTTCTATCACCTGAAAATTCTCTAATACAATCTTATCATCCCGGTATCTCGCCAGAACTAATACATCGTTAATCAGTCCGTCAATCCGCTCTATTTCTGCCAGTATAACCGAATAATAGGAATCATGCTGTTTCGTTGTGGACTGTTCTTGGATCAGTTGAATAAACCCTTTGATGGAAGTGAGCGGGTTGCGAATCTCATGAGCCATTCCGGCTGCCAATTGCCCGACTGACGCCAGTGCTTCCCGTTTGCTAAGTTCCTCTTCCAGTGCTTTATAATGGGTCAGATCACGCACGACGACGATGACGCCCCACAATTCGTCATGAAGATAGAGTGGCCTGGTACTGATGGTAAACCATCTCCCACTAAATTCCGCCACATAATGGCCATGCTCTCCTCGTTCGACCACCCGTTGAATGAAACGATGATTCTTCTGGGGTTGAAAGATATCATCGATGTTGTGTCCAAGGATCTCCCCGCGGTCAACGTTCAACAGCTTAGTTAGGGCCAGATTCACTTCCTGAATGATCAGGTTTTTGTCAATGATGAGAACTCCTATTTCACGGGAAAGCATGACCAATCGGGAAAGCTCATTCCATACAACATCTTTAAACCATTGATCATACTCCGGAAACGGTTCTCCTTCAAAGCTGATGCCTTTTTCAGCCTGTTCATAGGAACCGATATAGGTCTCAGCAAACAAATCAATTTGTTCATGAATGAGTTGCTGAAGCGACAACAGTTCTTTCCATTGTTCCACATTCGTTAAGCTTTCGCCATACTTTTGAACCTCACTTAACAGCAATTGTCTAAATTGTCTGATTTGTTCAAAAGTATGGCGGATGGGAACTTTTCCTTTAGCATTCGAAAAAGACAGTTGTTGTGCCTTTCTTAGCAATTCATCGGAGTTCCCTGACTCAATTGAGTCAATAAGGGCATGGATCAATTCAATAATGACGGAATAGGTATGCTCAATATCACCAACGAGCAGTGTCATAATTCTGCTTTGTTCCGGTAGGACAGCAATCGTTTGTTCCGCTAACGCAAATGATTTTGCTCTCAGCACAGTACTGATATTTTCTTCCATTTTCTTGTATCCTCTCAATTAAGTTCACCCTATGGAGTGATCTCGCCCATCCTTATTTTACCTGCTAAATGAATTATTCGTAAAGGTAAGTCTGTTATAAAAAAAACACACCACTCAAAACAGTAGTGTGTTTTTCACAAGTTAAGACGTTAAGACGGCAAGAGAGACAAACCGTTGTGTATCAATTGGCTAATCTCCGGGTTCACGGAGGCGAGATGCTCCAACTGACTGCGAAGGACTGTTTGACTATCTGGAAGTATTCGTTGATCGATTAATATTTCCAATATCTCCAGACGAAGCAGCCATTCTTCGGGATAAGACTGGTCAAGCTCGGCCATAATCCGCGTTACTTCCAGCTGTACCTGCTTCTCATCAGGATGTGACTCTCGAAGCGTTCTTATGTCTCGGAACAGGTGGTGAAGTCGTTGAATTTCTACAGAGTATGTTGGTCTTCTGGTCTTAACATCGGATGGCTGATGCGTCCCGACAGCAAACTCTTCACGATCAGCGGCTCCGGCAAAGACAGAAGTAATTTTTTCACCTACTGCCATATCGTAAGTCCCCCACTCCGCCTGAAACAGTACCTTGCCTTGATAAGTGACACTGCATTCATCAAAGCCAATCAAAATAATGCTGCCTTGTTCACGGTGCACGTAGCGAACAATTCCTTTCACTTCCACACCGGAGGCGAACTGTAAATGAGCTGGCTGATCAAGGCAGATGCCCGCGGCTGTAAGTTCCTCGTCCGAATAAGATTCCAACGTTTTGGCAGAATCACGCAGCATTCCAATCGGAGAACCAAAGCCTTCCCGATGATACTCTTTGCCGTGTCCTGTCAATTGTTTATCACGAAAAGCAAGGGCGGTGGGTCCCGTGGTCTTCAGGTAGACCGCTTCTCCCGTCTCATCATATTCGAAATCATGGAATACCCCGCTTACCTGCAGGCCTGAGCTGTAGACGGCCGTCGCGATTTGCCCCATCTGCTTGGCTTTCTCCAAGCTTTCGGTCCCGCCTACCGACATGGCCATCGTTTTGGCGAATTCCTGAACCGCTTCAATCAATTGATCAAAGTTTTGACAGACAAAAAGCTGAGGCTGAGGCTTGGTAATATCGAAATCAGTTTGAATGCACGCCTCCAAAGAAAAAGGGATCTTGGCTACATCCGGCAGAAGACAGCTCATGCTTTCGCCAACCGAGGATAAGAGACCTGCCCCGTATATTTGGGGATTGTCCAAGTCTCCAATCAATCCATATTCAACCGTCCACCAATATAAACGCGACAATTGAGCAGCTTCGGACACTTCTTTTACCGCTTTTATCTTCTCGTCCAGATCACGTTCGGCTGCTGCGATTTGCTCCGGGGTTGCCTCGGGATCCTCTTTTACGATCGACAATAGACGAATCGCTTCGTATACCTCATAATCTTCCCTCGAAGAGATGGCACGCGACCCAATATCACCAAAAATTTTGAGATATGTCCGATACTTCTCGTCCTTAATGATTGGAGCATGACCGGCTGCCTCATGGATGATATCAGGAGCAGGCGTATAGGCGATATGGTCATATTGTCGAATGTCACAGGCAATCGGCAGGATGCCGTGTGCCTGAAAATCGAAGAACGCTACTGCCGGGATAAATCCGTCAATCGTCACCGCTCCCCATCCGATTTGGGCTAGTGATTCATTCATTTCTTTGATATTGGGGATTCGCTCAATACTGATGCCAGACGTGCGCAACCCTTCCAAATACGCTTCATGCGCTCTCTGCCCTAAAAAGTGGCTGTTCTGGCGCATGACATATCTCCAGACGGCTTGATCGATCGGTGTATATTGATCATAATCTTGCTCAACCACAAATTGTTTGAGGTGAGCAGGAACACGTACAAGCGAAAAATCGGATTCTACACGATTCATTGCAGCAAGCCTCCTTGAGAAAATCACAATAGTCATAATTGTAAGCGTTTTCTGTACAATACCATCATATCATGAACACGAGAATAATGGGATATGAAAAAAGCCCACCCACGATAGCGTACGCTTCTTCGGGCTGGGACTTAAAAGGGAACTGTATCCGATTTTCGGGCTTACAAGAATATTACAGCATAAATCCGTGTTTTTTCGCTTCAAACAATAATTCCTCTCGAAACTTCGGATGGGCAATGGCAATCAATTCCTTGGTTCGCTCCCGGATACTTTTGCCGCGGAGGGAAGCGACTCCATACTCGGTCACTACATGATCAACATCATTTTTGGACGTGGTTACAACCGAGCCGATCGAAAGCTGCGGGCGAATGCGTGAAATAGCCCCTTGTTTCGTCGTTGAGTGCATGCAAATAAACCCTTTGCCTTCTTGTGCAAAACGCGCACCCCGCGCAAAATCGGACTGGCCTCCGCTTGAACTGTAGTAACGCCCCCCGATTGTCTCAGACGCGCACTGACCGAAGAAATCCACCTCAGTGGTCGCATTAATCGAAACGATTCGTTTTTCCTTCGCAATTTCGCGGGGATCGTTCACCAAGTCAACGGAAAGGAACTCAACCCCCGCATTTTCATGAATGAAGCGATATAAACGCTTGGTTCCCAAAGCAAAAGTACAAACCATTTTTCCGCGGTGAGTCGTTTTGTGAATACCCGTCACCACCCCTGCTTCAACAAGGTCTACTACACCGTCAGACAGCAGTTCCGTGTGAATCCCCAAGTTCTGATGATTCGTTAGCCTGGTCAAAATCGCATTGGGTATCGCGCCGATTCCCACTTGCAGTGTAGAGCCGTGTTCAATCCTCTCAGCAACCAGGTCGGCAATCTTTTCATCAATTTCGGTAATCTCCGGCTGTTTCGACTCGGTCAACGGATAATCCACTTCGATAAATCCTGCCACCTGGCTAATGTGAATCTGATTATTTCCGAATGTTCGCGGCATCTGGGAATTCACTTCCAGAATAAACGGCACTTTTCCAATAAAGGAAGCGACGTAATCCGCCTGGGTGCCTAATGAGAAGTAACCATGTTGATCCAAAGGAGAGGCGCAGGCCATGATCAGAGAAGTTTTGGTCGTCTCTTTCAACAAACGCGGCATCTCATGGAAGTGGTTGGGCACCAGATCACACGTTCCTTCCCAGTACGCTTTGCGGGTAGCGCCGCTTAAGAAATAGGCCACATGTCGAAGATGTCCGGGAAATTCTCCGTGAATGTACGGTCGTTCTTTTAAGGCGTGCATTTGGTGAATCCGGACGTTACGATACCGCTTCGCATTCGCTTCCAACGCGTCTAACAAGACCTGTGGTTCACCGTTTGCCAGAGGAATGATAATATCGTCGCCATCTTTGATAAATTGAAGCAATTCTTCTGCTGTTTGCCGTTTTCCTGTCATTTGCGGAATCACCTTGTTGTCATCCTTTCTTCATTACAAGAGCTTCACCGTCGACCACTGTTGTACCCTGCTGATTCACGATGGTTGTACGCAAGCGGATCTGACGTTTTGCATCGTTCTTTTCGATTACTTCCGCAGTCACACGAATGGTATCGCCGATTTTAACAGGCGCAAGGAATTTGACGCTCTGGCTCAAATAGATCGTATTAGGGCCTGGCAGTTTCATGCCGAGTACAGTTGAGATGAAGCTTGCAGTCAACATGCCGTGCGCAATACGATCACCGAAAAAAGTAGTACGTGCATATTCCTGATCAACATGCATCGGGTTAAAATCACCTGTTATTCCGGCAAACTGATAAATATCGATTTCACTGATTGTTTTGGAGAACGATGCTTGATCCCCTACCTCGATATCTTCGTACCTCAGTTCTCGAATCATCTACTTCCTCCCATTCCAGGCATCTATTGTCATGTAACCGTTTTCCTTTACCGTAGCATAAACATGTTGAAAACGATTCAATTAATTTTGGATGTTTTATTACAATTTTGTAAAGAAAATAAAGGAAACAACAGAATGAGCAAGCGGTTTAATTCCGCCTGCGATTTACCTGCTGTTCCAGCATTATTTCCATTAACAACAGATCTTGAAGGGGATCTCTTGGATCGGTGGTAAGCAGTGCTGCAACTGCAGCAAGGGACGCTTTGACCGTGTGGTAGGAATAAAAGGCATCTCGTTCGGCATCCGTCATCGCGGACAAATCGGAAACTTCCTGATTGGGAAAGGGAAACTCTGTTTCCAAACCGGCCCGGTCCAATACGATCAATGCCTGTTTGATCGCAACCAAAGCAGCGCTTTCGCTAATGCCATATTCTTTGCGCATTTGATCCCATACCTGAAAAGCGGACCGTTCCACCCTTTCCCCGGTCGGAAGCGTAACTACCCCGCTCTTGCGCCCTTCCTGTAACAGCCAATCCACGAAGATATCGGGCCGCGGAGGGAAGGCAAATACTTGCACTTTTAGCTCCAGTTCAGTAGGGAAGTCCTTGGCAAAGCGGGCATGGCCAAGAGACATTTCATATTTGCGGGAAGGATGGCCCGGAACCGTAACGAACACCGTCTCACCGCGAATGGCTGCCACCTGCAGCTTGGTTCGGGCGGGAATTCTCGCTTGGGGAGCCTTTTCACGCCGGATATTTCCAGGGATTAACTCAACCCCGAACAAATGGTACTCAAACGGCAGATCAACCCATGGGATCGGTTCACGGGCCAAAATCTGATACAGGCCGGTGAACGTAATCCACTCGCTCGGCCTGGATTGATACCGTACCAAAATCATATGACGCTCCTCTTCAGGCGCAACCTCTTGTTCCCATTCGGAGGCTTCGGATGGTAACCGTTTGTGTTCGACTAAAAGGCACTCCCTAAGCTCCAATCGTTCCAGCAGCTCGCGCCGACTCACGCAGTCATAACCAATTCGATAGATGCGGTTTTTCACCGTACCACCTCCAATGAACTATCTTTTCTAAAGTGTTGGCTTTTCAGCCGTTTTCAATCAACCAAACAGGGCTTCATTAACGTATCCTTGTACAATTTACAAGATATGATGCCAAAAGAAAAGGCGCCCCTTTCAGAACGCCCAACTTTTTATTGCACAAGATTTTTCATTATTTGATCCACTTTGACGTCGGTGGTAATCAGCCCAACTTTTTTCATCCAGTCGATAGAGGTCTGCCAAGCAGCAGGATCTTGGGTGCCAAAAGGCTTTCCGCCGCCAGCATCCATCAAAGGCAAGAGAATGTCCAGACTTTTGGTTTCTACGGAAGAATCAAGCGGGAATTCTTTGGCTTGATTGGACAAGAGGTCTTGTAACGCATCCGTTTTATGACTGGTCACATACGCTTGTCCTTTTTGGGCAGCGCGCAAGAATGCTTCCAGCGCTTTTTGTTTCTTGGCCAATGTGTCATCACTGGTGGCCATAACCAGTTCATAGAAGTTCGGCACGCCATAATCATTGGGTGCAAAGGCGTTTACCGGAATGCCATTCTTTTCCAAGATAAGCTTCTCGTGGTTGATATAACCGCCGATCACCGCATCCACCTTTTTGGCGGTCAAGGACGGAACGATGTCATAGCCGATATCGGTAAACTTGATCTTGCTGTCGTCTCCCCCGTCATTCTTTACCATTTCCCGAACAATTTTTTCATCAAGCGGAATGGAGGGATATCCGATCGTTTTGCCGGCAAGGTCTTTGGGTGATTGAATACCGCTGTCTTTGCGTACCATCAAGACGTTTAGCGGTTTGTAAACAAGAGCGGCGACAGATACCACGGGAACTCCTTCCGAACGGGCCTGAATCATTTGGGATTGATAGCTGATAGCCGCATCTACCTGCCCGGCAGCCGCCATTTTCAACGGATCACTGGCGTCGGAAGGCATTTGCAGATTCACTTTTAGATGCTCGTCCTTGAAGTAGCCCTGCTTTTCGGCAGCGTAAAGAAAAGAATGCACGGCATTAGGGTACCAGTCGAGTGCTACCGTAATCTCTTCTTCCGGCTGCGCGGCTTGGGATGAATTGCCTGATTGAGATTGTGCCGGTGGCTGCTGGCTTGCGCAGGCAGCCACAAAGCCGGCGAGCGTAAAACTTAACAAAGCATAAGCGAGACGTGAGACTGATTTTTTCATGATGAGACTCCTTTTCTTTTTTTATAAACAAATCGCTTCTCCAAACGGGAGGCTAGGACAAATAAAAGTATACCTATTGCAGATAAAATGAGAATGGAAGCAAACAGAGCAGATGACTGGAAGTTGCCCGAAGCCCGTCTGCCGAAATAGCCAAGCCCTTCACTGGCACCCAGCCATTCCCCGATGGTCGCACCTGCCACGCTATAGGTAGCTGCTACTTTCAGACCGCTGAAAAAGTAAGGCAGGCTGGAGGGGACTTGCAGTTTCCAAAAAATTTGCCAGCGATTGGCTCCCATCGTACGCAAAAGATCAATCATCTCTTTGGGAGCTGAACCTAACCCGTCGTACATGCTGACCACGATCGGAAAAAACGTAAAGAGAACGGAAATGGCAATCTTTCCCGTTAAACTGTAGCCAAACCACATGATGAATATGGGGGAGAGTGCAATCATCGGGATCGTTTGTGAGATGACAATGTGAGGATAGATCATTTTTTCAATCGGAGGGCTTAATCTCATCAACACAGCAAGCGCTACTCCGAAAAAAACGGAACAGACGAGCCCGAGTGCCACCTCTTCTAAAGTCGCCCACAAATGCAATCCGAACAGAAGGTCACGAAGCTCCCAAAGCGAAAAGAGTACCTGGGATGGTTTGGGCAAGATGAACGCAGGGACATTGGCAAATCGGCACACCGCTTCCCACACCAGCAGAAAGCCAATGACCGAGATGACGAAATAAGAAGCGTCGTAATCCTTATTGGTCTTCATCACCCAATCCCCCTTCCCTGTTTTCCTCCATATCAAGCGAGCGAAGTAACCCCCATATTCTCTCTCTCGTACGGATAAAGTCCGGCAAGTTGCGGGAGCGGCTCTGTAAACTGCGTTCTAGCGGAACGATCACTTCATGGACTTGCCTGATCGGCCGCTCTTTTACGACCAACACCCGATCAGATAAAAGAATTGCCTCATCCAGATCGTGGGTAATCATGATGACGGTGCAGCCCAGCTTTCGCCAAAGGGTGAGCAGCCACTCTTGCATCTGAATCCGCGTGATACCGTCAAGCGAACTGAACGGCTCATCAAGCAAAATAAGGTCCGATCCGGTCAATGTGGCCCTCAGTAAAGAGACTCGCTGCCGCATTCCGCCGGAGAGTTGGTCGGGATAGGCATCGGCAAACTTCTCCAAGCCGAACACGGGAAGCTGTTCTTCTACTTTGGCCTTCGCAACATTAGCCGAAACTCCCTGAATCTCCAACGGAAGGGTTGCGTTTTGCATAACCGTCCGCCATGGCAGCAGCAAATCCTGCTGCGGCATATAAGCTACCTTCCCTAATCTGTTGTGGACGACAGTTCCGTCCAGCAAGATTTCTCCTTTCTCAGGGGTAAGCAAACCGGTAGCCAGTTGGAACAAGGTGCTCTTCCCGATGCCGCTCGGCCCAATCAGGCTGACAAACTCGCCTTGTTTGACATCGAACGAGAACTCCTCGAAGATCGGAACATTTTCATAGTGAAAATAAACCTGGTGAAACGTAAGCTTACTCGTCAAAAACCATCCTCCTTACTCTCTGGATAGATGAAGAAAAGCCCCTTCTGTCACATTGTAGGGTTCGACCAGACAAGAGGGGCTGAACCCATCACTCGGGGGAGTCCAATAAAAAAACCACCCGCCTGCGGATGGTTATCTGCATGAACTGCCGCACCGTTTCAGACGTTTCCTGAAACAATCTTAAAACGGCAAAGATAAACGGCAAAGATTCTATGCTTCAATACCTCTCCCTCCGCTGGCATAACCCAGTTCAGGTTCATACGGTAAGTAACACACTCGTTACACTCTCAGCCGACGATGCTCGACCCCCGCTTGGTACTCTCATATGCAATTTGACTACACCTTACAGTATCACGCGGAAAAGCTTTTGTAAATATAGCAGTGTTCTATTCATGATCCTAGTCTAGCTAGCTGTCGCCCATTCAAATGCGGCAATACAGTGCTCAAGCCAACCTCTGGTTTTTTGCTGGTCATCCGTATCCGGCATGCGTGTCAGCACTTCACGAACCAGCTTCTGCAAGAAAAAGATTTCCTGATAGGTAAACTCAATCGCCAACTCCTTGGGCGGATTGGCTTGTTCTTGCAGGTAGGTTACCCCGCCCAGCAATGACTGGGCAATCGACTCAGTTAACGCATCCATCCCATGTTGTTTTTTCAAATCATCATAAAAGCCGTCAAACATGCGGCATAAAATGAGAAACGCCTGTGAGCTCAGACGTACGACGGCAGTCGGCACTTTTGTGTCTGACAACGTATCTTCCTCCGTTCCCTGCAAACTATTCCATTACAGAATGGTATATTACACGCTTGTAAGATTTCCGACAACCCTGTAGATTTGACTGGGAGAATCAAGTAAAATGTTTTATATCATTAGTTTGTTGTTTATACTATTAACTCATTGAAAGGGTGTTGCCGGCATGATTTTATATTTCCTCTTATTTGTCATGGTATTGTCAGCCCTGATCATGATGATCATCGGTGTATTGCCTCGCCCGCACAAAGAGATGAAGCCGCAGCTTAGTCTGACTGCATGGGGGATTGCTCTCTTGGCTCTCTCCGTCGTTCTTTATATTGTCAAGCCTACATTGTTTTCATCAATCTGATAGAAAGAAGAGAAGGTTGGGTATAATGCCCAGCCTTTTTACTCTTTTGCAGAGAAAAAATGAAGAAGGACTAGAACATGCATGGCTCATCGTGTAGAGTAGAAAGGAGTGAAGAAGGCTTGAGTTGAGGTGACTAATTCGTTATGCATACCAATTTACGTTCTTTCCTTGAGCAACTGCGCAGGGAAGGACAATTAATCCAGATAGATGCTTTGGTCGATCCTCATCTGGAACTGGCGGAGATTCACCGCCGTGTCATTGAGGAACAAGGGCCAGCCCTTCTGTTTACCAATGTAAAAGGAAAACCGTTTCCCGTTGTGACCAATCTGTTCGGCACGGCTGAGCGGGTCGACATGGCGTTCGGGCCAAAGCCTGAGCAAATTATCAAGCAACTGGTTGGCGGTTTGGATCGTCTGCTGCCTCCCAAGTTGTCATCGCTATGGGAAATGCGTGCCCCGCTCTTGGGTATCTTGAAGACCGGAACCCGGACAGTATCTTCGTCGCAAGCACCTGTTACGCAGGTTTCAACCAAAGATGTAGACTTGACTCAGCTTCCTGCCTTGACCAGTTGGCATGAAGACGGCGGCCCGTTTGTTACCTTGCCGCTTGTATATACGGAGCATCCCAGGACCAAAGAACATAACCTTGGCATGTACCGAATCCAGATTTACGACAAAGAAACAACCGGCATGCATTGGCAAATTCACAAGGGAGGCGGATTCCATCACTATGAGGCGGAACGGATGAATCAGGCTCTCCCTGTGACGCTAACCATTGGCGGTCCGCCTTCGATGATCGTCTCAGCTATTGCCCCGCTGCCGGAAATGGTGCCAGAGCTGATCTTCGCTTCGCTCTTGATGGGCGACAAGCTGAATCTGGTAGAGGTGCCCAACCATCCGCACAAAATTGTGGCAGAAGCTGAATTTGTCTTCGGCGGGGTTGTTCCTCCGCATGTCCGCCGACCCGAGGGACCGTTTGGCGACCACTTCGGCTACTACTCTCTGATCCATGATTTCCCGGTGTTTCAGGTGAAGCAGATGTGGCGGCGTAAGGATGCGATTTATCCGGCAACCGTTGTGGGTAAACCGCGTCAAGAAGATTATTTCATCGGCGAATATTTGCAGCGCCTGCTCTCTCCACTCTTTCCGGTTGTCATGCCGGGTGTCAAAGCATTATGGACATACGGCGAAACCGGCTTCCACGCGCTTGCCGGAGCGATTGTGCGGGAGAGTTACTACAAAGAAGCGATGGCACATGCATTCCGCATCATGGGCGAAGGTCAACTGACTTTGACCAAATTCTTGCTGGTCTCCGATGTGCCATGTGATCTGGCAGACTTCAAGCAGTTCCTGGAAATCATTCTGGAGCGCTTCCAGCCGGAGCGTGACCTGCTGATCGTGAATGATACCTCTAATGATACGTTAGACTACACCGGCCGCAAATTCAACCACGGAAGCAAAGGTATCATGTTAGGCATTGGCGAGCCGGTTCGCAAACTTCCGGCTGCCTACACGGGTGAAGGCATCCCAGGCATCACGAATATCCAGCGTTTTTGCCCGGGCTGTCTGGTCGTCTCCGGACCGAGCTTCGAACAAGAACCTGACTTTGCGGACAAGCTGATTCCGTATGCCAACCAACAGCTTCACGAATGGCCGATGATCTGTTTGGTGGATAACGCAGACATTGCCAAGAAAGAGAGCAGTTTCCTTTGGACGGTATTTACTCGCTTTGACCCTGCTCATGATCTGTACGCCAAATCAACAATTGTGCGGAACAAAATTCGTTATGAAGGACCACTCATCATTGATGCGCGCATGAAGCCATTTTACCCGGGTGAAGTCCTGACACATCCTGACATTGACCGATTGGTTACCAGCCGCTGGAAAGAGTATTTTCCCCAAGCCTAAAAGACAAACTCAGCGAAAGCTTTTTTCGCTGGGTTTTTTCTTTTTTCCATGCACTCCTGTCAAACGAACCCGTCTGCAATTGATCGAAAATTCGCGAATTAGTTGGAATATTGTCAAATATACTTTAGCAATCCGGCAGTAATACAACTTTTCGCCCAGTTCTCTTACGAGCCAAAAACATCAAAGGAGGGATCAATGATGAAGTTACAAAATGAAGAGGGCGGGATCGTTACGCTGACACAAGAGGGAATCAGGCAGATCGAAAAAAGTCCGTTGATCAACGAAGGCTTGCGGCCTACTACCAAAGAAGAGCATCACTGGACATCATACAACTTTGCGAGTCTTTGGATCGGAATGGCAATCTGTCTTCCCACCTACTCATTGGCGGCTGGCCTAATCTCGCTTGGAATGAACTGGTGGCAAGCGATTTTTACCATCATTTTGGGAAATAGTATTGTTCTTATTCCCATTTTATTAAATTCTCATGCGGGAACAAAATACGGTATTCCCTACCCGGTATACGCGAGACTCTGGTTTGGAGCAAAAGGAACCCATATTCCATCGATTGCCCGAGCCATCGTCGGTGCGGGCTGGTTTGGAATTAACTGCTGGTTCGGCGGAGCATCCATCGATACGCTGCTGGTTGCCATGAGCGGATGGGAGAACGTTCCGGGACACTTGGGAATTGCCTTCATCCTTTTCTGGGCACTTAATGTGTGGATTGCCTATCGTGGTCCGGAAGCGATTCGCCGGATGGAATTTTGGGCTGCCCCTACCCTGATTGTCATGTCTCTCGCTCTTCTCGCCTGGGCTTTATCTTCGGCAGGCGGATGGGGCCCGATGCTCTCTGCTCCGTCCAAACTTACTACGGCGCATGACTTCTTCAAAATCTTTTTCCCTTCCTTAACCGGTGCCATTGCCTTCTGGTCTACTCTCGCTTTGAACATTCCCGATTTCTGCCGGTACGCAAAGAGCCAAAAAGCACAAGTGGTCGGTCAAACCCTCGCCCTTCCAACCACCATGGGATTCTTCTCCTTTATCGGTGTTGCCGTTGCCTCTGCCACCGTTGTGCTATATGGTGAAGCGATTTGGGATCCCGCAGCGATTCTTGCCAAATTCTCTCCTTTCGTCATCTTCTTGGGAACACTGGGCATCATCCTGGCTACCCTGACCACGAACGTTGCCGCAAACATCGTCGCTCCCGCACGGGCAGTAGAAAACCTGTGGCCCCGCAAATTTACGTTTGGGATGGGAGCCATCATTACCGGCCTTTTTGCTTTGTTGATGCAGCCTTGGTACTTGTTGGAGAGCTTCGGAAACTATATATTCGGCTGGTTGGGCACTTACGGCGCACTGCTTGGCCCTATTGAAGGAATCGCCATTGCCGATTATTGGTTAGTGCGCAAAAGACGGATCCATCTCGTTGAATTGTATAAACCGGATGGCCGTTACAGCTACAAGGGAGGCTTTAACCAAAAAGCGGTTTGGGCGCTTGTGATCGGGATCGTCATTCCGTTTACCTGCAAATTCACGCCTTCCTTATCCTTCGTGTGGGATAATGCCTGGACGTTCGGGTTGTTTATTTCTCTGATTTGTTACAGCTTGTTTATGAAAGGTGACAACAGCTTGTTGACCGAAATGGAGTATAAATCCATTACCTCATTCGGTTCTCTGAAGAAAGGCACATAGACAAGACAAACGCAGGACCAAAATCGGTTCCTGCGTTTTTTTTCTATGTTTCGGATGGCGCCTTAGCCAAAGGCAATCGAACGATAGCTGTCGTACCAAAACCTTCTTCGGAATGAATGGCAATGCTCCCCGCCATTTCCTCCAGCAGTTTCTTGCAGACCGACAAGCCAATTCCCGTTCCTTTTTCCTTCGTCGTGTAAAACGGCTCGAACAAATGCTGCATTCTCTCTTCCGGTATCCCAGCCCCGTTATCCTGAATCGAGATGATGGCCTGTTTCGCCGCGTTATCTACCGAGGTCCGAAGCGAGACCTTCCCCCCAAAAGAGACGGCGTCAATCGCGTTTTTAACCAGATTAAGGGCAATTTGCTCAATATGTGTCTCTACTCCCAACACGACGCAGCTTTCATCGTCGTAACGGAAGGTGAGAAACACGTCTTTTTCAATGACAAAGTGTTTGGATAGCTCATGCACACGATGCAGCACTGTTTGCAAGTGAACAGGTTTATTTTGGGACATTGCTACCTCATTTTTTCGCGCCAGAATCAAAAAGTTGGCCACAAGTCCTTCAATCGCTTTTATCTCTTCCTGGCAGATGTCCAGGTACTGCAAAAATGTTTCCGGATCAATATTTCCCTCTTCAACGCCCTTTTTCATAAACTGGGTAAAGCCCCTGATAGATGTCAGCGGGTTGCGGATTTCATGGGCCATGCCTGCTGCCATCTGCCCCATTATGCTGATTTTTTGTTGATGCAAGTTGTGCGTGATCTGGTTTACTGTGTCTCCAATTTCCAGCAAATCGTGCTTCAAGGATAGAGGAAGAGTTGTCGGCAGATTCCCGCTGACAATCGCCTTGGAAGTATTTTTCAAATTGCGGACGGTTTCTGTCACAGACAAATAAAACGCGATAAAACTATACATCATGATCAGAAAGACGAAAATCGAAACTCCAATCATGATATACCAGTTGTCCATTATTTTTTCAGAACGATCCTGATAGATTTCTTGAAGCGATGCAAGCTCAGAATCATAGAGAGAAAAGCATACATCTATAGTGTCAGTGACAATTGAATAGTAGTCTATGGCAGGCAAATTTAGCCATGTTTGTTTGTTTTCAGGAATAAGTTGATCCAATTTTTTTTGAAGAGTTTGATGAATGTTAGGGATACTCAAGTTTTTGTGCGGAATGTCATGTTCGATGATTTTCACCTGATGATTTAGATCATTCCTTTTAGCGTTCAACAGCGACTGGAGGGAGGCGAACCGCAACCGCTGACTCTCATTCGGCTGGTCTTGACGCATCATAAGACCAACCGCTCTCATTTGCCCGAGGACTTCCGAAAACTCAGGAATGGTTTTCGTTATGCCGATTACCAAATAGTAGCTGGCATACTCCGAATCAAGTGACAATCCTGCAGAATCACCCACAAATTCCATAAGTTCAAGCAGATTGCGGATGTACATTGATTCGCTTGCAAAAACTTGTTCGGGTGTTTGGTTCAGTCGCTGGTACTCGTGATCATACCAGCGATATTTAAGCTCAGCCCACTTGACTGTAGTACCGAGGGTGGAGCCGACACGTTGATCAACATGATCGATTTCGAGAATGTCATGAATCAATTCATCATGCTTCTGCTTTAATTTATAGGCTAAGGATGAGTCTGCTTTCACCTTGCCAACACTCAACCCCCGATATTGCTGCAAATCTTCGAGGTAATGCCTCAACAAGCGGATGTACTCGATCCCCATCAGCCCCTTTTTGGCCTGCAGCAAATCACTCTGTATATAAACGAAATATAAGTAGAAGGCGGCAATGGCAGGAATGAAAAAGATACCAAATAATACGATAACCATTTGAATGTATTTAAATCGATTGAAAAACTGAATGGCCGGTACAAAAAGTGAACGTATCACGATCCAACGCTCCTATGAAATCCCGCCCGACTCTATCGACGGCTAAAGCGCGACGTCTTATGTTCCATGCGGCGCTGCAGTGTCAGAAGGGGCCCTGAACTTAGCTGTTTTCGCTAGTATACCACCATTTTTCCAGAAAAAAACCTCTTTTCAGGAAATTTCAGACGGCAGTCACAAAAAATAAGATCACTATGTCTCACCGAAACTGGTGAATTTGTGATCACGAGTGAAGACAGAATTATTTCAAGAACTGTTGAATGCTTTGTTGCAGTTCATGCGACATCTTGCTTAAAGAATTGGCTGATTCTTTCATTAGTAGTTGTGCAGTCGCATTTGACCATCCTCCGTCAGCAGGAATATGTAAGTATAATAGATTCAGTGTATTATAACAGATACGGAAAGTAAATAATTGAAAATCGATCAAATTTGACGAACAGGTGCTTACAAATCGCTTTCCTTTGATCCGAGGTTAAGGGAGCAGCTTCACCATATTGTCATAGGTTTCAGGACGACGATCACGATAGAACTGCCATTGATCGCGCACTTCATGAATCAGGTTTTTATCCATTTCGGCAATCACTGCTTCGTCCTGATCTCTGGAGGCAACGGCGACAAATCTGCCGCGCGGATCTACCAGGTAGGATTGCCCGTAAAATTCGCCCATGTTCCATGGTGCTTCAAAGCCTACCCGGTTGATTGCGGCTACGTAATATCCGTTGGCAACTGCGTGCGCCGGCTGTTCCAGCTTCCACAGATATTCTGATAATCCGGCAACCGTGGCGGACGGGTTGAACACGATCTCAGCCCCGTTCAGTCCCAAAATTCTCGCACCTTCCGGGAAGTGACGATCATAGCAAATATATACTCCCACTTTGGCATAGGCGGTCTCAAACACCGGATACCCTAAATTGCCTGGTTTGAAATAATACTTCTCCCAGAACCCGCAGCCTTTCTCCGGGTCCCCTGCCGCTACATGGGGAATGTGCTGCTTGCGGTATTTGCCCAGGAAGCTGCCATCCGCATCGATGACTGCTGCCGTATTATAGTAGATTCCGATTCCGGCCGCCTCATACACTGGCAGGATGATAACAGTGCCCAGCTCACGGGCAAGCTCCTGGAACAGCCTGGTGGTAGGTCCACCGGGGACTTCCTCCGCTGATTCATACCATTTGGTTTTTTGTTCGGCGCAGAAATAGGGGCCATAAAAAATTTCTTGCAAACAGATGATTTGCGCTCCCTTTTGCGCTGCTTCCCGGACCAGTTTCACGTGCTTTTCAATCGCCTTTTCCTTATGGACGTGAACGGGCTCATCTCCATGAACTTCATGCTTCGCTTGAATTAAGCCGATTTTTACCTTGTTTGGCATATCGCTTCTTCTCCTTTTTATCGATGTGAATAAGCAGTAAGTAGCTTGGGACCCCGCCCGACACAGCCAGGGCTAATGCCGGACGGTTTTTTCTAAGGTCGTGTAAAAGTGGAGCGCTTCAAATACTGGCCGTATCCGGGATGACCGACGAACTGTTTGCCCTGAATCACGAACGAACCGCGGGATAGCACATCGCGCACTTCCCCATAAACGTGCATGCCTTCAAACGGGTTGTAATCTACGTTCATGTGATGGGTCTGGACAGAAATTGTCCGCTGCACAGTCGGATCAAAAATGACGATATCCGCATCAGCACCTGCCGCAATCGTCCCTTTTTTTGGATAAAGACCGAATAGTTTGGCTGCCTTGGTGGAGGTGATATCCACGAATTGATTCAAGCTGATTCTGCCCTTATGCACACCTTCGGAATAAAGAATGCCGAAGCGGTCCTCGATTATCGGTCCGCCGTTTGGAATCTTGGTGAAATCTCCTAATCCCAATTCCTTCTGCCCTTTGAAATTGAACGAGCATTGATCGGAGCCAACCGTCTGCAAAATGCCGCTTTTCAGTGCGTTCCAAAGCACTTCCTGGTTCCATTTTTCTCTAAGCGGCGGAGACCAGACGTACTTGGCCCCTTCAAAATCGGGCTTCTCCAAATAACTGACATCCAGCGTCAAATACTGTGGACATGTTTCTCCGTATACGTTCCAGCCTTTTTCACGGGCTTCGGCAATGCGTGCCACCGCGTCCGCACAAGAAACATGCACGACGTAGAGTTGTGAATCAGCAAGAGCAGCTAAGGCAGCAGCACGGCCGGTCGCTTCTCCTTCCGCTTCCGGCGGCCTGGTCAAGGCGTGGTAGATAGGGTCGGTGTTTCCTTGGGCAATTGCCTGCTTCGTCAAAAAATCGATGACATCCCCGTTTTCCGCATGCACCTGGACGAGAGCCCCCAGCTCTTTGGCGCGGATCAGGGTTTTAAACAACGTCTCATCGTCTGCCTGGAAAACATTTTTGTAGGCCATGAACACTTTGAGTGAAGTAATTCCTTCTTCTTTCACTACCTCTTCCAAATCATATAAGACCTGATGATTTGCCTCCGCCACCATCAGGTGAAAGCCGTAATCAATCACCGCTTTTCCTTTGGCTTTTTCATGCCAGGTGGCGATTGCCTGGCGAAGCGAATCCCCCCTGTTCGTCAGACAAAAATCAATGATCGACGTGGTTCCTCCGAACGCTGCCGCTTTGGTTCCCGTCTCGAAATTATCCGCCGTAACCGTTCCCCCAAACGGCATATCGAGATGGGTATGAGGGTCGATGCCTCCCGGAAAAACATAGCATCCGCTGGCATCAATCAATTCCGCGCCGTCCGCATCCAACTCCTGACCAATTGCCAAAATCGTTTCCCCGCGAATCGCCACATCCGCAACAAACGTATCGGATGCAGTCACAACGGTTCCCCCGCGTATCACCTTGTACATGGCTGTTCCTCGCTTCCTTACCGTTTTAGACATGCTTCTCTTCTATCAACATATGATCCTGGCAAACTCAACATGACTCGGAGTTGCCGAAGCTGCACCCCGAAGCAAGAGCCGCTTGCCGCTGGTTCCAGCTGAGCGGCGGCAGACCGGTAGATATTTCTACCATCTCGATTGTTCCCTCTACCGGGCAAACGATGGAACACAAGTTGCAGCCGACACAATCTTCTTCTCTGACAACCAAGCGCTCCCGTCCCGTTGTTTGATCTTTGATGATGTCGATGCATTGGTGGGAGGTGTCCTCACAGGCGATGTGGCACTTGTTGCAGTTGATGCATGTCTCTTCATGGATGCGGGCGACGATTTTGTAATGGAGGTTGAGGTTGCCCCAGTCGGAGTAGGTGTGCAGGGCTTTCCCCACGAGCTCCATAACTGATGCAATGCCCCGTTGATCCAGGTAGTTGTTTAAACCGTCAATCATGTCTTCTACAATACGGAATCCGTGATGCATAGCGGCTGTACATACCTGAACACCGGTAGCCCCCATCAACAGGAATTCAACCGCATCACGCCAAGTAGAAATGCCGCCAATGCCGGAGATCGGGATTCCTACCAACGGATCGCGAGCGCACTCGGCTACCATATTGAGCGCGATCGGTTTTACGGCCGGGCCGCAGTAACCGCCGTGAGCCCCTTTGCCGTCCACATGGGGAATGGGCAGCCATTTATCCAGATCTACGCCTATCAAACTGTTAATCGTATTGATCATGCTGACCGCATCTGCTCCGCCTTCCCTTGCCGCACGAGCCGTGAAACGGATGTCCGTGATATTGGGCGTCAGCTTGACGATGACAGGGGTTTGCGCCACTTCTTTTACCCATTCCGTCTGCTGTCTCACCAGATCGGGCTGCTGTCCGACAGCTGAACCCATCCCTCGTTCTGCCATCCCGTGCGGACAGCCGAAATTTAATTCCAGCCCGTCGACGCCTACCGCTTCCACTTGCTTGACGATCTCATGCCATTTTTCCCGTTTCGGCTCTACCATGAGCGATGCAACCAAGGCGTGTTTGGGGAATCGCTTTTTTGTTTCATAGATTTCTTTCAGATTCTCTTCCAAGGGCCGGTCTGTGATAAGTTCGATGTTGTTAAAACCAAGCACCCGTTGATTCCCCCTGTGCATGGCTGCGAAGCGGGAAGTCACATTGATGATCGGTTCTCCCAACGTTTTCCAAACCGCACCTCCCCAGCCCGCTTCAAACGCCCGCTGTACCTGATAACCAGAATTGGTTGGTGGTGCGGAAGCAAGCCAGAATGGATTTGGCGACTCAATCCCTGCCAGATTGATACGTAGATCCGCCATACTTTTTCACTCCCTCTATTGTTATTGTTTTACGCCGGTTGCGCTTTGGTTTGTAACGCATGATGGATGGCATATGCCGCCCGTTTGCCTTGCTGAGCCGCATCAACAACCATTGCATCCGTTTTGCCGCCGCCGAAGACGAAATCCCCTGCCGCATATACACATGGCCGCGATGTCTGGTGTGTTGCATAGTCAATCGTTACAACTCCGTTGGTATGCTCAAGACCGAATGCATCGATTAAATCCTGATGCCGTTTTTGTCCAATCGCCTTAATCACGTAATCCACCTCTACCGTGAATTCGCTGCCGACGATTGGTTCAGGTCTCTTGCGCCCTTTTGCGTCCGCTGCGCCTAGCTGCATGCGGACAAGCTCCAGTCCGGTCACTTTGCCGTTCTCCCCGATAATTCTTGTCGGCGCAACCAGCCAACGGAATTCCACTCCGTCCTGCTTGGCAAATTCGAATTCGAACTCATAGGCCGTCATCTCTTTGCGGGTGCGGCGATACATGATCTGGACCTTTTCAGCACCTAACCGCTTGGAACAGGTGGCCGCATCGATCGCCGTATTTCCCGCCCCGATGACCGCTACTTTCTTGCCGACAAACTGACTGGTAAGCGGCTTCGTCTTGGTCTCTTCAACGAGCGAGATCGCGTCCAAAACGCCATCCAACTCTTCCCCTTCAACTCCCAAATCGGGGACCGCCCCCATGCCAACCGCAAGCAGGACGGAATCGTATTGCTCCAGTAATTCATCCGCCTGTATATCCTGACCAACCCGTACTCCATAGCGGAACTCCACGCCAAGTGATTCTACTTGCTCTACTTCCCATAACGAAATTTCTTGCGGCAAGCGGAAGGAAACGATCCCGTAAGTATTAAGCCCGCCTGCTTTATCTCTCGCTTCAAATACCGTTACCTGATAGCCCAGCCGTGCCAGTTCGCGGGCAGCAGAAAGACCGGCCGGACCGCCGCCAACTACTGCCACCTTCTTTCCGTTTTTCTCTGCAGGGGTAAATAAGGCAGCCTTGTTCTGTATCGCCCAATCCGTGGCATGACGCTGCAATAAACCAATCATGATAGGCTTGGACGCATGATTTAAGACACAGGCTCCCTCGCACAGCTCCTCTGTTGGGCATACTCTTGCACAGCTGGCTCCAACCGGATTTGCTTCCATAATCGTTTTGGCCGAACCGAACATGTTGCCTGTCGCAATTTTTTGAATAAAAGAAGGGATATTGATTCCGGTCGGGCATGCCTTGATACACGGCGCGTCGTAGCAATACAGACAGCGGTTAGCCTCATCAACCGCCTCCTTGGGCTTTAAAGCTGGAACCACTTCCGAAAAATTCTTGCCAAGCTCCTCAATTGGATTAAACGCTTCATAGTTTTTGGACATGGCCGGACCCCCTCGCAATAAGTAAATAACATCGGTTGTTACTAACAAATGTCAAAGAAAGTCCATTTATGATTTTTCATTTCAAATTTTGATAGATGGGTTTCCCTTTATCGGGTGGCGCCTTTTTCGGCGGATTGAAATGATAAAGCAAAAACTAGCAGGCTCCATTTATCCAGCCTGCTAGTTTTTTACATTGCGGGGATTTATTCCTTTACTTTTTCACTTTGTTTTTTTAGTTCCTCGTCGCGGAAGGTGCGCTTTAAGAGTTTTCCGACTGCTGATTTGGGCAACTGCTGCCTGAATTCGACGAACCGAGGCACTTTATAGGCGGCCAACTGGGTTTTGCAGTAATCGATAATCTCCTGTTCAGAGACTTTGGCTCCTGCTTTGGGAGCAATATATGCTTTCACCGTTTCACCGCGGTACTCATCCGGGATGCCGATCACGACCGCTTCCTGCACTGCCGGATGCTGGTACAATACTTCCTCGATTTCACGCGGATAGATATTGTAACCGCTGGCGATAATCAAATCTTTCTTGCGGTCAACAATGTAGAAGAAGCCGTCCTCCGTCATCCGAGCCAAATCTCCGGTATAGAGCCACCCGTCTTTTAGCACGGCAGCCGTATCTTCAGGGCGATTCCAGTAGCCCTTCATCACCTGCGGACCTTTTATGATCAGCTCGCCTACTTCCCCGCAAGGAACTTCTTGCCCGTCAGCGATACTGACTACCTTGGCATCAGTTCCAGGCAGCGGGATGCCGATGCTTCCAGCCTTCCGCTCTAGAAAAGGCGGATTGAAATGGGTTACCGGCGATGCTTCCGACAAACCGTAGCCTTCGTGCAGCTTGCGGCCGGTTCTGTTCTCCAGCTTGTATAGCTGTTCCAACGGCATAGCGGCCCCACCCGAGTTGAAATGGCGAATGGAATCAAATCCGTACTCCTCCAGATCGGGGACGCTGTTTAAAGCGACGAACATGGTCGGCACGCCGGAGAATTGGAACGGCTGCTCCCGCTTGATCGTCTCCAGGATTTCCGGCATATCGAAGCGCGGCAAAATAATTTGGTTTGAGCCATCGCGAAAACTGAGCAAGGTAATGCAGGAAAGACCCAAGATGTGAAACATGGGAGACACGTTCAATACCTTCTTGTTTTCCGGTTTATCAGGAATGTTTTTCAACAAGAACTCATACATCTGTTCGATATTGGCAGCGATGTTGTAGTGAGTCAGCATCACCCCTTTGGAAACTCCGGTAGTTCCTCCTGTATACTGCAGGACAGCCACATCTTCTTTTGGATCGATGGTAACGGGCGGAGCTGGTATTGAATGCGCTTCCATAAATTCATCAAAAAACAGATCTCCTTCTTCCAATTTGATCTTGGACGTCCCTAAGCTTACTACGATGAGGCGCTTCAATGGCGTACGGTGCTGGACACTTTTCACTCGATGATAAAGGGCATCATAAACAACCATGTGCTCCGCGCCCGAATCATTCAAGATGTACTCGATTTCCCGCTCCACATACATTGGATTTACCTGCGTGATAATTCCCCCAAGACGCAATGCGCCAAAAAACGAAAAAATATAATGCGGCGTGTTAGGCAGCATTACCGCCAAGCGGTCTCCTTTGGCAAAGCCCATTTGGGACAAGCAGGCTGCAAAATGTTCGCTGATGCCGTACACTTGTTTGAATGACCATTTCATTTGGTAAAACGTAATCGAGATCAAATCGCCAAACTGAATAGCGGCATTTTGTAAAATCTGCGGCAAAGATACTTCCGGTATGTGAAAATGCTGATCCACATACCCCTCATAATACGGCAACCAAGGTCTTCCTGATCCTGTCATTCTTAGCGCTCCCCCTAACTTCAATATCTGCATTCCTTGTCATGATATCTAATTCTGAATATTACCAAAAATTCCTTTCAGATATCTGCAAGGCTGTAAATTTTTGTGATAGGGGAGCGCCAGCAAGGGGTTTTTAGTGGGTTGGCAAGGGACGAGTATTTAACGGGTCAGATAAATGGCGGTGATGAGAAGTGACAAAAACAGAATGGCCGGCACGTACATAGCCCATGTGTCTTTCAGGCGTTTTTTCACATTCATCGCGGATTCCTCCCTCGTTCTCGCTTTTTCCAATTGCTTCTATCTCCATTTTGAAACAGCGAGGGAGGAGAATCTACAACTCTATATGAATACTTTGTTACACATGAGAGCACACAAATCCCAACCCCCACACCTGTTCAACAAAGCGGCTATTTACGTTAACGTATCCAGCGCTTCCCGCAAGACGCGGATAATAAAATCAAGATCTTCGCTTGTTGTCGTAAACGGCGGGGAAAGCGTGAGAGTGTTGTTGTAGCCGGGTACCGTGTCGCCGTTTCGTCCAATGATCAGGCCGCGCCTTTTGCACTCCGCAATCACTTTGGCCAATTTATCGGGTGATGCCGGTTCTTTGGTCTGGCGGTTCTCCACCATCTCAATTCCGCACAGGAACCCGAAGCTTCTGATGTCCCCTACATTCGGATGATCTTCAATAGCCGACAGCTTCTCCCTTAGCTCGATACCCAATTGTCCGGCCCGCTCGATCAATCCCTCTTGCTCCATGATCTCCAGGTTTTTTAATGCAAGCGCACAGGAGGCCGGGCTTCCGCCAAACGTATTGACGTGCCGGAAATGGATGTCAGAGCCTTTTTCATGAAAGGTGTCGGCTATTTCTGCCCGGACTGCAGTGGCAGACAGCGGCAGATATGCACTGGTGATTCCTTTCGCCATGGTCACAATATCAGGTTTTACGCCGAAGTTCTGATGGCCAAATTTGCGACCGGAGCGCCCAAATCCGCAAATTACCTCATCTACAATCAACAGCACGCCGTATTTGTCGCAAATCTCCCGTACCTTGGGCATGTATTCAGGCGGCGGAACAATCACTCCTCCTCCCGTTATGGTTGGCTCCATAATAACGGCAGCTACGCTTTGTGCTCCTTCCCAGTTGATCACTTCGTCATAAGCTTTCGCGCATTCCAGATTGCAGCTCCCGTAAGTCTTGCCGAACGGACAGCGATAGCAGTATGGCGGAGAGACGTGGAGAAAACCGGGAGCGAGCGGTTCGTACTTCATCTTGCGAATGGACTGTCCGGTAGCAGCCAGTGCACCCATGGTATTGCCATGGTAGGCCCGATGTCTGGAAATGAATTTGTACCTGCCCGGCTCGCCGTTCTGGTGATGGTACTGCCTTGCAAGCTTGAAAGCCACTTCATTCGCTTCCGAGCCGCTGTTGGAGAAGAATACGCGGTATTCGTCACCCAGCCATTCGCTTACCTTCTCGGACAGCTTGATGGCGGGTATGTGGCTTTGCGTCAGCGGAAAATAAGCCAGGGATTTCATCTGTTCATAGGCGGCTTCGGCCAATTCCTGACGTCCATAGCCAATATTGACGCACCACAAGCCTGACATCCCATCCAGATAGCGGTTTCCGTCGATGTCCGTCACCCATGAGCCTTCTGCCCGGGTCGCAATCATTGGATTGGGATTGTACGGTGACATGTGGTGCCACATATGGGTCCGGTCTGTTTCCAATAATTTCTCTTTATCCATCCGAAGTTCACCTAACCTTTCTGTTTACTTGACAAATACCTTTTGTGAACCAATGCTGCTATCCCCATCATCAAACCAGCGAGAAGTAATCGTTTTCTTTTTGGTGAAGAATTCCACACCGTCTTTGCCGTTCGCGTGCAAATCGCCGTAGAACGATTGCTTCCAGCCGCTGAAGGCGAAGAAGCCCATCGGAGCAGGGACGCCTACATTGACACCGACCATTCCGGCTTCCACGCGAAGCGAGAATTCCCGGCCCAATCTGCCATTGTTGGTATAGATACATGCTCCGTTGCCGTAACGGGATTTGCTAATAACATCCAGTCCTTCCTCAAAGTCCTTCACACGCACCACACTTAACACCGGCGCGAAAATCTCGTCGCGAATCACGGCCATTTCAGGATTGGTGTGATCCAGAATAGTTGGTCCGAGGAAGTATCCGCCCTCATGCGTTTTTGCAGCTTCCCGGCCGTCACGGGCAAGCACGGCACCCTCTTCAATTCCCCGATCAATAAACCCAAGGGCTCGCTTTAGATGCGAGGAACGGATCACGGGTCCCAAATCGATACCCGGTTCCAAGCCATTGCCCATACAAAGAGCGTTGGATTCCTCGATGAGATGGCTAACGAATTCCTCTGCCGCATCCTCCACGACGACGGCAACGCTTGCTGCCATGCATCGCTCACCGGCGCATCCAAAGGCGGAACTGACAATGGTTTTGGCCGCACGCTTAAGATCCGTGTCTGCCATGACCAGATGATGGTTTTTCGCTCCTGCCAAGGCCTGCACGCGTTTGCCGTGAGCAGATGCCGTTTTGTAAATATACTCGGCTACGGGTTGGGAACCGACGAAGGAGATCGCTTTGACGTCCGGATGCTCCAAGAGGCCGTTCACTACTTCATGAGCACCATTGACCACGTTGAACACACCGTCAGGCAATCCTGCTTGCTTCAATAGTTCCACCGCCCGAATGGTGGACAGCGGAGTGCGTTCGGATGGCTTCAACACAAACGTATTGCCTGCCGTAATCGCAATCGGGTACATCCACATCGGCACCATCAGCGGGAAGTTGAACGGAACAATCCCGGCAACCACTCCAAGCGGCAATTTAACGGTATGACAGTCAATTCCTTTGGCAATATTGGGCAACGATTCGCCCATGAGAAGTGTCGGCATGCCTGCTGCAAACTCGACCATTTCAATGCCGCGCAGAACCTCTGCGTGAGCCTCTGCCAGGTTTTTGCCGTTTTCAAGGGTAATTATTTTGGCCAGTTCATCCTGATTTGCCATCAAAAGCTGCTGGAATTTGAACATGATGCGGGCGCGGTCAACCACAGGGGTTTCGCTCCAGATGAAAAATGCTTCCTTGGCAGCTTGTACCGCTTGATCCACATCCTCTTTGGTGGAGAAAGGCACGTGTGACAAGATTTCTCCGGTAGCCGGGTTAGGAATTTCTTCGTATCGGTCCGTTTGAGAGACCGTCCATTTGCCGCCGATATAATTCTTCAGCTTGCTCCCGAAAGTTGGCATGGTGAATGATCAACTCCTTCATAAAACCAGATCGTCGCTCTCATTTTATCAGAAAATTTTAACATAATTCATTATACGCAGTGTCGACTATAACCTGATAAGATTTATACAGAATGTCAAACGAAAAGGAAGAATGTTATGCAAACAGACTGGGGGCTTACCGTTGCCGATATCCTGAAACGTCCTTTGTTTCAACATGCGGAATGCGTTGCTGGCAGTCGCGGCCTGACCCGACCGATTCGCTGGGTCCATATTTTGGAGTGGCCTGATTTCGTTTCCTTTCTCAACGGCGGTGAACTCGTTTTGTCTACCGGAGTAGGTTTCGGGGAAGAAACAGAAAAGCAGCTTGCCTATCTGCACAACCTGATTTCCCGCAAAGCTGTCGGGCTGTGCATTGAACTGGGGCCTCATTTTCCCGCGATTCCGGCAGAAATGAGAGAGCTTGCCGATCATCTGGAGTTCCCGCTGATTGTGTTCCACCAGCCCGTCCGGTTTGTCGATATCACGCTGGAACTGCATGAGTCGATCATTAACCATCACACCTGCTCGTTACGCAAGCTGGAAGCTTATTCACGGGATTTGCAGCGGTTGACCCTGCAAGGGCAGGGAATCCAAAAGCTCTTGAACCATTTTCAGGCTGAAGTGCAGACGCAGGTATTTTTTGTTAGTCTGGAGGGTCCTTCTTTCTTCGCTCCTTTGATGGCGCAGACGGTGCAGAATGAACTGATCGAGATGTTTTCTTCCCTGCGCCAGAGCGGCCAAATTTCGGAGGAACAGCAAGGTATTGCCACCATCGCCGAGAAAAAGCAAGTGTTGTATCAGCCCGTCTCCGCCATGGGGCATGTGCTGGCTTTTCTGGGTGTCGTGCTGTATGAGCGTGAACCGGATGATCTGCTGCAGTTGAAGGCAGACTATACGGCTACAGCAATGGCCCAAATTCTGCTGCGGCGAATGTTTGCCGAAGAGCGTGCTTTTGACGAGCATAGCCGAATCATTGACGATCTCTTGCATGACCGCTACACGGACGAAGAGCATATTCTTGGTATGCTTGGTTTGGAGCGTACTCCCAACCGGCTGCGCTATGTGACCATCATCATGCAGCTAAGCACTGAGAAAATCGCCTACGAGGATGAACTGGGAGTCCCTTTTTTCGATTTGTTCAGCATCTATCGCTCCATCATGAGCCGTAACGGCTTTCGTGCTTTACTGCGCAGCAAAGGAAATCGTCTTTATCTGCTGCTGATTGAAAACAAGCCGATTCACTCTATCCGCAAGCAGTTGGAAAGGATCGTCAAGGAATTGGAGCACAGCACAAAACGCTCCCTTGGACAAGATGTGGAGGTCTCCTTCGGGGTAAGCCGTCCTTCGTCACGTTATGCAGAAATAAAACGTCATTTTCATGAGGCAGAAAATATACTTTCCTGTCAGAAGCACTTTAACAGCCCGTTTTACGACGACTTGGGCATCCACCGTCTGCTTTTGCCCATTCAAGACGCGTTCGTGCTGGAATCCTTTGTCGATGATTACCTGGGTCCCTTGCTTACCCATGACAAACAGTACAACAGTCAACTGCTGCTTACGCTTCGTACGCTCTTCAGGCATCATGGTTCGAAGCAAGAAACTGCTGCACAATTGTACATTCATCGGCAGACGCTTTATCACCGTTTGCAAAAAATCAGCGAACTGATCGGGGAATCTTATCTGGAGCCGGAGCACCGGCTTTGTCTGGAGGTTGCCCTGCAGGCTTACGAGTGGTTATGGCAAAAGAAGGAGGATACGAAAAAAGAGATGCCGGATTGATTGGGCATCTCTTATTCTTAAGCGGGTATTCTCAGTTGCTTGGGTAGCTCATGTTTAAGGTGAATTTTCCTGTTCCGCTTTCCGCATAAACCCGGACTTTATACGTTCCGGTTGTCGTCACATCATATTCCAACTCTTCCGGCTTGTTCTTCGTGGCCGACTTGGCAACCTCTTTATTTTTATTGTTTTTCAGGGAGAGGGTTAAATCTGCATCTCCATCCCAATTAAGCGTTGCTTTCACTTTGCCTTTTTTCTTGACGGAGATGGAGTATTCGATATATCGTTTTTTTCCTGTTCCGCTCGTCGTTGTTACAGTACCGGTTTTGGTTTCTTCTTTTACGCCCGGTGTTGTGGTATTGGACAGCTTGCCATTCGTGGAAATGGCATATGGCTGCGGACCGTAGGGAATGTTATAACCGGTCACTTTGACGGTCCAGTTGCCTTTTTCAGGGGTGCAGTAAATTTGCTCCACATTGTTAAGGTTATCCACATGATCATCAAAAGGCGGATCTCCGAAGTCGTTGCCGTTATACACTTTTCCGCTTGGGGAAACAGCTACAAGGTTTAAATCGTTCACTAATGTACGTTGGGCAATCAGGGAAGCAGGATAATCCGTCCAAGCGAGAGTCACGATAAACGGCTTCGTTGTATCGGTTACATTAATCGTGTACGAGGCATTCCCGCCAGTTGCCAAGCCTTTGGATTCATCGACAAAGGTAGTCTGAATCGCTGCTTCAAGGTTGGCCCGCCCAAATCCTTGTGTAAAAAGGGATATCTCAGGGATATAATCGGCGCCCGTCAACAGCATGGATTTGATCAGCGCGCTGCTTGGATTTTTATTTCCACTGTCTTGTAAAAATTGGCGAACTTGCGCGGTTCCGCCAGCCAAAATTGGAGTCGCCATGCTGGTTCCGCCCATAAAAGCATAATACTTGTCATACACATCCCAAAAGCTGTCATCCGGAGCGAGCGATGAACGTGTCGAGAGAATAAACGTCCCGGGCGCGACAATATCCGGTTTTAAACGATTATCGGCTGTCGGGCCATTACTGCTAAAATAAGCAATGTCATTAATATTGTCTGAAATGGTATAATCCGGGCGATAGTTTTCGGATGCCCCGACAGAGATGACGTTTTTGGCTGTTGCAGGGCTGCCTACCGTGTACCAGCCTCTTTCCCCTTGATTGCCTGCCGCAAAAAGGGCTGTCATATCTTTATGTTCCCACAAGAAAGTATCGGCTATTTTTGATTCATAACCATATTCACCGAAGTCTTCCGTTCCCCATGAATCTGAATGGATACGGGCACCTTCTTGATAAGCTTCCGTCCACATTTTATACAAGTCGCCCGTAAGTTGCTGATCTTTATCATCCATGGAATGAAAAACAAGTTTTGCATCGGGAGCCATTCCCTTAATTTTGCCGTCAGAAGCTTTTCCCGTTCCCACGATAGAGCCTGCCACATGTGTGCCATGCCCGCCCATGTCACTTGGGTCATTGGGACGTCCAACCGCAATCAGCTTTTTCACCCGGTCAGCAAGATCAGGATGGAGAGTGCTAATCTTTCCTGTGTCAAGCCCTGAATCGGCCACACCTACGATCTGGTTTTTCCCGGTGTAGCCGGTGCTTGCCAGAACATCGGAATGAATAATGCCTCTGGCCACGTCATTGCTGTAATGCCGTTCATTTACCGGTACGATGGCAATCACATCATCCGACTCCAGCAGCTTCTCAATCTCGTTACCCGTCGCCGAAACAGTAGCAATGCGCTTCACTGAGGAGCGCTGTACATCGTCCAGTTTGGAGGCCACTGTCTTCGCAGTTTTGCTGATGTCGTTTTTCTTGTCAAAACCCACGACAACCACTTTCTGCCGCTTTTTGCTGTCTAACTCTTTTGCCAGTTCTGGATCAAGTTTGTATGCAGAATGAAAAGGGGTAACTCGCTTGACGAAACTAAGCTTCAAGATCTCTTGTCTGTCTTTTTTGTCGCGAAGTTTGGCAACAAAAGCAAAATCAGGAATGTAGTCTCCCAACTCTGCTCCTGCATCTTCCAACTTTTTCTCCCACTCTTCTTGTACCGGACCGTCCAATTGAATAATGACCAATTTGGAAGAGCTGTTTAATTCTGAAAGCTTCTTGACAAGTGAGGCAGAACGCAACGAAAGACCTTCTTTTGACTCAATTTTCAGTTCGCCCGCGTTTCTGGTTATCTCATTGTTATTGGCAGATGCAGGTAGGCTGCTAAAGATAAGCGATAATGAAAACATTGTCAACATTGCCGGCTTCACGACTTTTTTCAACTGTAGCACCCCTTCTGAATTGCTAGTAAATAAAGACTATTGTACCCTTTCCTTATTTTGGTTGTAAATAGCAAGAAAATCCACCCGGCCAGAACTTACGTGGTGCCGCACAGGACGTGCCAGTCAGTGTCGGCAAGCGCCATACAGGACGTATCAGTGTCAGCCATGCAGCAGGACGCTGCGTTTTGTCTGATCCTCACGACGAGGCGGTGCTAGCCGACCGCCGATCGGGGCCCCAGCCCTGGGCTTGCGCTGTAAAAGCCGCTATGACATGGACCATCGTTTTTCTCCACTGGCTGCGCAAATGGAAAGAAATGAAAAAAGCTGTCAGGAGATGAACTTCCCAACAGCTTTTTTTCTTACAATTTGATGTGTCCCAAATCAACATCGGCAGAAAAGAGTGCCAATGCTTCCTCAAACACTTCATTTTCCTCTCCTGCCGCCACCTTGAACATGGTGATCAGCTTATCTCCGCTTCGTACTTGAACATGATATTGGCCATCGCCGTCATAGGTTGTGGCAAAGTTGAGTTCGCGCCCGTGGACCATCATATTACGTTCCATGCGGTTCACCTCCGAGCATAGTTTTCCCGTTTCATTAAAGTTGAACACAAAAGAAAACATACTTTCGACAAACCTGCCCAACGTTCGTGTTATTCTGCGGCAAAAGGCGAAATTTGCGCTTGCCTAGGAAATATTAAATAGCTGAGAATTGGGCCAAATCAGTTGGTTGTTCCAGCTTTTCACCAGACGGAAGCGTGACAATGACAATACCTCGCTTTAAAGCCTCGTCTGTCCACTCAAACGCAAAAGCAAAGGAGCTTGTTTTCGACGGCTCTTGCTCATTCAACTCGCCAAGCATCTTGCTCAACGTCACCGGCAGCAATGGAACCATGACCGTTCCCTCGCTGCCTGGAATGGATAAGAGTTTCGGTGCGTCTTCGAAATAGGAAACAGTGTCAAGCAAAAGCGAAACCTGCAAATAATTTAAGTTGGTGGCAAATGATTCAAACGGCTTAGACATCTTAAGACTCCTTTTTATCAAATGCGTCATCAAACAAACTGGCCTGCTCGACCGGCGCTTCATCCAGCGGGGAAACAGGGGCTTGCGAAGGTTCTGCCGTGCCCACTTCCGCTTTGCCCTGGTCGGTTGGCAATACCGCTTCAAACAGGACGGATACTACTTTTCCCTCTACCGCTACACGTCCGATGCCGCCTTGTTCGGTTACTCCGATTTTTTCCGGCAGGATCTGAACCAGATCTCCTGACTCGGTCATGGCGTACAAGTTTTCACGGTTTTTGTCTTCTTTCATGGCGGACATTACCGCATGCGGGGTGGTTTTGCGTTTGCGGATGATGACTAATCCTTTGCCCGCACGGCCTTGAATCGGGAAGTCGCGCATAAAGGTGCGTTTCAAGATGCCTTCCTGCGTCAGAACGTTAACGATACCATCTTCATTTGTCGTGGCCAAAATCGAAGTAACCACTTCATCTGTGTGGGCAAGTTGAATCGCTTTCACGCCGGAAGAGGCTCTTCCTGTTGCCGATACTTCCTGTAAAGGAAAACGAATCCCCATTCCTTCGCGGGTGATTACCAGAATCGTGCCTTCTTCTCCGGCCACGAAGACGTTCACGTACTCATCATCTTCAGATTTCCGTTTGGCGGCGGCAATCGCACCGGAACGGTTGGTTTCATACTCTTGCAAGGCTGTTTTCTTGATCAACCCGGAGCGGGACAGGTGATAAACATACAGCGGCTGTTTGAAGTTGTCTACAATGGTAAAACCGACAATCCGCTGCTGCTTCTCCAATGGTATCACGTTGATCAGCGCCGTGCCGATATCTTTCCACTTCACGTCAGGAATATCGTTTACCAGCATCGCAAAAAACTTGCCGTCCTGGGTAAAGAACAGCGCAGTGTGTGACGTGTTGGTTTCGATAAAGGATTTTACCTTGTCGCCCTCTTTTACCCCGCAGGTTTCAATGGTTCCTCCCATCGATTTAAACGAACGAGGGCTCGTCCGCTTGATGTACCCGTCATTGGTGAAGGTGACGATACAATCCTCAGCGTTAATCTGCATGGCAATGTCAACCTTGATGTCCTCGATCTCTCCCTGAATCTCGGTCCGCCGCGGGTCGGCATACTTATTCTTGATCTCGGTTAATTCATGCTGGATCACCTGGATCAGCTTTTTCTCACTTCCCAGAATCGCTTGCAGTTCCTTGATCTCTTTTTCCAACAGAGCCAATTCTTTCTCCAGTTTGACAATGTCAATGCGCGTCAAAGAGGCAAGCTGGATGCTCAAGATCGCGTCGGCTTGCAAGTCGGTAAAGCCGTATTGCTCCATGATGTTTCGCTTGGCATCTGCCCGGTCGTTGGACGCCATTATCGTGTCCACAATCTCGCGCAGGATTGATTTGGCCCGAATCAACCCCTGAACAATATGCTCGCGGTTCTGTTTTCTGTTCAGATCAAATCGGGAACGGCGGGTCACAACCTCTTTCTGATGGGTAATGTAGGCATGCAGCAGGTCTTTCAGCCCCATCTGCTTGATTGTCCCCTCGTAAATCGCATTCATATTGTAGTTGTAATAAATTTGCAAATCGGTATTCTTGTACAGATATTGCAGGATGGCATTGGAGTCGGCTTCTTTTTTGATGTCGATGACGATTCGGACTTTTTTCTGTTCTGCTTCCTTCCGTCCGGTTTCGTCGCGGACAGCGATTGCCCCTTCAATCTTGCGCTCCATGACCAGTTCGTCGATTTGTGCGACCAATTTTGATTTAACCACATCATACGGAATTTCAGTAATAATGATTTTCTTTACCTTACTGCCTTTTGGCTCTTCCACTTCAGCACGACCGCGAATGATAAATTGGCCTCGACCTGTCTCGAACGCTTTGCGGATGCCGGATACCCCCTGGACAATTCCGCCAGTAGGAAAATCGGGCCCTTTTACCAGCTGCATCAGTTCATCCAGGGAAATGGCCGGGTTTTTCATTTGCGCAATCGTCGCGTCAATCACTTCCGCCAGATTGTGGGTTGGAATATCGGTGGCGAAACCAACCGCGATACCGGAAGCTCCGTTCACCAGCAAGTTAGGGAAACGGGCAGGCAAGACGGCCGGCTGTTCCGTCGAGTTGTCGTAGTTCGGAATGAAGGTCACCGTATCTTTGTCAATATCGCGGAGCATCTCATTGGCAAGCGCGGATAATCTCGATTCGGTATAACGCATGGCCGCCGGCGGATCGGCGTCAAGGCTTCCGAAATTCCCGTGGCCTTGAATCAACACCTGCCGCATTTTCCACCACTGTGCCATCCGGACCATCGTCTCGTAAATGGCGCTGTCGCCGTGCGGATGGAAGGTACCCATTACATACCCGACTGTTTTGGCCGATTTGCGGTATGGTTTGTCATGGGTCGTGCCTTCTTGGTACATCGCGTACAGAATTCGGCGCTGCACCGGTTTCAAGCCGTCACGCGCATCGGGAATAGCCCGCGAGAGAATGACCAGATTGGCGTAATCCCCGAAGCGTTTGCCCATGATTTCGGTAAAGCTTTGTTCAATGATTCGATTGGACAGCATCGCTATTCATCCTCTCCCACTTCGAATGTGACGTGACTCTCTATCCATTCCCGGCGAGGAGGTACCTTGTCGCCCATCAACACCGTTACCAGCTTCTCGCTGTGGGCCAAATCTTCCAAGGATACTTGAATCAGTTTGCGCGTTTCAGGATTCATCGTCGTATCCCATAACTGGTCCGGGTTCATCTCGCCCAAGCCTTTGTATCGCTGGATCGTGACGCCGCGCCCAAGCTTCTTGACCGCCTGCTCCAGTTCGAAGTCGTCCCAGCAATAGACTGATTCCGGTTTTTTCCCTTCCTTGATCACCTGATACAGCGGTGGTTGCGCAATATACAGCTTGCCTGCCGCGATCAGCGGCTGCATGTACCGGAAGAAGAAGGTTAGCAACAGAGTTTGAATGTGGGAACCGTCCACGTCGGCGTCAGACATGATAATGATTTTATCGAAAGCGCAATCCTCAAGCGAAAATTCTTCTCCGATATCCGTCTCGATCACTTCCAGAATCGTGCGGAATTCCTCATTGGCGAGAATTTCGGAGAGCTTCGCTTTTTCCGTGTTAAGCGGCTTTCCCTTCAAGCCAAAGATAGCCTGAAATTCCGAGTTGCGTGCCTGCTTCGCCGAACCGCCGGCAGAGTCCCCTTCCACGAGGAAAAGCTCGTTCCGTTTGGGATCTTTGTATTGCGGCGGAGCAAATTTTTCCGAGATGGATTTGCGTTTTTTGCCGTTTTTGCCCTTTTTATCGCCGCGAAGCGCTTCCCGCTGTTTACGCAGCTCTTCGCGGATTTCTGCGGAGCGAATCGCTTTTTCGATCAAAAGCTTGCCGATTTCCGGATTCTCTTCCAAAAAGAAGCCTAACTTTTCGGAGACGATTTGTTCCACAATCGTCCGTGCTTCTTCGTTTCCCAGCTTGTCTTTGGTTTGCGATTCAAATTGCACGTCTGACATTTGCAACGAAAGCACACCCAGGAATCCTTCCCTGAGGTCATTTCCTGAAAGGTTGGCGTCTTTTTCTTTCAAAAATCCTTTGCGGCGGGCGTATTCGTTAAATATCCGGGTTGTCCCGTTGCGAAATCCCGTAACATGCGTGCCACCGTCATTGGTCGGTACGGAATTGACGTAGGAGACAAGCGTTTCGCTGTAGCCGTCATTGTATTGGAAGGCCAGTTCCACGTAGACGTTGTCCTTTTCGCCTTCGAAATAGACGACAGGATGCAGGGTTTGTTTGCCCTCATTCAAATACTCAACATAAGATTTCAAGCCTTCCTGGAAGTAAAACTCTTCCCTTCGCTCTGGTCCCCGCTTGTCGATGAGGACCATGCGAAGACCCTTCAGGAGAAAAGCAGTCTCTCTAAAACGGTCGCGGATCAAGTCAAAATCAAAACGGTTGGTCGTAAAAACAGTATCATCCGGCAGGAAAGTAACCGTCGTTCCCGTTCTTTTGGTGGTTCCAATCACTTCCAGGTCGGTCACCGGTTTGCCGACGTGTTCATTTCCCTGTTCGTCCACGACATATTCATATCGTTGCCTATGTATTTTGCCTTCCCGGTGAATCTCCACTTCCAGCCATTTGGACAAGGCCACGACGACGCTGGAGCCTACTCCGTGCAAACCGCCGCTCTTCTTGTATCCGCCTCCGCCGAACTTCCCTCCGGCATGCAGCGTGGTAAAAATCACTTCCGGTACGGGACGGCCGGTTTTGTGCATCCCGGTAGGTATCCCGCGTCCGAAATCCTCTACGCGGACACTGCCGTCAGGAAACAGTGTGACAATAATTTTATCGTTAAATCCCGCTAAGGTCTCATCCTTGGCATTGTCAACAATCTCCCAGAGCAAATGGTGCAGCCCTCTGGAACCGGTTGAACCTATATACATACCCGGGCGTTTTCTTACGGCGATTAGCCCCTCTAATACCTGAATATCTTCTTCTGTATAAGAAAGTGTGTTAGGTTCTGTCATTCGCTTCTCCCCTCTACAGTTTGGAAGGTCCCTATACGAACACTTAATCGCTATTTTATACCATTTGCGCAAAAGAAAAAACAAGGATGCGAAAAAACAGCCATCCTGCGTATGCAAGATGGCATTATTTTTCGTTAACCCATCAATTTTTCCATTTCTTCATCGTCGATTTCGTAGTTGGCATACACGTTTTGCAGATCGTCATTCTTTTCGAAGGCTTCCATCATTTTCAACATTTTCTCGGCGTTTTCTCCGGTGATGTGAACGGTGTTAGGCATGCTACTGCTACGACTCTCCTTGCTATCTAATAAGCTTGATAAATCCAGTTAACCCTATCTCATTGTATGCCGTTCGTCCAACCTTTTCAAGATGGGGAAAGAAATCGCCGATTAGCCGGGTAACGGGAGCAATTTCAGGCAACAATAAGGCGTGACATTCACCAGTCGCAAGGGAGGACGTTTGAATGATTAGCGCAACCAAACCGTTTGTGAAGTTTCATAAGTTCGACCAGGAGCTTGTTTCCGATATTCAGGCACTCAATTCCTCCGGATATGCCAAAGATGACATCTACGTGCTTAAGTGGAATCCGGACCGCAACCACTCCAACCAGCGGAACAACTACTACAAGTACAGCAAGCACTTCGAAGATGCGGTAGGAAACATTGAATCAAAATGCCATGTGTTCGCCAACGGCGGCGAAGAGCTTCGGTCCAAGATGGAGCATCTCGGGCTGACCAAAGATGAAGCTTCCGCCCTGTTCCGCGAGCTTCAGGAGACGGATAAAACCTGCATTCTTCTCGTCAGGGATTTGAAAGACAACATTATTCCGAGTTAAGCGAATGAAACCCACCTAGACTATAGCTCATGCTTCCTAGTCAGGTGGGTAATAAACGCATAATCATTCGTGTACGCTTGAACTTTTTTGGGTCTAAAACCCTAAATCAACCTGATTGATTCCGTCTTGCCATTTGACTTACAGGCGATGGCTCGTCCTGACTCATTCCATGATGACAGAATCCAGTTTCTTATTACTTATGATCGTGGTCGTGGTCGTGCGCAACCAGTTCGATGTCTTCGAGGATTTCGTCCAGCTTGGCGAACGCTTTGGCTTCTTCGTCTTCTTCCAACGGTACCAATTCGCCGTTTTCAATGCCAAGCACGAAAATCTCCAGTTCTTCGTCAGTCTCTTCCATTTCTTCTTCATCCAACGGGCGGGTTAAGGCAACATACTCCTTGCCGTCCAGTTCATAAAGGGCAATTACTTCAAAATCGCCGATCGATTCGCCATTCTCATCATCAAGCGTAATTACGTCGCCTACTTCCAAATCTTTGTTTTCCATTTCGTTCGCCATGTTCATTCACGTCCTTCAAGAAAAATGGTGTACACTTCCATTACAGTATACAGATGCGATTCGCAAGACACAACCTGCTTTTGCTGCTACGCTTCCAGCTCCTCGATCACGCCTTTTTCCATCAGAAACGATTCTTCTGCTTGTAAAATCGTAATGATTTCGTCCCGCCCGACTTTCATTTGCGCGTTAGCCAAACGCTCTTCGATAAATTGCAGCAATTCTTCAAAATCAATAATTTGGACTTCCTGTTTGTCTGTTTGATCCATGACAGGCCACCTCCATTAAGTAGACTTCCCTATTGTACACGAAAACGTCTATTTCTTCCAAGGCAAGAAGGAACGGCGAACCGGGCGGAGCAGGTAAGCGCTCCACGCTACGATGAGCAGGCTTAACAGACTGTAGATGATTAGGAAGAACAACCATTCCGGCATAAATAACTCAATGTGCGGCCCGAGGTCTTCACCCAATATATCAAACATGACAATTACCGGATTTAATGATCCCAACACTTTTAGCGACGGCAGGGCAAATACATCATCGCCTTGATAGGCCAACGGGTACAATTCATGCAGCAGCATCCCGATAAACAAGAACAATAGTCCCGTGCCTACGACCACAAAGAAGGCCAAGCCGTATGCCGTAATTGTGCTTACTCCCGTTCGCTTGATCCAGGTGGAGCAGAATAGCCCAAGCGAACCAAAAAAGACAATGTTGATCGCGAAGAAACTAAACAGCGTAAGAAGCTGTGTCGGTGATATCCCGCCGTAAAGAAAGACGAAGCTGTACAGCGGCAAGGAAGAGACCACCAACAGGAAAATAAAGGCCAAAGAGGTTAACAGCTTGCTCACGATGATTTTGCGGGGGGACAATTGGGTGGTAAGCAAAATATTCAGCGTCTGCCTCTCCCGTTCGCCGCTGATCGCTCCCGCTGACAACGCCGGGGCGATAAAGCAAATCATCGCATATTGGATTACCGCTGTCAGGATAAATACTTCCCTGTTTTCTCCGGGGTATGAGATTCCATCCATGTGGGTGACATACATAAAACCAAGCAAAATCGATCCCATGACAAGCAGATAGAGCGCGAGGATCCACATGTTTTTTTTGTTGCGGAAGCGTTCCCGCATCTCTTTTACAAATAAAGGGTTGGTAAAAAAGGAGCCCATTAGTTCACCACTCCTTCCGTAATGGCCAAGAATACGTCCTCCAAATTTTCTTTTGACTCCCCGAAATGGACAATCGGGATTTCGGCGGCAATCAATTGCTTAAGCAGTTCCGCCTTATCCAGTTCCGTTCCGGTAAAATGAAAGCGGAAATGACTATGTTTGTTATCCAGGCGGCGCACAAAGGCTGATTCTTGCAGGATTTTTTCGGCAACATCCGCTTTTTCCAGCGTTTTGAGCAGCATGACGGAGATGCCTCTCGTTCCGACACTCACTTCATCCACAGAGCCGCAGGCAATCAGTCTCCCCTTTTCTATCACGCCAATCTCGTCGCACAGTTCCGCCAATTCAGGCAGGATATGGGAGCTGATGAGAATCGTTTTGCCCATCAACCTAAGCTGTTTCAGGATTTCCCGCATCTCGATACGGGCGCGTGGATCCAGGCCGGAAGCCGGTTCGTCAAGGATCAGGACATCCGGACTGTGCACCAGGCACCTGGCGAGGCCAAGGCGTTGCTTCATCCCGCGCGAAAGCGAATCTACATACGCATCTGCCTTATTGGACAAATTGACCAGCTCAAGCAAATCGGCAATGAGCGATTTCCGCTTCGATTCGGGAATATGGTAAGCACCGGCGTAAAAATCGAGATATTCCGTCGCCTTCAAATTGTCGTAAACGCCGAAGAAGTCAGGCATGTAGCCAAGCGATTGACGGACAGCCTTGGGATTTTTCTGCACATCATAGCCTGCCACATAAGCCTTGCCTGAAGAAGGCGCCAACAAAGTGGAGAGTATCATCATGGTTGTCGATTTGCCGGCGCCGTTCGGCCCGATGAAGCCAAATACCTTGCCTTTTTCTATGTTCAGCGAAAGATCGGTTAGCGCCTGCAGTTTTCCGTATTGTTTCGATAAATTTTCGGTTCGGATCATCTTACTTCTCCTCTCCTTCTACATTGAAGTTTGGTTCCGGCAAAGAGAGGCGCTGATCGGCCGGATTGGAAATGCGGATTTCGATATTTCCGTCTCTGGTGATGTACTCCGACAGATTCTTCTCCAGAATCACTCTTTCATCGCGATTCAGCTTTTTCCAGGTGCCGCTCTTCACATGATAGATTTCCTTAACAAACGGGCGATACGGACTTTGATCCAGCGGAATCTCGATTTTTTTGACATTCAGATCCAGAGAATTCACGTCAAGCCGGAAGGTAACGCTTCCTTTGCCCATCTCCCATGTGTAAGGCCCGGTTCGTTCCACCATTCCATCTTCCCGAGTGGACTCGACCGATAAGGTGCCGAATGGATAGTGAATGCGGCCATCCGTTGCCGGGCTTAAACGAAGCGGTTGTGTGAACACATTCAAATAGTACGGAGTATTTTTTTCCGTTAACATGGTGAGAACTTTAAGCGGCTGACTTGAAACACCTACAATCCGAATCTGGTTCATCACCGTCGGGTTGATTACGGAATTTTTCATTTTTTCTTTCTGCTGTTCAGCCGAAATATCAAGTCTTTCGCCCCGATTTTGGGAAAGGTCAGGAAGATATAATTCCTTCAGCTTTTCCTTGACCTGTTTGGTTTCCCCTTTTTTCAGAGCACCCAAGGCAATGCGCTGCATCCCTAAATCCACGTAAATTTCGTCCATGTCGTACGACGTTTTGTTGGTAATCGATCCTGCCAGCTGGTTCTCTTCCACATACAGGTTATTAGCAAATGATCCGATATCGGTTCGGAAACCGGTAGCCACTGCTTGCTTCTCCGTCAAGTAAGGAACCTGCGAATAGGTAAACAGGTTGTCCTTGTCAGTTCCAACTGTCAGGTCAGCTTGAGCGAACCGGCTTAGTCCATTCTGAAAATTGAGCGGCACGGACAAAAATCCTTTCTCTGTCTGAACCTGATAGGTACCGCCAGAACTGGCGAGAAACGAAGCAGCCGTCGAAACTTTTGCCAACTGACCATTTAAAATATTGACGGATGATACGCTGTAGCTGGCATCTTCATTAGACACCTGCAAACGCCCGATTGTGTAGACTCCTAGGGTTAAGAGGATCGCGAACAGCGGAACAATTCCCCATGCCCACTCGCGGCGATCTTTTCGCTTCAAAACCAGATAAAGAACCGGGGACACCACGATTACGTAAAGAATCCAGATCAACACAAGCCATTCAACTGCAGGTAAGGAAACACCGGGAATTAAGCGGCTCAAGTTAATTACGGAGCGATCCATTGGATCTTGGATACCAGGCAGTGAATCGGTAATGCCCAGCTTGTATTTTTCGATCAAGTGCTGCCACATTTGACGATTAAACTGCCACGACGCCAATGGTTCCGTATTTACATCATAGTTAATAAACAGGATTTTGCCGCTGCCAACCTGCTTGAGCACAAATAACGGAGCATCGGTGTTATATACAGGGATGGATTCAACCGGCAAGCGGTTTTGGCCGGATAAATCACGAATCAGGTTCAAATTGCTTGTAGTCCCGCCGTGACCAGGGGCAATGGAAAGAAACTCTTGGAAGGCAGGAAGTATTCCCGCTTGATTGGGGCCCGTTGATAGCAGCAGTGTACCGCCCTGTTGAATCCACTCTTTAATAGCCCCAATCTGTTTCTCATTAAGCGCGTTTGCTCCCACATGGCCAATCGCAATCAGATCAAGGTTTCGTAAAAGCCAGGATTCTTCGGGAAGCTTTTTGGCAGAAAGCGGGGTCACGTTCAATTCTCTCCACGTTCCAGGGCTGTCCACCTCATTTCGCATGGACAGAAAATAAAAGGCGTTGGGGTTTTGATCAAGTACGACACCCCTGTAATCATTCATCCGCATGTTCTGCATGATCTTTTCCGTGGCGACCACCGTATCGTCTTTCACCAGATCTACCTTGATGTTGCCATCCATTAATATCTCGTTAGGGATCTCAAAACAGTATTGCTTGCTCTTTTTGGCTTCCAGCTTTACTTCCTGCTGATAGGCTTCTCCATCTGAGTTGTAGCCGTTCATGTTATGATGGAGCTGCAGTTTACCGGAAAAATCACTGGACTCGCTCATCAGGCTTACTTCAATCCGCGTCCACTCCCCTGGCTTCATGATTCCACCCAACGGAAGGGATACCCGCATATCAATATCATCATCGGCAAAGGCAGGAGGCGATTGGAAGCCAATCAACACTACTGCCAAGATCAAGATCAATCTCCACATGGTGCTCTCTCCTTTATTCATCTCGTTCAGCGACAAACCATGCATTCTGTTGATTCATTGACTGGACGAACAAGAGGTGCTTTCCGTCTCTTGACCATATAGCCCGCTTGATGTCGTTCATTTCGTCGCTGACAGCTTGCTTCGATTTGATAGATTTGGTTTGTGGATCAAGTTCCACCTGGATTAACTGCTGTTTTTCAGATATATAAGTGAATTGGCGTTCAGTTACCCAGGAAGGACAAGTTCCTTTTTCAACCGTTATCCTTTTTTTGGTATCCAGATTCATTACCTTGATTTGCCCTTCTGTTACGAAAGCGATGAATTTCCCGTCAGGCGACCAGTCAGGCTGACTTCCATCCATCATCTTTTCCGCCACGTATGAGCTTGTGTTGGCCAGCCAAATTTCTTCTCTTCCATCCTTGACTCTGGTAAAAGCAATCTGCTCCCCTTGAGGCCTCCAACTCAAATTCGCAAAGTGTCCGCCTTTTTCTTCCCAGATCAGCCGGCTACCGTATTGACGGGCATGGTCGAAATCGACAACCCAGATTCTTGCCGCTTCATCTGATTGCTCAATGACGGCCAGTTGTCCCCCATCTGCTGACCATGCAAGCGAATCGTACTTGCCTTTGGTTTGAGGCAGCGATACTATTCGATCACTTTTCGTGTTTTCCATCTGGTAGATAAGCAGTTTTTCCTCTTTGGTTACGACCCCGATTTGATCACCTCTCGGAGATATAGCTGCCTGTTCGATGGAGCCTGTCAGCGTAATGGACAACGGCTCCGGTTTGCGCAGGCCGAGCGAATCTTGCCGGAACAAACTGAATCCTGCCACAGCTAAAACTGCCAGCCCGATGGGAACCCACCGCTTCCAAAGCGATGACCGTTGTGTTTCAGGCGAGTCCTGTTTGGACCGGTTGGCCTGTTCCATCTGCTCCATCTGTTCCAACAATCTTTGTTTTAATTCTGCTTTTAATTGATAGTTGACGGGGACCGCCTGGCGAAGCTGCTTCAAATGGCTCAACAGTTGCGCAATTGTCGTATCCTGCATCTCTTCTTGCGAGGAGCGCTTATCGTCTTTCATGGCTGTTTCCCTCCTCATATAGTTTTTGAAGTTGATGTAATCCCCGATGAGAAATCATCTTGACGCTTGACTCCGTTTTTCCCAAGACCTCGGCTACCTGTTGAATTTTGAGATCGGCAAAATATCTGAGCGTTAGAACATCCCGTTGATCAGGAGTCAATAGGTCCAACCTTTCCTTCAAAAGGCGAATCTCCTCATTGGTGAGCGCCTGCTGCTCCGGCTGCCAGGTGTTATCGATCTTGCCTTCCAGAATCTCTTCCTGTTCAACAGGCGTTTCCCGGTTTTTCCGGAGAAAATCGATGAAAGTGTTGTGGGCAATCCGGAAAATCCAGGAGGCAAACGGGCTTGTTCGGCTGTATTGATCAAACTTTTCCAATGCTTTGATAAATACCGTGGTAGTCAGATCGTCTGCATCCCAAGTATTGTAAACGCGACAACGCAAATATCGGTTTACACGGTCAAAATACTCATCATAAAGCTGAGAGAAATCCCTATCTTCGTAATAACCATCCGGTTGATCGGGTAACGGAGAAAACTTGTCTTCCTCCTGTTTCAATGGCATTCCCATCCCTCTTCCTCCATACTCAATCTAACTATCCGTTTTGACGGCTGAGTCAGACAAAACGTCACCAGTTTGAAAAAAAATCACCCGTATCCGCCAAATTTTTTTTGCTGGATACCTTACCAGCAAGCCAATTCTGGCAGACACGAGTGGTATTTCTTCAGAGAATAATCCTTTACCCTTGGAGTCCTTTGTTCAGATCGTCTACAATGTCTTCCCATGCCTCGATTCCCACAGAGAGACGGATGAGGCCCATGGTAATTCCAGTTTCCCTGCGCTGTTGTTCGCTCAGTGCGCGATGAGAAGTGGTAACAGGATGGGATACTGTGGTTTCCACCCCGGCAAGGGACGGAGCGAACTTGATCCAGGAAAGTGCCCGATAGAAGTCATAGATCCTGCTTTCATCCTTCAGCCGAAACGAAATCATCGCTCCTTGGCTTTGGCGCCGGAAGAAAGAAGTTGCTTGTTCCGTCGGATAATACACCTGGCTTACCGATGGATGCTGCTCCAGAATAGCCGCTACCTTTTTGGCATTGTCCGATTGCCGCTCCATGCGAAGAGCCAACGTTTTCAGTCCCCGCGAGGTCAACCAGGCTTCGAACGGACTTAAGGAAGCACCATAGTTGACAATTATCTCTCTCGCCCGGGCAATCAAATCGCTTCTGCCCACCAGCACGCCTGCCGTCACGTCACTATGCCCGCCAATATACTTGGTAGCGCTGTGCACGACCAACTCGGCTCCGAAAAGGGCAGGCTGCACGAGATACGGGGTGGCAAAGGTGTTGTCAATCATCGTGATCAGACCATGTTTTTTGGCCTGCTGAATCCAGAACGGCATATCCACCACAGTCAGAAGGGGATTTGTGATCGTCTCAAAGAACAGCATTTTGGTATTCGGCTTGACATGGTCATCTAAAGATGAAATGGTTTGCAGATTGATTAATTCCAATTCGATCTGGAAGCGGGAAAGTTCCTTATGCAAGAGGGCATACGTACCGCCGTAAATCTCATGGGATGCCAGAATATGGTCTCCTGGGCCGAGCACCGCCAGCAATCCTGCCATAATCGCTCCCATCCCGGATGAGGCGCTTACTCCGTTTTCTGCTCCTTCCAGATTGGCGACTGCCGCTGCCAGTTCCGTCTGGTTAGGATTGCCGTTTCGCGTATAAAGATAGTCCCGTTCACCGGCATAGTACTGCTCCACTTCTTCCAATCCTGGAAACGCAAAAACAGATGTTTGATAGATCGGTGTTGATTTGGCAACATCCGCTCCTGTCTGCGGATGACCAATATGTACTGCCTTTGTTTCAAAATGTTCTGACATCACTTTCTCTCCTATTGCCCTTTTTTCACTATTATAACATGTTTGGGACTCGATAAAGGATCTACCTGCTTGCAGGGTGGTCAAAGACTGCCCCGTGATTTAAAATTGTGAAGGGAAGTATAATATGGATATTCCACTTCCATTCGCATTCCTTGCATATCTCAGGAGGTAAAACATGAAGCGATTCTTATCTGGCTTGGCACTAATTGGTTTGATCACCTTGACGCTGGTTGGCTGCAGCACAAACGAAACTCAACCTTCGCCGGCAGCTGCTCCCAAACAACCGAAACAATATCAAAAAGCGCCCGATATGACGATTGATGTGAACAGACAGTATTATGCTACGGTCGACACAACAAAGGGAACATTCAAGATCGAATTGTTTGCCAAAGATGCACCAAAAACGGTTAATAATTTCGTGTTCCTCTCGAAGGATCATTTTTATGACGGAGTTATTTTCCACCGCATTATCAAGACATTCATGATCCAAACCGGTGATCCTTATGGTACAGGTGCCGGCGGTCCCGGATACAAGTTCGAAGACGAGTTAAACAATGGCCACATGTACGAGCCGGGAGTTGTCGCAATGGCCAACGCCGGACCCAATACGAACGGCAGTCAGTTTTTTATCGGGACAGGTGAGGATGTCAAAAATTTGAACAGCATGCCAAACTACACGATTTTTGGCAAGGTGGTTGAAGGCATGGACACCGTGGAAAAAATTGCTTCCACTCCGGTGACCAACGATCCAAACTCCGGCGAGCCAAGCAAACCGACCGAGCAGGTGTCGATCAAGACGATTACAATTGAAGAGAAATAAAAAAACCCCTCCCGACATAAGTTTGACAATTCGAAACCTCTGTGTTGGGGGGAATAAAGCAGACTTTTGTTACATAACAAAGGTCTGCTTTCATGTATTATTCACCTAAATCCACATTGTGGTACACATTTTGAACATCTTCTAAATCTTCTAATGCATCAATCATTTTTTCAAATTGTGCTTGTGCGTCTTCGGGGAGTGTTATTTCATTTTGTGCGAGCATGGTTATTTCTGCAACGGTAAATTCAGTTATACCAGCATTCTTTAATGCTTCCTGTACTGCATGGAACTGATCAGGTTCGGCATAAACGATAACCGCTTCATCTTCTTCTAAAATGTCTCGTACGTCTACATCTGCTTCCATTAGTATTTCAAACACTTCATCTGCTGTTTTCCCTTCAAGACCGATGACAGCCGTTTCATCAAACATATATGCCACAGAACCACTTACTCCCATGTTGCCACCGTTTTTATTAAATGCAGCGCGCACTTCTGATGCAGTACGGTTCACGTTATTTGTCAGTGCATCTACGATTACCATTGATCCATTTGGTCCGAAGCCTTCATAACGAAGTTCGTCATAGTTTTCTTCTGAACCGCCTTTTGCTTTTTCAATTGCACGGTCAATAATCGCTTTCGGCACATTATACGTTTTTGCCCGCTCGAGTACGACCTTTAAAGCCCGATTTGATTCTGGATCTGGTTCACCTTGCTTTGCTGCAACATAAATTTCTTTTCCAAACTTTGCATATATACGACTCGTGCTTGCATCTTTTGATGCTTTTTTTTCTTTAATATTGTTCCACTTACGACCCATAATGTTCCACTCTCTTTCAACTGTACAAAATTATTAATTTGAAAGATGTTGCATTCATTCACAAGACTATATTATACCTTAATTTCATCATCTGTTAGAAGTGAAATAATCAAAAAAAAAAAAGACAGGCAGGTCTCATGTATTTGTGTAATGGACGATAGAGTTGTTTTTTTATTATATCATTCACATGATTACATGCTCAATTAGCTGCATAACAAAGTCCCTCTTAATGAAGAATTGGAGTTTTTGCCAATTAACAATTAACCATATTTTATTTTTAATTTATTGGTATTTTATTTTTGTTTGCTACTATGAAACCTGTAAGCGACGTTTCAACGTAATTGAGAAGAGTAGCCGGGGCCTGATGCCTCAGATCGTTACCAGTATAGCATGCCTACTCGGTAAGCATGCTCATGTCCTCGGACTTGGTCATGCCTACCGCGTGCGAAGCTTTCGAAGGTTGAATAGATCGGGTGAGAGCGATTTTTTAACCAGTACGACACGGCTATTTTCTCAAAACCCCCAAACTTGGCACTCCTTCATTTGATGGAGTGCATTTTTTTGCCTTCATCCGGCTTTATCCATTTGACGGCAGCATCCGTAAGAAAAGAAAGTTTAACCACTTTCATAATTTAAAGCGGTTAAACTTTCCGATATATGAAAAAAAACCAAAAAGGCGTGGAAGAACTAACTCATCTCGCACGCCATTTTGGTTTTTCCTTTTATTCTTCAGCCGGTTTATAAAGACTGGAATCGGTTTTCTTTGTTTGACGCCGGTCGATCAGCCAATAGATCGGCAAGCCGACCACTGTCATACCGAGGGCAAACAGCATGTCTTTTGGATTATCGAGAAGTGCACTGACTACTACATAAGCAGAGCCGATAATCGCGATAACCGGAATGAACGGATAGAGCGGAACACTGAACTCCCGTTTGGCTCCTTGATTGCGTTTGCGAAGGATGAAAACCGCAATAAGCGCCAGAATGTTAAAAATATAAACGGAGAAAATGGCAATATCAGACAAACGATCCGGATTGCTGGCGACCATCAGCGCCAAGGCGATAACCACTTGTACGATAGTAGCGGCAATCGGTGTCTTGAAAGTATGGTGCACTTTGGACAAAATGCGAGATCCCGGCAATTGCCCGCGCTCCGCCATGGCAAATGGAACTCGGGGGAACGCCAAAATTTTTCCGTTCAAACAACCAAAGATTGAGACGAGAATCCCAACGCTGATCAATTTACCGCCCACTTCGCCAAACAGTTGCGATGCGGCTGTACTTGCGGCATTCTCCTTCAACGAGGCAATTTGTTCTGCCGGCAAGACGTGCAAGAGGGCGATGTTCACAAGCAGATAGGCAAGAGTTACTAACGTCAAGCCGCCAATGATAGCTCTTGGCAGGATTTTACCGGGATTTTTCATTTCACCCGCCACGAATCCGACAAGCATCCAGCCGTCATACGCCCAGAGCGTTGCTAAAATTGCCGCCCCCATGCTGATATGAGCAGATGTGTCACCGCTGGACATGTGGAGAATTTGGGTGTTACCTTTCCAAATACCGAAGATAGCAATCAGAGCAATCGGAATCAGTTTGCCCATCGTTGCCGCCGTTTGCAGGAAACCGCCGTACCTAGTTCCCAGACTGTTGACCACGGCCAAAAATATCACGGCAATAATTCCGAGTGGTAGCTTCCACTCTTCTCCCCACTGGAACAAGTTTGCGAGTAATGACCCGAAGTATAGACCGAGTGCGCCGATAATGGCTGGTCCGTAAATAATGGTCTGTACCCAACCGCTCATATACCCCCATACTTTTCCGTAAATTTCTTCGAGATAAACATAGAGACCGCCTGTTTTGGGGATTTGCGTGCTGACTTCGGCAATCGTAAGCCCGCTTGCCAAGGTGATAATTCCCCCCAGTACCCAGGCCAATAACGCCATGGTGGAATCTCCCGTATACTCGATTACTTTGCCCGGCTTCATAAATACGCCTGAGCCGATGACTGTGCCAATTACCAGCGACATGGCCAGCGTCAAACCTACTTCCTTTTTCAGTTGATTCTGGCTGTTGGTGTTCATCATGATTGTTCACTCCTAATATACGATTGTCCACCCAATGAGTACACTCTGTATCATAACACAAATTTTATGATTCTTTATTTTTTGTTAAATTAAAAGTATTAGGATTAATCTAAGAAAACCAGATCGACTGTCATTTTTTCTTATTCAATGGTCGAACCTCCTTTTTCTTGTTACAATCAGAAGCGAGGAAAAGGAGGTTGTCTCATGCGTCTTTACAGTCAAATGACACTAGCGGAATTGCAGATGGAAATGGAAAGGTTGTTGAAGGAAGCCGAGGAAAGAAAGCAAAAAGGTGATCTCGTCGGTTTTGGCATCATGGAGCAAAAGTTCTTCCTGGCCAAATCGTATTTCATCGGAACAAAAGACTTTTTTATCGGGAAGAGTTATCGCGTTCACGGCCATGACCTTCCTTTTACCATTGAATATTTCAACGGAGTATTTGCCTGGGGCCGTTTTGAAGGATCGGATGAGTGCGTTGGCTTCCCGGTTGGCATGCTGGATTGCTAGATGAGAAAACCCACCCGGCTATAAGCCGGCTAAGCGCAACGTCCTTGTTGCGTCGCCGGCACTAGCACGTCCTGTGCGGCGCTACGTTTCGCCCGGCGGGGCCCCAAACTTAGAAATGCTCAAATACTTAAAGGGGATTTATGAAATGGATATAACCAATCTCATTCTGATTGTCCTGCTTGCGTTAGGGGTGATTGGCAACAACTCGGCAATCAGTATTTCCGTTACTTTATTGTTGTTTCTTCGGCTGATTCATTTCGATCAAGCCTTTCGATTATTGGAACAGTACGGCTTGCAAATCGGCGTTACCATTTTAACAATCGGCGTGTTGGCTCCCGTGGCAAGCGGCAAGATTGCTCCCGACACCCTCATGAAAACCTTCACCCACTGGCAGTCAGTCCTAGCCGTTGTCATCGGCATCATTGTCGCCTATCTGGGAGGACGCGGAGCCAATTTCATGGCGCAAAACCCTTTGATCGTAACCGGTTTGTTAGTCGGAACCATTATGGGAGTTACATTCTTCCGTGGTGTCCCGGTAGGTCCGCTTATCGCAGCCGGAATACTGGCGTTTGTTCTGCAGCTGCTGCCGAAGTAAAAACACCCACTCGACTATCGCTAACGCCACGTCGAGCGGGGGCCCAAAAACATCTGTCATCAATAACCCTGCTCTTGCATATAATGAGGAAATGGTGTATGGAGTGAAAGGGCTGAGACCGATGCACATCTATGAAAAAAACGGGATTTTTTTTGCTGAGATCGAGTACCAATCGGAGCACATTGTGAAAACGGGAAAAACACGGGAGGAAGCAGAGCAGCGCTTACTGACCACATTAATGGTCCTTGAAATGATTGGATAAATAGACAACCCACCCGACGATAGCGAAAGCTCGTGCTTTGGGCTAACTGCCGGGCGGGTGTCCCGAACTTACTCTATCCAAATCCCGAGGAGTGTAAACGAATGGAGGAGCGAATCAAAAGAGAACAAGCCTACATCCACCAATGTCAACTCCGAAGCGGAACCTTCCGTTTATCACCAAACAGCAATGTGATCAATCCGTATTTTACGAATGTCGCCTTGTTGGCGTTGGTTGAGCTTGGCGATTGTGAACCGGTCAAACAGCACATTCTCTGGTATCTGCAGCATCTCTCACCGGACGGTTATGTAAACGACTTCCGTTATATCCGAAATGAGGAGCGGAATTCTGGCGCTGCCGACAGTGAAGACAGCTATCATGCCACGTTCTTTAGTCTGCTTCTTGCTTATATCAAACAGACGGAAGAGATCGATTGGCTCGTCGCTTTACATGATCCATTGGCCAAAATCCTGTCATCGCTGCTCCATCTGCAGCGATCCGACGGCCTGACCTGGGCAAAGCGGTCTTATAGAGTGAAATACCTGATGGACAATTGCGAGGTGTATCAAGGGCTGGTGGATGCCGGGGTACTGTTTTCACTGATGGGAGATAACGAGCGCTCGAAGTTGGCTTTCGAACGCTCTCAAGCCAGTAAAGCGGGAATCTACAATACATATCATCACCAAAGCCAATCATTTGCCATTTATGATTCCGTTTACCCCAAGTGGACAAAATGGTACCCTGATGTAACCAGTCAGGCATTTCCCATTATTTATCCGCTCATTGAGCCAACCCATCCGGTAGCCCAATCGTTGTACCAGCGGATCACGGCAAGCTTTCCCCGTTTTGAATATTTCGAGACAGGCGACTTTTATCCATGGATGGTTATGGGGATGTGCGCAATGCAGATGAATGACCTTCCAAGGGTTCAGCGAATGTTGGCGGCAGCAGAAAAAATGTACATAAAAGGACCGAGGCGCGATTACTGGCTTCTCCATGAATCAGGCCGCTTTATCCGGTTGGCGCGATGCCTGTCGGAGCAGACGTTTCTTTAACCTGAAAAAAGAATCTATGGCAGGAGATAGCCCTTTTCAATCGCTTTATCGATTAACTCTTCGGCAAACCGCCATAACTCTTCAGACCCGTCGCGGATAACGCTGCTGCGGGCTCTTACTTTGTCGCTGGTTACTTTGTGCTTTTGCCAGGCGGCTCCTTCGGTATAAAAATTATGCAGCATCGGCTGCAGCCGGTCGATCGCATTGGCAAATTTTGCTTCTGGAGTCGTCCGCTCTTCGAATTCATCCCACAGCTTCCGAATCTCCTGGGCTTGATCAGGCGGCAGAATGGAGAAAATCCGTTCAGCCGCTTTTTGTTCACGAATCGCTTTATCCTCGTACCCTTTCTCGTCATAGGCAAATGTATCGCCAGCGTCAATCTCAATGAGATCATGAATCAGCACCAGTTTGATAACATGCAGAAGATCAATTTCTTGATTGGCATATTCGAACAAAATCAGCGCCAGCATGCCCAGATGCCAGGAATGTTCGGCATCGTTTTCATTGCGTGTCCGGTTGAGCAAAAATGTTTGTCTATAGACGCTCTTGAGCTTATCAATCTCCGTGAGGAACTGAATTTGGCGAAATAGTCGATCGGTGGTCATTCTCGCACTCCTTCGATACTTCAGGTATGTTTCTCGTGTTATGAGGAATGTCTCTCGTGCTATTTGGGCTGACGCAAACCAAGCTTCTTGACAATTCCCAGAAACGTTTTATAGGTGGCATTCATCTCTTCGCCCTGCTTCAAGGATTTGCGGTATGTGCCAAAGTCCTCATACAGCTCATCCAGACACTCCTCCAAGAGTTCCTTCTCCGGTCTGGTTAAAAAGATTCCGGTTTCTCTACGGTTCGGTTTCTGTTCGTTCATGGTTAGCCTGCTTTCCCTGTGAATGTTGAATGACAATATACGATTCGAGTGTTTGGTCACGATAAATAAAAGGAAATGGGGAAATCGGAACATCTCCTTTACTGGCAAAGTCGTATGTTAATCTCGAGAGCAGCTGCATTCCTGTACTATCCTGAATGTCCACGATAATCAGCACATCCTGATGGGGAATGGCGACTCCCAATGCCTCTCCTTTTTTCCCCTGATCATATTGATCCAACAGCTCGGTCATCAAAACCCGGCTGGCGGCATATCCGTCCTTGGGGTTGATAAAATGAATGGTGTTACCGGCTACCACTTGAGTTCGAACCGATAAGGGTAGCTTGCGCAGGTTTTTCATTGCATATTGATGCAGTTCTTCCTCGCTCCAACCCGCTTCTTCGAGCATGGCATGATCAATTAACAGATAACCTTCTCCCCGATCCACGGCGTATGCCACGATTGATTCGGAGGAATGTTCGCGAACCACCAATTGATGATTGCCCGGATGGTTGGCGGCAAAAGATACATGGCGCAACACAGGGTAGACGAGATCCTCGTGATCCTTTAACTCCCTGTTATCAATCATCCCCTTGATGCCGGCAACCACATGAGCCACAAACGAATACAGCGCTTCTCTTCTTTGCTCGGGGTACCGTTCCACCCGTTGATACAATTTCTCCAACGAAATTCTTCGCTCGATCGGGTTGTCCCCTTCTTGGCTGAGCAAAAGGATATGCTGCCCATGAGGACGGCTTTCCCAGCCGGCAGGAAGCTCTTGCTCCAATAACTCCAACACCCGGCGCTGCAATGATGCACGTATGCGACTCAACTCACTTCCTGACATGATAAACTCCTTTCTTCATTTGACTAGCGTATTCCTTACCAAGGTGGTGCGTCATCCTGCTGATCTTGCACGGATCTGCCCTGATCGACAACGTACGAAGCCTGTTTTTTCAGATTATCCAGCACCATATGCAGTTCTTGTGGTCTTAAGAATTCTACCGGCGAGCACCCTTTTTCGAACTGAATGCTTTCACCTTCCAGCAAAACAAAAAAACGCCCGTTCTCTTTGGCGAAATGCACCTTTATGCCATAATCGGCAAGCAGTGCGCGGATCTGAATGTGATCCAATTTGAATTTCAGCTCTAATTCTGGCTGTTGCTCGGCAAAAAACCGGGTCGCTTCCAGTACGGTCTGATGATCCCATTTCTCGGCAAATTCCCGTTTGGGGCTTGCGGTGATTCGTTCAATCTCCTCTTCTTCTCTCATTCGTTCTTCTGAGGCTTCCGGATAGATCATCTCCAAATGCTGTTTGGCCAGAGAAAGAACTTCTCTTGACATAACATCATGTACAGTTTCGGGATACTCAATAAATTTTAAAAACTCTTCAAAGTAGCGTGAATGGGAAAATTGATGGATTTTTACATGATAAAAATCGACCATGCCTGGTTCCAAAAGATGCGGATACATGATGGACTTCATGTTTTTGGCGTTAATCGCCATATTCACATTGGCAATTAAACTTTTGTCGTCGGTAATTACCGCGGTTTTCTGTTCAAAGTCGCACTTTAAAATGAACAAAAATCTGTCATCATACTTATCCAGACGGGCTTTCACGAATAGAAGAACCCCTCCCCTTACCTGGGACGTTCGCAGATACATTTGCAACAATTCATTGCTGGAGAAGTGGATTGCATCTGCTTCCTGAGCTTGCAGCAACCGTTGGAAAATACCGTAAGTAGGATTGGAGTCAAGGGGATGGCCCGGTTCGATGATAAATTGACCGATTTTGGTCGGGCTGCCGTCGCTCTTGGGATTCATCTCCGCTTTTCGTTTGGCGATCCTGGCGAATTCACCATCGAGGAAATGACGCAATTCGCTTGCTTGGTATTCATCGTGCGACAACATTTTGGACATGATTACCCGCTTGCTGCTGGTATCGGAATCTGGCTGTTCAATCAAGTAGAACGTCAGCCATTCGATAATGAAATTCATTCTATATCTCCTTATTCCATATCTTGCTGGTTCAGATGAAATTCCCTCATGATTATACCAAAAAGTGAATGATTTTGAACATTGTCTTGTCAATCGAAAGATGCTAATGTAACAGCAGAATACCGGATGAAAGGGGAAGAATTTGTGTTTTGGCATCAGCTGCGGGCAACTCTACAGACCTGGTTGGACCGTCCCCTCCGTCCGAAAAAGAATCTTGGCGAATATCGGATTGAAACAGTTCTTGGCGCGGGCAGTTACGGGATCGCTTATCTGGTCCGTCACGAAAAGTCGGATACCTTGTACGTTGCCAAACAGATCAAACGAAGCAGAAACGGAAAACCAAAAGGTCTGGCTATGCAAGAATACGAAGCAAAGGTACTGAAATCCCTCCAGCATCCGCGCATTCCGCGATTTATTGAGCAATTTGCCTATCAAAACAAATCGTTTCTGATAATGAGCTACATTGACGGCGTTCCGTTAGAAGATGTGCTGTTTACGCATGGCAAGATTTATAATGAGAAAGAAGCGTTGATTTTGCTGAAAAAAATTGCGCAAATCGTCCAAGCCCTGCATGAACAGGGGGTTATTCATCGGGACGTGCGAATTCCCAACATCATTTTATTGAATGATGAACCGTATATCATTGACTTCGGTCTTGCTCGTTTTCTCGGGGATTCTCCCACCTATGAAGCACGTGATTTGGCGGAGTATCCTTCGGAAAAACAGGTAAAGCGGGAAGTTCATCCGAAAAGCGATTTATATGCGTTGGGGCATCTCTTGTTGTTTCTGCTGTATTCCGCTTATGAACCGGCACATTCCGAAGAAAAAAGCTGGGAGGAAGAATTGGCGTTAAGACCGCCGCTTCGCACCATGCTTCGCAAGCTGCTGCAATTGGATAAACCTTACGAAAGCGTTCAAGAACTAGTGAACGCGATTGATCAACTGTTGCAGGAGAAATAGGAGATCCACCCCACAACAAAAAGCAGTCCCTTCAACGACTGCTTTTTGTTTCGTCTTTCTTCGGCAATCTCCTGCCGTTATTTCTTCCGTTTGGCAGGTGCGTTTTTCACATGCATATTTTTTACTTGCGTGTTTGTCTGAAGACGAGGCTTCTTGCGAACGGTCTTGGGATCAACGAGGGCACCGAATGACATGGCTCTCTCCACGATTGGAATTTTGGTTTGTTTTTCAAATTTTTCCAGGATAAATCGCTGCTCTTTGGTAACGATTGAAAAAACAAGTCCCGGCGCACCCATCCTTCCTGTCCGGCCGCTGCGGTGGATATACGCGTCGGAATCTGCCGCCGGATCAAAGTGGATGATTGCCTCCACGCCCGGAATATCGATCCCTCGTGCCGCCACATCCGTTGCCAAAAGGACGGGAAATTTGCCTTTGCGGAAATCTTCGATGCTTTTGGCCCGCTCTTCTTTTGGCGTGTCGCGATGAATGAGCCGGCAGTCGATGTGATGATAGGTTAGCCTCTCACGAATCTCCCCTACCCGGTCCAAATGATTGATGAACACAATGGTCCGCCTGGCGTTAACAAGTCGAATCAGGCGACGCAGGGTATCCACCTTTTTGCGAAGTTCGCTGACCAGATAAAAATGCAGTACCTGCGTGTTGTCCTTCGATGGTTCAATACGGATAAGCGTTGGGCGCGTGACGATGGATTGCAGATCGTTCATGACCTCCGGGGTAAGCGTTGCTGAAAAGAACAGGCGCTGGGTATCGCGCATAAGCCGTTTTTGCACTTCGAGTACGGTGCCTCTAAATCCTGCATCCGTCAAACGGTCTGCTTCGTCCACCACGATGGTTTTTACCGTATGGACCTTCACTTTACGCTGATCGATCAATTCCTTCAGTCTTCCCGGTGTTGCCACAATAAGGACCGGATGTGTTTTTAACTTGTCCAGCTGACGTTTTGGGTCCACCCCGCCGATTAGCGCAACTGTGTGCAGACCGAGCGGTGATAACAGTTTCTCCGCTTCTTTGTGAATCTGCATGACCAGTTCATGGGTGGGTGCCAGAATCAATGCTTGCAGTTCCTTTTTATCGGGATCGATCTTTTGGCAAATCGGCAGTAAATACGCCAGGGTTTTGCCTGTACCGGTAGGCGATTCGGCGATGACGTTATTCCCTTTTAAAACAGCGGGTATCACCTGCTCTTGCACCGGTGTCGGTTCGGAAATACCGGCTGCTTGCAAAGCTTGAAGAAGTTTCTCATGAAGTCCGATAGATGAAAAAAATGTTGACACAATAATCCCCCTACATACACATTCATAAGGGATAGCTTACCATTAGCTTGGAGGAAACACAAGAAAGCCCACCCGATTGAAGGTCGGACCGGGTGGTGCCTATCAACATCTCGTTAACGATTGTTGGAATCAAGTTTCGTCTCTTTTGCTTCCATTTTATCGTGACGGTCTTTCTCCGTTAGTTGATTCCGGCTTCCACGCGGATTTTTGCGATATGCTTCCACCTGATCTTGAAATTCCTTGTCGTAACCTCGCATGGCTGCTCACCTCCTACAGGTATTGTTCCCGCGGCGTTTCCTCTCATGCCTGATCGGTGCAATTACTCCAACCTGAAACTTTTTTCTTGCTGATTCGTCTTAATACAGGTAATATTATCTCCTATTAGATACTTGAAGAAACTTGATACAATATTCGTACAGGATAGATAAAGGAGAAGAGAAACAAGAGATGGAACCGAGATCAAGTCGTACGCAGAAATTCAAACAAAAACGAAAGCGCAGTTTCCTTAAGCGAAGTTTGTTTATGTCGGGGATTTTCTCCATCCTGTTGATCGTGGCGTTTTTCCTGTCTTACGATGCCAGGCTTTGGCTTGCCGGTTCTCTGCTTGTCACTCAACATTCTCACTGGGCAAAATACACATTGATCGGAGAAGATGCGTTAAATAAACTGAAACAAGAGATTGCCCAGCCTGAAGTAATCAACTCCGAGCCGGTTTCAACGGTTGTCCGCGAGCCAAAAACACAGGAAGTCAAAACGGCAAGCAGTGTTTCACTGGTGGAAGTAAGCCCGATTGAGAAACATTTCAACTCTTATCACTATTTTAAGGGTTATGTCATGAAGGTTTCGGACCCAAACCGCGTCCATCTGGTACAAACCGTGGTAAAAAAGAACCGGGGAAAGCCTCGCGGCGAGTGGATTGACGAGTTCTCAGAGCGAACACATGCCATTGGCGGGATTAATGCGTCCGGTTTTTATGACCCGAACTATATGGGTTATGCCAGCCAAGCTGCCGGACTGGTGATTGTTGATGGACAAATCATTCAGGATTACAACCCGCAAAACGGAGATACCGCAGTGGGAATCGATTATTCCGGCAAATTGGTAACCGGCAATTATACGGCGAAACAATTGGTTGAAATGGGGATTCGTGACGCTGTCTCCTTCCGGCCGCAGCTGATTGTCAACGGCAAGAACCTGTTTGCCGGCAAGGACGCAACAAGCTGGGGAATTGCCCCGCGTTCCGCCATCGGACAAACGTCGGACGGTACTATCCTGTTCATCGTCATTGATGGTCGCCAACCCGGACATTCGCTTGGAGCAAGCATGAAAGACATGGCTGATCTGTTTGAGGAATACGGCGCAGTCAATGCGATGGCCCTTGACGGCGGCACATCGGCGATGATGATTTATCAAAATCAGATCTTGACCAAATCGTGTATTGATGATCCGCGCGGAAGGTGGATTCCCAATGCGTGGATGGTGTATTGATAACTGACCGGCAAGCGGGCCCCAAAATGATAAAAATCCACTAAGAAAAGCGCTGAGATAACCCAGCGCTTTTCTTGTGCCTTGCGTTTTTATGCCCGGATGGCTGTTTTATTTTTATCAGACGCCCATTCTTCGACGTTCCAAACTTTTGTGACCCAATCCTCGTAAAACTCGGGTTCGTGACATACCAAGAGAATCGTTCCCTTGTATTCTTTCAGCGCACGTTTCAATTCTTCTTTGGCCACAACATCCAAATGGTTCGTCGGCTCGTCAAACAAGAGAAAATTACTCTCGCGCTGCAATAATTTGCAGAGACGCACCTTGGCTTGCTCGCCGCCAGACAATGCATTCATGTTCCGGTTAATATGCTCGTTCCTCAGTCCGCAGCGGGCCAAAGCAGCGCGCACTTCGTGATTGTTCATGTGCGGGAACTCGTTCCATACTTCCTCCAAAGCCGTAACCGGTTTTGGTTTCACCTCTTGTTCAAAGTAGGCAGGATAGAGGAAATTGTCCCGCTCAATTTTACCGCTGAGAGGTTTAATGGCTCCCAGAATGGTTTTGAGAAGAGTCGACTTCCCCACCCCGTTCATTCCCACAATCGCAACCTTGTCGCCACGCTCCAAAGTCATGGTTAACTTGGGCATCAACGGATGGGTGTAGCCGATTTCCATTTCCTCTGCTTCAAAGACAAAGCGTCCGCTAACTCTCGCTTCCTTAAAGATGAAGGTTGGTTTAACCGCCGTTTCCGGTTTGTCGATCCGCTCCATTCGATCCAACTGTTTTTGACGGCTTTTCGCCCGGCCGGATGTAGAGTAGCGGGCTTTATTGCGGGCAATGAAATCCTCCGCCTTGGCAATTTCCTCCTGTTGTTTCTCATAGGCGTCGATATGCTGCGTCCGTTTCATCTCCGCCTGAGCCAGGAATGATTCGTAATTTCCTGTATATCGGTTTAATTTGGTAAACTCCAAATGATAAATAACATTTACCACTTCGTTCATGAACGCCGTATCATGCGAAATCAGCATAAAGGCGTACGGATATTCTTTCAGATAGTTTTTCAGCCAGACAATATGCTCTTCATCCAAGTAGTTGGTCGGCTCGTCCAAAAGGAGCACAGTCGGCTTTTGCAGGAGGAGTTTGGCCAGAAGCACTTTCGTCCGCTGTCCACCTGACAACGTAGCGACATCACGGTCCATTCCGATGGCGCTTAACCCGAGGGCGTTGCCGATTTCTTCCACCTTGGCATCAATTAAGTAGAACCCGCTATGATCCAAACGGTCTTGAATTTCGCCCATCCGGTTCAAAAGCTCTTCCAGCTCTTCCGGGGAAGCATCAGCCATCTTTTCGGCGATCGCCATATTCTCCGCTTCCAGTTCCAACAGAGGAAGAAAAGCATCTTTCAACACGTCGCGTATTGTTTTTCCAGGCTCCAGCTTTGTATGTTGATCGAGATAGCCATACTCGATTTTTGGCATCCATTCGATGGTTCCGGCATCCGGCATTAACTGTCCGGTTAAGATTCCCATCAGCGTTGATTTTCCCGTTCCGTTAGCCCCGACAAGCCCAACTCGCTCGCCAGGTTGAAGGCGGAAGGAAACATCTTTAAATAAAGTACGGTCGGCATAACCGTGGGATAAATTCTCAACGATCAAAACACTCATGACGTTCCTCCTCGCTTTTTTACGCAATACCATACTATTGTAGTAGATACACGCAAAAAAGCAAGCCGGAATTTAATAAAGCTTTCGGTAGCTTTCACCGGCAAGGATGGCTTCATCCAACCGTTTTTTCATTTCTTGAATGCTGAGTTGGTCTCTGTACATATTAAGTAATGTGGTTCTTGCCATGCTGCGCAGCCTGCGGATTTCTTCCTTCAATTCGGGTCCCAGAGTTTTGCCGCTGTGTACGATTTCAGAACGGTGATTGTAGGAGGTTTTAATGAATTCGGACAGTTCCTGACGCTCTTCAAAGGAATCAGCAAAATAATAGGCCATCCGCAGCCGTACCTTAAAGGTGATCTCCCCTTTTTTGCCATCCGGGACGAACAAAGATTCCAGCGCAATCCACAGATCAAGCAGCTGATCCTCGTAGCTTTCTTTTTCCAGGGAGAGCAAGTAACGCCGGTAGGCCAGTTTGGGCAAAGTTCCCGGACAGGTCAATAAATGCTCAAAGATCTCTCTCGTTTTGCCTTCATAGATCAGACGCCCGCCCTCCAACGATCGCTTCAGGTAGGAAATCCCGTAATGTTGGCCTTCCAGCGTAATGATATACGGGATCGAGCAAACCCCTTCTTGGCTGGCCAGATTCAGCTTGTTTTCAATCTCTTCGATTAACTCCCGCTCCTCTTTCACCTTCAGCTGCGGATAATCGGCGCAAAGAAACAAACTATTCGGAAATACTCTTTCCTCAAAATACAGCTTGTTTTCATTCATCGCGTTGCGCAGATAACGTTGGCACAGTTGGTATAGCTGCTCGTTGCCTGAAACCAACTGAAACATATCGTTGATCCTGGTCGAAACAGGCGTAGGCGCGACCGAATTAAAAACAGGTGCAATCAGCAAAGGCATATGGATTCCCCCAGCACGGTTTGTAAAGAGAACCGACTGAGAAGAGCACCCTGAGCCGGTTCATCATTGCACGAGCTTGCGTCAACTATTTCTTTTCTTTCGCCAATCGCTTGATTGTATCTTCATGTGCCTGCAGGTCTGTCGTGTTGCTGCCATATAACAGGTCATATTTGGTTAAGAAGAAAACGATTCTTTTTTTGACGTTGGTCACATGAAGGGAAATCTTGTGATCAAAATCGTAATACTCCAATCCCTTGCTTGTCTCGCGAATCGGAGTCCCGTAATATTTTTTCACGTCATCAAAGGTTGCCGTGCTGTTTTTTATTTTCTCCAGCAGTGTGCCGCGGTGCGGAAGGATTTGGGAAGCGACAAGCACTTTTTTGGCGTCTTTGGTAAAGAAATACGGAAATACCTTATCCATTTTCTCGCCGGTTACCGGATTCACATGGAAAAGTGCGTACGTATCTACAATTTGCGGTAATTTCGAACCTTTTTTGGTAAGCTCGGTACGGAAAGCCGTCTTGTGGTCTTTCTCCATCAACGGTTTGCCAAATTTGGCAACAGTATCATTATACGTTGTGGTTCCAATGATCATCGACGGGTTTACCTTCAATTCCGGTGTCAAATCGATTGCTCCTTGATTGCTGGCTGGCTGACCGGCAGCTTGTCCTGGTTGAGTCGGCTGCGGAGTCGCCGGTGACGGTTGCTGGGCAACTGCTGGTGGTTGTTGGGCAGCTGCTGGTGGTTGTTGAGCAGGCGCTTGTGCGTTTGGTTTGCTTGCCTGCGCACATCCTTGCAGCAAGAATGCAGTCGTCGCTGCGATTATCAGCCATGATGTTTGCTTCTTCATTTGTGAAACTCTCCTCTCAATCCCTTGTTGATAAAGCTTTCCATTCTTCCCTTGCGTTAGTTATCCCCAAAGAACTGCAAAAAAAGCAGACGCTCCCGTATGAAATCGTGTTTCCGCTTCACATACTACCTACGAAAGGAGTGGGAGCCATGAGAAAGAACGATGATTTTACAAGCGGGAACCCGCATGAATCTTACAATAACGAATTTGAGCCGCAAAAGCAAACAGGCGAACCATTGGAAGGCACCAAAAAAGTAAAGCAAAAAAACCACTCAAGACAAATCAAAACCCGTGAAGGCTAAGGAATCCCTTGGCCTTCAATTCTTCATTGAATTTGTCCCAACTTCTTGCGTATGATGAAATAAGTACGCAAGGAGGAGATCGATATTATGATCAATCTGGATCTTTCAACGATTCGTAACCTGAGCAAATCTCTTAGTTACCATGTATCCCCTTTGTTCGAAATGGCAGTCAGCTTACATACACTTGCTCAAGCCCCGTCGCACCCCAAGCATCTGGAATGGACAGAGAGAACCCTGCAAAAGTTTCAAGAGGAAGATCTGCTTGCGGAATGGGAATACTTATCCCCGATTTTTGCCAGATCAGTTCCCGCTTTCTTTGCACCGCACTTTTCGTACCGGGCTAACGGCATTGAAGAACAATATGATTTTTTGGTTGACTTGTCAAATGAAATCTTCGTTCAATCACTTCAACATGTTTTCGCAGTTCGTTCAGGCGAAACAGATCCGTCCCCATTTCAGGTTGAGCTTGATTTGTCAGACAAGCCGAAAGTTGTCAAAGCCCGCTTCACGCTGTTCCTTTTCACCTATATGCAGCTCATCTTTGAAGCGAAATGGGAGCAAGTAGCGCCAAAGCTTGTCCGCGATATCGAAGCGAAATCCCTTGCTCTTCAAACCCAAGAAGATTTGGCAGCTCTGCTTCGAGAATGGTTCCCCACTAGTGTATACGATTCGAAGACGAATGTAATTTCAATTCACTCCTCAGATTGCGCCAGCTTTGTTTCCGCTTCCCAGCCGTCCATCTCCACCTTTGTTTTATCACCCAGTTGGTTTATCGGCAAATCTTATATGGAAGTGATTGATAACTGCTTGCACGTAACCTACGGAATCGCTTCCCAGCCAAAATAAAAAAACGACTGGTTACAGCCGTTTTGACAAATTCATCATTTGGGCAACAATCAGCTTATCCAGCTGCTGGCTAATTTTTAATATGTTTGGATCGAGAAAGTTAAATCCGGTTTGTTTGGCAGCATTCTCCAGATAGGAGCGTAATTCCTCGATCATTTTCGTTGTTGTTTCCATCCTTGAAGGACCTCCCAGATGCAGATGACATAATTTTACAATATGTCACAGGAATTGGGAAGTCATTCCTATCAACTTTCGTCAGATACTTTTTTGTCAATTGGGTTATTTTAAATTGTTTTAAACATTACCATAGCCACAATCACAGCAGTAAGAGAAAGACTGATTTTCATCAGCTTTGCGATTTGGTCCTGGTACACCTGATTGTTTGCGGCTAGCTCGGCAACGGTCTTTAGCGTTTTGCTGATTACTCCAAGCAAAGCGGCAATCCCGAGAAACAAGGCAAGCACAACCAAAACCCATGAGTTAACGTTAAATCCGGTTTGGAGAAGACCGGTAATCAGCGAAACGATCAAAAAGAAATGGGGTACCTTAAGAAACTTGCCAATCCGCTTCGCTTTGTCGGCTACTACAGAAGCTGATTGATTGCGAAGAGATAAAAGAAAAAGCGGCAGGAAGATACAAAGAATCGTGGGAATTGCGGCAAAGCTATGCAGATATATCATTTTCACGATTGAATCAGCTCCTCGGCCCAATTGTTATCATGGAGAAGAGAAGGGTAAAATGTTCCCTTCTCTTCTGCAGTTCCTGGTAGTTATCAGGTTTTTTATTTATTCAAAACGTGAATCGGACGGCCAAGCGCCAATTCTGCCGCTTCCATGGTAACCTCGGCCAAGGTTGGATGCGCATGGATCGTAAGCTCGATGTCCTCCAGGGTTGCTCCCATTTCGATCGCCAGCGCGATTTCCGCAATAATGTTGGACGCGTCAGGGCCGACGATTTGCGCTCCAAGAACCAAGCCGGTTCCTTTTTCGGCAATCACTTTGACAAAGCCTTCTCCTTCATTGACAGAGAGTGCCCGTCCGTTAGCGGCAAACGGGAAGCGTCCTGCTACGTAGTCGATGCCTTTTTCCTTCGCTTCTTTTTCGCTTAAGCCGACGCTGGCGATTTCCGGATCGGAGAAGACAACAGCCGGAATTGCTTTGTAATCCACTTCCGCCGGATGTCCAGCAATTACTTCCGCTGCCACTTTCCCTTCATAGGAAGCTTTATGGGCCAATGCCGGGCCTGCTACGATATCGCCGATTGCATAAACGTTCGGGATGTTGGTGCGTCCTTGCTTGTCTACGACGATGAAACCGCGGTCGGTAAGTTCCATTCCGATGTCTCTGAGACCCAGCTCATCCGTATTCGGACGGCGGCCAACGGTAACCAGCACATATTCCGCTTCAAAGGATTTGGCTTCGCCTTTTACTTCTGCTTTGACCACAACACCGTTTTCTGTTTCTTCCATGCCTTGAGCCAATGCCTTGGTGTAGATTTCCACGTTGTTTTTCTTCAGTTTGCGCTCAACCAGGCGGGTCATCTCCGCTTCGAAGCCAGGCAAGATCTGATCCGATCCTTCCAGAATCGTTACCTGTGTACCGAAACGGGCATAAACGGAACCTAACTCGATACCGATATAGCCTCCGCCGATCACGACCATGCTCTTCGGAATTTCGTTTAAGCTAAGCGCTTCTGTAGAAGAAAGCACCCGTTTGCCGAACGGGAAGGCCGGAAGTTCAATTGGACGGGATCCGGTTGCGATAATGCAGTGATTGAACTTGTAACGGTTCACTTCATACCCGTGGAAGACGCGCACCTCATTCTCGCTGACAAACAGCGCTTCGCCTTCAATCAGTTGAATCTTATTGCCTTTAAAGAGAGAGCTTACACCGCCGGTCAATTGCTTGACGATGCCGGCTTTCCACTCTTGCACCTTGCTGAAGTCTACCTTGACGTTTTCCACTGTGATTCCCATTGCCGAGGAAGACTTGGCATGAGCATAAGTATGGGACGCGTGGATCATCGCTTTGGACGGAATGCAGCCTACATTGAGGCATACTCCCCCGACCGAGCCTCTTTCCACAACAGCAACGCTTTTTCCTAACTGAGCAGCGCGGATGGCAGCGACATAGCCGCCAGGACCCGCACCAATTACCAATACATCAATTTCTGTCGTAAATTCCCCAACTACCATATTATCCCTCCATCATCAGCAGTGTCGGATTCTCCAACATTTGCTTGAGGTAGTTGACGAAACGTTGAGCCGGTTCACCATCGATCAAGCGGTGGTCAAAGCTTAAAGAGAGCGAAAGAACAGAAGCCACAACAATTTCGCCATTTTTCACAACAGGCTTTTCGGAAATGCGGCCAACACCTAGAATAGCCACTTCCGGATGGTTGATCACCGGTGTGAAGAACATGCCGCCAGCCGAACCAATGTTGGTGATGCTGAACGTGGAGCCTTTCAGTTCATCGGCAGTTGCTTTGCGGTCGCGAGCTTTCACGGCCAGTTCGGTAATCTCTGAAGCCACTTCAAAGATGGATTTGCGGTCCGCTGCCTTCACAACAGGAACGAGCAGCCCTTCGTCCGTAGAGGTGGCAATGCCGATGTTGTAGTATTTCTTGAAGATAATCTCTTGTTTTTCATCGTCAATGGAAGCGTTCAGCTCTGGGAACTTTTTCAACCCGGCAACAACCGCTTTTACGATGAACGGCAGGTAGGTCAGCTTGATGCCTTTTTGCTCTGCCAATGGTTTTGCTTGCTTGCGCAGTTCAACCAGTTCGGTAACGTCCACTTCGTCGAAAATGGTGACATGCGGAGCGGTATAAGCAGATTTGACCATTGCCTTGGCAATCGCTTTGCGGATGCCTTTCAACGGTACACGTTCTTCCACTTCGCCTGTTTGCGGAGCGTAGTGAACAGTTGGAGCTGCCGGTGCTTGACCTGCCGCTGCTTGCGGTTGGGCTGCTTGAGCCTGAGCTGCTTGAGCTGCCGGTTGAGCTGCAGCTGGTACAACAGCTCCGCCTGCCAGGAAGCGGTCTACGTCTTCACGAGTAATACGGCCCAATTTGCCTGTACCCGGTACGGTTGCCAGATTGACTCCTTTTTCACGGGCGTATTTGCGTACGGATGGGGTTGCCAGGATATGGGTACGATCAATTGGAGCAGCTTGCGGCGCAGGTTGTGCTGCCACTGCCGTTGCTGCCGGTGTGTCAAGCGGCTGGGAAGCATTTTGGTTGATTTGCGCCCCGATGTCGCAACCTGGCTGTACGCCTTGTGCCGCTGCCGGTTGAGCTGCTTGTGGCGCAGGTGCCGCTTGTGGTGCTGGCGCTGCTTCTGCTTCATGTCCGTGGGCAGGCAGATTCGGGATCGCGCCTTCCGCTTCAAACACAACCAAGGTATCTCCTACAACAGCTACAGTTCCTTCCGCTACCTTCAGTTCGAGAACCTTACCCTTTACAGGGGATGGAATTTCTACTACTGCTTTATCATTTTGGACTTCCAAAATTACTTGATCTTCTTCTACTGTATCGCCTGGTTTCACGTGCCATTTGACGATTTCACCCTCGTGAATACCTTCACCGATATCCGGGAGCTTAAATTCAAAACGACTCACGCCAGTCCCTCCTATTCAACAATATGCACGGTAAATCCTCAAAAGAAGGCGGAAAGCTTCCTTCCCGCCGTGAAGATTGTTTCGGGGCCCCAATCGGCGTAGAAATAAGGCTAACGCCAAATGGGATGATTTCTCGGGGCCCGCTCGACGGTCGACTAAAAGCGCCTCGTCCGGCACTGGCACGTCCGATGCGGCGCAGCGTTGGCTATAGTCGACTGGGTTTATTAAAACTCCATTACTTGGGTAATGCCATCAACAACGCGTTTGACATCCGGCAACCAGATATCTTCCGCTTGGGCAAATGGAAATACCGTATCGGGAGCAGTTACGCGAAGTACTGGAGCTTCCAGATGCAGGATTGCTTTTTCATTGATTTGAGCCATGATTTCCGCAGCAACGCCAGAGGTACGCTGTGCTTCCTGTACCACGATAGCGCGGTTGGTTTTCTTCACGGAATTCAAGATGGTTTCCATATCAAGCGGATTAATCGTTCTCAAGTCGATTACTTCGACTTTCACGCCTCGTTTCTCCATCTCTTCCGCCGCTTTAAGGCTGGTGTGAACCATGGCACCATAGGTAATAACGGTAACATCGGTTCCTTCTTTTACCACGTTCGCTTTGCCGATCGGAATGGTATATTCTCCTTCTGGTACCTCGGCGCGGAAAGAGCGGTAAAGTTTCATGTGTTCCAGGAAAATAACCGGATCGTTGTCGCGAATCGCCGAGATCAACAAACCTTTTGCGTCATACGGGTTGGATGGTATAACCACTTTTACGCCAGGGGTTTGGAGGAACAAACCTTCCAACGAGTCAGCGTGCAGCTCAGGCGTTTTCACTCCGCCGCCAAACGGTGAACGGAACGTAACCGGGCTGGTGTATTTGCCGCCGGAACGGTAACGCATCCGTGCCGCTTGGGAAGCAATCGCGTCAAAGGTCTCGAATACGAAACCAAAGAACTGAATTTCGGCAACCGGACGGAAGCCGTTAATGCTTAAACCGACAGCCAATCCGCCGATACCGGATTCAGCAAGCGGTGTATCGAATACGCGGTTTTCCCCGAATTCTTTTTGCAAGCCGTCAGTGGCACGGAATACCCCGCCGTTATGTCCAACGTCTTCTCCAAAAACCAATACTTTTTCATCGCGAGCCAACTCGACACGCATAGCGTCCGTAATGGCCTGAATCATCGTCATTTGTGCCATGAGTTACTTCGACTCCTTTGCCAGATATTCTGCCTTTTGCTCTTCCAGCGCTGGAGGCAGCGTTTCGTACATTACGTCGATCAGATCAGTTACCTTCATCTTCGGATACTCATCCGCTTTCTTGATGGCATCGGCAACCGCCTGTTTTGCTTCTTCGATGACAGCTTCTTCATCTTTTTCGGACCAAATGCCTTTGGCTGCCAAGAATTTACGGAAGCGGATAAGCGGATCTTTCTGTTCCCATTCACCTTGTTCTTCCGTGGTACGATAACGGGTTGGGTCGTCACCCGCCATGGTATGCGGGCCATAACGATAGGTCAACGCTTCGATCAAGGTTGCGCCTTCTCCGGAGATGCCGCGCTCTCTCGCGTCTTGAACCGCTTTTACTACGGCAAGTACGTCCATTCCATCTACACGAACACCTTCAATGCCAGCTGCAACCGCTTTAATGGCGATGTTTTGGGAAGCGGTTTGCTTTTCGAATGGAACAGAAATCGCGTATCCATTGTTTTGAGAGAAGAAGATAACCGGAAGCTTGTAAACACCCGCGAAGTTCATTCCTTCATAGAAATCGCCCTGGGATGTTGCGCCGTCACCAAAATAGTTGATCGCTACACGCTTCTCGCCGCGCAGTTTGTACCCCATCGCAACACCGGTTGCTTGCGTACATTGGGCGGCAATGATAATTTGCGGCATTAACACGTTGACATCATCAGGAATTTGGCCGCCGTGAATATGTCCGCGGGAGTAGAGAAACGCTTGATAAAGCGGCAGTCCGTGCCAAACAATTTGCGGAATGTCACGATAGCTGGGAAGAATGAAATCTTCCTTGGAAAGCGCAGACTGAGAGCCGATCATGGCTGCTTCCTGTCCTGCCACCGGTGCGTAGAAACCAAGACGGCCTTGGCGGTTTAAGCTGATTGCCCGTTGGTCCCATACGCGGGTAAATACCATCTTACGCATTAATTCGCGAAGTTCTTGGTCAGACAGCTTCGGCATCATGCCGGGGTTGACGACTTCGCCTTCTGGTGAAAGTATTTGTAATGGGGCTTGATCACGAAGCTTCTCAGCAGTAGAAATACTCATCAAATTCACCTCTTTTTTAGTTTGAAACGAAATTGTTCATTTTCCGAAAACACGCTGTTATACTTTTTTTGAAAATCTGTTATCTGTATTAAATCACATAAATGCCAGCATATTTCGTTTCTGTTACTGTTTATGATAAAATCTGTATCAGTATTTTTCAAGGGTAATTTTACTTTTTTCTATTTTTTTATATTGTTAATAGTGTTAATTCGAGGAGGTCACCGATGAACGAGTATGTAAAGCGTACGATTATCAAGGAAGAAGTGCCCAGTAAGATTCTGGATAACTCCCGCTCTTGCAAGGTTTATCTTCCGCCGGGATACAATGAGCTTCTCTCCTATCCAGTAATTTACTGTCAGGATGGAAACGAGTTTTTTACCATGGGTCGAATCGCCACCATTGCCAATCAACTGATTTTGGAAGAAGGCATAGAGCCGATGATTATTGTCGGCGTATCTGTTGACCGCAGCAGGAGGACAAGTGAATATTCGGCAACTGGTGAACGAAACAATGGGTACAAACAGTTTTTCGTTGACGAGCTGCTGCCGTTCATGGAACAGCGGTATCCGATTCGCAAAGACAGCCAATCCCGGATCATCGCCGGTGATTCATTGGGAGGAACCGTTTCACTCCATCTTGCCCTTGATCACCCTACCCTCTTCCCCAACGTAATCTCCTTATCCGGTGCGTTCTTCCAGCCATCTCTGGACAGAATTGCTGCGGAAGCCGATTTATCGTGGCTTTCCATCTGGATGGTTGTGGGACTGGAGGAAACGGAAGTGGAAACCCACATTGGCACGTTTGACTTCGTTCATTGGAACCGCCTGGCCAGAACTGCATTGACCCAAAAGAATGCACGGATTCACTATGCGGAAAAACCGGGCCGCCATGTCTGGGGATTATGGCAAAATCAACTCCCTGATGCGATCCGCCACTATTTCGCTCCATCGACGTCAGGCATCCCTACCCTGCCATAGCTATAACAGGCCGTTGATTTCTTGAATCTGGTCGTAAGCGTATTGCCGCCCGTCTGTTAAGTGAATGCCTTGGCTGGTTGCTTGATCAATCTCGCCTGCTACTTGCGTGTTATCCATTAGCACGATGTTGACGATCTTGCTCTCATCCAGCTTCATTTGCTTGTTGATCAACTCACGCTGTTTGGCAGAAATCACAGGAAATCCCTCGCTTTACAAAAGGATTGGTACACATAGTATCCCTTTCCAAGCGGGGATCTACTCGTTTGTCCGAAATTCACGGTTGACGAATATTTGAAAGACTTGCTATACTGTCGGAGGCGCTGTGGGCACCTGTTCGCAGCGCCTTCTGTTTCCTTTAAAACTTTATCACTTTATCAGGAGGAAGTATTATGGCAACAAAACAATGGGGGTTCTGGCTATTGACCGCTTTCGTGGTGGGAAATATGGTGGGCTCCGGCATTTTCATGCTGCCCAGTTCACTGGCAAAAACAGCCAGCCCGCTTGGAGTGACACTTGCTTGGATATTAACCGGACTGGGTGTGCTCATGATCGCTTTGGTATTCGGAAACCTGTCGATTCGGCGCCCGGAATTGACGGCAGGCCCGCAAAGCTACGCACGTGCTCTCTTCTCCTCTTCGAAAACGGGGAATATGGCCGGATTTAGCATGGTCTGGGGCTATTGGGTAGCCAATTGGGCCGGTAACGTCGCGATTATTACCACTTTTGCCGGATACCTCTCCACCTTCTTTCCGATTATGAAGGATGAGAGAGTTCTGTTTACGGTCGGAACATTTCCGATTGAGATGGGAAATATGGTCACTTTTTTGGTGTGTACTGCTCTTTTATGGGGGCTTAACTTTATATTGCTTCGCGGACTAAACGGTGCAGGGAAGTTAAATTTCTTCGCAACAACGACTAAAGTTTTGGGGTTTGCACTTTTTATTATCGTTTCGCTTTATGCCTTTAACACAGCAAACCTCGGTACATTTTACGCTCCGGTAACCGATGAAGACGGTGTTGTCCACGGGCTTGGCAGCCAAATTAATCTGGCAGCAATCTCTACCTTGTGGGCATTCGTCGGGATTGAATCGGCTGTTGTTTTCTCCGGTCGGGCTCGTTCCCAACGCGATGTGAAACGGGCAACCATTGCCGGTTTATTGATTGCTGTAGCTATTTATATGGGTATCACGCTGTTAACGATGGGTGTCCTCCCTCAAGATGAATTGAAGGCATCTGACAAGCCGCTGGTTGACGCTTTAAGCGCCGTGATCGGCAATATGGGCGGCACATTCATGGCATTGCTCGCCGTCGCCTCGTTGTTGGGCACATCTGTCGGCTGGATTCTCTTAAGTGCGGAGATCCCGTTCCAGGGCGCGCAATCAGGAATGTTTCCGCGTTTATTTGCCAAGGTGAACCAACATGGAAGTCCGTCAAGCTCACTGATTTTGACCAATCTGATGTCCCAAATGTTCATTTTTTCTACCATCTCCGGAACCATCGCGGAAGCATTCAACTTTGTTACCATCGTGGCAACCTTGGCCTATCTGATTCCATACCTGGTCTCTGCGATGTATCAATTGAAACTTGTCGTAACCGGACAAACCTATGAAAAAGAATCCCGTACCCGTCTCAAAGACGGCATAATCGCCATACTTGCCATTATCTATTCTGTTTGGGTAATCAAGAGCGGAACATCTGATCTCAAAACGTTCGGACTTGGCATCGGATTGTTCTTGGTCGGTTTCTTGTTCTATCCGCTGATGTCCGGGACTCGCCAGCAAACGGATCAATCGCCAAAGGCGGCAGTTGAATAGCTGACACGAACAAAACCCTCACTCCAATGCGAGAGAGGGTTTTGTTTCCTTATTCATCAAAACAGCGCATGCCCACTTGTCACAGTTTTGTAAAGGCACTAGAAGTAAAACCGTACTATGATGGTAAGGTGTGATCATTCCTGCGCACCTGGAGAAATGGAATACTCGCTTTTACTCTTCCACACCCCTGCCAGGAATAGAAAAATCTGTTCGATAAGGTGATTCGATGCAAATCCTATCTGTAGTTCCTCGAGTTTATGTGTCAGATGTAGCCGCTCATATCGATTTCTACAAAAAGCTGCTTGATGCGGAGCCGAAAGCTGCCTTTCAAGTCCGATCGTTTGATATAGCGCGCTTCGACCAGCTGGTGCTGATTGCAGGAGCAGATCCTGAAAACCTCCGAGTCATCGCTACCATTCTGGTTGACTCCATCGAGGAAGCAAAAGAGTTTGTCACCCAAGCTGGCGGAGAAGTACTGGTCGGACCGGCATCGGTACCATCCGGCATAATGATGATTGCCTCCCATCCGGATGGCAACACATTTGAGTACATCGAGCCGCCAAAAAGAAGATAAAATCCAATGTATTTACTTCAGCGAAATAAATCGGTCGATGTCTGCTTCAATTAAAGCGAGAGAGCTGCGCCAGAATTCGACGGACCGTACGTCCACCCCCATTGTTTTGGCCACAGAAGCGATATCGTTTTTGCCTGTGATTGACAGCAGACGATCATAAGCTGCAATGAACGGTTCCCCTTGCTTGAGGTACTCGGCGTACAACCCTTTGGCGAACAAGAGTCCAAACGCATACGGGAAGTTGTAGAAATTGGAGTCAGCGAAGTAGTAATGCGGCTTGCATACCCACATATACGGATGCAGGAAGTTGTGATCCAATCCGTCTCCATACGCCTCTTTCTGGCTTCGCAGCATGATTTCTTTCAATTCGTTTACTGACAGGGAACTGTCTATGCGGCGGCGGAACACTTCGCTTTCGAACAGGAAGCGGCTGTAGATATCGACAATCACTTGACCGGAATCGGAAATGTCATTTTCCAGGATAGCAAACGCCTCTTCTTTGCTTGCCTTCTTCAAAGCAGCATTCTTGACAATGGTTTCGCAGAAGATGGAAGCCGTTTCCGCAATCGGCATTGGATAGTCAGAGTTCAAGTAAGATTCTTCGTTCAGGCAGGCGCCATGATACCCGTGGCCCAATTCGTGAGCAAGCGTCGTCATGTTGCTGAAGCTGCCCGTAAAGTTGGCCATAATCCTGCTTTCTTTGATCACATGCAAGTTGTGGCAGAACGCTCCACCCCGTTTGCCTTCACGCGGTTCCGCGTCGATCCAGCGATGTTCGAAAGCGTAATCCGCGTAGTCAGCCAGTTTGTCGCTGAACGTCCGGAAGTTGTCGACGATGAATTTGCGTGCTTCCTCATAGGTAAAGGTCATGTTCACCTCACCCATCGGGGCAAACAAATCGTAGAAAGGCAGGCCGTTTTGATGCCCGAGCAGCTCCGCTTTTTTGCGGTAAAACTTATGGAAAGCAGGCAAGCTCTCTTTCATGGCCGTGAGCATGGCTTCCAGTGTCGCTTCATCCATCCGAGAGTCGATCAGCGTCTTCTCCAAAGGTGACGCATACCCTCTCATCTTCGCGAGCGTGATTACTTCACCCTTGATTCCGTTCAAACAAGCGGCAGAAGATTGCTCAATTTTCCTGTATGCCAGAAGCTCCGCCTCATACGCCGTCTTCCGTACGTTCGGGTCTGCATCGTAAGCAAGATTGCGGACAACCGGTAGCGGAAGCTGTTTTTGTTCACCATTTTGGGTGATGTCTACCAACAGAGTGGAAGTCAGCAACTCCTGCAGCTTGGACCAGGCGTTGGAACCCGTATTTTTCATTTTGGCAATCAGGATTTCTTCTTGTTCGCTCAACAAATATTTGGTTTTCGCAGCCATTTCATTCAAATAGAAGCGATGCTCTTCCAGCAGCGGAGATTTCGCAATCAGCGAGTCCAACCCGGTTAAAGAGCCAAGCCATTTTTGGAACAACACGCTTGGCTCCGTCAATTCCGTATGCTTGTGTTCCAATTGTTCGACCACAGACAGCGCTTTTTCATTTTTTGCTTCCACACTTAGCGTCAATTCCCCGAAGGCGTATAATCTGGTGAATAATTTCGAAAAGTCAATCTGCATGTTCAGATAGATTTCCATCTTCTCAACCGCATTGGATTGATCCTTCAACTGTTCGGAAGCCCAGTCTTTCATCTTTTGAATAGCTTTGTCTACCTCTTCCATGTCCCGCTTGAACTCTTCCGCTTCAAAGGAAGGGTACAGTTCAGCCAAGCTCCATCTTTGTTCCATGTGTCTCCTCCTCATTTCTCTTAGCTTTCATCCATTAAGAAACAATCGCTTGGTCCGGAATCAATACTTCAAAGCATTCTTTTCTTTGGATGATGGTGATTCCTTTGCTTCTCACTTTCATCACCGCTACATCAGGCCTAGCCTTCATCTTATCAATATAGTTTTGTGGAACTGCGCCGGAGTGGCTGACGGTTATGCCGTCGATTTCCCTCTCTTCATCTTCGGTTAGCGATGTGGAAAGGAGCGCTTCATAAATGTCGGAAAACGTTTCGTAATTGTTGGTGTACACGGTGATACAGTTCATGGTCATGTTTTTTATCTCCTATAGGGAAGTAACTTATAAAAATTTTTTTGCAGTTGATCTCTTTGTCATTGTATAGGAACTATCATTCCCAAAACAAGCAAAAAATTCCCCTTTTTTAACCTTTAACAAAAGAGGCTGTTCCAATTGAATGGACAGCCTCTTGATTCTCTTACAAGTATGGGTTTTCGTGTTTTGCTTTCAGCTTCATCCAGCGGCGATCCACTTCCGCTTGGAATTCTGCCAGCATTTCAGCATTTTCCGGTTTGAGCATGTGTTTCGATTTGCCCAACATTTTGAGCCATTCGCTTACCGGAATTTTTTTGCCTTTTTCTTCCGGATCATAGGTAATGGTCGTAATGCCGTTTTCCACTTCGTAAAGCGGGAAGAAGTTACTGTTCACGGCTGCTCCTACAATCACTTCCCCTTGCTCGTCAGCCGTTTTCCAGTTGAGCGGGCAGGTGATCAGGATTTTGCCGTACACCATACCTGCATTTTGTGCATACCATTGTGCTTTAGCCGCTTTCTTCAAGAGATCTTGCGGAAATGCTTCCGTACCGGTGAACACGTATGGAATGTTGGTTGCCGCCATGATTTGCGGTGTATCTTTGTGATGGAATTTTTTTCCTTGTTGCGCTTTTCCTACACCGGATGTAGAGGTCATGTGGCCGATCGGTGTAGAGTAAGACATCTGGCTGCCTGTGTTCATGTAACCTTCGTTATCGTACTCAAGGATGATCATTTTATGGTTGCGAAGTGCCGTACCGATTGCAGGACCCATACCGATGTCCATACCGCCGTCACCTGTCACCATGACGAATGTGAAGTCATCAGATACTTCGATTTCGCCGCGGCGTTTCAATTCGAAGAACGCTTCCACGGCGCCGGACAGGGTTGGCGCACCGTTTTGGAACAGGTTGTGGATGTAAGATTGCTTGTGGGAGCTGTACGGATATCCGGTGGTTGTAACCATCGCACAACCGGTATGGAACAGCGTCACAACATCCCCTTCAATTCCTTTGAAGAAAAGTTCCAATCCCGGGAAGATACCACAGCCTGGGCAAGCGCCGTGACCGGATGCGATACGCTTCGGTTTTTTGGTCAACTGACGGAGCGACGGAATCTTCACATTCAGTTTGCCGGTTTCTTCATCTGGAGTTACCGTAATCAGGCCCGTTTTGAACGCGTCTGTATGAAGCGGTTCAAGTACGCGTTTCATCGTAATGTCAGGGTTGCCAGGAGTATGTCCGTAGTAGTCGAATGGCTTCTCGGCATAACCTTTTTCTTTGGCTTCCACTGCCAGACGGAAGAACTCTTCCGCATCGTCGGCAAAGAAGTCTTTCCCACCAACACCGAAAATACGGGAAAGTACAATGGTTTTATTTTCTTTGTCGTCTTGCAGACAAGATTTGATTTCGTGCGTCAGGTTTGCCCCGTGACCGCCGTAAGAATCAGCGCGTTCACCGACAAGCAGTGCTTTTACATTCTTGAGTGCTTCGCGAATTTCTTTGGCAGGGAACGGACGAATGATGTTCGGGCTGATCACGCCTGCTTTAATACCTTTAGCGCGCAGTTTATCGACTACGTCTTTCGCTGTCTCGGCAGCTGAGTTGAGCAAGAAGAGGGCTACTTCTGCATCTTCCATCATGTAAAGATCCAGGACTGGATACTCACGGCCGGAGATTTCCTTGTAAGCAGCAGCGATTTCTTTAAAGACCTCGCCCGCACGATACATAGCTTCGGATTGCTGATAGTTGTTGTTGATCAAATCCGGATCGTTCATGTATGGCCCGATGGTTACCGGATTCTTCGGATCAAGCGCATGCGGGAAGTTGGTTGGTCTAGGACCGACGAATTCCTGCACCACTTTGCGATCTGCGAAATATTCTACGCGGCGTTTTTGGTGGGAAGTGAAGAAACCGTCGTAAGCAACCAATACAGGCAGACGAACATCGGAGTGTTCAGCCAGTTTGAGCGCCATGATGTTCATGTCGTAAACGGCTTGCGGAGTGCGAGCCAACAGGATAGGCCAACCAATGTTCAAACCATAGTACAAATCGGAGTGGTCGCCGCGAATGTCGAGCGGGCCGGAGATGGCGCGTGTTACCAGGTTCATGACCATCGGGAAACGAGTTCCGGATTGTACAGGCAATTGCTCCAGCATGTACAAGAAACCGTTCGCACTGGTTGCGTTGAATACGCGGGCACCAGCGGCAGCCGCTCCGTAACAGATACCTGCGGAACCGTGCTCACCGTCAGCAGGGATCAGCACAATGTCATGTTCACCACGGGTTTTCATTTGGTCAAGATATTGGGCAACCTCGGTAGATGGCGTGATTGGGAAGTAACCCATGATGTGGTAGTTAATTTGCGCAGCAGCCATTGCTGCCATTTCATTGCCTGATTCGAACACCAATTTTTGTTCGGGACGATTTTGTTTTGCTACATTTTCCGTTTCTTTTTCGTAATTAATCGCCATATTGAACTACCTCCTGTCTCAGTTGGATGCCAGCACAAAATTTTGTTTTACGCGATGTTCATCAGCGTAGCCAATCTCTTCACGCAGCGTGTTAAGGGCTTGAGTCGGGCAGGCAACGACACATTTTTGGCAGCCTTTGCAATATTGGTAATCGATACCTTGCAGCATCATTTGCATGCGTCCGCGTTTGTCTTCTTTTTCTTCCCAAACAAAGCAGTAGTCCGGACAAACGGTATCACAGGCTGCGCAATGGATACATTTTTCTGCATTGAAGCTAGGAATAAAACCTTGGCGGGAACCGCTCAAGTCTTTCAAAATGCTGTTGCCAGGGTTGGTGATAACACCGCCGATTGCTTGGGTCAGGTAACCAAACGTCGGCAGCGGACGAACGAACGCTTTTCCTTTCGCGTCATCGGAAGCTTCAATCGTAGTGAATCTCACTTCGTTGTAACCGCGGTCAAATGTGCGGATGTTTGGTTCAACCAAGTGCGGGTACTTTTTCTCAAACGTTTTGCGGATGATCGCACGCATCGCATCAGCGTCAAGGAAGTCACAGATTCTAAAGAGTGCTCCGAGCATCGCTGTGTTAACCTTGGTTTTTTCTTCCACGGCAATTCCCAAGGCATCCACTGTTGCCAGAGTACCGTACTCCAATTTAAGATCTTTTCGAACCGCTTCCGAATCACGGGTTGTGTTAACCAACACAATGCCGTCCGGTACGAGACCGCTTACAACGTCAACGGTTTTATACAGTGCTTCATGGAACACACCGACAACATGCGGTGTTTCGATCGGGCTGTGGGCACGGATCTCCGTATCTTCATCACAAAAGCGGACAAAGGCCTTAACAGGTGAACCTTTTTTCTCTGAACCGTATGATGAAAAGTTGGAGCCGTTCAATCCAAGACCAATCACACCTGCTTCTGCGAGCATTTTCCCTGCCAAGTTAGCCCCTAATCCACCGATAGACTCAAGGCGGATTTCAAAGAAGCCAAGTTCATTCTTCTTCGGTAATTTGGACATGCTGAACCTCTCCCCTTGTTTGAAATAAATGTGTGCGACGGAAACATTTTCTGCTTGTTTTCTATCGCGTTATTCATTCATACACAAGGGTATCAAAAAAAATAACAGCATGAAGTGATTTACTTCACACCCTTGATATAAAAACGTTTTTCTGTACCAGTAATTTTAGTTAACTAAAATATAACAGATACTATAACAGCATCTTGTGCCGTAATACAGATTTCAAAAAATCGTCAATGATCCGCATTTACGTTTATTCCGATCATCTTTTCCCCACAAAAAAACAGACACCCGAAAGTGTCTGTCAGATCACCGAACCATTCTATCTTGTTTTTATTGCAACAACCGCAAAAATTCACGCATGAAACCCGGCAAGTCAGGCCAAGCATGACCGGATACCAGTTTGCCGTGCACATGAAGCGTATTCGTTTGATAAATGGCTCCGCACGCTTCCACATCCGGGCGGCAAGCTTGATAAGCTGTCAGTTCTTTTCCTTCCAAGTGCTCCTTGACCAGAGTCAAAACTTGTGATCCATGGCAAATTGCCGCAACAGGTTTGTCCGCTTCAAAGAAATGGGCAACAATCGGTTTCAGATGTGGATTCAACCGGATATACTCGGGTGCCCGCCCCCCCGGAATAATCAACCCGTCGAATTCTTCAGGCTTCACTTCTTCAAACGAAACATGGGACGCAAGCTGATAGGCTGGTTTTTCGGTATAAGTTTCACTATGCGCTTCAAAGTCGTGACATACCGTATGAAGTGTTTTTCTGGTTGGCGAGGCAATAACCGTTTCGAATCCTTCTTCCAAGCAGCGATAGTACGGATAAAATACCTCCAGCGCTTCAACGGCATCTCCTGTAACAATCAACACTTTCTTACTCATCACACAGCCTCCCTTGGAAATGGTAAGGTAACTTCACCTTCCGATTTCCAAATTCTGCAAAGAAGCTATTTTTCCTGCCTGATAAAGTCAACACTTAGCGACAAGACTCTTTACTTTAAAGAAAAAAACTCACAAATTAATATGCATGAGAAAAGACTTCGCCCCTTTTGGTTCCGTGAAGGCATTCAAGATGAAAAACTGTCCGTTCCGTTCATTACGGAAGGGAGTCTTCACAACCCACCCGACGTAAGCTTACGCTACTGTCGGGCGGGGCCCCTTCTACGCTGCGCGCCCCTTTCAGGGGTTTGGAAGTTTCTCAGGGGGTTTTCTCACCTGGCAACTCTGATTCCTTCCTTCACTCTCTTCACTTTGCCATGCCTTCACAAAGAACACGCAATGGGACGAAGCTCTTTCCTTTTCATAGCCGTCAGATGAAAGTTTACCCACTTTCATAATGTAAACTGATTAAACTTTCTACCCTGAAAATAAGTGTTCCATTTTCATTCATCAGTGGTGCCGAAGAAGTCAGCATGAAAGTCTTATATAGCTATAAAAAAACGCTATAGAGTAATCTCTACAGCGTCTTGTGTATTAAAATTGATGGTGCCGGCGATAGGACTTGAACCCACAACCCCCTGATTACAAGTCAGGTGCTCTACCAATTGAGCTACACCGGCATCTATCTGGCGGATGGAGTGGGATTTGAACCCACGAGACGAGTTATCCCCGTCTACACGATTTCCAATCGTGCTCCTTCGGCCTCTCGGACATCCATCCGTTTATTTGATTATTAACTATCGCAGCGACAAGATTCAATATACTACATCTATCCCATTAAATCAATACCTTTTTTCATCTTCTTTTTCTCATGTTTCTTTCGCTTTCGGGAAAAATGGAAATGAAAGGAGGCGTTGCCATGAACCGATTGGACAAGCATGACCCCAATCGTTATCCTGAACCGTCTGAAATGATGCTAAACGATCTGTATGAACTCTACTTCCCGCCCCGGGATGAAGAGATGTATAACGATCTGGTTGACTGGTCAGAATGGGCAGACCCGATGTAAACAGTTTTCCCGTAAAAAGGTGTTCATTTTTCCATGAAAATGAACACCTTTGCTTTATCTCTCGGGTTGTTTTTCCCGCTCCTGTTGCTGGTGGCGGGTTTCGTTCGCAAAATACCTGGAAAGAGCCAGCGGGATCAAGGTAAAGTCGCAAGCTGAACCGTCGGATAAATTCAGGAATTACCCAAGCAGTTTTTCCATTACTTGCAATACTTGTTTAATATCCTGATCGCCAATATGACGGTGCGTCGTAAAGCGGACCACATACCGGTCGAAATCGACAGCGAGTACGCCATGTTCCGCCAAACGAGCAAGCAGCTCTTCCGCAGTAAGGCCTGTCGTCTCTGTATTCACCAACACAATATTGGTCTGTACTTCTTGAACATTCAAAGATAAGCGTCGCAGTCCCTCCGCCAACATCTGGGCCCGTCCGTGATCTTCCGCCAAGCGTTCAACCATTTCCGTCAATGCCAGAATGCCGGGAGCAGCGATAAAACCTGCTTGCCGCATGCCTCCGCCCAGCTTCTTGCGCCACCAGCGCGCTTCCTCGATAAAATCCTTCGTCCCTGCCAGAATAGAGCCGATCGGTGCGCTTAATCCTTTGGACAAACATACCTGAACCGAATCCACATATCGTGTAAAGTCGCGGACGTCGCGTCCCAGAGCGACAGCGGCATTAAACAGTCGGGCTCCGTCAAGATGAACCGGAACTTTATGCGCCTGCGTGATCTCATATACACCCTTCATTTGCTCCGGTGTAATGACGGCTCCGCCCGCCCGATTATGCGTATTCTCAAGGCAAACCAGCGCTGTTCTTGGAAAATGGATGTCCTTGCTGCGTATGGCATACTCCACCTTCACCGGATCAAGCGCCCCGCGATTGCCTGGTATCGTTCTGGTCTGAACTCCGGCCAATGCCGCCATTGCCCCGCCTTCGTAATAGAACAGGTGGGACTCGGCTTCGAGAATAACTTCATCCCCATTCCGGCAATGGGTTAACACGGCCACCTGATTTCCTTGAGTCCCGCTCGTTACCAAGAGCGCCGCCTCTTTCCCCAATATCTCCGCTGCTATGCTCTCCAACCGGTTAACAGTCGGATCCTCACCATATACATCATCGCCAACTTCAGCATTTGCCATCGCCTGGATCATCGCCTCTGTCGGTTTGGTAACGGTATCGCTTCGTAAATCTATCATTTTTTCTCCCTCCTCATCCTTGATCATAGCACGAAATGAAACGGAAAAAATAACTATGTAACACAACAATGCGATGCACAAGATTGCGGATGGAAATCAAACTCTGTTAAGATGGAGGAAACCCACCTAAAGTTAGGAGAATGTCAGATGAAATGCAAAATCACCCGTAACGCAGCGAAAAAACTTTCAGAGGTACTCGCGCAAGAAGAAGACAAAGATTTGAAAATCCGGGTATATGTTGCTCATAAACACGGCGATCATGCTCACTACGGGCTTGCTTTGGATAAACCGACTAGCGATGATGTCGTAGTTAAAACTGATAAGGAGATCGACGTTATCATGGAAGATGGCGACGAGTTCCTTGATGGAGTTGTAATCGATTATCTCTACACACCTCAAGAAGGATACGTGATTACCAATCCTGCCAAAGGAAATCACGGGGATCACTAAGGAATTTGCCGGTAGGTCTCTTCTAAATCACTTCAAATAAAAAAACGCGGAGCCTAGACTCCACGTTTTTTTAGTTTTCCGCTTCTCTTTCTTGTAACAGCGGGGTAAGCCGGCCTTTCTCCGCCAGCAGGTACAATCGGTGAACAGGACGGGTCATTGCGACATAAAGAAGTTTGGCATCTTCTTCATTGGCTTGATAATGTTCTTCATCTGCGTCGATAACCAACACACAGTCAAACTGCAGCCCTTTCGTCAAGAACGCCGGGATTACACTGATTCCGCCGGGATATTCTTGATCCTTCGTCGAAAGCAAGACCAGATCAGGCAGTTCCTTCTTCAGCCGTTTATACAACCGCTTGCTCTCTTCCACCGTTTTCGCGACAATGGCAATGGAAGTGAACCCTTCCTGTACAAGGTCCAGCACCCGGTTTCGCACGATATGCTCTAGTTCGCCCGGGCCTGTAAAGCTGGTTATTTCAGGCTCCCTTCCGTGCCTTAACACAGGAACTGCTTGCATTCCCTCGAACCGTTCGACTTTGGCGATCACATCATTCGCCCACCGCATAATCTCGATGGTAGAGCGATAGCTTTGCTCCAGTTTGTAGTACTCCACTTCACGCCCGGCAAAAATGCCGCCAACCAAATCATCCCAGGAATGAAGTCCTCGATAGCTGTGAATTCCTTGGGCGATGTCCCCAACGATCGTAACCGAATCCTGCCTGGTCATGCGTGAAATGACCGCAACCTCCAACGGATTTAAATCTTGCGCCTCGTCGATGACTGCATGATCAAACTGCCCGTTCGCATCAAGCCCTTCCAAAGCATCCTTCAAATAGAGCAGCGGTGCCAAGTCCTCCGCTTCAATCCGATTTTCGGAGAAAATTTGTTGTGAAGACTCCGCTATATCCAAAAGCACTTCATCCGCGATTTCTTGTTTGGTAAGTATCCCAAGCAACGTCTGATCACTCATGAACGCTTGATAAAGAGAAAACACTTCAAAAGTTGGCCAATCCTTCAAGTAGTTATCAACGATTTGTTCGATTTTTTTCTCAAACTTGGCCAGACCTTGTTTATCCAAATCGATTTTTCGCTCACGCAAATGAGAGTAGAACTGTTTGCTGATCTCCTGCTTGAGATGTTTTCGCAGGGTGGCCACCCGATTTTTAAGCGGCAGATGGGCATATTGTTCGGTAAACAACTGCTTGATTTCTCTTCCGTCGATTCCAAACGACTGCTGGGTCTTGCTGTAAAGAAAACGCAAATTCTTAAAAGCAATCCGTTCCTCTATCAAATAGGGAATATACCGGTCGAGCGCTTGTTTGCAAAGCAAAGAGCCTTTGAATGACATTCGTCTTTTCGCAACTTCCTGTTCGCGTTGCCACTCTTCATATCGCTTCGAGTGACGATCAGGCAGCTCTCCGAAAAAGAGCTGCAAAGGTTTATTCGGGTCCTGGATGCGCCATCCTTTGGGCAGATCCGCTTTTATCTGTTTTGCCGCCCACTCGAAAAACGTGGACTGCTGTACATCTTCTACCCCAAGTTCAGGCAGGACATCAGAGATATAGTTCAAAAACAGCTTGTTGGGTGCAAACACCATGAATCGTTTGGAGGCAAGTGTGTCCTGAAAGTTATAAATCAAATAAGATAGACGATGCAAAGCGATCGTGGTTTTCCCACTGCCGGCCACCCCTTGGACAACAATCGGCCGATCTTTCAAAGCGCGGATAATCTCGTTTTGTTCAGATTGAATCGTAGCGACAATATCCTTAAGCCGCCCGTCATTGTTCTCGTTCAAGGTGGAAGCGAGAAACTCATCAATGTACCCCTCATCCAGGTACTCGTCCGGGTTCCCTACTTCCTTATCGATTGTTTCTTTTAGCGCTCCGTCGTAAATTCCTTTGATTTCGCCGTTTTCAATGGCGAAATTGCGTTTCAATTTCACCTCTCCGCGGACAATGCCGTTGGGAATCCGGTAATAGGCGTCTTTGCTTTCCCCGCTGTAATACAAGCTGGCAATCGGAGCCCGCCAATCTACCACGACTGTATCAAATGTGTCGCTTTTCACGACGCCTCGTTTGCCAATATAGACGGAGTCCACATCATACGTTTCGTCTTTCAAGAAATCAATACGGCCGAAATAAGGCTTTTTGTGTGCATATTCCAGATGATGAAGCTCTTTGGCCTTGTTGGCATTCACCACTTGCTTCACATAATCATCTGTTGCTTCGCGAATATCTTCACGAAGCTGTCTGATTTCTTTTTCGATTATTTGCATCGTTTGATCAAGATGTGCTTGCTCAGCCTGATACGCCGAATGCCGGACCGACAAAACATTTTCCCCCTTATCCAAAATATGGAAAGCATCATCCATCTTATCAAAAATAAGAAATAAATCAATTCCCGATACCAGGGATCATCTGTTCATCCAAAAATCTGACGAGCCGCAAGAATTCCAACATAAACCGCCGCCAAGCCGACTCCCACACTGGATAAAGCATATGCGAGCGCACGTTCCCATTGTCCTGATTGCAGATACTGAATCACTTCCAAGGAAAATGTGGAAAACGTGGTAAAGCCCCCCATCATTCCTGTCACGAAAAACAGATACAGAGCGGGAGCAAGCAATCCCTTCTCTTTGCCCCAAACAAAAAAAACGCCTATCAGGCAGGAACCCAACACATTGGCAATCCAGGTTCCGTACGGCCAATTAGGTTGATTGAGCGTCAGCGACAGAAGATAGCGAAACAAGCTGCCAAGTGCACCTCCGATAGCAACTGCAATCAAGTTCATCCCTTTTCCTCCAGTCTTCCTTTACTATTGGGAAACCATGTTGTCCTTATGTACTTTTTCTTTTATGCCAGAAAAGCACCCGAACAAATACTCGGGTGCTGAATGCTTAAGCGTTACCATCAGAGAAGAAGCGATCTTATTAATGTTTAGGCCCTTGGCCAGAACCTTCTTCAAGGTCCTCTATATAACGAATCGAATCTAGATTTGCTTTGAGGGAAGTGCGTACAGCCTGAATATACTTCTGGCGCAATTCATGCTGTTCTTGTTTTTCTGTTTCGCTTAATCCTACTTCCTTCGACTTTTTGGCTAATTCGTTGATTCTTTTAATTTCCTGATCTGTAACCACGAGATTCCCTCCTTCCCCTATAAAAACCCACCCTGCATAAAACCGACAGGGCATAAATAAACAAGTTATATCTGCCGATTATACCATAAATTCCGGGAAGGATGCAGCTTAGAAAAAAAGAAAATCTTTTTATGGCATGACAGGAATTTTCAAGTTCTGTCCGGGATAAATCAAGACATTCTCCAATTGGTTTGCTTCAATTATGGCATCGACCATTTCCTCTGTCTCCATCTTTGCTGCTTCATGATATCTGCTTGCGAATTCCCAAATACTATCTCCCTCTCTGACAGTCACAACCTTAAAGTAAGTCTCGTCTGCTTTCACTTCAGCAGAAAACATGCCACCCGCCAAACAAAACAGCAAGCCAAGCGCCAACGTGACCAACAATGCTTGTCCGCGCGTGATTCCGAGACGGCCTTTATGGTTCTTGGCTGGTTTTTGATTCAGATATGGCCGATAGTAAAGAGATGCATTCATGACAGCTACCCCCAAACATTCGTTCTCATTTGTTGTTTTTATCATAATGCGAACAAACGTTCATGTCAATAGCAAAAACGAACTTATGTTTGTCGAACGCAGGATCCCATGGTATAATGTAGTAAAAAGGTGCGAGAGAATTGAGGTGTGGGAATGTCCAAGCTATCTAATCGTCAACAAGCAATTATTGACTTTATTCGTAGAGAAGTAAAAGATAAAGGTTATCCCCCTTCGGTACGCGAAATCGGCGAAGCGGTTGGACTAGCTTCCAGTTCTACTGTCCACGGCCATCTGGCGCGTCTGGAGAAAAAAGGATTAATCCGCCGCGACCCTACCAAGCCGCGTGCAATTGAATTATTAGGCGATTCCGACCGTTTCCACGAAGAGTACGATGTTTCCGTTGTAAGAGTTCCCGTACTGGGTAAAGTTACGGCGGGGCAGCCTATTACGGCAGTAGAACAAGTCGAAGAATACTTCCCGTTGCCGGAAAATCTGGTGTCGTCCGATAATGTCTTTATGCTTCGCGTTTCGGGAGACAGTATGATTGAAGCAGGAATTCTTGACGGCGATTACGTGATCGTACGTCAGCAAAGCGTTGCCAATAACGGGGACATCGTTGTAGCTATGACGGAAGAAGACGAAGCAACTGTCAAACGCTTCTTTAAAGAAAAAAATTATTTCCGCCTGCAACCGGAGAACTCTTCTATGGAACCGATTATCCTGCAATCCGTTACCATTCTCGGCAAAGTTATCGGCGTGTACCGCACGATTCATTAAATCGGTCGAAAAATCATCGAGAAGCGAAGCCATGTCACCCATTTCATTTAATGAAAAATCCCGTCCAACTTCCAAGGACGGGATTTTTCTTCGCCAGATTAAGAGATCGCGATAAAGAACCAGATGATCATGATCAACTGGATGAATACCTTTACTACAGCGCTGCTTAAGAATGCAATCAGCGAACCGACTCCAACCTTAACCGCTTGCTCCAATGGCTGTTTTTGAATCAGCATTTCAATTGCCACGACAAACAAGAACGGAAGGATAATCATCCCAAATGGGGGGATCAGAAAGATTCCGAGGACGATGCCTGCAATCGCTCCGATGGAAGATAGCCTTGACCCGCCCGCCTTCTTGACAAAATAGAGATTGGTTAAGAGATCGGCTCCATATGAGAAAACACTCAAGATCCCCATTCCCCACCAGAACGATGACGGAAGACCGGCAGTCCCCGGTTCAATCAGTACAAACTGATACAATAGAAAGCCAATCCACAACAAAATCAAGTCAGGCAATACAGGGAAGAAAATTCCTGCGATACTTAGACCAAAAAGCACGACGATCATGATCCATAGCAATATCTCCATGCTGGTACCTCCTAAGTTGAATAAGGATGACAAATCCTCTACTCATTACGGCAGTCTTCCCCAAAAGTTTCAAAACCCTTCTCCCGCAGATGCGAAAGAAGGGTTTTGGCTTGTACATTGATCAGATTAATAGGTTGCCATGTATTGTTCGCGCTCCCAATCGTGTACGCGGGTACGGAACATATCCCATTCGATTTCTTTTGCTTCGATGAAGTGTACCAAAGCATGCTCACCCAATGCTTCGCAGATAACAGGGTCTGCTTTCAAGCATTCGATAGCTTCTTTCAAGGTAGCTGGCAAGCTTTCGATACCATTTTCTTCACGCTCTTGCTCACCCATCACATAGATGTTGCGGTCAACAGCTGGAGGAGCCTGCAGTTTGTTTTTGATACCGTCCAAACCAGCTTTGAGCATTACAGCCAATGCGAGGTAAGGGTTAGCCGCAGGGTCTGGGTTGCGCACTTCAATACGAGTGCTCAAACCGCGGGACGCTGGGATACGGATCAATGGAGAACGGTTTTTCGCGGACCAAGCAACATAGCAAGGCGCTTCATAGCCTGGAACCAGACGTTTGTAAGAGTTAACCAATGGGTTGGTAATCGCAGCAAAACCGCGTGCATGGTGCAGGATACCAGCGAGGTAGTGCTTCGCTGTTTCGCTCAAGCCCAATTCATCGGATTCATCATAGAATGCGTTCTCTTTGCCACGGAACAAAGATTGGTGGCAGTGCATACCGGAACCGTTTACACCGAACAATGGTTTTGGCATGAAGGTAGCATGCAAGCCGTGTTGGCGAGCGATGGTTTTTACCACCAGTTTGAAAGTGAGAATTTGGTCAGCAGCTTGGACAGCATTCGCATATTTGAAGTCGATTTCGTGCTGGCCAGGTGCCACTTCATGGTGAGATGCTTCGATTTCAAAACCCATTTTTTCAAGCGTCAACACGATATCGCGGCGGCAGTTTTCGCCGAGGTCGAGTGGAGCGAAGTCGAAGTAGCCGCCTTGGTCGTTCAGGTCAAGAGTTGGTTCGCCTTTTTCGTCCATTTTGAACAGGAAAAATTCTGGTTCTGGACCTACGTTGAAGTCAGTAAAGCCAAGCTCTTCCGCTTCCTTCATCACTTTTTTCAGGATTTGACGAGGGTCACCGGCGAATGGTGTGCCGTCTGGCATGTAAATATCACAGATCAGACGAGCAACTTTGCCCTCTTCAGTACCCCAAGGGAATACAACCCATGTATCAAGGTCTGGATACAGGTACATATCAGATTCCTCAATACGCACAAAACCTTCGATGGAAGAACCGTCGAACATCATTTTGTTGTCAAGTGCTTTCGGGAGTTGAGACAACGGGATCTCAACGTTCTTGATCACACCCATCAAATCTGTGAATTGCAGACGGATGTACTTCACGTTTTCTTCCTTGGCAAGACGCATAATGTCTTCTTTTGTGAAACGGCTCAATTCATTCTCCCCCTCAACCAATAAATAAAATGGTTTCATAGTTTAGTGGAAAAAGCGTGATAGCTCTCCACGAATCAGCGCCGTCTCGCCTAAGCGGGCAGCACTGGGATTCATGATTTGTTGCTTCAACAGTTGGCGCAAATCTTTTTCGGACATTTCTTTGCGTTTTGCTTCGGACTTCTCGGTAATCTGAGTTTTCTCCGGTTCAACGCCTCTCATATCCATAACTTGCTTAATTCCTGCGATGTTTAATCCTTTCTCAATCATCGATTTGATCTCCAGCAAACGATCCACATCATTAAAAGAGAAAAGGCGCTGCTTACCTTCCGTACGGGCCGGATGAATCAAGCCGTTTTGTTCGTAATAGCGAATCTGCCTGGCTGTTAATTCAGTAAGCTTCATCACAATTCCAATCGGGAAGAGAGCCATATTGCGACGGATTTGATCACTCATATTCGCTCCCCCTTATCCATTTGTTTCATCAAGCATTTTCTCTGCTTGATCTGCTCTTATCATACAAATTCCGAAGAGATCTGTCAACGGTATGTTAGGAAATATCACACGAAAAATGTAATTTATTTAACACGGTTGATTGTTTATTCTTCACCGATTGAATAACCAAGCCCTTTTAACACGAAAGATGTGGTATCGCGCACCGCATCTTCCTTACTGCGATTCCCTTCTGCAAACAACGGTTTAAAGAACTCTCGACAGTTGGAAAATATGATCGTTCCCATAACAAAAATCAAAGTATAATCTAGCGAATGAAACGAAAAAATTCCTTGTTCTCTTCCCTTTGCCAGCATGTCCCGCAAAGCAAGCCAAAGCGGATAGGTATACGTCCGAATTCCCATGCTTCTCTGGCTCTGCAAGGTCATTTCGTTTTGCAGGATAGCGGCAAGCTCCGGATCATTTTCACGAAACAGGATAATCTCGCGAATCAGCGTTTTGATTCCCTCTGCCGGGTTTTGAATGGTTTCGATTTGACCAATTAATTCTTTCGTGCGGAAAAATTCATCAAAAATGGCATAAAACATTTTTTCCTTCCCGCCGAAGTGGTATGACACGAGAGCAAGGTTCACCCCTGCTTCCTCACAGATTTGCCGCACCGTTGTTCCTTCAAAACCCTGCTTTGCAAACAGCTTTTTGGCGGCAAGCAGGATTTTCATCTTTACTTCAGGCTGATCCTGGTTCACGTCTGACGCTTCCTTTCCTCTTCCCTTGCCTGTTGGAGTTGCTTAAGCCTATAACTGCAGCAATCCTTTTGTCAGCATCTGATCCAATGCCGTGAGAATTCCCACTTTGACGTGCGAGTACGTGAGACCCCCCTGCACAAATCCCAGATAGGGCGGACGTATCGGTCCATCAGCCGAGAACTCGATACTGGCTCCTTGAATAAACGTTCCGGCTGCCATGATGACCTGGTCGGCATATCCCGGCATTTCGCTCGGCATCGGGGTGACGTGGGAGTCTACCGGTGCCGCTTTTTGAATACCTTGGCAGAAGGTGATCAGCCGCTCAGCCGAACCGAATTCCACCGACTGGATCAAGTCGGTACGCGGCTCATGCCAAAGCGGATTGGTGCGGAAGCCAAGCCTTTCCAGCATTGCAGAAGAAAAGATAGCTCCTTTAAGCGCCTCTCCGACTACATGCGGTGCGAGGAAAAAGCCTTGAAACATCTCCAAAAGCGAATACAGCGAAGCTCCGCCCTCCGCTCCGATACCCGGAGCTGCCATCCGGTAGGAAGCGAGCTTAACCAGTTCACTTTTTCCGACAATGTAGCCCCCCGTTTTGACCAGTCCGCCGCCCGGATTTTTGATCAATGAGCCTGCCATGATGTCGGCGCCAACGTGCAGGGGTTCTTTTTCTTCGGTAAATTCACCGTAGCAGTTATCGACAAAAACGATGAGGGACGGATTGATTTCTTTGACGAACCGAACCATTTCTTCGATCTTGGCAATGGAAAAAGAAGGGCGATCGGCGTATCCGCGCGAGCGTTGAATGCCAATCACTTTGGTTTTCGGCGTGATCGCTTCTGCAACCGCCTGGAAGTCAACCTCGCCTTCACTGGTAAGCGGAACAACGCCATAGCCGATCCCGTAATCTTTCAGTGAGCCTTGGGACTCGCCGCGCACGCCTACCACTTCTTCCAATGTGTCATATGGCTTGCCGGTGATGTATAAAAGCTCATCGCCAGGACGCAACAGCCCGAACAAGCAGATGGCAATCGCATGAGTACCGGAGATGATGTGCGGACGAACCAGAGCCGCTTCCCCGCCGAATACATCGGCATAGATCGACTCCAGCGTGGATCGTCCCACGTCGTCGTAGCCATATCCGGTCGACGGGGCAAAATGAAACTCGTTTACTTCATGCTTTTGGAACGAACGAAGCACTCTAAGCTGGTTGTAATCCACCAAGGCCGCTACTTCGCGATGCCGATCCGCAATCTGACGTTCTACCTCTTCCACGATGGGTCGAAGTTCTTTTCCGTATGTAAACAACTGAAACATTTTTCTCACCTTTCTTTACGTACACCTAAGCTGCCTTTGTTACCATGATTCCTGCAGGCTGTCCGGCTTGTCGTCCAAAAACGGATAGATTTTGCCGTAAATCGGGTTATCCTGATTCAGTCTGACCTTAATCCGGTACGCCGCGGCGGTCTCATCAAATTCCTGCTCCATCTCCACGCCCTCGCGATGCAGAAGCGACAAGATGTCTCCTCTCTCCACCGGCACGGTTAGCGACATCTTCTGGAAGGACTGCAAGACAATTTTATCCAACCGATCAAGCAGCCGCTCCAAGTCTTCCTTGCGAAGAGCCGAAATGGCAATGGCATCTTCGTGGTTCGGCATGTACGTTCCCGGATGCAAGAGGTCAATTTTATTATAAACGACCAGCTGCGGTATTTCTTGTGCCTTCAGTTCGCGGAGCACCTGCTCTACCACTTCCATATGAATCTGGTTGTCGGGATGGTGGATATCTACCACATGCAGAATCAAATCGGCTTCTTTCACCCCTTCCAGCGTGGAGCGGAATGCGGCAACCAGTGTCGTCGGCAAATCTTGAATAAATCCGACGGTATCCGTGAGAAGCACTTCCCGGCCGCTGGGCAGCACAAGCTGACGAGTGGTGGGGTCAAGCGTGGCAAACAGTTTATTCTCTTCAAGAGTACCTGCCTGGGTCAAGCGGTTCAACAGCGTCGACTTGCCGGCATTGGTATAGCCGACCAGAGCGATCTCGAATACCTGATTCTTTTTGCGTCGTTCCCGGTGAAGACTGCGGGTGCGGACCACGTCTTGAAGCTGTGATTTCAGCTCGCTGATTCGTTTGCGGATATGGCGGCGGTCACTTTCCAGCTTGGTTTCACCCGGGCCTCTTGTACCGATCCCGCCTCCCAGTCTGGACAGCTGTTTGCCTTGTCCGGCCAAACGCGGCAGCAAGTAATTGTACTGCGCCAGCTCTACCTGCAGCTTCCCTTCGCGAGAGTGGGCACGCCCTGCAAAAATATCCAATATGAGCTGTGTCCGGTCAATCACCTTGCACTCAAACAATGTTTCGAGGTTGCGATTTTGACTGGGTGACAACTCATCATTAAAAATGACAAGATCAACACCCAGATCGTTAGCCCGGGCGGCAATCTCTTGAATCTTGCCGCTGCCTAAATACCACGCTGGATCAATCCTGTCGCGATTCTGGGTCATCACGTCGAGGACTTCCACATTGGCGGTTCGGGCAAGCTCATACAGTTCCTCCATAGACAGTCGGGCCCGCTCTTCATCGCGGTTATCAAGGATACAGCCTACGAGTATGGCGGTTTCCTGCGTCTTGATTACTTCTTCTGCCATCTATATACACCCTTTCCTTGCCAGCCCTTTAAAGTTTCATTGTATCATAGATTGTCCGTAATTTCTTGCATCAGGTAAAGCTGATATCCTCAGATTTAAGCGTAATCAGTTCATCTCTTGTCAACTCTGTGGAACGAAGCAGCCGCACTGCCTGAAGCCTGGCCGCCCGTTCGATGATATTCCGGATGTAGCGGGCATTGCTGAAATTCTCATGAAACGGATCCTGTATCAATCGGTTGACATGATTGCGCAGCTTTTCTTTTGCGGCCAAAGAGAGCTGATACTGTTTGGCGCCCGCCATGTGATCGGCAATACTCATCAACTCCTCGATGGAATAATCGTCAAACATGATTTGTATCGGAAAGCGTGACGGCAAGCCGGGATTAAGCTGCAAAAACGCGTCCATCTCGTCCGTATATCCGGCCAGTATGCAAATAAAGTCGTTCTTCGAGTCCTCCATCGCTTTTGTCAGGCAGTCGATTGCCTCTTTGCCAAAATCCTTTTCACCGCCGCGGGCCAACGAATACGCCTCATCAATAAACAAAACGCCTCCCATCGCCCGCTTGATCAAGTCACGCGTCTTTTGTGCGGTGTGCCCGATGAACTCACCCACCAGATCAGCGCGTTCCACTTCAATCAGATGGCCTTTGCTTAATATTCCCATTTCTTTAAAAATCCGTCCCACAATCCTGGCAACCGTTGTTTTGCCGGTGCCGGGGTTTCCTTTGAATACCATGTGATACACTTGCTGTTCAATTTTTAACTGATGTTTGGCCCGTTCCTGATTGACGCGAAGAAGCGCGTAGATTTCGTACATCAGTTTTTTGGCTTCAGCCAGGCCAATCATGTTCTCCAATTCATCAAAAACCTGTACCAAACTGGCACCTGCCGTTGCCCGTACCCGTTCTGCCAGGGTTTCCGGCGCTTTTTGTTTCTCTGTCCGATGAAAAACAACCTGTATCCGATTGGGAAGATTGGTTGTATCAACCACTGTCTCAGCCGAGCCATTCGTTGGTTGCTTCACAAGGCTTCACCTTCCTTCACCTCATACCTAAGTATACTCACATGCCCTCAAAACCTGCTTGATTCTTATAAATAGTCTAAACTTTTATTAATTTGTTATAATTGAAAACAGGATGCAGGATTCCGATCTTGAATGAAAAGCATATACATTTTTCCCCGTAAGGATGTGAGTGAAAGATGACGTATGATGTTGTGAATCGCCGGAAAGATTTCCCTTCATTGTCTCGTGAAGTGGCCAACCAGCCAGTTGTCTATTTTGACGGGCCGGGGGGGACTCAAGTTCCCAAGCAAGTGATTCAAGCGATTTCCGGCTATTATGAAACGAGTAACGCGAATGCTCACGGCCCGTTTGTTACCAGTCAGGAAACCGATTTGATTGTTGAGCGGACCCGGGAAGCGATGGCTGCCCTGCTTGGCGCTGCTTCACCAGCCTGCATCTCTTTTGGGGCCAACATGACGTCGCTTGCTTTTGCGCTAAGCCGCGCTTTATCGCGTGTTATCAAAGAAGGGGACGAAATTATCATCACTGACCTTGACCATGAGGCGAACCGCGGTCCGTGGCTGGCTCTGGCGGAGAAAGGCGCGATCATTCACTCCATCCCCATGACCGCTGACGGACGGATTAACATGAAGGAATGGAAAGAAAAGCTGTCGCCTCGAACCAGGCTGGCCGCAGTCGGGTATTCTTCCAATTCATTGGGAACGGTAAATGACCTTGTGACGATCCGGGAATGGACACGTGACGCAGGAGCTTGGCTGATTGTCGATGCTGTCCACTATGCTCCGCATTTCCCGCTTGATGTCGATACCTTAGACCCTGACTTTTTGCTTTGTTCCGCATATAAATTTTACGGTCCGCATGTCGGGATTCTCTACACGCGTCCCGGACTGTTAGATCAACTGCCGACAGACAAATTGCGTCCGCAGCTATCGCAAGCTCCCTACCGGATCGAAACGGGAACGCTTAATTTCGCCGCATTGGCAGGTGTCAGGGCAGCTGTGGAATACATCGCATCGTTTGGAAATGGAAGCAGTTTGAGAGAACAAATCGTGAGCGGAATGACGGCAATCCATACATATGAAGATCAATTGGCCCGCTCGCTTTATCTCAAGTTAAGGGAGATCGACGGGGTTGCCGTATATGGACAGCCCTTTGGCGACAGTCTTCGGGCACCTACTGTTTCCTTCACGGTTGAAGGCGTATCATCACCTGAAGCAGCCCGGCTGTTGGGAGAGCAAGGAATCTTTGTCTGGGGAGGCCATTTTTATGCAATGCGGGTAGTCGAATCGCTTGGCTTGGAAGAGAGAGGCGGTTTGGTTCGCGTCGGCATTTCGCTTTACAATACAAACGACGAGGTAGAACGATTCGTCAATGCCATCCATACCCTTGTCCGAAAAGGAGCTGGGCATCATGCTTAATCTTTCTTTCGGTTTCTCATTGCCGACGCAAATCGTGTTCGGAGATGGTGCCATCCAACAGACGGCAGAGCGGATAGAAGAGATGGGCCTGGGAAGAAGAATCTTTCTCGTAACCGATCCGGGCATCATCCGGGCCGGAATCGTGGAACCCATCATCGAGGCATTGCGCGAGGCAGGGTACATCGTAGAAATTTTCGATAGGGTATCACCCAATCCGAAAGATACAGACTGCGAATTAGGCGCAAGACACATCCGGGAATTCGGCGCAGACCTGATCCTGGCAGTCGGCGGAGGTTCTGTTATTGATTCCGCCAAAGCAATCGCACTGCTGCATACACATGACGGCCGAATCCAAGATTATGAAGGAAGAAGCAAGGTAAAACATGAAGTAACACCCCTGATCGCTGTTCCGACGACATCAGGGACAGGCGCAGAAGTGACACGCTCTGCTGTCATCACAGATACTTCCCGCGCCTTCAAAATGACTGTAAAAGATATCAGGCTGGCTCCCCGCTTGTCAATCCTTGATCCGTTAACGACGGTCAACCTGCCGGCTTCCATTACCGCCTCAACCGGAATGGATGCTTTCGTCCACGCGATGGAAGCCTTTACATGCAAGCTGGCGAATCCGATCTCGGACGCTTTGGCACTCTCTGCGATGGAACGCATCTGGAATCACCTAAAAATCGCTGTGAAGGAGGGCGGAAATTTGTCTGCCCGCCGCGAAATGATGGCAGGCTCGCTTTTTGCCGGAATAGCCTTCTCCCATGCGGATGTGGCAGGAGTACACTGTATGGCGGAAGCTTTGGGAGGATTGTACGATACACCCCACGGTGTGGCCAATTCCATCTTTCTGCCGGTCGTTACTTCGTTTAATACGGAGGCGGATATCGCCAAACACGCACGGGTGGCGCGGGTGTGCGGACTTGCGAAGGACACCCATTACGACCGGGAAGCGACGCGTTTATTGGTGCAAGGGTTAGAGGAGTTGGCAGATGAAATCGGCATCCCCCGTTTTAGAAGTCTTGAATACGTCAACCCGAAAGATTTCCCCAGACTGGCGGAAGCGTCTTATCAAAATGGTTCTACCCCCAGCAACTGCCGGGATATTACGGCTGCGGACTATCTTCGATTGTTTGAGGAAGCGTATGCCAGATAATGAAAGAGGTGAACCCCTCAGCGGTGGTTCACCTCTTTTGCCGTATGTCCAGCAACCGTTCCTGTTTATTGATTGTTCTCTTGCGGCATCAATGATACCGGACGTTGCGGTGTGAAGGTAGAGATGGCATGTTTATAGACAAGCTGCTGCTTTCCTTCACTGTCAATCACAATGGTAAAATTATCAAAAGCTTTGATATAGCCTCTTAGCTGAAAGCCATTCACCAAATAGATGGTGACTGCAATGTTTTCTTTGCGTAGATGGTTCAGGAACGTATCTTGGATGTTGATCGATTGCTTCATTCGAAAATACCCCCTAAAAGGACTTGTAAATTTATATATTCGGCATTTGGTGAAACTTTCCTGCCAAAGCTCGGTGAATTGTTTCTTTTATCCGGCTGTGCTCGTCCGGATTCGTCAAATCGAACCACTGAACCTCGGGGATGCGCCGAAACCACGAGAGCTGGCGTTTGGCAAAATGCCGGGTGCGTTTCTTGATCTCCTGAACCGCTTGCTCCTGTGTAATTTCTCCGTATAAATACGGAACCACTTCCTTGTAGCCAAGCCCCTGCATGGAATTCAGCGAAGGATCATAGCCTTGATCTAACAGCCATCTCACTTCTTCAATCAATCCCGCTTCGATCATCAGGTCGACTCGTTGATTAATCCGTTCGTACAGCTTTTGCCGGTCCATGGTAAGGCCTATCATCACGATATCGTAAGGGGAATACTGTGCGCGATGCTGGAAATCCGCCATAGTTTGCCCAGTCAATTGATAAATCTCAATAGCCCGGATGACTCGCTTCACATCATTGGGATGCAGCCTTTCAGCGGTTATCGGATCAATCATGCGCAAGCGTTCATGCAAGGCTTCGACGCCTTCCGACTCCGCCATTCGCATCAGTTGTTCACGCAGTTCATAATCTTGTTCGGCTTCGGAAAACTGAAAACTGTGTGTCACCGATTGTATATATAGCCCAGTTCCTCCCACGATAAACGGAAGGCGCTGACGCTGATTAATCTCCGTTATCAGCTCGGTTGCCATCTCCTGGAAGATTGCAACGGAGTAATCCTGATCTGGATCAATAATATCAATCAGATAATGTGGGACGAGGCTTCGTTCCTCTTTTGTCGCCTTAGCGGTGCCGATATCCATGTACCGGTATACCTGCATCGAATCTCCGGAAATGATTTCTCCGTTAAACGCTTGTGCCAGCTCTAGACTCAGCGCCGTTTTCCCAACCGCTGTCGGCCCCACAATGACAACCAGTTTTTCTTTTGATTCCGCCAAGTCACTCCCTCCTATACGTCTCTATAGCTATATACGACGTGATGCTCCCTGTTTCGAAACGGTGTGAAACCAAATCGTTCATAAAGCTTGCCTGCTTTGCCTTCCTTTAAGACTACGCGTCGCCTGGCTACGCGAAGGGCCTGATTCACTCCTTCCGAAATAAGCGGAGAGTAATTGGCAAATCCTCTCAGGCCCGAAATCCCGCTTGATTCTTCCACTGTCGTTTCAAACATGGGATCAAAATAGATCACATCAAACGAACGGTCAGGCAGTTCTTTCAGTATCTCAAGATGATCTCCCATAACCACTTCAATCCGCCTCATCGCCTCTTGCAACGGAGCCGATCCCTGCCAATGCGCAAGCCCGTCTGCTACGATACAGGCAACCGTTTTTTCCGACTCTATCCCGACTATTCGGCCGGTTGGCCCGACCGCATAAGAAAACACGATCGCATCGGAACCAAGCCCCAGTGTCGCATCAAGGACGGCGTCGCCTGGCTTTATTTGGCAAGCAGAGAGCATAGTATCAGTATCGCCGCGCTCCAGCCGTTTTATACGAAAAGCGGCGGTATTCGGATGAAAAAAGAACGGCTGACCTTCTTTGCGCTCAATTCTTGCCCCTTTCGCCGAGACGACAATGATCCCGTCTGTTTGATGCTTCCTCCGAAGAAAAGCAAGCGAATATTCCCGGCGTTCAATCAGCGGCAGTTGAAACCGTTCCGCCAGCTCTTTCGCGTGCTCTCTCGTCGCCGGGCTGGGCTTAAGTCCTGTTGTTACGATCAACCTACATCACTCGCTTAAACATTTTTTCTAAATCATAGCTGGAAAAATGAATGATAATCGGTCTTCCATGCGGACAAGTGAACGGACTTGTCGTCGTCCGAAGCTGTTCAAGCAATACTTCCATTTCTTTGGTTGTGAGGAAACGGTTCGCTTTAATCGACGCTTTGCACGACATCATGATGGCTGCCTTTTCCCTGATCGGCCTGATATCAACCGTTTCTTTTTCCGTCAGCCCAATGATATATTGAACCAATTCGTCTATAACTTCCAGCTCAGCCCCTTCCGGAAACCATTCCGGATGTGCTCTTGCCACAAATGTCCGGCTGCCGAACCACTCCAGCTCAAGTCCAAGTGATGATAACAAGGGAAGCCGCTTTTTCAGCTTCTCTTCTTCTGCCGCCGTGCATTCAATTGTGTGTGGAAACAAGAGAATTTGACTGACCGTTGTCTCAGTTGCCAGCTTTTCCATGAAATACTCGTAAAAGATTCGCTCCTGTGCCGCATGCTGGTCAATCAGGTACATGCCCTCGTCGTTTTGCGCGACGATATACGTGCCGTGCACTTGTCCGACCGGATAAAGCGGCGGAACGGCTGAACCACGGCCTTCGGGTCTATCCGCCTCTTCCTCGTTGACGAGTTGCTCACCTACGCTTGGCACCTGTGTGCTTGCCGCCTCTTTTGGTATAGCGAAAAACCGGTCAACTCCTGGCTGCTTCTGCGGCGATTCATAAGCAGCAGGAGACGGCTCGCGCACCGACAAAGCGACAGAAGGCGGAATCAAATCTAGTTGGGGCGGCGCTGGCGGCTCAAGCTTGAACGATTCAGCAGCAGGCGATAAAGAAAGATCAAACTGCGGCTGAACAGGCTGCTGTGTTACAATCTTCGCTTTTTTCTCCATCGCAAGCGGCTTGATTATATGTAATCCCTTGCGCAAGGTAGACTGAACCGACTGCTCAATTTGTTGGCAAAGCTCCTGTTCTTTGCTGAAACGGACTTCCAGTTTGGACGGATGGACGTTGACATCCACAAGCGTCGGGTCCATTTCGATGTCAAGGATAACAACCGGATAACGCCCGATTGGCAATAAAGTATGATACCCTCTCATGATCGCACCAGTCAAGGCATTGCTGCGAATGTAGCGGGAATTGACCAGAGTGGTGATATAGGAACGGTTGGAGCGTGTCACTTCTGTCTTGGACAAGAAGCCGCGCCATTTGAAATCAAGGGATTCGCCTTCAATTGGCAAAAGCATTTTCGCCATTTGCACACCGTAGATGGCAGCCATCACATGCAAGAGCTTCCCGTCTCCCGATGTCTGCAACAGCACTTTGCCGTTATGCGTCAAGGTGAAGGCGATGTCAGGATGGGTTAACGCCAAGCGGTTCATATAATCAGAGACGTGACCCACTTCCGTAGAGATTGACTTCATATATTTGAGCCGTGCCGGTGTGTTGTAAAACAGATCACGGACGATAACTTGCGTGCCCTTTACCAAGGCAGCATCCTCCACCCGTTTCACCTGATTCCCTTCAACCAGAAGCTTCGTTCCCACTTCTCCGCTTGATTGGCTGCTTAGCAACTCCACACGTGCTACGGAAGCGATACTGGGCAGGGCTTCCCCGCGAAAGCCAAGCGTACGGATCTGGAACAGGTCGCGAGCCGTGCGAATTTTGCTGGTGGCATGACGTTCAAAAGCGGTCAAACAGTCCTCCCGTTCCATTCCTTCTCCGTCATCGACGACGCGAATCAGTTGGATTCCGCCTTCCTCGATATGTACCTCAACCTTGGTAGCACCTGCGTCAATCGAATTTTCTACCAGTTCCTTCACCACAGAGGCAGGTCTCTCTACCACTTCTCCCGCCGCGATCATATTGCTTAACTGCTCATCTAAAACCTGGATTTATCCCATCGGCCCCCTCCCCTCTCCTCATGAGCTCTATTTTTCATCCAGTTGCCGCTTCCACTCTGACAAGGTAATCAGGGCTTGCAGAGGCGTCGTGTCATTCAGATTGAGCGAGCGCAATTGCTCCAATATTCGCTGTTCACCCGGATGGATGGCTGCTGCGTCGGCGGACGAAGGCGCTTTTGCTGCCGCCGGTTCCCGAAACAGCGATTCGAACGAAAGCTGTTCCACGTCTTGACGGCTTTTATTCGCCTCCAATCCTTCCAGAATCTTGCGGGCACGCTCTATTACCATAGACGGCATTTCCGCCAGTTCCGCTACATGGATGCCGTAGCTTCTGTCCGCTCGTCCCGGCTCAATCTTGTGCAGGAACAACAGCTTGCCGTTACGTTCTTCACAGCGGGCATTCACATTCACCACACGCGGCAGTGTATCTTCCAATTGGGTCAACTCATGATAATGGGTGGAAAAAAGCGTCTTGGCTCCAATATGATCGTGGATATATTCGATAACTGCTTGAGCCAAGGCCATTCCATCGTATGTCGAGGTCCCCCGGCCAATTTCATCGAGTAAAATCAAGCTTCTCGCCGTAGCTTTGACAAGCGCATTCTTCGTCTCAAGCATTTCTACCATAAACGTACTATGACCGCCGACCAAATCGTCTGCCGCCCCGATCCGCGTGAAAATCTGATCAATAAGAGAAAGCCGCGCGCGCTTCGCCGGAACAAAACATCCGATCTGCGCCATAACCGCAATTAAGGCAATTTGACGCATGTACGTACTTTTTCCTGCCATGTTGGGGCCGGTGATCAACAGGATTTGACGGTCCACCATATCAAGCCGGACATCGTTAGACACGTATTTTTCATGTTCCAGCACCGCTTCTACCACGGCATGCCGCCCTGCTTCCACAACCAGTTCGCCGGTCTCTACAAGCTCAGGTCGAACAAATCCCCTTTCTTCGCTTACCGTCGCAAACGACTGCAGAACGTCCACAGCGGCAACCCGCTCAGCCAGCGCCTGAAGCCGCGGGATATGGCCGGCTACCTGTTTGCGGATCTCGGTGAACAGTTGATACTCCAACTCCACCATTTTCTCTTCCGCTTCCAGAATCAGCGCTTCTTTTTCTTTCAGTTCCGGTGTGATGAAGCGCTCCGCATTGGCAAGGGTCTGCTTTCGCTCATAGCGGTCTTTCGGAACGAGAGACAGGTTGGCTCTCGACACCTCGATGTAGTAGCCAAACACCTTATTGAAGCCCACCTTCAGCGAACGGATTCCTGTACTCTCCCGCTCTGTCTGTTCCAACTGTGCAATCCAGTTCTTTCCTTCGCGGCTTGCCGTCATCAGCTTGTCCAGATATTCATCGTAGCCCGGACGAATCAAGCCGCCCTCGCGAACGGAGATTGGCGGATCGTCCACAAGCGATTGCAAGAGAAAATCAGCCACATCCGAGCAGCTGTCCATCCCCTCGGCAATCTCCTGGAGAACAGGCGAACCGCTAGCAACCAGCAGTTGTTTAAGGTGGGGAATGGCAGCAAGTGAATGCCTTAACTGCACCAGATCGCGGGCATTGGCATTTCCGTATGCGACACGTCCCGCCAACCGCTCCAGATCGTAGATGTCATCCAGACAGCTTCTTAGGTCGGCGCGAAGCAGAAGGTCATCTTTTAAATACTCAACAGCTTGCAAACGCCGTTCAATCTCGTTTTGATTCAGCAGCGGACGCTCGATCCAGCGGCGGAGCATTCGGCCTCCCATGGCCGTTTCGGTACGGTCCAACAGCCAGAGGAGCGAGCCTTTTTTGCTTTTATCGCGGATGGTTTCCACCAATTCCAGATTGCGCCGGGAATAGGCATCCATTTGCAGATACTCATTCGCTTCATACTGTTTCAAAATCCGCAGATGAAGAAGCCCTCGCTTCTGGGTTGCTCCCATGTAATACAGAAGGGAAGCGACCGCAAGCCGCATTGCCGCATCCAAACGACTGGCTTGTGCCCCATACTGTCCGTCCACCAATTCTGGGTCAATCTCATCCGTCTGCAGGCATGTTACGGTTATATCCGGTTTATACCGTTCCTGAGTTGGCCCGCAAAGGAGCAGTTCTCGCGGCCGGTATTGCATCGCCTCATCCAGAGCGTAGGAACCGATGGTTAGAAATGAAGTAACGTACATTTCCCCCGTACTCATATCGCAAGCAGCCACCGCCTCTTTTCCGAGCGCTTCTGCAATACTTACGAGGTAATTGTTCTCTTTGTCAAGAAGCCAGCTGCCTTCCATCATCGTTCCCGGCGTAATTACCCGGGTGACTTCCCGTTTTACCACACCTTTGGCGTCTTTCGGGTTCTCCACCTGCTCGCAGACAGCCACCTTGTACCCTTTTTTCAAAAGCTCGGCAATATAAGATTCGGCAGAATGGTGGGGAACTCCACACATCGGAATGCGTTCTTCCGCTCCACCGTCCCGCCCGGTTAAGGTTATCTCTAGTTCGCGTGAGGCAAGAATCGCATCTTCAAAGAAAAGTTCATAAAAATCGCCCAAGCGAAAAAACAAAAACGTATCTGGGTAATCTTGCTTGATCGCCAGATACTGTTGAATCATCGGGGTATATTGTGCCATCTTAACTATTTCACCTACTAGGCATTTTCTCGACTTACATTATACCATGCTTCTCGGTGGTTGTTGAGCCTGCACGTCGGGTGAGCCCATTTTTCTCTCGCGGCGGATCAACCCCCAGGCTATCCGGATGTCCTGATCGTGCGTCCAGGTATCTTGCGTCATCACATAACGATAAAAAGCATCCAACTCAATCCGGTAGTTCTGATAAAGAGGCAAGCCTTCCAGTTCTGCCCACAATCGTGCTACAATCGGACGCAGTTTCTCCTTGTCTCCCAGATAATACGCTTTTTGCGTCCGCCAATCAGCGAGAGGACGCTCTTTTAATGTTGCATGGTGGGTTGCCACCAGTTTTGCGAGCGCCAATACCCCCTGGGTGACAAGCGGTGAAATCAGCCAACTTGGCAGCGTGCGATACTCGAATCCGCCATGCGGCTGTTCGCGAAAATCGCCGAGAAAGCCATAACGCGGCCTTCTCTTTCTGCATCCCTCATCTTCTACCAGCGACAGCGGAAGCGTCAGATACGAATCGAGAGTACGCAAGAGTTCAAAAGACAGCTTCACTCCGCTGAAATGAATGTGCCCGCCAATGGGATAACCGGAAAAAGGCATCCCGCCGGCCAACCATTCGAAGGAATCAGGTATTTTTTTCAACCCGATTCTCATAGCTTGTAATATGTGGCGAAAAACTTCTCGCGGGTTATGGGAAGGTTCCGGCCGCAACTCAACGAGCGGGTGCTGGTCCATCATCAATTGCCCCCGCAGCCGGACAGCATCGTAACCGACAAACCCTTGTTTTTCCAGATAGCGGGAGGCAATTCCCATCTTTCCGTCTGTATCGCGCAACGCAAATTCCGGATCAGCTCCCAGCATCACCTGTAAAGTATGATCGGCCATTCGCTTTTCTTCCGCATGAATCTCATCCATCATCTTTTGAACCAATCCGGATAAAGCCCCGGTCGAGCAGGCTTCCTGATTCACTTCCATGACGTGAATTCGCGACGGAGAATTTACCCCGATTAAAACAGAGCCGTAATTGATTCCCAAGGCATAGATGCTTCTGATCGCCAAATCGACAACCCGTTTCTGCTCCAAATCGTCCGGAAGATACGCAACCTCTTCAAACGGCAGCCGTTCCTGACTGGCAACATGCTGATGCAGCAAAACTCCTGTTCCTTCCACGCGTGTCAAACCAAGCAGATGGTGTTCATAAAGGTGTACCCAATATTTTCGCAAGTAGGATTCATTTTCAATAGCGCCGGTGCCTACATTTGCTAGTGGAGAATACATGCCCGTAGAAATTCCATGTAAGCGAAGAATCGCTTGCATTCGCCGGGAATCACGACAAATCATCGCTGTTTCTTGTGAAATTAGCATTGTCGCATCCCCTCCTCACAGGTTTTTTATAGCCTATGCTCTGTTGAAACAAGAGGGCACTCCCTTCCATTTTGTGGCCCGAAAAAAAGAAAAAAGAGAGGAAACCTGATCCTCTCTTAATCCAAATCATCCAGCAAGTCATCGAAATCGTCGTCGTCAAATCCGCCGTTGCTATCGCTAAAGTCTCCGTTAAAATCGAAGTCTTTGTCCTCACAACTGTTGCTCACGACAACACACACCTTGGTTTCGCCAATTACTTCAACCGCATACTCCTTCTCAACCCGAACAACGACCAAGCCGTCTTTGATTTCCGCCTTGATGCATTTCGGTTGTTCCACCGCGGTAGCATAGATTTCCAAATCGCCACGGGTGTTAGGGTCATAGTAGGAAAGTGGGACTTTCTCAACATAAGAGACTGTGTCTTTTTTAACTTCTGTCTGCGTATTGTCCGCGAAAGAGTACCACAGGTTCACATCAAATTTGCCTGTAATTTCAATCGCATCTCCGACTTTCTCTGCTTGGAAACTGTTGTTAATAATCCAGCAACCGAGGATCGTCGAAGGAGTATGTGACGGCTTAACGGTATATGTTCTCTGCGAGAAATTATGTCCCTTGCCAACTACAGCTTTCGCAATGAGTAACCGGCACTGCAGATCTCTATCTGTACCCGACATTTTCTTTACCTCCTCCATACAACGTTTCTGTACATTTGTATGCAGGGTATTCGTCTAGGGTGCAAGATTAGCTTGTGCCTAGTTTCTTATTTCCCCCCCAGCAGAACCGAAAGCTGTGCCGGGTACATTTTAGCTGCAGCCGCAGCCATGATGATGCTTTTCCGGACCGCCGCCTGTTTCCCCGCTTAGCGGATCTCCGCCGGTATCAAGAATAATTCGTTCAGACACGGTGTTGGTGATGACATGGGTAACCATTTGCAGCAAATCATTCACATCCAGTTGGGACTGCTTGAACTCTGCCACGATTGGAATGCTGTCCAACTCATCCTGCAGCTGGTTAAATTCTTCTTCCAGTTTTTTCGCCACTTCCGGCTTATTCATAGATTCGAACATGACCATCTGTTTTTGTTTCTGCTTGATTTCATGAATCAATTCTTGCACGCGTTCGTTGTGTTTGATTTGATGTTCGGCACGCTTATAAAAATCAACTTCTTTGGACTTGGCAATCAAATGCGCCAGGTCACGCGCTTTTTCAAGGATTTCCTTGTCTGTAATGAATGGAGTGGATTCCGTCATCTCTATTACACCTCTACCTTAGTAACGACCTCGCCATGCAATGTCCATGTTTTTGCTTCAACAATACGTACTTGCACAAATTGACCGATCAACGATTTGTCGCCGGCAAAGTGTACAAGCTTGTTCGTGCGGGTACGGCCAGACAAGATGTCCGGATTGGTTTTGCTCTCGCCTTCCACCAATACCTCCATCACTTGCCCTTGAAGCTTCAGGTTTTTCTCTAAGCTAATGCGATTTTGCACTTCCATCAAACGATGCAAACGGTCTTTCTTCACATCTTCCGGGACAGTATCTGCCATTCCGGCGGCTGGAGTGCCTTCCCGTGCGGAATAGATGAACGTATAAGCAAAATCATAGCCAACCTCTTCCACGAGCGAGAGCGTTTCCTGGAATTGTTCTTCTGTCTCGCCTGGGAACCCGACGATAATATCGGTACTCAAGCTCACATTCGGAATGGCTGCTTTAATCTTTTTAACAAGTTCCAGATATTGCTCGCGGGTATATTTGCGCGCCATCATTTTCAGAACTTCCGTGCTGCCGGATTGGACAGGCAAATGAATATATTCGACCAGGTTGCCGCCTTTCGCCAGGACTTCAATCAAATGATCGTCGAAGTCACGCGGATGGCTGGTGGTGAAGCGGACTCGGGGAATATCAATTTTGCGGATTTCATCCATTAAATCGCCGAACCCGTACTTAATATCAGTAAAATCTTTTCCGTAGGCGTTGACGTTTTGTCCGAGCAGCATGATCTCTTTGAATCCTTGGCGAGCCAAATCGCGCACCTCGGCAATTACATCCTCCGGACGGCGGCTGCGTTCTTTGCCACGGGTATACGGAACGATACAGTACGTGCAGAATTTGTCACAGCCGTACATGATGTTTACCCATGCTTTGATGTTGCCTTCCCGGATTTTCGGCATGTTTTCGATGATGTCGCCTTCCTTGGACCAGACCTCGATCACCATCTCTTTGGAATACATCGCATCTCTTAATAATACTGGTAAGCGGTGGATGTTGTGAGTGCCGAAGATCAAGTCAACATGCGGGTAGCTCTTGAGGATTTTGTTGACGACGCTTTCCTCCTGCGACATACAGCCGCAAACCCCAAGGATCAGGTTTGGGTTGTTGCGCTTCACCCGCTTCATGTGCCCCAATTCGCCAAACACCTTGTCCTCCGCATTTTCCCGGATCGCACAGGTGTTGAACAGAACAACATCCGCTTCTTCTTCATCTTCCGTCGGCTCATAACCCAACTGAGTCAATATCCCGGCAATCGTTTCGCTGTCGTGTTCATTCATTTGGCAGCCGTAGGTACGAAGCAAAAATTTCAGTTGTTTGCCTTCGGTAATCTCGCGGATTTCTTGCACCGCCTGATTGATCGTTGGATCATCAGAGAAGCTGAGCACCACGACCTCTTCTTTGCCGCGCTTTTTTGCTTCTTTCAAAGAAGGCGGTTGGAAATACTGGCTAAAATCTTTTTCGGGTTTTACGGATTTTAAGTCCGCTCCCTCTTTTTTATCCGTCATTTTATCACCTCATCTAGTTGATCGATTTATCTACACATCATGACATTATATCATAGACGAATCGGCAAAACGAAATAAATTACAACAGGATTTTTACAATTAGGGTAAACAAAATGGTTTGCAGTAATAAAAGTTGTCTTCTATCAAAGGAAGCCTTGCGAAGCATGCCGGTATATGTAGTATTCCAATCCGTAAAGTGAATGAATCCCTCTCTCTTCCGCCGCTTTTAACAGTTGGACAAACAATTGGGCAGTCATCAGCGCGTCATCAAGGGCGTGGTGCCTTCTCAAAAGCGGTATGCCTAGCACATCCAGCAAGCTGTCTAGAGTGTGCGAACCCAGCGTGGGGTATAAATGATAAGCAAGTGTAAAAGTATCAATGGAATGGTTGGGAATTTTCTGTTTGCAGCAGGTTTTTAGCTGCCGGTTTAGAAAGTGCAGATCGAAATCCAGGTTATGTGCCACCAGGCAAGCAGAGCCGGCAAACTGAAGGAACCGATTGATCGCCTCCAGGGCAGAAGGTGCTTCTGCAAGACAATCCTCCGTGATCGATAAGAGTTCTTGAATCTCCTTTGGAACCGGCCGTTGGGGATTGATCCACTCATGAAATGTTGCCTCTTCCAGCACTTCGCCGTTTTGTACGACGACGGCTCCGATAGAAAGCAATTCATCACCTGCATAAGGGTGAAATCCGGTGGTTTCCGTATCAAAAACAACGAATTTCATCTCCTTTAGTGGATACTCAGACGGTAACTTGACAGCACGACTCCGCTCCAAATGCCCCCGGATCTCAGCCAACAGTTCAGCATCGCAGGCAGGCTTTCCTTTCGGTTGAAAAAACTGGTGTTCGACCCATCTGGCGAGACGACGAATCATAGCCTCCCTCCCACTTGCAATCGATACGCAACTAATTGCTGCAACCACTTGGCTGTGGACAAGGATTTTTTTAAGCGAATATACTCCCGTTTGTTTACATCCTTGACACAAAGATAGTTGCTTGCTTCCTTCCCCTGCTGAATCTGCTGCAGATTTTGCCTGATCCGCAAGACCATCAGGAAATTGAACGCTTCATGGATGTTTCGGACGTCATCCTGCGAAAACAGCTCTTTTTCGGCCAGCGCATTCAATCGGTCCAAAGTGGAGACAGCCTGTATCCCCTCACGCAGCGAAAAGATTCTCATCGCATTCACAATATGCATCACGCCGCCGTGCTTGATGTTGATCTCGTCTTGATGCGACTTGCTCCGCTCCGTCAAAATTCGGCCAAACACCCCCAACGGGACTTGATGTTCTGCATCATCTTCTGCCAAACGGTGCAAAAGGAAACGATCCTGCCGGCATAAATGAAACAAATAACTTCGTACCTCTTCGGCCAGAGTAAAATGCCCGTAGACGGGCCGGAAATCCAAAAAGATCGTAAAATTTCTCAGCTCATTTCCCTCAAGAGAGTCCAGCCAGTGATGAATGGCCCGCTTCCAGCCAGAGACGCTGTAACGCCATCTCGGATTGGTTGCCATTACATTTCCCGAGCATCTTGGAAAACCGCATTGCTCAAGTCCCGCGACGATTTTCTCGGCAAGACGGGCGAAATAGACATCGGTCTCTCTCTGTTTGGAATCCTCCACATCCCGATAGATGATCGCGTTGTCCTGATCGGTGCTAAGTGTCTGTTCCCGCCTTCCTTCGCTGCCCATCGCGAGCCAGCAGTACTCAACAGGCGGATCACCGAATCCTTCCTCGCGCATTGCTTGTTCACTGAAACAGATGATTTTGCGTACCAGCCGATCGTTCAACTCAGTGATTAAGCTGCACATTTCGTGAGCCGTCGCGTTTTCTTTTACCATGGAATCAAGAATTTGATAAATTTGCTTCCTTCCTTTATTCAAACCTTCCACCGAAGTCTGCGATTCCAGTTCATCCACGACGGTAAGAATCGTGCCGCCTCTCGCTTCCGTCAGGTTGCGCATGGTGATGATTCCTTCTAATTGATTACTGCCGGTGACGATGGGAATGTGTTGAATCTTATGTTTGGCCATCAACAGCAGCGCTTCATAATAGAATGCTTCCGGCTGCAAGGTGATTACCTTTGCAGTCATGACATCTTTCGCCTGCGAGGAATAAAGGCGGGCCGGATCGCAGGCAACAATCCGGATGATATCTTCCCGCGTGACAATCCCTTGCAGCTGTTTTTGTTCATCCGTGATGAGAAGGGAAGAGATGCGGAAATCGTGCATTTTCTTTGCCAATTCGGTGATAGGTTCATCAAGATCAGCAGTAATGACGGGAGACGACATGATTTGTCCCAGTTTCTTGCGGTACGGCTGAATATCAATTCCGGCGGTGTGGATGGAATGCTCCTGCTGAATTTCTTGATAAAGCGTGTCGAACCTCTGGCTAATAATGCGCATCACTTTGTCCGCGAAAGGATAGTTCTCCTGGAGCAGATTTTCAAAAAAAAGATGAGGAATTCGAAACAGCATGGAATCGACAACCGTTTGAATCGAAAACCTGGACCGTCTGTGAGAAATGGCCGAAACCAAACCAATCAGATCACCTGGATGGTAAAACAAAACGGTTATCTCTTCTCCTTCCTCGCTTGTAAAAGTGTTTTTTCCCATCCCTTCGATCAGCAAAAACAGATCGGTATCTGTCAGTCCCTCATGGATCAGGACACTGCCGGCAGGCACTTGCAGATACTCCCCTGCGGCAAGCAGTTGCTCTCGCTGGTCTTCTGTCAAAGTTTGTAATATGGGGTGTGATTCCCATTTTTGCCTCAACATCTTTCCATCCATCACCTACTCCTCCTCACGATACTTCTTCGTAAATATCGTATCAGAGAATATTCGGAATAGTATATATTTTTCTTCTTTTGTAAAGAAAACGTCATTCGCACATTTCGCGGGATAGTGGGCAATCGTCCTGCCGCATGTCCCAGCCGAAGCATACAGTAGTCTATACAACGAAGAAAGGAGGCATTTGCATGTACCAATACCTGGCTGGACGTGGGGAAAGCCTTTATTCCATTTCCCGGCGATTTAAGATCCCGCTTAATTGGTTAATTGCGAATAATCCGTATGTACGTGATCCATATTTCCGCTTTCGGCGCCGAAGGGTAATCATCGTTCCATTCCCGGTACCACCCGTATTTCCTCCTTATCCGCCCTTTCCACCATTCCCGCCTTCTCTGCCTTTTCCACCATTTCCACCTTCTCCGCCCATACCATATCCACCCGTACCTTACCCGCCCCACCGAGAATCGTCTTCCTCCTGCAACCGATGCAAATAAGCAGCACCCCACTCGACTTAAGCCCCCCAATCTTCAGTTCTCCGGACAGCAGTTCTTGACCCTACTGCTGTCTTATTTTTTTGTTTTTGGCTTGGCCGCCTGCAACCTTCCTGTTATTTCCACCGTCTAAAAATCACAGCTAAATCTTGCCAATTTTGAAGGAGGGTTATATGAAAAAGCTGATTTCTTTTCTGTTGACGGCAGCCCTTTTCTTTAGCTTGCTGCCCTTCGCCCATGCTTCTCAGCGTTTTTCCGACGTGCCCAGGAGCCATTGGGCATATGAAGCCATCATGGATATGGCGGAGAAGGGAATTATTTCCGGTTACAAAGACGGCACTTTTCGCCCTGATGCCAAGATTTCTCGTGCCGAATTCGCCAAAATCATGATTGCCGCAGCAGACATCAAGATTGACCAATCTGAGCACGTCAAGCAAACATTCATCGATGTCAGCAAGCGGCATTGGGCCTTCTATTATGTCGAACTTGCCAAATCGTATCTGACAGGATACAAGGCTGGTTCTATCTATCTTTACAAGCCGGATGAATATGCCGTACGGGAAGATATTGCTGTGGCGCTCGTCCGCTTGATGGGCTATGACCGCACACAAACTCCTAATCTTTCCTTGTTGGATAGTATGAAAGATGAAGTTGAAATTTCCAAGGCGCTCCGCCCTTATATTGCTCTCGCTTTGCAAAATGATTTGATCAAAGGCTTCAACGACAGAACATTCCGGCCGCAGTCGCCGATCACCCGGGCAGAAGCCGCTTCCCTGTTATACCGGGCCAAATTGGATGAAGTAAAAATTGTCTTCCCGCCATCGTCAAACCCGAAACCGCCAACTCCGCCTCAAGCGACCAGCATCACCGATACGTTTTCCGATTCCAATTTGGACAACTGGAAAGAGAACGATGCATCAGGCACATGGGGAATTGTGAACAAAGCGGTTACGGCCTACAGCCCTGGCCGGGATTTGGACCATTACCTTCTGCCGCTCAATTGGAACAAGGCTGAAGAAGCCAAGCATTACGAAATAGGGGTCGATGTGATCGCCCGCGGAACAGATGGTTTGGGCGGACTTTATTTCGATGACAAGGACGCTGGCGTCAAAGTCGTTTATGTGGAAAAAGGCAAACTGACGGTCGCTTCTGTTCCGGATGCTGAAAAAGACGATGTAAAAATCCTGGCTCAAATCTCCTATAAGCTCCAGACAACGAACATACTGAAAGTGACTGTAGAAGGCGGTACTCTTTCTGTTTCGCTCAACGGTAGCTTCGTCTTTGAACAAAAGGATCTCTTGAATCAGCCGACAAAAGTAGGTCTGTATCTCAAACGTGAAGCAACCGTTAACTTGCCGGAAAAAGCCACTTTCTTCGATAACTTCACCTTTAAGGCTTTGCCAAACTAAAAGAACAAACTACTTTCTTTCCGTTACGAGTTCAAAAAACCCGGAGGCTTTTCCGGGTTTTTCATTTCCTTCCGAGCGTATAAAAGTTTGCAATTTGTAACATTTGACGTGTATAATGGGAACCGTCTTTTGGCCGCGGGAAACCCTACTTTGGCTGACTGCCGGGCCGGGCCCAAACTTTTTAGGAGAGGGAGCTAGCAAATTGCCTATCTTTTCATCATTTTCCGAGGTTCTTTGGATGGATTCGGGAACGCATACGGATTCTCCGGTGCTTCCGATTGCCATTGATGAAGCATTCGCTAACAATATGGCTCTGACAGGTGCACTCCCGATTGTTCATTTGTGGATTTATGAACGCGCATTGTACTTGGGCAGACGCGATGCGAAGCTGCCTTGTTTGGAGTCAGCGCTGCGTATGTGTGCTCGGGAAGGGTACGGCGCTTTATTGCGTTCATCGGGCGGAGCCTGCGTCCCGCTTGATGCGGGGGTGCTAAACATCGCCATTCTTCTGCCAAACCTGAATATCTCCATAGACGACTTTTTTCAATTGGCAGCAACGATGTTACAAGAAGGATTGCAACCATATGGTACAATAGAGTTTGGTGAAGTTATAGGCTCTTATTGCGCCGGTGATTACGACTTTGCCATTAACGGCAAAAAGATCGGAGGCATGGCCCAGCGTCGAACCCGGCATGGTTCCATTCTGCAGCTTTGCATCAATATTGAAGGTGGAGGAATGGCCAGAGGTGAGCTGATGGAGCGCTTCTATCAGGAAGCTGGGCTTCATGAGATGGAAACAAATAAACCGATACCATCGATTGATGCCTCTACAATTGGCAGTATTACCGAGTTGGCGGGTCGTGAAGTGACGGTTCAAGAGGTGAAAAATTCCTTGTGGGAAACCTTCAGCCGGAGTAATCATGCCAAACAAGTTCCGTTTCAGATTGATTGGAATCAGGTAGAAAAAGCGCGTTTCCATCTCCAAGAGAAACTAGGCTTGTTTGCTTATACCGCTAGAGAAATGACCGAAGAAAGTTGGCAGCTTGGCAAATCAGAATAACGCAAGTCATCGTATGAATGTTCTAGCGAGTACCGGGAGGAATAAAACATCATGGAGAGAAACCGAAGAGGATCGTTTCAGGATCTGAATGCCTTCTTCGTTTTTGGAGCGCTTTCGATTCTTTTGATCCATATATTAGGTTTTTTCGTAGACGCACAGACGGAATTTGCTTGGAATTATGACATAGAGGCGATGTCCATTATCTTACTCAGATTTGGTCGCTCGGTTTTTATTTTTGGGACAGGCATGCTGCTCTTTTATTGGTATAAGCACAGAGATGTGGATTGGAGCATGTTCTGGCGGAAACGCTGGTTCAATATCATCCTTCCATACATGATTTGGACCGCGATTTATACCTACATCAAATTCCATGCTGCGGATGCGAGCATTTTGCCAAAGGAATACCTGACAAGCCTGTTTACCGGTAGTTCTTTTTATCATCTCTACTACATTCCGTTATATTTGCAGGTAACGGTATTGTTCATGTTTACGAAGCAGTTGATCGAAAAACATTTACGGCTGAAGCACGTTGTCATGATCGGGCTTGCCCAAATGATTCTGTATGCTTTGTACCAGTATTTCTTTACTACGCCAATTGCAGACAGAATCGATTGGGGTGCAACAGTTGTCCTCTCGTTCTTGAAACATACCTACGTGTACAGCCAATTATATGTTTATATGTATGTTTTTTATTTTATTCTGGGAGCTTACGCAGGACTTCACACAGACCAATGGAGAATATGGATGAAACGCCTGGCCCCCTACAGCTGGCTCGTTTTTGTAATGTCCACTTCAGGTTTGGTTGGTCTGTATGCGGCTGGAAAAATGAGTTATTTGGAAGGGCTGAATATTTTCACGCCGCTCTATATGATTTACACGACCAGTTTCCTGTTTGCTTTCTATCCAATCATGTCCTACCTGGGCAGATTGCACACCCTTGGCGGCTGGCTGGCACGGATGGCGAAGCACAACATGGCCATCTACATGGCGCATCCGTTGATCTTATATTTGTTGGAAAGCTATGTGATATACCATGTCCGCTTCTGGGACGTTCCCATGATCATCTCTGCCATGTTTGTTGTCACGGCGCCTCTTAGCGTCATCATATACAACAGCACAACTGGCTCGTATTGGATAAAGCCGAAACCAAAAGTGCAGGAAAAGCCTGTTATGCAGTCATATCAGGCGTAAGAAAGGAAGTTTTTGAAAGGAAGTGGTAGCTTTGACAAACCCACAACCAAATCAGCTTCCTCAGGCTGATATAACGGATATGATTATCCCGGCGTCCAAAGTAGCCCATGTGCAATTGGGCAACTCTTTGGAACACGCTTTGCTGGTTCTGATAAAATCGGGGTACTCCGCCATTCCGGTTCTTGATATGGATTATCGGATTCACGGTTTAATCAGTAAAACGTTAATTTTGGAATCGATTCTCGGAGTGGAACGCATCGAATATGAAAAACTGGATCAGCACAAAGTGGAAGATGCCATGAACAACAAAATCCCTCGGATCAAACAAACAGATCATTTTTTGCGTGCATTGGAGCTTTCCATAAACAATCCTTTCATCTGCGTTGAGGACGATAACGGCCTGTTTGTCGGAATCCTTACCCGCAAATCAATCCTGGCCGTTTTATACCGCCATGTCCGGGGGATTGAATAATGATCCGTAACTCTAATTGAAAGATGAAACATAAAACCCTTTTTTCCTGGCGTTACCTTGGAAAAGAGGGTTTTTTCATTCATTGTACTAAATTCCCAAATCCTCCATTTTGCGAATGCGGGCAGCAACCGCTTGTCCGGTCAAATGTACCCTTTCCCCAATTGTCTTCCATTGCAGCCTCGAATCTTCTGCAAGAAGCCGCAATATCTCCAGATCCGTCTGATCAAGCATATGTCCCGAAATCCTTTCATCATGGAAGTCTGAACTGCCAATCTCTTCCGTCAGAAGTGGTTGCCTTGCATCAAAGAAACCTGATGGATCAAGTTGTGATTCCGCAAGACGGTGAATGGATGGACTGGTAACTCTTGAAGAAGTCCCGCCCGACGCTTATCTTCTGCATCGTTTTGATTGACTGACAGGATGTAGCGTGTTTGCCGACAGCCGGGCGGTCTCACCATTTTGCGCAAAAATTGGATTCAAAGGGTTATACGAAAAAACTTTTTCCGAATTCCAGGGGACGACGATAGGTTTGTTTGAACATGTCAATGGAACCTGCCTTGAAGAACGAATACCGCTGATCTCTCACGTTCACTTCAATCAGATAAGGATTTCCAAGGCGATCAATTCCCATATCCATCCCCAAATCGGCCAGTGACGGAAAACTCATGTTGTATTGTTTGGCAATCTCTACAGCAGCCTTCGCAATATTCCCCTTTACCTCTTCCACTCTGTCCGTTGAAAACAGCGTCGATAACACCCGATCAATCGGCTCCGCTCTGCCTCCTCTGGCCAAATTGCTTAATTTATTATGCGGATTGGCCACTTTGCAAACCATCCCTGAAACCCTCCAAACACGCGCACCGTCTTTTTGTACGGAGACGCGAATATCAAAGGTTTGGCCCTCGTATTTGGCAAGTTGAATTCCTTGCTGGATGAGAAATCGTCTTCCTTTAATCCAATTGGCTACTGCTTGAGCGACAGCTTGTTTGCCAAGGAGTTCTCGTTTGCCTGCAGCAACAAACAAATAGTAATCTCCCTCTCGCTCAATTCGAGCTACACCGACACCTACTGAACCGATGACGGGTTTTACATAGACAATTGGAAAACGGTTGAGAAAACGGAGCAGATTTGCTTTCGAATAATAGGAGGTGTGCGGCAGGTACGCATGAAGCTGTGGATTGCGCCAAAGGATGCTGTGAACGGTCGCTTTATTGCGGGCAACAATTCCATTGTAAACCTTACCCATCCTGCTTAACCGAAAGATTGCCTGATTGGTCTTGCGATTGCCCGTCAAAATTCGATTATGCATAACAGAAGGAAGTGTTGTTACTTTTTTTACCAGTTTCCCTTCACGAAACGAATACCCTTTCACCTTTCTGTTGGAAAAGTCTACGTTTAGCGGATGAAAAAACACCGGATTCAGCCCAAGCTCCTTCCCCAGCTCTTCGTAATAATGGAGACGTTCATACGTTTTCTTTCCTTCATAGGCCTTTTTGAGGATATTCCAGTCAAGCATTATTCCGATTTGTCTCACACAAATCCCCTCTTCACTCCCTAGTCTATCCAAGAATCGTTCTTTACAGGTTATGATTGGCCTATGGAATTCGGGTGCCTATTTTTATGTGTCCCGGCGCTCAATTGCCAAGAGAAACGGAGCTTGATTTTGCTGATTGATATATTGATATTTCAAAACCAAATACTCAGACTGATCGAGACCGAGGCAATACGCTTCAACGGCCTCTTTTTCTATTTTGCCGGCATCATGCCCCCAATAGACGACAATCGTCATGATCCCGCCTGGCTTCAAAATGCGCAATCCTGCTTGAATCGCTCGTATGGTGCTTTCTGCTTGTGTCGTCACTTCTTTGTTTCCGCCGGGCAAATAGCCCAGATTAAACATGATCGCTCCAACAGGTTCTGTAATTTGCCTGATTTCCTCATGGCTGATAATGCGCATGTCCACCTGTGTGACGACCCCATATCGTTCAAGCCGCAATCTCGTCTTCTCTGCTGCTTCTTCCTGTATGTCAAACCCAATTACCTTCCCATGCTCACCTACCAGCTCCGCCAGAAACAAGGTATCATTGCCGTTCCCCATGGTTGCGTCAACGACTGTCTCTCTTTCTCCTACTCTTTCTCTGATCAATTTTCTCGCTACTTCCAAAACATTGGGTAACATCTACTTTTCCTCTCCTTCTCCACAGTCTCATAGTTGGATTTCCAGTCCGATTTGCGCTACATAGCCTTTACCCCGAGTATATGGCGCCATTTCTGCTCGTACCTCTGCCTGGGTGTAAGCCGGAAACAAATGGGTGACAACAAAATGACGGCAACCGATTTGTTCGGCTGCCATAGAAGCCTGACGTACCGATAAATGGCCAATTGGACCATTCGGTTTATCTTTTTCCAAAAAGGTTCCTTCGCAAATAAACAGATCGGCTCCTTCGGCAAATGGCAGCCATACCGTATCTGGTCCGCTGTCCGCGCCGTAGACGACTACTTTGCCTTTATGCTCAACTCTCATCGCGTAACAAACTGCATCATGCTGAGTCCGGTGAAAAGAAACCGTGCAATCGCCAATTTGAATGACGGAGTGCTGATTCACTTCCTGAAAAACGGTCGCCTCTTGATAGGCCAGCTTCAAACCGCGTTCTTCCGCCTGGCTGGGCCCATATATCGGCAGCGGGCCATTCGCCCTGTCTTTAAACTTCTGATGAAGCATTATCCCGTACTGGAGTACCCCAACATCAGCGATATGATCGTGATGGTAATGGGACAAGCATACAGCGTCCAATTGATAAAGCGGCAGGTAACGATGTAGTTGACTGATTACGCCGCTCCCGCAATCTATCAACAAATTGGTTTCTTCCGTTTGCAGCAAATAACCTGGGGTGGCGCCATTCGGTCCCGGATATGGTGACTGACAACCTAGTACGGTCAAGCGCATGAAAGCACTCTCCTTTTCATAAGATGGTTGTAGGTGGACAGGAGGTAAATGATGCCAAAATATTGGAAACAAAGCCTTCAAATCGCGTTTACTTATATCGGTACGGTGGTCGGTGCCGGTTTTGCTTCCGGGCGTGAAATTATTGAATTTTTTGTTCAGTACGGCGCACAAGGATTAATCGGGATTATGCTGGCTTCCGCGCTGTTTGTTTGGGCGGGGATTCGCATCATGCTGATTGCCAACCGAATCGGCGCCCATTCTTATCAAGAGATTAGCATATACTTGTTCGGCAGGCACATCGGCACTATTTTTAACGGTATTCTCCTCACAATCCTGGTGGGTACTTCATCTGTTATGCTGGCGGCAACCGGATCTATCTTTATGGAAAACTTTGACCTATCCGCACAAATTGGTATCTGGCTTACCATGATCTGTATTTATCCCGTCGCTGCAAAAGGGCTTGGGGCGATTCATTCTGTAAACAACCTGTTTGTTCCGATTCTGATCAGCTTTACTTTTCTCGTATTTTTCTTCCACCAGCCATGGCTTGAAGCCAACATCTCTTCCCTCTCTCTGGAAACATCCAGTCCATGGCATTGGTTCAGTTCTCCCATCTATTATGTATCGCTAAATATTGCTCTTACTCAAGCAGTCCTTGTTCCAATCGGACGAGATTGCAAGGATATTCGTCAACTAATCTGGGGCGGAATTCTCGGCGGATCGGGAATCGGGTTATTGCTGCTTCTCGCCTACAGTTCGATGGCCGGTCATATTCCGCAAATTTTGGAAATGGAAATGCCGATGATTTTTCTCTTAACTGGCATGGGCAAGGGAATCTCTTTATTATTTGCCTTGCTAGTCTATGCCGAAATATTCTCTTCACTGGTTGCCAATGTGTTCGGGTTAGTGGAACAGATGAAACGGTTTTTCCCTGTTTCTCCGCAATTGATCATCGTGATCCTTCTGGCCGGATGTTACCTGGTCAGCTTCGTTGGCTTTAGTTCCCTGCTCTCTCTATTGTACCCACTTTTCGGGCAGGTGGCAGTAATTTTTCTCCTGATGCTGGTCTATCGGCAGTGGGTAGACCGTTAACATAACTTGCGCTGCTCTGCGACTTGCTGGACCACATAAAAAGAACCTCTCCGTTTTTGGAGAGGTTCGCTATTGTCTGATTAGATAAACTCTGCCGCCAATTTTTCAAACTCTTCGGCAGAAATACGGATGTCTTGGTTGGCCAAGCCTTGCTCTTTAAATCCTTGAACAGATTGTTCATAAGATTTTTTCTCGGTATCTTGGTAAATGAGACCTGTCAAGAGGCCCTTGTATTGCATGGAGAAAGACATCGCCTTGATACGGTCGTGCGGATCGTATCCTTCTACGGATTCAACTGGAACGATGTTTTCCTTGAACCAGTCGTAGGTGTTTACTTTGTTGTAGGTTACGCAAGGGCTAAATACGTTGATTAAGGAGAAGCCCTTGTGCTTGATACCCATCTCAATCAATTCGGTAAGACCTTTCAGATCGCTGGAGAAAGATTGAGCTACGAAAGTCGCACCAACCGAGAGAGCCAGCTCAACCGGAGAAATTGCAGACTCAATGGAGCCAGTCGGAGTTGACTTGGTGACAAAACCAGCCGCGGAACGAGGTGAGGTTTGTCCTTTTGTCAGACCGTAGATCGCGTTGTCCATTACGATATAAGTAATATCCATGTTGCGGCGAATCGCATGAACGGTATGGCCCATACCGATCGCGAAACCGTCGCCGTCACCGCCGGAAGCAATTACAGTCAGTTCGCGGTTTGCCATTTTCAGACCTTGTGCGATTGGGAGTGCACGACCGTGAATACCGTGCAAACCGTAACAATTGATATAACCGGAGATACGTCCGGAACAACCGATACCAGAGATTACTGCCAACTGTTCAGGCTCCAAACCTACGTTAGCAGCGGCACGTTGAATTGCTGCCTGAACGGAGAAGTCACCACAGCCCGGGCACCAGTTTGGCTTTATATTATTGCGAAACTCTTTGAACGACGCCATCTTTGATCAGCCCCTTAACTCCAGTATAAATATCGTTCGGTAAGAACGGATTACCATCGTATTTCATTACTGTTTCAATTTTGTGAGCGTTGCCTACATTCAATTTCAACAAGCTGGAGATTTGTCCAGTTGCGTTGTTTTCAATAACCACGACTTTGCGCGCTTTTTCCACGTATTGTTGAATCGCTTCGGTCGGGAATGGATGCAACAAACGAATTTGCGCATGGTTTACGGTATAGCCTTCTTCCTCCAGGCGTGCTTTTGCTTCTTGGATGGTGCCGCCAGTAGAGTTGATACCCACTACGAGTACATCCGGCTCTTCATGCGGGGCATCAATCAATACAGGATTCGGGAACTTGGCAGCAAGACCGTTCAGTTTTTTCAGGCGCTTATCCATTTGTTGTTTACGGTTTACCGGGCTTTCAGAAGGACGGCCTGTTTGGTCGTGCTCAACGCCCGTTACATGGTGAATACCGTATTTTTGGCCAGGGATTGAGCGTGGAGATACGCCATCCTCAGTAAATTCATAACGCTTGAACAACTGGTCTGCAGGAAGTTCAGGCAGAGTTTGACCCGCCATCAACTTGCCACGGCGAATTTCCACTTTGCTGAAGTCAAGCGGTTCAGTTGTTTGTTTACCAAGAGATAAAGCAATGTCTGTCATCAAGATAACCGGCACTTGATACTCTTCGGCAATGTTGAACGCTTCAACTGTATCATAGAAGCACTCTTCTACTGTACTTGGAGCCATTACCACTTTTGGAATTTCACCATGAGTTCCGTAAATCATCGCCATGAAGTCGGATTGTTCTTGTTTGGTAGGAAGACCGGTAGAAGGGCCGCCGCGTTGTGTATCAACGATAACAACCGGAGTTTCCGTCATTCCGGCAAGACCGATCGCTTCCATCATGAGAGACAAGCCAGGACCAGCAGAAGCCGTTAATGCACGAACACCGCCATATGCTGCACCAATCGCCATGGTAACCGCAGAGATCTCGTCTTCTGTTTGGATAACGGCACCGCCGAATTTTGGTAATTTCTTTGTCAAATATTCCATAATCTCAGATGCAGGAGTAATTGGGTAAGCAGGCATGAAACGTGCGCCCGCTGCAACCGCACCGAGGGAGATTGCATCGTTACCGATCATGAACAGACGTTTTTTGCCTTCTGTATCCGCTTTCTCCAATTGGAAATCAGGCAACTGTCCGCCAATCAGGTTGTTTACATATTCAGCACCGCGTGCAATCGCTTCCATATTCTTTTCAACGACTTTCTCGCCTTTGCGCAAGAACATGTCCTCAACAATGTTGCGGTAGCTGTCAACCGCGATTCCGAGGATAGCGGATGTTGCACCGATGGATACCATGTTTTTCATCAAGGAAGTGCCAAGTTCTTCAGCGATTTGTGTCAATGGAACGGAGAGCAGACGCACTGGTTTGAGCCCTTCAGGTAGAGTCGGATTAAATTTGGCATCTGCAATAATGATTCCGCCTTCACGAAGCTCGTAGGCATTGAGATCAATTGTCTCTTGGTCAAATGCCACCAACATGTCCAGCACATCGGAGATCGCGCGAAGCGGCTTTGTGCTTACGCGGATTTTGTTATTGGTGTGACCACCCTTGATCCGTGAAGAGAAATGACGATAACCATAAAGGTAGTAACCCATCCGGTTCATCGCTGTGGAGAAGATTTCGCCTGTACTCTCGATACCTTCCCCTTGCTGTCCTCCAACTTTCCAAGAAAGTTGACTAATCATGTAATTCCACCCCTTCAGTGACTATGAAAGAAGATGCATCAGCTTGCCATCCATTCACCATCGACACAATATAACAGATATTGAAAAGTCAATATAACAGTAAATGGATAAGATGTGAACAAACTGTGTATGAGCCTTTCCAATTGTAGTCCTAGGACTAAAAAATTGCAAGTCCTTTTACCAAAAATACTTTTAGAATCGTTCGAACGATGTACTAAGTTCAGTAATTTACTTAATATTATTGTAACATTTTTGTAAAAACTCGCAACCAAATTTTCCGTACAAATTTCTCTATTTCCTCCTGCTTGTACCTGTTCAGAAGGCTGTCCATCAATTTTGGGTAACCTCCCGCTTCTCGGAAGTATTGATCATCTTTGTTGAGGATTGGAACCGGCAAATACCTGAAATTGTACATTCCCCTTTTTTAGCTTGGGAAAACCTGTCTTGATTCATCCTTTCAGTGTCTTTTACATGCCAACACGAAAAAACCTGTTTATTCAACGAACAAACAGGTGTGCTGCGTGCTTTTCAATTATGCTAGACTATCATCTGGGTTCGACAATGAGCTTTATGGCTGTACGTTCTTCTCCGTCAATTACGATATCAGTGAAGGCCGGAATGCAAATTAAGTCGACACCGCTAGGCGCTACGAACCCTCTTGCGATCGCTACTGCTTTCACAGCTTGATTAAGCGCTCCAGCTCCGATTGCTTGGATCTCGGCTGCTCCGCGTTCGCGAAGCACGCCTGCAAGGGCGCCAGCGACAGAGTTGGGGTTAGACTTTGCTGAAACTTTTAATACTTCCATCCTTTTGTACCTCCCGTCTGATAGAATAACTGTTTTCATTAAGATGATATTCGAATAACCCCTAAAAATTCCTGCCTTTCAAAGAAAAAATTCGCAAAATTCCGATCTAATCACATTATTCCATAAAGGGATACTCGGAGTCAATTCGGATTCGCTGGATCTTAACTGTTTTGCCTGTTTCTTTATCCAGACTAAAAAGGACCGCGTTCAATTGGGTATTGCCTTGAGCCACTTCAAACCGCACGGGCAGCTGTGTCAAAAACTTTTTCAGCACGGCTTCCCGATCCATTCCCAAAATACCGTCCATCGGCCCGCACATACCGGCATCTGTCAAATATCCTGTACCACCGGGAAGGATTCGCTCATCCGCCGTCTGCACATGCGTGTGGGTGCCGACAACCGCGCTTACTTTACCGTCCAGATACCAACCGATTGCTTGTTTCTCCGAGGTTGCCTCTGCATGAAAATCGACAAATATGTACTTGGTACGCTTACGTGCTTGCTCCACCAGCTGATCCGCAACCGTAAACGGACAATCCAGCGGCGGCAAAAATGATCTGCCTTGTAGGTTGATAACCGCCAGCTCTCCATCTGGGGTTTGGATAATCGTTAATCCTTTGCCTGGTGTGCCCTGCGGGAAATTGGCAGGACGTACCATTCGCGCATCCTGATCAATAAAATCAAAAATTTCTTTATTATCCCAAGTATGATTACCAAGTGTGAATGCTTGCACACCTGCCGCATATAATTCTTTTGTAATCTTTTCGGTAATGCCGCGGCCGTTCGCTGCGTTCTCCCCATTTGCCACAATTACGGATGGTTGATATTTACGTTTCAGACGCGGTAAATATTCTTTCACCATTTCTCTGCCTGGTGAACCAACAATATCTCCCAAGAACAAGATTCGCATTACATACCCCTCCATTTAGAAAACCCGGCAATTCCGAGCCTTTTGGCGACGGCAGAGCCGTGCGGAACCTAACAACTCGATAAACATATCTTCAATTATGGCCAAAGATATCCTTTCCATGTAAAAAAATAAAGTGGCATTCAGCCACTTTATTTCGCATATTCAACTGCTCTCGTTTCACGGATAACCGTAACTTTGATGTGTCCCGGATAATCCAGTTCACTCTCAATCCGTTTGGTAATATCACGTGCCAAACGAACAGCATCAGCATCATCAATACGCTCTGGTTGAACCATTACGCGCACTTCACGACCTGCTTGAATGGCGTAAGATTTTTCAACTCCCTCAAACGATTCAGAGATTTCTTCGAGTTTCTCCAAACGTTTGATATACGTCTCTAGCGTCTCACGGCGTGCACCTGGACGAGCCGCTGATAATGCGTCAGCAGCACCTACAAGCATGGCAATAACAGATGTAGGTTCGGTATCGCCGTGGTGAGAAGCGATACTGTTGATCACTATCGGGTGCTCACCGTATTTCTTCGCTAATTCAACACCAATTTCGACGTGTGATCCTTCCACCTCGTGGTCGATCGCCTTACCTATATCATGCAGAAGACCTGCACGTTTGGCAAGCTTCACATCTTCTTTCATTTCGGCAGCCATCAAGCCACACAGATGGGCAACTTCCATCGAGTGCTTCAACACGTTTTGACCATAACTTGTTCTGTATTTGAGACGCCCCAAAATCTTGATCAAGTCTGGATGCAATCCATGTACATCTGTTTCGAAGGTAGCTTGTTCACCGTATTCACGAATGCGTTCGTCCACTTCACGGCGTGCTTTCTCAACCATTTCTTCAATACGCGCCGGGTGAATTCGGCCATCTGCCACCAGTTTATCCAGTGCAGTCTTGGCAATTTCCCGGCGAATCGGATCAAAACCGGAAAGAATAACCGCTTCAGGAGTATCGTCGATAATCAAATCAATACCAGTCAATGTCTCCAACGCACGGATGTTACGGCCTTCACGACCGATAATGCGACCCTTCATTTCATCGTTCGGCAGGGTCACAACAGAAACCGTCGTTTCCGCCACATGGTCCGCAGCACAACGCTGGATGGCAGTTGAAATGATCTCGCGAGCCTTCTTGTCAGCTTCCTCTCTTGCTTGAGTCTCGATTTCCTTAATCATGATTGCCATTTCATGCTTCACTTCATTCTCTACGTTGGTGAGAATGATCGTTTTCGCTTCCTCTTGCGTCAAGCCTGAAATTCGCTCAAGCTCCGCAACTTGATCTTTATATAACTGCTCGACTTTTGCTTGCAGCCCGGCAATCGACTTTTCACGTTCAGACAGTTCCGTTTCCTTGCGCTCAAGCTGTTCGCTTTTGCGGTCAATCGATTCTTCTTTTTGGAGAATTCGGCGCTCTTGGCGCTGGATCTCATTACGGCGCTCTTTCAGTTCATTTTCTGCATCGGAACGAAGCTTAAACACCTCATCCTTCGCTTCGAGAACCTTCTCCTTCTTAACTGCCTCCGCATCGCGCTTGGCTTCTTCAACGATTTGTCTTGCGGCTACCTCAGCGCTGGAGATTTTAGCCTCCGCGATTGATTTACGCATCAAATAACCGATTCCAAAGCCAACTGCTAGCACAACGAGCATGGCAACAATCGTAATAGGATGTAAAATCACTTCCATAACTGTATTCATCTTCACCTCCTTGTTTTACAATCATCTCCTCTTGCATAAGCGCTTGTCATTCCCCGTCATAACACTGTGGATTCATGCTGTGGTTAACAGGTCGTTATTCGGCTAGTAACATAGGCTTTCAAAGAAAAGCGTAGTTAAAAAACAAGACCGAAGCTACTCGGTCCGGCTGAATCCGTCCAAACTGGAACGGGTGTTCAGTTGTTCGATTGCGAATTAGCGAAAGAATTAGCGAAAATGATATGAAACACCACGTAAATACAAACCTATTTTATTATTTGCCAATGAAGCTTGTCAAGAAGCACGCCCATTTATATTGCCATTCTTCACCAATTTTACTCTCAATTGGTTGATTCATCCAATAATGTACCATTGCGCAGCGCTTGTCTGATCTTAGCAACGGTGGACTGCCGAAAACCTTTACGCAGCAAAAAAGCGAGGATTCGCTGTTCTTCTTTCAAATCGTTGGGAGTTGATCGGCCTCTTAATTTTTTCTTGACCAACCGGCAAGCGGCCAACCACTCATCATCTTGATTGATCTGTTTCATGGCAACGTTGATCGTTTCTTGAGCTATACCTTTCTGCTGCAACTCATAGCGAATCGCGTAGGTGCCGCGCGCCTTGTTATGCAAGCGTTCCATCACCCACTGACAGGCAAATGCCGCATCGTCAAGATACCCTTTTTGTTCACACTGCTCACACACTTCTCTGGCCTGTTCCAAGGTATACCCTTTGGTCAACAAATAATTCTCTACTTGCCTCTTGCTTCGCGGACGAATTCCGATATAACGGAGAGCATGCAGAAATGCCTGATTCTTCTCCTCGGCAAGCAACACCTCACTATATAAACGTTCATCAATCTCCGTGCCTTTCAGCAAACTGTATTTGACCAGAATGTCTTCATGAACCTCAAACGATAACTCATCCTCAATGTAGATCTCATATCGAGATGGATTTCTCTTGCACTGATGAACCGCGGTAATCACACCGCTCCTCATCACTTTCGCCCCTTTCTTAGCCTTTGATTACGATGACAGCCTGCCGATTGAACGACAGGCTGTCTTCTGGTTCTATTTCTTCTTACTCCAAATCAAAAGTTGGTTCGATATCTTCCTCCGGATCAACCTCAGGATCACCGGCAGGAATAGAATTCGGATTCAAGCTGAAGTATTCGCGTACTTTCAATTCAATTTGCTTGGAAATCTCCGGATTCTCTTTGAGGAAAAGCTTGGCATTTTCACGTCCTTGGCCCAGACGTTCTTCGTTAAAGGAGTACCAGGCACCGCTCTTTGTCACTACGTCGATCTCCGTACCGATGTCAAGAATGCTGCCTTCCCTGCTGATCCCCTCGCCGTACATGATATCCACTTCGGCCGTTTTAAACGGCGGCGCTACTTTGTTTTTTACTACTTTGATCTTGGTTTTGCTTCCAACCACATCATTTCCCAGCTTGATACTCTCTGCCTTGCGAACGTCAAGACGAATACTTGCGTAAAACTTGAGCGCGCGTCCGCCCGGAGTAGTCTCAGGGTTGCCGAACATAACGCCGACCTTTTCACGCAATTGGTTGATGAAGATGGCGATCGTTTTGGATTTGTTGATTGCACCGGAAAGCTTGCGCAGCGCTTGAGACATCAGACGCGCTTGCAAACCAACGTGTGAATCGCCCATCTCCCCTTCGATCTCCGCTTTCGGCACGAGAGCTGCAACCGAGTCAACGACAATAATATCAACGGCACCGGAACGAACAAGTGCTTCGGCAATCTCCAACGCCTGTTCTCCCGTATCCGGCTGGGAAAGCAGAAGCTCCTCAATGTTCACACCAAGCTTGGCTGCATAAACCGGATCAAGCGCGTGCTCCGCGTCTATAAACGCAGCTTGTCCGCCTTGTTTCTGTACTTCGGCTATCGCATGTAGCGCTACTGTTGTTTTACCGGAAGACTCCGGACCATAAATCTCAATAATCCGTCCGCGTGGGAAACCGCCCACACCAAGGGCAATATCTAAAGCAAGCGCACCGGTAGATACGGTGGAAACTTGTACATTGGCGATATCCCCCAGTTTCATGATAGAGCCCTTACCAAATTGCTTTTCTATTTGACGTAAAGCACTTTCTAATGCAGCGCGACGATCGGTCAAAACCGACACTCCCTTCTCTTAATCAACTCTTGCTTTCATCATACATCGAGACAGAATGCTTTGCCAAGTATTTTTTGCGAACAAATATTCGCATGAGACAAAAAGACCACTGCAGCCAGGTTTTCTGCAATGGTCTTTCTCTCTGTCTTTGTTTCTTTCTGCCTGGATTACTTTTTGCCGCGCGGCTTGGCAGGCTCCATATTGATCCGTTTGCCATTAATGCGAGTTTGACGAAGCGCCTCGTAGACGAACGGCGCTACATCTTCCGGAACTTCCACGAAGGTGAAGTTCTCAAAAATGTCGATACGCCCTACCGCCTTGCCGGGAATACCAACCGACTCAGAGATTTCTCTTACCAAATCCTGCGGTTTCATGTTCACATTGCGGCCGACATTGAGGAAGAAGCGAACCATGCCTTTGGCAGCACCTGTCTCCCCGAAATTGTACATTTCGCCCTCTTCATTGTCTTCCACATCGCTATGGAATGCAAGGTGAAGGGCTGCTGCTGCTACCTTTTCAGCAGGATATTGCCCCGTGAGATTCTCTGCCACCTTCAGGTACATATCAGCAATAGAGCCGCTTTCAATTAATTGGACAAGCTGTTCGCGCAGTTGTTCCTGCTTGCGCTCCGCCACTTCTTCAAGCGTAGGCACATTGCGGGAAGACACTTCTGCTTTGGTTTGCTTCTGGATGATCATCAACTGTTTCATTTCACGCGGTGTTACCAGTGTCATCGCAATGCCCTTGCGACCGGCACGACCTGTACGTCCGATACGGTGAACATAACTCTCGCTGTCTTGCGGAATATCGTAGTTAATGACGTGAGAAACGTTGCCGACGTCAATGCCGCGAGCAGCTACGTCCGTCGCGATCAAGAACTCTATTGTGCCTTCACGGAATGCTTTCATTACCTTGTCGCGCTGTGCTTGTGACAAGTCGCCGTGCAAGCCGTCAGCCAGGTAACCGCGAGCCTGCAGAGTTTCGGTCAATTCATCCACTCCGCGTTTGGTGCGACAGAAGATAATACCCAGTTCAACATCTTCGCTGTCCAAAATCCGGCACAGGCTGTCCAACTTGTTGCGTTCGAATACCTTGTAATACACCTGCTCGATTAATGGAGCCGTTACTTCTTCCCGGCTTACCGCTACCGTCTCCGGATTCTTCATGTAGCGATGAGCGAGGCGCTTGATTTCATGCGGCATGGTTGCCGAGAACAGCAGCGTTTGACGCTCTTCATTCAAGTGATTAATGATTGTTTCAATATCATCGATAAAGCCCATGTCGAGCATTTCGTCCGCTTCGTCGAGAATCAGCATATTTACGCTGTCAAGACGAATGGTTTTACGGCGCAAGTGGTCAAGTACGCGTCCAGGGGTACCGATTACCACTTGCACTCCTTGCTTCAGGGCACGAATTTGATGGCTAATCGATTGTCCCCCGTAGATTGGCAGGGTACGAATTTTTTTATACTTGGCAATCCGCATTAATTCCCCGGATACCTGAATGGCTAATTCGCGGGTCGGAGTAAGTACCAGCGCTTGAATTTTGTTGGCTGGCGTCATTTTTTCGATCAATGGAATTCCGAAAGCAGCCGTTTTTCCGGTACCCGTTTGGGCTTGCCCGATCAAATCGCCGCCTTCCAGGATTTTGGGAATACAAGCAGCTTGAATCGGAGACGGTTCTTCAAATCCCATGTCATGAATTGCTTGTAAGATCGTCTTATGTAAAGGTAAATCAGAAAACATTATCATAATGGTCACCTTTCTTTTAAACGTTGCAGAGCGAAAAACATTGCAAATTTTGCTGTTCTGCCTATTATTGCCTGTCTTTTGCCTGCCAATTGCAGTTGTTTCACTTCCGTTGGCAACCCTTCACTTGCCAGACCGATATAGATCAGCCCTACCGGTTTTCCTTCCGACTGGCTTGGCCCGGCTACACCGGTTACCGATACTCCATGTGTAGTACCAAGCTTTGCGCGAATCTGTTCAGCCAATAGCTTGGCACATGCTGCACTGACCGCTCCCTCCGTCTTGAGTACATCAAGCGGAATGTCGAGCAGGCCATGTTTGGTTTCGTTGCTGTAATTGATGATACCGCCGGGAAAAACAGCAGATGCTCCCGGCACCGAAGTAAGCAAAGAAGCAAGTGTGCCTCCCGTGCAACTTTCGGCAAATGAAATGGTCTCCTGACGCTCGGATAAAGCGGTGTAGAGCACTTCTTGCAGAGAGGTCTCTCCCTCTGCGTAAATATATTGACCCAATCGATCACGGATTTCATTCTCGACAAGCACGATATACTGCTCAGCTTCTTCCACGGATTTCGCACGGGCCGTAATCCGAAGTGTCACCTCAAATTCTTTGGCATACGGAGCAATCGTGGGGTTGTCCTGACGCTCAATCATATCCAGCAAGCGTTCCTCAAGCGCCGACTCACCAATGCCAAAAAAGCGAAGGACCTTGGAATGGAACACTTGCTTATCGGGAAGCTGATCGACAAGAAACGGCATCACGTACTGTTCAACCATCGGGTATAATTCACTTGGCGGGCCGGGCAGCAAAACGAACACTTTGTCATTGGCAGTGAATCCCATCCCCGGAGCCATCCCGAAATCATTGGGAAATACGGTGCTTCCTTCGATCACGAGCGCTTGTTTTCGGTTGTTCTCCGTCATCGTGATGCCGCGCTGAACAAAAAAGTCATGAATGCGCTTCATTGACGGTGCATCTTCCATCAATTGCCGCCCAACATACATGGCTACGGTTTCTTTGGTCAAATCATCTTGAGTTGGCCCCAAACCGCCTGTCATCATTACGATATCAGCGCGTGAAGCGGCAAGCTGAATGGCCTGTAACAACCGTTCGCTGTTATCTCCCACGACGGTATGGAAAAACACGTTTATGCCCAATTCCGCTAATTTTTGCGACAAAAATTGCGCATTGGTATTGGCAATTTGACCAAGCAAAAGTTCGGTGCCTACCGCAATAATTTCCGCTCTCATCCCTACCAACCTCAACTTTATGTATGCATTTCGTGGCCGTTCGGCTTTTGCCAAGGAAACAAGGCTATGAATAATGGATAACTTTTTTGTTTTTCGCAAAGTAATCATAGCCCGAATAAAGGGTGATAACCACCATCGCCCACATGGCAATCGTCGCAAACGGAAATCCTACATGCTCAAACGGGAAGTTGCGGATCATTAAAGCCACAATCGCAACAATCTGCACCCAAGTCTTTAATTTTCCAAGAGCACTGGCGGCAATAACTTGTCCTTCTGCCGCCGCCACTAAACGAAGTCCGGTAACGGCAAATTCCCTGCTGATAATGACAATAGCAATCCAAGCCTCCAACCGCTGCATCTCCACTAAGGAAATGAGGGCAGCCGAGATCAAAAGCTTATCCGCCAATGGGTCTAAAAATTTGCCCAGATTGGTGACAATTTTGCGCTTGCGGGCGATGTATCCATCAAGGCCATCCGTACTAGCTGCCAAGATAAATACCAATGCCGCGATTACCTCGTTATAGGTCATACTGATGCTGCCAATCGTAAAGTATCCGAACTTATAACGGACAAGCAAGAAAAACATAACAACCGGGACAAGAAAAATTCTAACGAGTGTAATGCGGTTGGCGAGATTCATTTAGATTACCTCCCCAGCCAAGTCGTATTCGTACGAATGCGTAATCCTCACTTTCACGATTTTCCCCAGTTCGCCCTTATACCCACTTACAAACACTTCTCCGTCAATTTCGGGAGCGTCGTACTGGGTGCGTCCGATGAATATATGATTGCGGCCTTCGTATCTTTCAATTAGGACAGGCAGAACTTTGCCTACCAATTGTCCATTTTTCTCACGGGCAATTTCACGCTGAATTTCCATCAGGATGTTGGCCCGCTTTTCTTTTGTTTCTTCATCCACGGGATCTGGCAGGCGGCTAGCCGGTGTATCATCCTCGTTAGAGTAAGTAAATACGCCAAGACGGTCAAACTTAATTTCTTTCACAAAATCACATAGCTTGTTGAAGTCTTCTTCTGTTTCGCCAGGAAAACCAACGATTAACGAAGTGCGAATTGCCACATCCTGCACTCTGCTGCGGATCTTGGCAACCAGCTCGCGAATATCGCGCTGACGACCCGGACGACGCATTCTCTTGAGGATCACATCTTCCGAATGCTGCAATGGCATATCTACATACTTACATACTTTGGGGTTAGTTGCAAATACTTCAATCAGTTCATCGGTGAAGAAGCCCGGGTAGGCGTAGTGCAGGCGAATCCATTCAATCCCTTCCACTTTGGACAGCTCGTTCAACAAAGTTGGCAGCATTAACTTGCCGTCATAAATATCTGTCCCATAATTGGTGGAATCCTGCGCAATCAGGCTGATCTCAATAATTCCTTGAGAGGCCAGGTGCTTGGCTTCTTCCACGATGGATTCGATGGTTCGGCTGCGGAACGCTCCCCGCATCAACGGAATGCTGCAAAACGTACAGGCGTTATCACACCCTTCGGCAATTTTAATGTATGCCGAGTACGTTCCTTCCTTCACCTTGCGTTTTACTACTTCTTCATAGCGGAAGACCGGATTGCCGACGTAAATCGGTTTCTTTCCTGCCAATGATTCCTCAATAATTTGAGTAATAGACATAAAATCGCCAGTACCCACTATTCCGTCCACTTCCGGAATCTCGTTCAGGATGTCTTCTTTATAGCGTTGAGTCAGACACCCGGCAACAACAAGCGATTTGAGTTTTCCTGACTCTTTCAAATCAGCCATGTCCAGGATTTTGGCGACTGACTCTTCTTTAGCTGCATCGATAAACCCACACGTATTGACAATTACCACTGTCGCTTGTTCAGGGTCATCTACCAATTCATAACCACGTTCGTCAATTAAATGAGCCATCATGTCAGAGTCAACAAGGTTCTTCTCGCAACCTAGAGTTACGATTGCCACCTTCTCTTTTGATGGTGCTTTCTCGGTCATTTCTTTTCCTCCAATGTCTAAACCTGCCCAGATTTCACCTATCAAGTATAATATACGGTCTAGGGGGAATCAAGAACGTAAGAAAACCACCTGACGTAAGCTTACGCTACTGTCGCGCGGGTTTCCAACAAAAAAAGGCAAGTATGCTACTTGCCTTAAGGTTGCGTGGAAGCGATTTTTATATCCAGAATAGAAGGGAAAAACTTCAAATCAGCCGTCTTGATCGGGGTATTGTTGACGGAGATCTCCACAGCCGTCGGACTTCCTACCACAACATAAGCGGATTTCGGCGCCTCAACGGTTTTCTCGTCCCCTTTTTTCAGCATGCCCTGATCCAATGACTTGGACTGTCTGGATTCTCTTACCTCAAACCAGCACTTATCGTTCACTGCCTTCACTTTGATCGTGATTTTGTCGGCACCCTTCAAGGAGTACCGATACACTTTTCCTTGCTGAGATTCAAATGTGAGCTGAGATGTACCAGCCTCAGTTTGCGCGATTGGTGCGGAAGGCGGGCTGACAGATGGTGTGTTGCCTGTTGAACCCGTTGGATTCTGAGCAGTCGGAGGCGCCAGCTCTGCGTTAGGTGTTGTCGCCGTAGAATTGTTTACTTCCGGCGGAGTTATCACGTTGTTTCCAGGAATCGGACTGGTATCAAGTCCGTTTCGGTTGAGAATCGCTGTATAGATCATCCCGATGACCAGTACCACAAACAAGATAAACAAGGTTTTCGTCACCCAACGTCCCGCTTGCAGTGGTTCCTTTGCCTGGGCTACTCGTCTACGTCTCAAACGCTCCATCTGTTCTTGGGGCGGTTGTGAAGGCAAATCTGATTGAAAATGGGAAAGTATATGGTTTGGATCAAGCCCAACTGCTTCCGCATAACTTTTGATAAAAGCTCGTGCATAGAAGTGACCCGGCAGGAGATGATAGTGGCCTCTTTCAATTGCCTCCAAATATCGCCGCTGAATTTTCGTGACTCTTTGGACATCATCAAGAGAAATTCCCTTCTCTTCCCGGGCTCTTTGCAGCACTTGACCAAGCTCAGACACGTATGTACCCTCCTTACGTCACGTCAAATTCGTTAAATCCGCGGTTGTTGATCAATTCATACGTAATCTCCTCGTCAGGGTGATGACGAAGTTCAATAATATAATGGAAATGAGACATCTCGTACTCTGATTCACGCACAAAAATATCGGGATGTTCAATTACTTTGGTCGCAGGAAAATTCATGATCTCCCGAAGCAAGCTGTGGTGCCTTTCTGTCGAGCGCATTGTTGACACGATCCCATCAATTAAATATACATGATCGGAGGACAATTCATCAACAGAAAGCGAGCTTCTGACAGTTTGACGCAATAAAGTAGATGAAATAAAGGTCCATCGTTTGTTGGCGGATACGCTTGCCGCAATCATTGATTCCGTCTTGCCCACCCGAGGCATCCCGCGAATGCCCACAAGCTGGTTGCCTTCCTTTTTGAAGATCTCTGCCATAAAATCGACCAAGATCCCCAATTCATCACGAATAAAGCGAAATGTTTTCTTATCTTCGCTGTCCCGTTCAATATAGCGGCCATGGCGGATAGCAAGTCGATCCAGCATGGTTGGCGGACGTAACCTTGTTATGGTTATGTTGTCCACTTTTTGCAAAATATTGCGGAGCACCACAATCTTCTCGTCATCGTCTGCCAGAAGCAGCAGGCCGCGTCTGCCATTTTGCACGCCGTTGATTGTTACAATGTTAATGTTTAGCATCCCCAATATGGATGCGATATCTCCAAGGAGACCAGGCCGGTTTTTTACTAATTCATATTCCATGTACCATTCTTTTTTTTCTTTTACGTCCATAGAAATCTCCCGTTTCCGTAAAGTTCTTTATCCATCTAAGTATACCATTTTCGCGGCATTTCGACATAGTCCAAAAAAGAAAAATCCCCCGAAAAGTGGGGGATTCTTCTTATTTCACTTCATCTTTTACCAATTTTACCATCATGGAAGCAAGAGCTTGTCTTTGCTGTTCGTCGCCAGCATCCCAGAGCTGTTTTAACAAGCGTTCTTGATCATTTTTGGGATCGACCTGTTCAGAGAGATAACCGCCGATTTGGTATGCCACGTTTTTGATCGTATCGCTTTCCATTCCTGCAGACATAGCTTGATTTACTCGCTCACCCAGAAAATGCTTCCAATCCTGAAAATTGTCAAGAACTGACATGAGAATTCCCTCCTCAAGAAAATACAATCGGACATTATCTGCCCGTATATGGTTAGAGTTCCATGCAGCCCTTGAAAATATTCATCCGCATATTCTAAATCGGGCGGGTTTTTTGGGGCCCCGCCCGACGCAGCGATAGCTTTAGTCGGGTGGGTTTTCTGGGGCCCCGCCCGACGCAGCGATAGCTTTAGTCGGGTGGGTAGTCTTATGTATACCATCCACCGTTTGGGCTAATTACCTGTCCGGTGAGATACCCTGCTTCTCTGGATAAAAGATAAGAGACAAGAGAAGCAACCTCTTGCGGTTTCCCTAAGCGGCCAACCGGAATCTCTTCGGCAATCTCCTCGATTTCTTGAAGTGAAAACCGCTCCATCATTCCGCCTTCAACCGCTCCGGGAGCAACTGCGTTCACCGTAATCTTGCTTCGCGCCACTTCTTTCGCCAGCGCTTTGGTAAAACTGATAACAGCACCTTTGGTAAGCGAATAAAGCACTTCGCAAGCACCGCCGGTAAGTCCCCAAATCGACGAGACATTGACGATCCGTCCATACTGTTGCTGAATCATCCAGGGCAGCGCAGCCTGAGTCACAAAGAAAGCAGACCGGACATTGGTAGCCAAAAGTTCATCGTAAATCGCCGGTGTCACTTCTTGAATTAATCCCACGTGGTCAATCGAGGCGTTGTTAACCAATAGCAGAGGTTTAATTGCCATTTGTTCAAATAATCCGGAAATGGCAAGCGGATCACGCAAATCGGCTTGCAGAATTACTGCCGGAACTCCTCGCTCCTGACAAAAGGCGATGACCGGTTCCAACTTGTATGGCGATTGAAAACAATGCAAATATAAGGGGACACCCCGGGCGGCAAGCTCCATGGCTATAGCCCGCCCGATTTCTCCTGACGCCCCCGTAATCAAAGCCCATGGTATATATTTCATGTTTTGACGCTCCTATTTTCACGAACTCCGCGAAGAGGCAGACCGCACAATGGATACGGCCATCTGATCAAACCGGAAGTGTTCTTTCATCCGCTGATTTACATCATCCAGTGTGATTTTTTCCAGCACCGGTACGACGGAGAACAAGTCGATTCCGTTAAATTTGTAGCTGGTAAATTGATTGGCAATAAATTCAACGGAATTGAGCGATCGAAGAAACAACCCGATTTTTTTCCTTTTGCTTCGTTCAAAATCGTCTGGATTGATGCCAGTCTCCAAGAACCGCTTTATTTCCTTTTTGATTGTCTCTACCAGTTTATCGGGGTCAGGTGTATCACCGCCAATAATCGAGTATCCGTAATCCGTCTCGTTGCTGTAATCAAAGTCGAATGTCTCGGTCACAAGTCCGTTGTCATACATCTTTTGAAATAGCTCGGAGCTGTTGCCAAACAGAATATCCAGAACCAATTTGGTGGTCATTTCGCGTTTCAAGAGTTCCTCTCCGGTTAATCCGTTGCGGGTTTCCTTGATGCCGATCAGACACTTCGGCAGCCCCACGGCAAGTTGAACTTCTACTCGCGGATCAGCCAATTGGACTGGTTCTTCCGGAAAAATTCGCTGGATGCGGGGGGCAGGAGTAAACTGTTTCTTGGCTTGATTGCTGCGGATCAACTGCATAATTCCCTCCGGCTCAAATGACCCGACAACAAACAGCATCATATTGCTTGGATGATAAAACGTCTCATAGCAATCATACAATGTTTTTGGCTTAATTTTGGCGATTGAATCAATCGTACCGGTGATTTCGACTCGAATCGGATGCTTCTGGTACATCGCCTTTAAGAGATTCATGTAAACATTCCAATCCGGATTATCATCATACATCTGGATTTCCTGGCCAATAATTCCCTTCTCTTTCTCCACACTTTGGTCTGAAAAATAAGGTTCCTGAACAAAATCGAGGAGGATCGTCAGGTTCTCTTCTACTTTGTCCGTGCTGGAAAATAAATAAGCAGTCCGGTTGAAACTGGTAAACGCATTGTAAGAGGCTCCATTGCGCGAAAACTCTTTGAACACATCGCGGTCTTTCTTTTCAAACATTTTGTGTTCCAAAAAATGGGCAATTCCGTCCGGCACCTCTATCTCTTCTCCGCTGGATAAGCGAAAATGGCTGTCAATGGAGCCGTAACGGGTCGTGAAAACGGCATAGGTTTTGCTGAATCCTTGTTTGGGCAACAGATAAACTTGCAAGCCATTCGGCAGTGTTTCCTGATAAAGTGTTTCGTTCACCTGCTGGAAGGTGGTGATTTGCATTAGGAAGCTCCCCCTTTGTTGTCACGCAAAAGATAAATCGTATCCATCCTGATTTTTTCCGCTACTTTTTGAACATCCTCCACCGTTGTTGCGGAAATCGCCTGAAGCAACTCCTCTAAAGAACGTTTACGCTGGTTGATAATGCCGTTGTAAGTAAAATCAATCATCATCTTTGCACTGTCCAGAATTTCTTTAAACTGATTATGTAACGTCGCTTTGGTTTGACTCATCTCTTCTTCGGTAATCTGGCCGTTCTTGATCATGTCAAGCTGCTCCTTGATAATCGAAACCGCCTTCTGATAATTATTCACATCAATCCCGGACATCATCATCAGAACTCCCTTGGTGCTTTCCAAGCGGGAAACGGCATAATAGGCAAGGCTTGCTTTTTCCCGCACATTGACGAACAGCTTGGAATGCGGGAATCCTCCCAGAACACCATTATAGACAAGCAGAGCCGGGTAATCTTCATCCTTGTAGGTGATGAATGTCCGGCACCCAATGTTCAGTTTGGCCTGTGTGACATCCAAACGGTCTTCCACTTCCCGGACAGAGGGAACAGATTCAGGCTGCACCACTTCCGGCAGCATCTTAACTTGAGTCCGATTGATATTGAGATGTGTCCGGATATAGCCTTGAACAGCGGAAGAGTCCACATCGCCAACCACAAAAATCTCGATCGGGTTACGGCTAATCAGCTCTTGATAATACGCATATAAATCTTGAGCCGTAATAGACGACAGATCTTCAACACGCCCATTCACCAACAGTCCAAACGGTTCCCCTTTGCACATTTCTTCCGTGACCCGTTGGTTGGCGTATTTCATTTTATCGTCAATCAAGCTTTCAATCCGTTTTCGAAGTGATTCCTTTTCCGGCTGAACGTACTTCTCGGCAAATATGCCATTTTCCAGATAAGGACGAAGCAGCACGTCACCCACAAATTGCACCGCTTGTTCCAGCAAAGAACCTGCTTGACTCAGATACTTTTCGTTCGGGACTTCCATGTAGATATGCAGGATTTGCCGTTCTCCCTTTTTCACGACATCCACGTCGAAAATCGCCCCGTACAAAAAATCCAGGTGCTCCCGAAGCTGCCTGGTATCAGGAAACCGGCTTGTGGCACGCTTTAACACCAGCGAAAGCAGTGCCGTTTTGGTTACATATTCTTCGGATAGTTCTTGTTCGACCATGCAAACGATGGAGGTGGTCTTAAATTTCTTGGTTGGCAAAATATGAACATTCATCTGATTGATGGTGGTTGTTTCGAATTGAATCTCAGCTTTTACCGGTACATTCATCCAATCAGTCCCCCTCAATAGAAGCTTGGTATTGAAAAACCTATTTGCATAAGAGATCGTCTTCGTTACAGTTGCCATTCTTTATCTATTGTAACCAATTTTCACTTCAAAACCTACCCGGCCATTGGTATGCCAACTGTAAAACGTTTCTGATGGAAATGCTTTAGATACGAAAACAAGACGAGAAAGCGGTGTTCTCGTCTTGCTTTGGTTCTTGTGATTAAGCGGTACTTGTGAAAACATTTATGCTCCCAAGTAAGTCTGTACGACTTTTTCGTCCGTTAATAACTCTTTGGATGGACCGGACATTTCTACCTTGCCTGACGACAGCACATAGGCTCGATCCGAAATCGATAAAGCGGCTGTTGCCATCTGTTCAACGAGGAGAATTGTTTTCCCTTCCTCGCGAAGCTGGATGACCGTGTCCAAGATCAGTTTGACGAACAAAGGGGAGAGTCCCATGGAGGGTTCATCGAGTACCAGCAGTTCCGGATCAGACATTAACGCCCGTGACAAAGCCAACATTTGCTGCTCCCCGCCTGACAAAGTGCCGGCCTGCTGATTGCGGCGTTCTTTCAGCCGGGGAAAACGTTCGTACTCCCGCTCCATCCGCTCCTTCACCTGTTTTGGCTGTTTCTTGATCTTGGTATAGGCACCCAGGATCAAGTTTTCTTCCACCGTTTGATCGCCAAACACTTGCCTTCCTTGGGGCACATGGCAAATCCCGCGGCGCATGATTTCATCGGCTGGCAAGTGATGGATCGCTTGCTGCTTGTGCTTGATTTCTCCCTCTTTTAGTTTGACCAGCCCGGTGATCGCTTTCAGCAGGGTCGTTTTGCCTGCGCCATTCCGGCCGATCAGAGCTACAATTTCTCCCTGGTTTACTTCCAAATCTACCCCGCGCAGCGCTTGTGCCATCCCGTAATTGACACGAACATTATTTACCGACAACAAGCTTCGTCACCTCCTCGCCGCCCAAATAAGCCTCGATTACCTGTGGATGTGATTGAATATAAGCAGGATCACCTTCCGCAATTTTCTTGCCGAAATCAAGCACCGTAATCGTGTCGCAAACATTCATCACAATCTCCATGTGGTGTTCGACGAGAATGATGGAAATGCCGATTTCTTTCAGATTGCGGATGACCTTCATGATTTTTTCCACTTCATAATGGCTCGCTCCGGCAGCAGGTTCGTCAAGAATCAAGAGTTTGGGACGCACAGCCATGGCTCGCGCGATTTCTACCAAACGTTGTTCGCCATAAGAGAGATTAGCTGCCGTCTCATGTGCCTTCCCGGACATTCCAACAAAGTCTAATAGTTGAAGAGCTTCCTGTGTAAACCTGTTCTCTTCCTGCCAAAAAGCTCTCGTATGCAACAAATTGGCAAAAAAACCTGTGCGATAATGCAAATGAAAGCCAACCAATACATTCTGCAAAACAGTCAACTCGGTAAACAACTGGAGGTTTTGAAATGTCCGGGTAATCCCGATTGCCGCCATCTGATGGGGAGCAAAGGACGTGACGTTTCTTCCATTCCAGTCGATCCGTCCGCTTGTCGGTACATAAACTCCTGTCAACAAGTTAACGGTTGTACTTTTTCCTGATCCGTTCGGGCCAATCAGCCCTCGTACTTGCGGTTCGTTCAGCTCAAAGCTGACTTCATCAACGGCGCGAAATCCGTCAAACTCCATGACGACATTTTCAACCTTCAGCTTCGCTTCGCTGTTCTTGGCTGCCCATTGAATAGATGAAACAGAATCTTGTTTTTCAGGGATGTTAGATGGAACCTGCTTCTTTCGTTTGCCTGCTATAAATCTCTCCACACCGCCAACCAGTCCATCCGGTAGAACAATCAAGCTAAACAGCAGGATACCGCCAAAGATCAGCAAATGGTAATCGTACAAGCTTTGAATCCACTGCGGCAAGAGGAAAATGATAAAGGTTCCGACAATCGGCCCCAACCTGGTTCCTGCCCCACCGACGATCACGCCGACCAGAAACAGGATCGAACGGTCAAAGGTAAACGAGTCACTGTTAAAGTAAGCATTTTGAAAGGCGAACAAAGCCCCTCCGATACCGGCGATGCACGCACTCAACCCGAACGCAAGCACCTTCCAGTTTCGCACATTTACCCCGACAGTGGCGGCAGCTACTTCACTGTTGCCCATCGCCCGAAATGTACGCCCGTAGCGGGATGTGAACAAATGATCGACAAAAATGGTAATCACCAGCGTAATCAGCCCAATAAACCAGTAGTAGTTCACCGTTCCAAGAGTCATACCGAAAAGACTGGGTTCTTGCAAATAGAGTCCGGCTGGACCTCCCGTCACGTCTACCCAACGGTTGGCGATGATTTCCACCAAAAGCCCGAATGCGATGGTTACCATGGCCAGATAAGGCCCTTTTGCCCTGAGCGACAACATCGCCACAATCGTTCCGGCAAGCGCACAGACCGCCATGCCCGCCAATAAACTAAGCGCAAACGGGATACCCGCATTGTTTAAAATTGCCGTCGTATAGGCACCAATGGCAAAAAATCCGGCGTGACCCAATGACAATTGTCCAGACAAGCCCACCAAAAGATTCAACCCGACCACGACGATATAGGTATATAAAAACCCTTGCGCCAAATGAACGTAATAGGAACTGGGGAAAACCCACGGAAACGCGAACAAACCAAGCCCGATGGCGAGATAAATCAGCCACTTCTTCATACTAAAACTTCTCCTTCACTTTTTTGCCTAGAAGCCCTTGTGGCATGAAGATGAGGACGATCAAAATCAGTGCGAATGCACTTGCATCCTTGTAAGCGGAGCTATACAGCGAAAACACCTGCTCAATCATCCCTAGGAGCAGTCCGCCAAGCAGAATGCCCAGCGGGTTCTCCAGCCCACCGATGATAGCCGCAGCAAACGCTTTTAACCCCAACGTTGCTCCCATGAAAAAAGCGGTATTGGTGATCGGGCCAACCAATATTCCGCCGATCCCGGCAAGAGCAGATGACAAGGCAAATGCCAACATGGCCATTTTTCGCGGATTGATTCCCATTAAGGCGGCTGCGTCCGGATTATAAGCGACGGCTGCCAGCGCTTTTCCTAAAAGCGATTTGTTAAGGAACAGAAATAAACAAATCATAATGATTACCGCACTGATCCCGACAAACATTTCATGCTTGGTTATTCCAATACTGCCAATGCGATATACTTCACTCCCAAAGGGGGAAGGGAAAGGAATGACGTTCCTTCCCCAAATCAACATGGCAAGATTGCGCAGCATGATCGAGACGGCAACCGTACTTAGAATCCAGCCGATCGACATAAAATGCTGGAGCGGGCGAATGGCAACCAACTCTAGACTTATTCCTAACAGGCTCATGATTCCAAAAATCACCAGCATAGTCAGAATCGCAGCCAGATACGTGTTCACTCCGGATGTAGTCAGGGCCCCCAATGTGGTTAATCCCATCAATGCCCCAACCATCAAATAGTCTCCTTGGCCAAAGTTCATCGTACGGGTCGTAATATAGGTAATGTAGTATCCTTGAGCAATAATGGCGTAAATGCTTCCCAAGATCAGTCCGCTGATAACTGCCTGTAGCAAGGATTCCCCTCCCCTCGTAACGTAAGCGTTAAGGCTTCACGATCACACCGTCTTTATAAGTCGCCAGGAACATGTTGGCGCTGGTCAATCCCTCGTGATTTTCTTTGGTGAACGGCTTCTCGCCTATTGCCGTTACCCCTTTGAAGCCTTCCATATTCTCGATCGCGTCACGGATTGCCTTGGAATCAGTGCCTGCCTTCTTCACTGCTTCGAGAATAAGACGGGTACAATCATATCCTTGGGCCGAAGCAATCGGGAAAATATCCTGGCCGTATTTGGCTACCACTTTGTCATGGAACTTCTTGGCCTCATCACTTTGATCAATGGTGAAGGATTGAACCATATACACGTCTTTGTTGACCAAATCTCCGACGAGTTCTTTTACAGTCGGGTCACCCATGGCCCAGGAAGCAACGGTAATCGGATTGTAATTTAGTTTTTCGCGGGATTTGAGATATTGTGCTGCCTCAGGTGCCAATCCGTAGAAAATGACGGCTTCTACCTGGGCATCACGCATTTTGGTAAGCTGTGCTTCCATGTTGGTGTCGTTCACCTGGAAGGATTCAATCACGGTCGGAGCCAGATTGTATTTTTCCTTCATCAATGCTTCAACGTCCGCTTTTCCGCCTTGGCCGTATCCGGTTGTATCATGCAATAAGCCAATTTTGCTGAATTTCTTTTCTTCCACCAGCCATTTGAGCATCGTCTCCACTTGGCCGCGATCATATGGGCTGACACGGAAAATGTAGTTTTTCTCTTCTTTTTCGAATGTTTTGGTAATAGCAGTTGCAGTGGCCACCGGAATTACTTCCGCTACACCCGCTTCTTGCGCAAACTTCACGTGAGCTTTGGCATTGCCGCTGTTCGCCGGTCCGACAAAGGCGACCACTTTATCTTGTTGAATTAACCGCTGCACGATTTCCACAGATTTTTCCGGCTTTGCTTCGTCGTCATAAACAATCAGTTTGGCCTTCTGTCCGTTTGCTCCGCCGGAAGCATTAAACTCTTCGATCGCAAGTTCTGCGCCGCGCTTCACAGCTTCCCCGAATTTGGCAGTTCCTCCGCTGAGAGAAATCGCCAAACCAACATTAAATTCGCCGCCTGCCGCTGCCGTAGGCGATCCTGAAGAGGCAGGGGCCGCTCCTTGTGAGCCATTGGCCGGTTGATCCAGCTTAGGGCCGCAGCCTGCGGCGATAAGTCCGAACAGCATGAGAACCGACAACCATAAACTTAATTTCTTCATCTTGAATCCCCCTTTTTTTATTAATGCATGACATAGCCGCCGGAAACATTGATGGCCTGCCCGGTGATGCCGGCAGCCGCGTCCGAAGCCAGGAAGACAGCAAACTCGCCGATCTCGGATGGGTCCAGCAAGCGATTTTGCGGAACCTGTTTCAAAATGACTTCCTCCACAACCCGGTCGATCTCCACTTGATATTCGTTCCCCAACGCTTCCAACTGGTTGCGTACCAGCGGAGTGTCGACAAATCCCGGACAAATGGCATTGCAAGTAATGCCGGAGTCTGCTGCTTCCACGGCCGTCACTCTGGTTAACCCGATGATTCCATGCTTGGCTGAACAGTATCCTGCTTTATACGGCGCTCCGATTTTCCCGTTGATCGAAGAAATGTTAATGATCCGGCCAAATCCTCGTTCTTTCATTTTGGCGAACACCGCCTTAGTAGCGACAAACGGGCCTACCAGCATAACGTTAAGCAATTGTTGAAACACCTCAACCGGAAATGATTCAATCGGCGCTACATGCTGAAATCCGGCGTTATTGACCAAAATATCGACTCTGCCAAGCTGCTGTTCACAAGATGCGACCATTTGGCGCACCGATTCTGCGTCTGCCATGTCAACCTGAATGGCAATTTTTCGTTGAGATAAATGATCCGGCAACTGCTGGAGAGCCGCTTCTGCCCGCTTCAGGTCGAGGTCGGCGATGGCAATCTCGCTTCCTGCTTCATAAAGCTTGGAAGCAATAGCCAAACCGATTCCACTTGCACCTCCTGTAATCAGGGCAATTCGTTTGGATAGAGCTAATGGTGTCATAAGTCCTCCTTTCCATATATGAAAACGTTTTCAATTATAGAGTAAGCAAGACTTATGCCAAAACCTCTTGAAAAACCCACCGGCTGTAGCAAATGCTGTTTCGGACGGTCCAAACCTCTTAAAAAAACCCATAGTTCGGTTAATTGTTGCAAATTTGTGACAGTTTGTTGCCGCAAGGATGAGACATGATACTTTTTTGCGACACACCCTGTATTATCCTTCAATTCCGTATTTCTCCAGTTTGCGGTACAAGCTTGCCCGATGAATCCCTAAGAGTTGCGCTGCTTGCACTTTATTTCCGCCGCACTGTTTTAATGCCATTTCCACCACCCGTTTTTCTGTTCTGGCCAATTCTGCTTCTAAATCAAGTGATAAGCCCTCTTGCGGATGGACAACCGGGCGATTCTGTAAATAGACGGGAAGATGCTCTTCCTCCAGCATACCCCGTTCTGCCAATTGGACGGCTCTCTCCAAGACATTGTGAAGCTCCCGGACATTGCCTGGCCAGCGGTGAGAGAGAAATATTTCTTCTACCTGCCTGGTCATGCCCTCCACATATGTATAAAGCTCGCGATTTAACTGCTTGATCAGGTGATGGGCTAGAGAAAGAATTGAATTGCCTTGTTCACGAAGCGGCGGAATATTAATGGTAAACACATGCAGGCGGTAAAATAAATCTTCACGGAACTTTCCTTGCCGCATCAACTCTTCCAGCGGCCGGTGCGTAGCCGCGATGATACGTATATCCACGGGAATCGGGCGGGTTGCCCCAACTCTCTCCACTTCTCTTTCTTGCAGCACTCGCAAAAGTTTTACCTGCATATCAAGCGGCATATCACCAATTTCATCCAAAAACAGGGTGCCGCCGTGTGCCAGTTCAATTTTCCCCGGCTTCCCGCCTTTTTTGGCCCCGGTAAAAGCCCCTTCCTCATAGCCGAACAGTTCGGCTTCTATCAGATCTTTAGGAATAGCCGCACAATTGACACGAACAAACGCATGTTCCGAGCGAGGGCTTGCTTCGTGGATGGAATGGGCAAACAATTCTTTTCCTGTACCGCTCTCGCCCAATATGAGGATGGACGATTTGGTATTGGCTACCCGTTTAGCCATTTGAATGGCGTCTTTCATCAGCGGATGATCGGCGAATATATGGTCAAAGGAATACTTGGCACTTACCATACGCTTCAATTCTTGACGGTAAAAATCAAGTTTGCGCTCCATAATGTTATAACGTTCTACCATGCTGCGTAATTCCCTTAAATCGCTAAACACAACCTTCCCCAGTGCTCCCACGACTTGATCGCCTTCACGCAGAGGCATCCGGCTGACGATAATCTCCCTGTCGCCAATCCTCATTAATTGTCCCAGCTCCGGCTTGCCTGTCTCCAAGACAACGTGCATCCGGGTATTCTCGACGACTTCGGTAACATGCTTGCCGATTGCCTCTTCAATCGTTGTACCCAGAAAGTCGCAATACGTCTGGTTAATCATGGTGATATAGCCTTCCTTGTTGCACATCAGGATGCCATCGTATAGCTGATCCACCAATTCTTTAAAATAGCGAAGTTCTTTTTCTTGCTCAGACAATCTTTTGGTGACATGCTCCACTTCGCCTAGTTCCTGAAACACCGAAAGTCCCCCGACGATTTCCCCATTGATCACGAGAGGTGTTCGGTCCGCCAGCAAAAGCTTGTCTCCAAAACGAACTTCCCGCCTAACGCTGGGCTTTCCTTCGCGAATAACCTGGATCATGTCAGTTCCAGGCGCAATGCTGGTAATGGAGCGGGAAATCACTTCCGACAGTTTCAGGCCTAACAGTTGACATCCGCTTGTATTCATATGGACAATGATTCCATTCGAATCGACTATCGTAACACCGATCCTGAACGATTCTAAAAATTCGATCAATTGATCAGAAACGATTCGTGCTTCCTGCGTACTATTGTTCACGCCAACACCTCCTCTTGATATTATGTTACCAAATCGTGACAAAAGAGAAAAGGAGCGTTATGACCGCTCCTCATTTCCTCTTCTTTTTATAAAATTTCCGGTTCGTTATAAATCATGTGAATCCCATTCATCCCATGAATCCTGTGTTTCTGTACGGTCATCAAATCGTCCGCAGAGCGGATTCATACAAAGCATACCATGAAGTTGGCTGTCTCGGAAAGGCTGGCCAACACTTTGGCCGCAGTAGGGGCAAGTCCACATTCCATACATCCTCCTCATTTATCGCGATGATGTACGAATATAGTCTCTCCCCAGCCAAACCCCTTTATTAGAAAACCGGATTTTTGACCAAAGAAGCCGCACAGTGGCGGCTTCGAAAAATTCGATAGAAGCTTTTCTTAACGAGAACCTGTTTCGTATGCTTTACCCAGTGCCGCCGGTGAATTGGAACGACCCACGAATCCGGCCAAGACCAGAATGGTTAAAATGTATGGAAGCATGAAGATAAACTCGATTGGGATATATGCGGTTAAGCCAAGTACTTGGACCAATGATTTCACTGCTTGCGCAACACCGAAAAAGAGCGCTGCCCCCATTGCTCCGGCCGGATGCCACTTACCGAAAATTAATGCAGCAAGGGCGATAAAGCCTTGACCCGATACTGTATTATGCGAAAAGTTGCTCGTTGTAGTAAGGGAAATAGTCGCTCCACCCATCGCAGCCAAAGCGCCGCTGATCAATACAGCGGTATATCGCATCCGTTTTACGTTAATTCCGGCTGTATCCGCTGCACGTGGATGTTCCCCAACTGCACGCAAACGCAGTCCGAAACGGGTTTTGAACAGGACAAACCAGGTTACCGCTACCAACGCAAAGGCGATGTAACTGGTAGGATATGCTTCAAAGACGGCGTGGCCCAAATAAGGAATGTCGCCGAGAAGAGGAATATCCCATTTGGTAAAAACGCTGGAAAGAGTAGTCGTTTGACCGGCACCATGGAATATGATCTTGGTTAAATAGACGGACAAACCAACCGCTAAGAAATTCAGTGCAACCCCGCTAACGACCTGGTCTGCTTTAAATGTAACAGAGGCAACAGCATGCGGAATGGCAAAAATTGCGCCGGCAATAATCGCCGCCAAGAATCCGATCCAAGGTGCCATCATCGATGGAGACGGAAAAACAGATTGCATGAAGAACGTAACAACCGCACCCGTGAAGGCCCCAATGACCATCATGCCTTCCAGGGCGATATTGACGACACCGGAGCGCTCAGAATATACGCCTCCAAGTGATGCAAAGATGAGGGCTGTAGAGAATACGACTGTGTCATGAACTAAGTTACTGATGATTGTTAACCAATCCATTTTCTACAACTCCTCTCTTTTTTTCGAAAGAATTGGTTTTAAGAACAGCTTAACAATTCCGTGGGCTGCCACGAAGAAGATGACAGAAGCAATAACCACACGGATTAATTCAACAGGAACACCGGCACCGAACTTCATGCCGGTAGCTCCGAACGTAAGCGCTCCAAACAGAATCGCTCCCAGTACCACTCCAAATGGAGTATTACCTCCGATCAAGGCGACAGCGATCCCGTCAAATCCATAGCCTGGCATCGCCGCCATAATGGCTTGGTAATGGAATACGCCAAGCACTTCGCCTGCGCCGCCCAATCCGGCAAAAATTCCTGCACCTAACATGGCGTTAATCACGTTTTTGTTGACATTCATTCCAGCATATTCGGATGCGTGCGGGTTAAATCCGACGGAGCGAAGCTCAAAGCCTGTCTTGGTTTTCCACAGCAATACATAGAAAATAACGGCAGCAATCAATGCGATTAGTGTGCCCCAATGCAAGCGGGCGCTGTCAAACATCTCAGAAAGCCAGCCGATTGAAATAGAAGCCGATTCATGAATATCCTTGGAACGTTGTTGTCCTTCAGGTACGAGGAAAGCAGACAAAATAAAGTTGGCAAAATAAAGGGCTATCCAGTTTAACATGATCGTGGTGATAACTTCATGTACACCTCGTGCTGCTTTCAGGTAACCGGCAATCGCACCCCAGAGTCCGCCAGCCAATGCTCCCGCAAGTAATGCAAGCGGTGCATGAATGTACGGCGGCAGATCAAATGCTACACCGACGTACACCGATGCAAGCATCCCCATAATAAACTGCCCCTCGGCACCGATGTTAAACAGTCCGGTACGGAATGCGAAGGCAACAGATAAACCGGTAAAGATTAACGGTGTAATTTGGCGAATCGTTTCCCCGAAGTTGTATACGTCGCCAAATACTTTTTTCACCAGGGATTGATAAGCCAGAATCGGATCAAATCCGCCCGCAAGCATGGCAATTGCGCCGGTGATTAATCCAAGCAGAATCGCAACAAGAGGAATCAGAAACGATTCTTTGGTCATAATCCGGATCACTTTATTCATCGTTTCCCCCTCCTTGCATACGTTTTCCGCCCGACATCATGAGTCCGAGCTCTTGTTCGGAAGTCTGTTTCGGGTCAACAATTCCCACAATCTGGCCTTCATAAATAACCGCGATCCGGTCGGATACGTTCATAATCTCGTCAAGCTCAAGCGAAATCAAAAGGACAGCTTTTCCTTTGTCACGCTGCTCGATCAAACGTTTGTGAATAAACTCGATCGCCCCTACATCCAATCCACGTGTTGGCTGAGCGGCGATTAGCAAATCAGGATCTTTGTCCACTTCACGGGCAATGATCGCTTTCTGCTGGTTACCGCCGGAAAGCGCACGGGCCAATGTATGGATGCTTGGCGTCCGCACATCAAATTCTTGAATCAGCTTTTCCGCGTGTTTATTGATAGCGTTGTAATCCAAGAAGCCGTTCTTATTAAATTCCGGGTGGAAATAAGTTTCCAACACCATGTTTTCACTCATGCTGAAATCGAGCACCAAGCCACGTTTATGGCGGTCTTCCGGGATATGGGACAAGCCCGCTTCAGAGATAACACGAGGTGATTTATTGGTTATGTCGTTGCCTTTTAACAGAACTTTACCGCTTTGCGCCTTTCGAAGACCGGTCAGCACTTCGATCAATTCACTTTGCCCGTTTCCGTCAACACCGGCAATCCCAAGCACTTCTCCTGCTCTCACTTCAAGGGAAAGATTATTGAGCGCATTCACTCCGCGGTTTCCAAGCGCCGTTACGTTTTGCACGGAAAGAATCACATCTTTTGGCTGAGAGGGGGCCTTATCCACATGGAAATGAACCTCACGTCCAACCATTTTGGCAGCCAATTCGTCTGCATTGGTATCGGCCACTTTGAGCGAATCAATTACTTTTCCGCGGCGGATAATCGTAACGCTGTCACAAACCTTCATGATTTCTTTTAATTTGTGCGTGATCAAAATAATGGTCTTACCCTCTTTTACGAGGTTATGCATAATATCGATTAGTTCGTTGATTTCTTGAGGAGTCAACACAGCTGTCGGTTCATCGAAGATTAAGATATCGGCACCGCGATAGAGCGTTTTCAAAATTTCCACCCGCTGCTGCATTCCAACGGAAATCTCTTCAATTTTTGCGTGCGGATCTACTTTCAGTCCGTATTTTTCAGATAGTGCTTGTACCTCTTTCGCAGCCTGTTCGATATTTATTTTTAACCCGCTACGTGGTTCTTTTCCCAAAATAATGTTTTCCGTTACGGTAAAAGGTTCGACTAACATAAAATGCTGATGTACCATTCCGATACCCAGATCATTAGCTACATTCGGGTTGGTTATTTTTACTGGTTTTTCATTAATCAGGATTTCGCCTTCTTCTGGTTGATACAAACCAAACAAGATATTCATCAGGGTAGATTTACCGGCACCGTTCTCCCCAAGCAAAGCGTGAATCTCGCCTTTTCTTACTTTGAGGTTAATGTTGTCGTTTGCGACTATTCCCGGAAACCTTTTCGTGATGCCTCTCATTTCAACTACTGTTTGAACTTGACTCAAAATTGTTCACCCCGTCTTTGTGGGTAATCAGATAGGTAGAAAACAAGGCTAGTTATAATATTAACTAGCCTTGTGTCCCTTAAAGCGTAAGGCTTATTTCTCAGGTACGGTGATTTCACCTTTTACGATTTTATTCTTGAACTCTTCAACTTTTTTCAGCACGTCAGCAGGTACTGTATCTTTAGATGTCTCAGGCAGACCTACAGCATTTTCAGCCAAACCGAGTTTAACCATTTTGCCGCCTTCGAATTTGCCGTTGATGAAATCTTTGGATACACGATACACAGCTTCATCTACGCGTTTCATCATAGAAGTAAGGGTAATTTCCTTACCAAATGTGAGGGACTGGTCTTTGTCTACGCCGATAACCCAAACATTTTCACCTTTGGACTTGCGGTCTTTTGCTTCGTTGAATACACCGTCACCAGTTGCACCAGCTGCGTGGAACACGATGTCAGCGCCTTGTCCGTACAATTGGGAAGCGGCAGACTTACCAAGGTCAGGTTTGTCAAACGCACCAGTGTATACCGGAATTACTTGTACGCTAGGATCAACAGCTTTTACACCAGCAGTGAAGCCAGCTTCAAAGCGCTTGATAACCGGGATGTCCATACCGCCTACGAAACCTACTTTTTTGGTCTTCGTCATGGAAGCGGCAACTACCCCAACGAGGAAGGAACCTTCTTGCTCTTTGAAAAGAACGGATTCAACGTTTGGTACGCCTTCTACTTCAGCGTCAATAATCGCCAATTTCGCATCTTTGTTTTCAGACGCCACTTTTTTCACGTGATCTCCCATCAAGAAACCAATACCCCAAGTGAGGTCCCATTTATCTTTAACGAATTGGTTCAAGTTAGGAACGTATTCAGCGTCACTTTGGCTTTGCAGGTATTGAACTTCAATACCGGTATCCTTGTTCAGCTTTTGCAAACCTTCCCACGCGCTTTGGTTGAAGGAGTTGTCGTTAACCCCGCCCACGTCAGTAACCATACCGATTTTCACTTTTGGTTTTTCACCAGTTGGTTGTTGGGCTTGGTTTTCTTGTCCTGGTGCCGGAGCAGCTTGTTTACCCCCACCGCAACCAGTGAGCAACAAAGAGAGGCTCAAGGTTGTAACAGAAAGTACGGAAAAAAACTTTTTCATCCTTCAGATACCCCCATTTCATTTTAATGAACTAAAAAAATTGCTGAGACCCGCGGTTCCCCCTACAAACGTCTGCGTACTACTTGGAAGTGAAACTTGTCCGCGCGAAAATAGTTTCGCGAGTACAACACGGCCCGCTCTTTGTCGTCGTAATGAATCTGACGAAGAAGCAAAAGTGCCGTCTTGTGATCACAATGCAGCAGGCTGGACACTTTGTCGTGGAAACCAATTGGTTCGATGTCGGCAACGGCATACACAATGCGAATTCCCGACACTTCCTCTAAGGCCTCGAAGATTGACTCACATTCCATTCGGTAACCATTAGGCAGCAGGCTGGCAGGAATCTTGTCTACACAGTATACGACCGGTTCTCCATCCGCTGTTCTGACACGTTCCACCGTCAATAGTTTTTCCCTATTGGCCAAATGCAAACGCTTGCGGTCATCTTCAATCGGTTCTGCTACGCCAGTATGTAGAAGTATCGTGCCTGGTTGTTGTCCCTGCCGTTCAATCGCTCCTGTTACACTAAAGAGTTCCCCAATTCCTCCAGAAAAAACAGGCCGTGGATGAATAAAGGTACCAACTCCGTGTCGGCGGACGACGATTTTTTCCTCTTCAAGTAAACGGAGTGCCTCTCGAAGGGTTGCCCTGCTGACACCTAACCGCTTTGACAGCTCTGTTTCAGATGGCAATCGCTCACCTGGTTGTAATCGCCCCGCTTCAATGTCTTCCTTGAGACGATCCATTACCAATAGGCTAAGTGAACGTGAACTCCCTTTGATCGTCATCTCCTTCACTCCCGCTTCCTGTGGCACACGTAATGGTAGGACGTCAGACCTCTACGAATAAAATTTCGGCGGCCTTCCTCAAATTCCTTTAGTCCGTAGAAATTTTACCTTATGCTTAGAGAAACATGCAAGTCAAATTTTGTTGAAAAATATGCAGGGATCTCAAATATATGCCTACGAAATTTGACTCTCCGCCGAAGGACGCGGAATTCGTACTTCTCTCGGTTTGCTGCCTTCGTACGGCCCAACAATTCCCTTCGCCTCCATTATGTCAATCAAGCGGGCAGCACGGGTATATCCGACACGCAAGCGGCGCTGCAAGAGGGAAGCAGAGGCAGTTTGCGCTTCGGCAACGATTTGAACCGCCTGATCAAACAATTCATCATCTACTACTGTCTGCACTTCTTCCCCAACCTCTTCCGGGATCATCTCTTCGTGATATTTGGCTTCCTGCTGTTCTTTTACAAACGTAACGACTTCCTCTACCTCTTTATCAGAGACAAACGCCCCCTGTATCCGTGTCGGCTTGGAAGCCCCCATCGGCAGGAAGAGCATATCTCCCCGGCCCAACAGCTTTTCCGCACCGCCCATATCAAGAATGGTACGCGAGTCAGCCATCGAGGATACCCCAAAGGCAATCCGGGAAGGAATGTTGGCTTTGATGACACCTGTAATAACATCTACCGACGGACGCTGTGTCGCGATAATCAAGTGAATTCCGGCTGCACGGGCCATTTGAGCCAATCGGCAAATTGCGTCTTCTACTTCTCCCGGCGCCACCATCATTAAGTCAGCCAACTCGTCAACGATTACCACAATGTAAGGCAGCGAGCTGGTTTTGATCCCTGAATCATTCTGTTCTCTTACCCATTGGTTGTACATTTCGATATTGCGAGACCCGTTTTGTGCGAACAGGTTATAGCGGCGTTCCATCTCAGCCACCACTTTTTTCAAGGCGACAGACGCTCTTCGCGGATCAGTTACGACGGGAGCCAACAGATGAGGAATGCCGTTGTAGACGTTAAGCTCCACCATTTTCGGGTCAATCATCATCAGTTTTACTTCGCTTGGCTTCGCCTTAAACAGGATGCTCGTAATAATGCCATTGATACAGACGGATTTCCCGCTTCCCGTAGCACCGGCTACCAGCAAATGCGGCATTTTGGTCAAATCAGCAACGATCGGTTCCCCGGAGATGTCACGTCCAAGGCCTACCGTCAAGCGTGATGCGGCATCCTGGTAATTGGGCGATTCCAATACTTCTCGTAGCGTAACAACAGCTACCTCGGAATTAGGTACTTCAATCCCGATAGCCGATTTCCCCGGGATCGGAGCTTCAATCCGGATATCTTTGGCAGCAAGAGCCAGCGCCAGGTCATCGGTTAAGCTGACGATCCGACTCACCTTCACCCCAACGGCAGGTTGAATCTCGTATCGGGTAACCGCTGGCCCTCTGTGTACTTCGGAAACAATCGCGCTGACCCCGAAGCTTTTGAGCGTGTTGACCAATTTCAATGCATTCGTGTTATGATCTACATCTTTGGTAATGGCACTATGCTTCGGACGCGCAAGAATGGAGAGAGACGGTATGATGTACGAATCAGGTCCTTCATACGTTGTCTCCGACAGCCCGCGAAAGCTTACTTCATCCGCATCCAAGCCTTTTGTTTGCACCGTTTTCTTGACCGGATTCGACGGCTGTGATTCAGGTACAGCCGATTCTTCCGTTAGAATTTTCTCGGCAAAATCACGGATTACCGGATTGACAATGATGTCCTCTTCCGCTTTTTCGTCGTTGAATAGAGATTCCTGATCGACCGGATCAGGTACAACCACAACAGAATCTGATGATTGATTGCTTGTCTCGCTGCCATTCGCTTGCCGCTTGCGTTTGGCTTGTTCCGCCTTTCGTTTGTCACTTTCTTCAGCGAGTAACTGTGCCGCCTCCTTAATCGACTCTTTTGATTTTGCGTACATGCTGGACAGCTTGTTTTTGATAAAAAGAATAATGTCAACGTAAGAGAGATTGAATAAGAACATCAAACCGATGAGAAAAAACAATCCAATCACAAGCCCGGTTCCCACCATGCCAAATAAGCCGTGGCTTACGGCAAACACCAGTGCTCCCACCATACCGCCTGCTACCCCTGTTGTAGAAACTTTTTGGCTTTGATCAAGGAGCAGCCTCTCCCAGGTAATCCGGATAATGTTTGGATCGAATTTGCCGCCATTGGAAACAAGCTGGTACAAAATGAGATGATCCCAGGTCAGAACACCCACAAATATCAGCAAACAGCCGATAATCCGCAAATTCAGGCTCGGCGGTTTACGCGTAAACATCATATGGATGGATATTCCGATTAACAGCAAAGGGATCATAAAATCCCAAGAGCCTGCCAAAAAACGAAAGAAAAAAGCCAGCACATGCTTGCCCAGCCAGCCGCTCTCCAACAATCCGATTATGGAGAGAACAATGAGAATAAGTCCGAACAATTCTAATTTAACAACCGAGGCCCATGCCGCCGGTGACGGTTTTTTGGTTCTTCTGCTCATGGCATGCTCCTTTTTCCAATAGAATGAAAAGGCAGCCGAATTCTCCGGCTGCATTCTACGCTCAAAACTAGTATACCACAGGAAAATAGCAGAAATACAGGTAAAAGGTTACGACATATCAGGTCGAAATGTGATCGTTTGTCCGGGAGCAAAACGCGGATTCAAATAATCTTGCGGATCGGGACTGATTAGCCGAACAATCTTTCCTTCACAAGGATTAATCGGCTCAATCAACATGGTCGCATGACCAAATGTGATCTCTTGCAGCTTTTGCTGATTCACCTGCTCATTATTCTCAAAAATCAACTCCAACGGCATCGTCGAGTAGATAATCACTGCAGCACCTTCTCTCCGGTTCGTGCCTTCTCGATTAACTCGTTCAGCTTCTTCAACGCTTTGCCAAGTCCGCCCACTTCATCAATTAACCCGTATTTAATCGCATCTGCACCGATTACATTGGTTCCGATATCGCGGGTCAACTCTCCTGTGCGCATCATCAAGTCACGAAATTGCTCTTCCGTGATGCGAGAGTTGCGAGCGATAAATTGCACGACCCGATCCTGCATCTTGTCCAGGTATTCAAATGTTTGCGGAACACCAATCACCAATCCGGTTAAGCGAATGGGATGAATCGTCATGGTAGCGGTTTCGGCAATAAACGAATAATCTCCGGATACCGCAATCGGAACACCAATACTGTGCCCGCCGCCAAGGACGAGCGTAACTACCGGTTTGGAAAGTGATGCGATCATTTCTGCTATTGCCAAGCCAGCTTCCACGTCGCCTCCCACTGTATTCAAAATGACGAGAATTCCTTCGATCTTGCTGTTTTGTTCAGCCGCCACCAACTGAGGAATCAAATGCTCGTATTTGGTGGTTTTATTTTGCGGCGGCAGTTGGATATGCCCTTCCACTTGCCCGATAATGGTAAGACAATAAATATTGCTTTCCAACTGTGGCACGTTCGTCTGCCCTAACTGTGTAATCGTGTCAAGAATTCGCTTCTTGGAATCATCGGGAGTGGCATCGGGGTTCACCCCCGGTACCGGAGCTTCCGGGGAGTGCGGAGGTGGAGACGGAGGATTTTGTCCGCGAAGCAGATGACTTATGGAAGACAATGTTTGCTGGGAATTGGTTGACATGGTGAATACCTCCTTAACTATCCATAGTATGGATTTACAGGAGGGAAAAAATGCGTCATTTAAGCGAAGACATTCCAGTCAGGTTCCAAGCTGATCCTTCTTGTGCCGGCATCTGCTTCTGCTTGCTCGTACCGCTGTCCCGCCGTTCCAACTTCCTGGGCATTCCCTTTGGTCCTCGTCGATTCTTCAACCGGTAAAATCGAAAGACGGGCAACAGGAAGGGAGGAGCCAAGTTTGCACAAAACGAGTCCTTGGTTAGGCCTATCTTCCAGCGACGGCTGTTCTTCTATCTTCAAGCAATCCGCTTTTGGCAATTCGTTTACAAAACCAGAAGAATCTGCATGGGGCAAGCTTTGCAGCAAGGTAATCGTAATCCCTTCATAGGTGCCTGCCTGCTTTGTCTGCTCCAGAATTGGGTCATGGTCATCCTGCATAAAGATGCTATAAGCTGCTTCATCAGCCCAAAACCCCAGAATAACAGCTTCTTCCCGCTTGCTTGTATTCCACCCGCCGCATTGCCCAATAAAACCTCTCACATTTTTCAGCTTAGACCAACGGGCTTGTGCTTGGGAGAATATCGCTTTATTCTTTTGAGAAACCTGGCACACAATTAATTTGATCAACATCGGCTTGTCCCTACTTCGCAATTATGTTTTCTTTGAATGCTGGTATATTTTTCACAATAGACGATTTTGCTAGCCGGTTCAAGGTGTATCGATAACGATCATCTCTGTTACAAGAGGGTTACACTTCATGTACAGATGACATTAGTTCACCGGACTTATGTTATTTTTCATACTGATAGGGCTGGCTCTACAATTGGCAGCTATTTAATCAAATATGCTCACTTTTTCTATTGGGAGATTTTTTTTTATTTAACTCGAAACGCCCCCATTCATCCCGTAACTCATCAAAAGAAGCATCCTTGAGCGGTTTTCCGCATGCCTGTGTAATTCCATGCCTGGTAAGCTTCCGGATCATTTCGCATTTGAAAAAGCTCATCTTTCCTTCACTCTCCTGCCCGTTGTTAACTATACATATGCGTTTTCGCCTTGTACGGTTAAGGAACGGCCTTAAAGTGTCAAACACCTTTTTGCAAACTCGATTTGTCCCAATTAGCTTGACCAGCTTGACTTTCACCGTGGTGTCGTACACAGCAATGCATTCGCCCGCTTTGAATTCGGTCATGCAAATTTGGCCGTCTTCATCAAAATAGCAGTATTCAAAGACCTCACCATCGATAGAGCCGTCCTCTATCAATTCGAAAGACAAGCTCTCTTCATCGTTGTCAACTAATACCGCCTGCAGCTTCATAATGTATTCGTCAATCTCTTCCCTGTCTTCGTTAGCCGTGTAACGGATCGGGTTGCTGACGATGTAGGAAGTCCCGAAATCGATAATTTCCGAGCGAAGTTGAGGACAATCTTGTTAGGAATTCAGTTCCTTGTTCCGCTGATAAAACTCCTCTAACAGCATGACCTGCACTCTGTTTCCCCTCTTTTTGTGTCCCGATAAATAATCAAATAGGTAGTTTACGGTGACGGTTCGTCCAATCATCTCTAGCTGTATTTCATAAAATACACTATCAAATAAAGAGGAGATGGAATTATGTCAAAAAAACGCCGTCCCATCACCATTACATTAAAAAAAGGTCAAAGTGTTGTAGTTCGTTGCCATTGTCGTCGTAAGCACAAACCGATGTAGGGTAGAGAACTGAAACTGTTGGGCGACCGTTTGGTCGCCTTACTCATTTCAGCTCCCCCGCATCAAACCGTACGTGAGGTTTTCCCTCATACGGCTTTCCGATGTTCTTCTTCCATCAGTATTCAGATTGTGTATCCTTGGCTGAGTGGTATAGGGTATTCTGAAGTTCTCAAGCTTTTACATTGGTGTAGTTAGCAGTTTATTTGCATTCACTTACTTTTACCTTCTTCCTACCCGTGAACAAAGCAGGGCTCCTTCCCTCCATAAGGTTGTGTTGTCCTTATGTTCATCGGTATTATGAACCACTCCCCATGATTACTTGCGCCTGTTTTCACTATCCTTGAGAAACTGCCTGCCGCGGGCCCGTATCACCCATCATCCGGCGTAGCTACTCAATCGTAAGGACTTCTACCGGCTGCTTTGGCGGCGGCTTCCGAAAGCGATCTTTGGCTTTCTGTAGGTGCTCATCAAAGCTGATCGGCTCGTTTTGCTTCTTTTTCTTTGCATCCATGATTCGTAAATCTTCGCCACTTCTCGTCCCTCCTTCAGTCAAAATAAAAAGGACGCCAGAACAAACCACATGCAGTGGTAAGTCTGACGCCCTCACGTATCTTGGTATCAGGCTGTTACATATTACTTTTTAGAATATCATATTGGCTTATCAAAAGAATGATCCAAACAACACTACATATAATTGGAACAGTATATGGTCCAATCTGCCTTCCTAATGGATCGCCTATAAACTTAACTTTGCCTCGTACCCGCAGTTCATCTGCGACGAAAAACAAAATAGTGATTACACTGCCAAAAATTGATGAAATAAAAACTCCCCAAAATCGTGTTGAGTAGCCGTTTGGCTCCCCAAGGAACCCCCAATGAGTGGTCATGACATTGGGCATTTTTGAAAAGTATGCCACGCCAATTATCCACGATAAGGAAGCCAATGCCAACGGTATTATCCAAAACAGCCGAAAATTCTTCAATCAGAACGACTCACTTTCCCGACAATCCATCTTGGCAATCTTTCCCTGACTAGATTTTACCATGGTTTCCCCATGTTCTATCAGTGGGACGAGTTTCGCTTTTCAATTTACTTACCTTGTGCTCATCTTCCTTCATTGAGTTTACACAAAATTGTTGACAGACCCTTTTGCTTTTTATCCATTGTGTTAAATTTTAAATTTCCTCAATCCTAAGACTGATGATAAAGTTTAAAGGCTATGGTAGATTTATACAGTGCTATTCGTAACTTTTATAGAAGGGAGAAAAACTTAAATGCGGCAAATTTTTGGGGTTGCTTTAATTGGAATTGGTGCTATTTTTGTTCTGGCTACGTATGGTGGATTCGAGATTGGAATGGACGAATTATGGCCATCCTTTCTATTAATTCCTGCCATCGGTTTTCACATTTACTTTTTCATGGACCCTAGTCCCAAACGGGCAGGAGTACTCGTTCCAGGAGGGATCCTTCTTGTGTACGCACCGTTGTTCTTCTTTAGTCAGCTTTTTTTCAATGGTGATATGAGCAAAACATGGCCAATCTTCCTTTTGGGACCTGCGTTAGGTCTAACGGAAATGTACATTTTTGGTGGTCGAAAACACACCCTTTTAATCCCCATTTTGATTTTAACTACGGTTGCTTTTATTTTTCTAGCAACTAATCTCCTTTCTACCCAAATCGGCGGCATCTTGGGTGTAATTTTCATAGTATTTGGGGGCTCTCTATTGTACCACAAGAAAAAAGATGACTACTCAATCTAGGGCTACGCAAAGTAGCCCTTCTCCATATTCCCTCCCTTGTCCCTCTGCTTACTCGTACAAAATACCCATTGTGTTAAATCGTTTGCAACATCTCAGGATTTTCGTATATGTTACCAATGACTTTCCATACTTCGTTATAATCCGCGAGATGTTCGGTGTATCCTTGACTACGTCAGCCATCACAACACGTACCAACCATGCCCCGCACTCATTGCTCCACTCGACAATGTTGTAGCAGTCGTCCGAGTCCTGCATGATGTCGCCGGCGTAAATTTCTTTACCACGCGCATCTTTGAGGCCGGTGAATTGCGTCAATTCGACTTTTTCTATAAATGCCCCGTTTGTTTTTCCTTCTAATGCATCGTTCATGGATTCGTACCGATTAGCTGTGCCTCCGTCTGATACCTGAGAAACGGCCTCGCAAGCCTTCTGATTGGCCGTTATCAAGTTGTGCACTAATTTTTCATAATCTGTTGCCATCTCGTTCCCTCCAATTCCACAAACCTTGCTGCCCTTCTGCTTGAATTGGTTCGATCTGCTTTACGGTCGTCAATTCCCTCGCGTATCGGCCTAGTCCATACCATCCAAATTCATATTCATTGCCATCGATCACGTGGTTTTGGTCTCCTACTAAAGCGTAGAACCCAACGTGCGTATGAACCTGATAGCATTCTGTGAGCAGGCATGTCGCAACGATGACTCCTGTCTGCAGATTATCCGCCGTATACGCATGTTTGGATAATACCCTTCGGAAAGGCTCCTTCTGACAAATTTCCTTGTCCACTTTCTTGGCAGCATGGATCGCCAAAGGCCCTCTGTATTTCGTTGCCCAGCTGCGCGTTTCAAATTGCTTTTCTCCCAGCGCAATGAGCGT
>JBHGXW010000016.1:0-9978 GCA_041920465.1 Paenibacillaceae bacterium | reverse complement strand
TAAGACCCCTCATAGACGATGAGGTTGATAGGCTCGGTGTGGAAGCACGGCAACGTGTGGAGCTGACGAGTACTAATCGGTCGAGGACTTATCCACGTCCATTCCTTAGCTTATATTGGAGCGAGCATCATTCACCTGAGCAACTTTTGCCTTACGGTCAGGGGTAGCGAATGGGGAAGCTGATGTGAGCGAATCGTTATCCAGTTTTGAAGGTGCAACCTTCTACAGCCTTTATTGTTCCTCAGTAGCTCAATGGTGGAGCAACCGGCTGTTAACCGGTAGGTTGGCGGTTCGAGTCCGTCCTGAGGAGCCACTTGCTCCTGTAGCTCAGTCGGTAGAGCGTTTCCATGGTAAGGAAGAGGTCGCAGGTTCGATTCCTGTCGGGAGCACCATCAATGATTTACAAATGGCCCGTTGGTGAAGCGGTTTAACACAGCAGCCTTTCACGCTGTCATACAGGGGTTCGAATCCCCTACGGGTCACCATTTTCATTATCCCAAAAAGTGACGTAGGCCTTAGAAGTTTACACCGAATACTTTTCGGGGTTCCCAGAACATAATAATGGAGGCTTAGCTCAGCTGGGAGAGCATCTGCCTTACAAGCAGAGGGTCGGCGGTTCGATCCCGTCAGCCTCCACCATATATTAGGGGAGATAGCGAAGTGGCTAAACGCGGCAGACTGTAAATCTGCTCCCTATGGGTTCGGCGGTTCGAATCCGTCTCTCCCCACCACTTGATAACTATTGGGGTATAGCCAAGCGGTAAGGCAACGGACTTTGACTCCGTCATTCCTAGGTTCGAATCCTAGTACCCCAGCCATTTGATTGCGAGCCATTAGCTCAGTTGGTAGAGCATCTGACTTTTAATCAGAGGGTCGAAGGTTCGAGTCCTTCATGGCTCACCAGTTATTTTTACCTCAAAAAAACGAAAAATGCGGACGTAGCTCAATTGGTAGAGCGTCGCCTTGCCAAGGCGAAGGTCGCGGGTTCGAGACCCGTCGTCCGCTCCATGATTCACTTGTGCCCTTAGCTCAGCTGGATAGAGCGTTTGACTACGAATCAAAAGGTCGGGAGTTCGAATCTCTCAGGGCACGCCATTTAATAATTGTTATCGGCTCCGTCCAACACAGCGTTAGCTTACGTTGGATGGATTTAATCGGGAAGTAGCTCAGCTTGGTAGAGTACTTGGCTTGGGACCAAGGGGTCGCAGGTTCGAATCCTGTCTTCCCGACCATTTATATTGCGGGTGTAGTTCAATGGTAGAACTCCAGCCTTCCAAGCTGGTCGCGTGGGTTCGATTCCCATCACCCGCTCCATATTAGAAAGTAACGAGTAATCCTAATGGGTTGCTCGTTTTTTATTTCTATATGACGAATTGTCAAGCCAAGTGCGACAGAGCTACCATGAATGATTCGTTGTTTGAAGTTATTTGAAATTTATAACTATACAAAAAAGTGTCGAGTTGAGTCATTTTGCTTTTCAAGGCTACAATATAACTAATCGTTTTGGGAAGGGGTTACATTCATGAACAAAAACATAACAATAATTGGTGTACCGATGGACTTGGGAGCTGATCGACGAGGGGTCGACATGGGGCCAAGTGCCATTCGTTATGCCGGAGTAGTCAGTAGATTAGAAGGAATGGGATATTCCATTAAAGATATTGGTGACATTCAGGTTGTGCGTCCACATGTGTTTACAGAAACAGAAAACCACAAGTACTTAGATCAAGTAGTGGAAGCCAATACGCTTCTGGCAGAAACGGTTAGCCGTGAAGTGGAAGAAGGACGTTTTCCGCTAGTGTTGGGTGGAGACCATAGTATCGCAATGGGAACGATTGCAGGCGTAGCTATGCATAAGAAAAATTTAGGAGTTATCTGGTTTGACGCGCATGGAGATCTTAACACAGGAGAGACTTCTCCATCAGGTAACATTCACGGGATGCCGCTGGCAGCAAGTCTGGGAATCGGACACTCTCGCTTAGTCAATATCGGTGGATATGCTCCTAAAGTGAAACCGGAAAACGTTGTGGTCATCGGGGCTCGTGATCTGGACCCGGGTGAACGCAAGTTAATTAAAGAGCAGGGGATCAAGGTATATACCATGCATGAAATTGACCGTTTAGGCATGGCGCGTGTGATGGAAGAAGCCGTTGCTCATGTATCCAAAAATACGGATGGGGTTCACTTAAGCCTTGATTTGGACGGATTAGATCCACATGATGCGCCTGGGGTTGGTACTCCGGTAATTGGCGGCATTTCTTATCGCGAAGGACATCTCGCAATGGAAATCTTGGCCGAGGCCGACATTTTAACTTCTGCCGAGTTCGTTGAAGTAAATCCAATTCTTGACCGCGAAAATGTAACGGCTCGCGTAGCGGTAGCATTGATGAGTTCAGCATTCGGTGACAAGCTGCTCTAATAGGGAAATCAAAAAGGGAGGGGGATACCCTCTCTTTTTAATGAATCACTCAACTTTTGGCCCCGTCCAACATTTTACTTTATTGTTCGAAAGTGTTTTTTTCAACAACTCTAAGTCACCTTAACTTGATTTATGGGAAAGAATAAACAGTAAGCTAATCGCAAGCTGCTCAGCTACACATGACTCAACGACACTTAAGCTCGTTCAGCAATCTATCCAATTTCGTGCTCAACTCAACTAACTCAGGGGTAATGGCAGAGTGAAGCTTATACATGGTGTTCAATTGATTACGCAGTTCTTCAATTTGTCGTAGTACAATATCCTTATACACCCTTGTCCACTCTCCTTTTTTATAGAAAATATTGTAAAAATGTGATACCACTATTACTATATAATGAAACCAGCCTGTTATGACAATTTGTTTAAGATAAGGCGAAACCAAAAACGGGTTGTTTCGTATACCTAGAGAGACAATGCCGGGGAGGATGGCATGGAATTTGTTGAGAAACGATTAGTGGAGCGAGCAAAGCGGGGAGACCGAGAAGCTTTTGCGGAACTAATCGAAATGTACAAGGATAAAATATATCAGTTAGCGTATCGCATGGTTGGCAATCGCCAAGAGGCGGAAGACATAGCACAAGAAACATTCTTGCGAGTCTTTGCCAACCTGCAAATGTATGACAGCAGTTATAAATTTTCCACCTGGATATACCGGATTGCCACGAATTTGTGTATCGACAGGGGACGCAAGAAAAAAGCGGACTTTTCTTTGGATGAAGAAGCCGAGGGCACAACCGGATTAGATTGGCATTCCCGTCTCTCATCACAAGAGAAAAGCCCGGAGGATCAACTGGTGACTAAAGAATTGCAAGAAACTGTTCAAGAGGCATTATCAGGGTTAGCCCCTAAGTATCGATCCATTATGATCCTTCGCTATATCGAGGATTTATCGTTGCAAGAAATCAGTGAAATACTGAAGTTGCCTGTGACCACGATCAAAACAAGAATCCACCGCGGTCGAGAAGCCTTACGGGCCAAGCTGCGATTTATGTAGAAAGGAGGCTTTTCATAACATGAAGTGTAACGAACAGCTTGGACATGTGCACGCTTTTTTGGACGGAGACATTGACGAGCTCAGCAATCAAAAGCTTCAAGATCATCTTAATGCCTGTGCCGATTGCCGCCAGCATTTAATGGAACTGCAAAAGGTGATTGCGCTCGTGCAGAGTGCCTCACATATTCATGCGCCGAAAGATTTTACGCAGAAGGTTATGTCGCGGCTCCCGGCACCAAGTAAAACTGTTCGCTTCTCCGGTTGGTTACGGAATCATCCTTTCTTAACGGCAGCAGCCGTCTTCTTTTTCCTGATGGCAGGCAGTATGGTCGCCTCTTGGTTTGATCGGGATAATACCTTGCAAGTTTCATCAGACAGCCTAGATAAACTGACAATTGACCGTGAACGGAACGTGGTGATTGTACCTGCAGGAACGACCGTTAACGGAGATTTGATTGTTCAAAATGGCAGCATAGAGGTACAAGGAAAAGTAAACGGAGACGTGGTTGCGATCGACGGAAAGGTAGTCCTTGCTTCTACCGCGCAGGTGGCAGGAGATGCGGAATCCATTGAAATGATCGTGGATTGGATTTGGTATGAATTGAAAAATATCGGAAATGACTTGCTTCCTTTGTCTCCTTAGGGGAAAATAGAGAGTAGAGAGGCGCGGCACCTAGCCGTGCTTTTTTCAACATCGTTCACCTCAACAAGTTACGATAGAGGAAAAGAAGCTAGAATGCGAGGGCTTCGTTATGCTGCGAATTGACAATTATGGGGAACTATTGCGTTCGGCAATTGATATATTATTAGTTACCTATGTGTTTTATAAATTAATTATGCTGATCAGAGGGACGCGGGCGGTTCAGTTGCTGAAGGGGATCGTCGTGATCGTTGTTACCTGGCTGCTCAGCAAATATTTTGAATTGAAAACCTTGCATTGGTTAATGTCTCAGGCGTTTACCTTCGGGGTGTTGGCACTGGTTATCATTTTCCAGCCGGAGCTTCGGAGAGCGTTGGAACAGTTGGGGAGAGGAAAGCTTTTTTCAAGGGCTCAATCGCAATCAGACAATTCCCTGCATAAGATGGTTCAAGAAGTGGCCAAGTCTGTTACCTATATGGCCAAGCGTAGGATTGGAGCTTTGATTGTCATTGAACGGGATACCGGGTTAAATGATTATGTGGAGACAGGAATCCAGATCGATGGCAAAGTTTCATCGGAACTATTGATTAATATTTTTATTCCAAATACACCTCTGCATGATGGGGCCGTCATCATCCGAAAAGATACGATTATGGCAGCGGGATGCTATTTGCCTTTGTCAGAGAACCCTTCCATTTCAAAAGAGCTGGGGACCCGCCACCGAGCGGCAATCGGGATGAGTGAGGTTTCTGACGGATTGTCCATTGTTGTTTCCGAGGAGACAGGGATCGTTTCGCTTGCCAATAATGGAGAAGTAAGACGCAATCTGACGGAAGAACAGTTAACAGAGTCGCTTTTGGCGCAATTAAGTCCACCGTCGAAGAGCAGGTCCATGGGAAATCGTTGGCTATGGAGGCGGAAGCATGGATAAATGGTTAAACAGTCATTGGTTTGCCAAAGGGATTGCCCTTCTTTTGGCTTGCTTGATGTTTATGGTTGTTAACTTGGATCGAGATTCGGGAACGGCGACGGAAGTGAACCAGCCCACTTTTATTGATGGTGTCAATGTAAAAGTAAACTACGATTCTGATCGCTATGCTCTGGTAAAACAGCCGAAACAGGTAAAAGTGGCATTGGAGAGCAACAATCCATTTTTCCGATATAACTTTGTGTCGCCGGATCAGTATGAAGTGTTTGTTGACGCTCGTGGCGTAGGGAAGGGGACACACCGCTTGCCTGTTCAGCATCGAGGGTTTCCGGAAGAGGCCAAAGTCGGGATTATCCCGAGCTTAGTCGAAATTACGTTGGAAGAGAAACAGAACATCGAGAAAGAAGTTCAGGTTGAGATGTTAGGCCAGGTTGCCCCCGGTTATACGGCGGGTCAGCCGGTCGTGAAGCCTTTCCGGGTGCATGTCAGGGTTCCGGAGAGCCAGGTAAACAATGTGGCGCTGGTCAAAGCGACTGTAAACCTGGACGGAGCGACTTCTCCGATCAACACCACTATTCCGCTCAAAGTGGTAGACAAGTGGGGGAATGTCATACAAAAGGCAGATGTCAATCCGTTGACGGTGGAAGTAAACGTCCCTGTAACCAGTCCGTTTGTGATGGTGCCGGTTAAATTGAACTTGACGAACGAGCTGCCGGATGGCTATAGTTTGGCTAGTGTCAAAATGACTCCCGAAGAGGTTACGGTTTATGGACCACAGGAGGTTATTCGGAACATTAGCACGTATCCTTCGCCGGTTATTGATCTGAAGGACATCAAATCGGATCGATTGCTTGAGTTGAAAATGGATGTGTTGGACAAGGTCGTCAAAGTGGAACCGGAATACCTGAAAATTTCATTGAATGTCGTTCCTTCCGAAACCAAACGAATTCAGAACGTGCCGCTTCGCGTAACCGGTTTATCCGAAAATGTTCAGGCAAAAGTACTGTCGCCAGACGGTAAGGAATTGACATCGCTCGATTTCGACGTAATTGGAGCGCCGCAGAATCTTCAAGCAATGACGGCGAAGGATGTTCAAGTGTTGGCAGACGTAAGCAGCCTGCCTGTAGGAGTTCATGAGGTTCCACTTATCTACAATTTACCAAGCTACCTGAAAACAGCTCCATCCACATTGAAACGAGTTACTGTAGAAATCACGAACAAACCATGATAAGCATAGGCTACTGATGTGTAGAATGAGGAAAAGAGGGACAAGAATGGGGAAGTATTTCGGAACAGATGGTGTACGTGGTGTTGCCAATTTGGAATTGACACCTGAGCTTGCTTTCAAGATTGGGCGGGTAGGGGGCTACGTACTGACCAGACATAAACAAGATGGCAAACCAAAGGTAGTCATCGGTCGAGATACCCGAATTTCTGGTCAAATGCTGGAGAGTGCTCTCTTAGCGGGACTGTTATCGGTTGGTGCGGAAGTGGTTCGTTTAGGAGTTATTGCAACTTCCGGTGTCGCTTATTTGACCCGTGCGTTAGGCGCTGATTGTGGAGTCATGATTTCCGCGTCTCATAATCCGTTCCCTGATAACGGAATCAAATTTTTTGGCAACGACGGTTTTAAACTGTCTGACGAGGTCGAGGCCGAAATTGAGCAGCTGCTGGCAGCAAGTGAGGATACACTGCCACGTCCAACTGGCGAAAAAATCGGTTCTGTGATTGATTATTTGGAGGGAGGGCAAAAATACCTCTCTCATCTGAAGAGCACGGTAACGGAGCGTTTTGAGGGCATGAAAATTGTCTTGGATTGTGCCAACGGAGCCGTTTCTTCCTTGGCGGCCCGCCTGTTTGCCGATGTAGAGGCCGACGTGATCACCATCGGGGCTAGTCCAAACGGTATCAATATTAACGAACAATGCGGGTCCACCCATCCGGAGAAGCTTCAGGAAGAAGTTCTGAAGCACAAGGCGGATTTAGGCCTTTCCTTCGATGGAGATGCTGACCGCTGCATCGCGGTAGACGATAAAGGGGAAATCATTGACGGCGATTATATTATGGCGATTTGCGCCCGCGCCCTCAAAGCAAAAGGAAAACTGAACAACAATACGGTGGTTACAACCGTTATGGCCAATATGGGCTTTTTCAAGGCAATGGAGGAACACAGCATCAATACGACCAAGACCGCTGTTGGAGACCGCTATGTCGTAGAAGAAATGATTCGCGGAGGCTACAATCTCGGCGGTGAACAATCCGGCCACATCATTTTCCTTGATTACAACACCACAGGAGACGGCTTATTAACCGGTTTGCAGCTATTAAATCTGGTAAAAGAGTCGGGAAGGCCGCTGTCTGAACTAAAACAAATCATGACGAAGTACCCGCAACTCTTGATTAACGTGCCGGTAGCTGACAAAACGAAGCTGAAAGGCAACGCGAAGATTGAGGAAGCAATTGCGCAAGCGGAACAACAACTGGCAGGCAATGGCCGCGTCCTTGTGCGTCCATCCGGGACCGAACCGATTGTGCGCGTCATGGCGGAAGGACCGGATGCAGTTGAGCTGGAACAAGTGGTTCAACGAATCGTAGATGTGGTAAAACAAGAGCTCGTATAAACCCATGTGCGGAGGGGCGGTACAATACCCCTCACCTCTGCAAAAAACTAGGAAACAGAAAGAAAAGATTGTTGCCTTTTCACAGCTATGGTAAAGTAATTGTTGTCAGGTTCGAAGGGAGTGATGCGTATAGTCGGAAGGTGAATAAACAATTGAGGAATGTCTTAAGGTAAGCTGTACATGTGATAAGCGCCAGTACTGTGACTGCCCGTCATGGAGCACAGTAGACGAGGAGGAGGTTTATCGAGGTTTTCGGCGGATACCTCCCGGCAGTGTAGCAATGTCGTTATGTCCAGGTACAAAACAGAAGGGTGACTTTCTGCACAAAACCTGCACATGCTACAATTTTCGTTTCATGAAGAATAAAGAATGCAATGGTATGGCGGGGGCGCACCCCGTTCTTACAGATAAAAATTGGGATGTGTCCCCGTCTGATTAGGAAAGGGGATACCAAACTTATGTGCGGAATTGTTGGTTATATTGGAGAGAAAAATGCTCAAGAGATTATCATTGGCGGCTTGCGCAAGCTGGAATACCGCGGTTACGATTCAGCCGGCGTAGCCGTTTTGACTGAAGAAGGGATCTCTCTTGAAAAAGCAAAAGGTCGTCTAGCGATATTAGAGGGTTTGCTTGAAAACAAACCGCTCAGAGGCCAGGCCGGAATCGGGCATACTCGCTGGGCAACCCATGGTAAGCCATCTGACGAGAACTCACATCCACATACGGATGAAAAGACGAAGTTCGCCGTCGTTCATAACGGGATTATCGAGAACTTCATGCCAATCAAAGAAGAATTGTTGGCGAAAGGTTACGTGTTTACATCTGAAACCGATACAGAAGTAATTGCCCACTTGCTTGCCGATTTGTACGATGGCGACTTGGTGTCCACCGTGCGCAAAGCGGTTCAGAAGATGAGAGGCGCTTACGCTTTGGGAATTATGACAGAACATGAACCGGATAAACTGGTTGCCGTTCGCATGGCCAGTCCGTTAATCGTAGGGTTGGGCAACGGTGAAGCATTTATCGGGTCCGACATCCCTGCCATTCTGGAGCATACTCGTGATGTGTATATCCTGAACGAAGGGGAGATGGCTGTCCTTACCCGTGACGGCGTTGAGTTGATGAATGCCGAAACCGGAGAAAAGGTAGAGCGCGACATTTTCCGTGTGGAATGGGATCTGGTGCAAGCGGAAAAAGGCGGTTATGACTCGTTCATGTTGAAAGAGATTCATGAGCAGCCACAAGCTGTGCGCGACACATTGCGCTCCCGCATCGACTTAGAGAACAAGCGTGTCGCTCTCTCCGAGTTGAACATGACTGACGAACAATTAGCATCATATGATCGCATCTATATTGTAGCGTGCGGAACATCCATGCATGCCGGTCTGGTTGGAAAAGAAGTGATTGAAAAAATCACTCGCGTACCGGTAGAAGTAGCGGTTGCTTCCGAATTCCGCTACCGTGACCCGATCTTTACCTACAAGACCTTGATGATCGTCATCAGCCAATCCGGTGAAACAGCCGATACTCTCGCTGCGCTGCGTGAAGCGAAGAAGATGGGGGTAACCGTGCTTGCCATCACCAACGTGGTGGGCAGCTCTGTTGCCCGTGAAGCGGATGAAGTGATCTTTACTTGGGCCGGACCAGAGGTGGCCGTTGCCTCCACCAAAGCGTATACCAGCCAAGTGGTGGCGCTCTACCTGTTTGCCCTTTACTTTGCCCAAGTAAAAGAGACTCAAACAAGAGAACAAATAGCAGAAGTAGTAGAGCAGTTGATTCAATTGCCGGATAAAATTGCCGCGATCCTGAAGCAGCCTGATGTAATTCGCGGCTTTGCGGAGAGCATCAAGGATGTTACCAGCTTGTTCTTCATTGGACGCAGCCTCGATTATGCGGTTTCCCTGGAAGGATCGCTCAAGCTCAAAGAAATCTCCTACATCCACTCCGAAGCGTACGCAGCCGGGGAACTGAAGCATGGTACGCTGGCTCTCATTGAAGACAACGTACCGGTAATCGCTCTCGCTACGCAGCCGGATATTTATGAAAAAATGATTAGCAACATCGTCGAAGTGAAAGCCCGCGGCGCACGCGTGCTCGGCTTTGCTCTCGAAGGCGACGAGGAACTCATCAAAACAGTGGACCAAGTCATTCACATCCCATCCACCATTCCGTTCCTCACGCCAGTTTTGACCGTCATTCCATTGCAATTGCTCGCATATTACGCTTCCATTGCCCGCGGCCTGGATGTAGATAAACCAAGAAATCTGGCGAAAAGCGTGACTGTTGAGTAAAATAATGACAGGTAGGTTTTTAATT
>JBHGXW010000005.1:0-16288 GCA_041920465.1 Paenibacillaceae bacterium | reverse complement strand
GGCAGTCAGTTTCAAGGCGGTCAGCAGTTCTTCGTTGTTCCAGAAAGCGTGTTCTTTGCCCCAACCTTCCCCTTTCGCTTGATGTTTATTTTCCACGAATGCTTTTACTTTCTCCGCCAGATTTGCTTTGATCTTGTCCGCCTGCTCCTGCGTCAGCTTTCCGTCTTTTACCGCCGTCTCCAGCTGGGTTTCGCGTTGTTTGGTCAGCAGTTGGATCACGGTATCTTCTGAAACTCCCTGGGCTGTTGCGATCTCCGCCAAGGATTTGCCTGCTTTCAGTTCCGTTTTCAGTTGATCGGCGGTCAGTTTCAAGGCGGTCAACAGGTCTTGGTTTTCCCAAGAAGCGCCCTCTTTTCCAAACTTATGATCATGCTTCCCCATGAACCATTTCAGCTTGCCCATGCCATCCTTCACATGATCGTCTTTTGCTTGCTGTACGTTATTTGTAGCCTGCTGTTGAGTTGATTCTGCAGCAAACACACTGCCTACACTCAAAACCGCTGCCATCGTGCCGAGGATTAATCCCATTTTTGCTTTGCTAAACACATTCATTCACCCTTTCAGAAAAAATGCTGTTCCCAGGATTGCTGTTTTCGTAATTGCTGTTCCCGAGTACGAGCTAAGTGTAACCTGTCAATCTTAGATTTACTTTAAAGAAATATGGAAAAGTTGTGGGAGCAGGGAAAACATCCTAACCGTATCGCATCTTTAATCGGGTGCCCTCTGGTTCAAATAAGTTTCTCTTATCTGATTTTTGGCAAACTTATGTTTCTTCTTGTGAATTCGAAAAAAAAGAACGCTGGTGAGCGTTCTTTTTACATCAGAAAATATGCAATCTCATTTAGTAGCCTGGGTCAACTACATAAGGGAGTATCTTCGATGGTACATTTTGAGTGGGAATATTGCCGGAACTTGTCGGGAGAAAATTCACAGTTACAGCTAGAGCCAAAGATAGTAGCATTGCTGTGATCGCCTTTTTCATTCAACAAACCTCCTATCAGCTATTTTTTTCCATTAATAATATTATTATACACCTCGTTTATCATTTCAAGATACTGTAAATCTAATGATCTTGAGTTCTCAATAAAAAAGGAAAAAATATCATTCATGCAATTCGTGATTTCTTCAAAAGCGTTGACCATTCCATATGCTTTTAAGCTTTTAATATAACTTTCCATTCCATCGTCTTGTAAGCCGATACTCGTCTGAAACTTACCTTTATATTGAAAATACATTCCGACCGAAATGTGTTTATAAGGCGTTTGCGGATTATCAGGCAATATCTCTTTTTCTTTTTTCAATAGTTCTGCGATTGAGTCCATATCCCCCAGTTGAAAAAAAACTTCCAGAAGTTCATTCGCCGCATGCAGCTTGATGTCCTTATCACCTTTCTCTAAACAGTTTCTAAGTATGGGAATTGCGACATCAAATTCTTTCTTTTTTGCTTTTACAATACCACGGGTTGTTTTGGCAGCGTCGTGGACGAAATCATACTCAAATTTTTCAAATACGTCCAGATGTTTTTCTACAGCATTGTATTCGTTCAAGAAATATAAAGAGTTGATCATAGCCAGATACGCTCTGGCCTTCAATTCATTATCCGATGCCTCCTCTTCAAGTCCTGCCTCACAAAGTTCAATGCACTTCTCGTATTTTTTTATGGCAAACGCGTGAAGTCCCATTCGGAAATAAAATGTAATTCTTTCTTCTTTAGAAAGAAATTTGGTGTAGTGTAAAATCTCTTCGCCATTGCGAAAAGATTCCTCCATTCGTTTCAAATCATTTCTTTCAATCAAATACTTTTGCAATAATCCTTTGGCCAAGAATCGCTGCATCCCTCTTTCTCTCGCGTATTTGATGATTACATCATACAAGGAAAGCTTGATGCTGGTATCTGCGAGATTTTCGGTAAAATCGTACAGTCGCTCAATCAGGATATAGCTTTCTTCATAAGGAGTTTGAAGGAAGCGCAAAGCAGTTTTAGTGATCAATGGGGTGTTGGACAATTCCACTGCTTCTTTGATTAGCTCTAAAAGCACATCGGGCCGTTGTTCAACATCGAGGTAGTATTCGAGAATCTCAGGAATCGGAATTTCCAATAATTTTGCAATGGGCTTTATTGTTCTCAATTCTGGCCGTTTTGTATCTCCCATTTCAATCTTTGAAATAACCCCTTTATGAATCCCACATTGTCTCGCTAATTCTGAGATCGTTAGTCCAGCCCTATTTCGATACTCCTGTATAAGCTCCCCCAAAGTTGAGTAAAGTAGAGTCCCTCCCTTACTCCCCATTTGCGATCCTCCTCTATATCTTTTTTTTACGTTTTTTCCTTTTTAAGATTTTATAACCAAAAATTAAATTTTTAAACTACATTTTCCTATTCTTTGATAAAAATACAATATTTGTTATTTTTGCAATTAAAAATTTCAAACAGATTAGGAGGTGAAAACATGGCTACATCTTTTGATGGTACTAGATATCTAGTAAATTAGAGGTTCGAAGAAAAAAAGCACCCCGTACCACATTTCCAGCGTGATACGGGATGCTTGAAGAATCTCTGTACAGCAAAAAAGCTTTTTTATCCGATCAAGCGCTTGGCCTCCAGATAGAGAACCAAAATGAATTTTTTCGTGTTGATTTTCGCAGTAGAAGAAGCAGATTCCACATCGTTTTCTATCTCCAGCATTCTCTTGCGAACCTCGGTAAAGTCAAAAAACGTAGAAGCGTATTTCTCAAATTTGGGATTGGAATAGTCGGTCAATCCGAGTGAGGTCAAATGCGTTAATGCTTGATAAAGCGCCCGGCGGATGCGCTGTTCGGCGGCCTTAACTTCTTTTTGCAGGTCGGTCGGGGAGGCGAGCTGCCCAAGCTTTTTTCTGGCGACATTCAAAAAAATCTCTTTTAGCGAAGGGAAGTTGTGCTCATACGAATTTTCTTTTTCACTATGATAGAGATAATCCAATATATCAAGCAAATCTTTGCTTCCGGTTTCGCCAATCATCCCCAACTCGGTCAAAAGATATTTCCCTGCAGTGGAGATTGTTTTCTCGGTAAACGGTTGTTGCTTTTTATCTTTTGCCATACTGAAGCCAAGTACGCTTAACGACTTTTGGATGTCCTTAATCGATCTTTGCAAAAGCACCCGTTCGCTTACTTTTTGGATAACGCTGATTACTTCGAGGCGATTAATCGGCTTGGTGATGTAGTATTCAATACCGTAAGAATACGCCTCGGCAATCATCTCTTTTGATTCGATTTGCGAGAGCATAATGATCTTTCCTTCAAAGGAAGGGACGATTTGACGAACTGTTTCAATACCATCCCGAATAGGCATGAGCAAATCAATCAATAAAATATCTACTTTTTTTAAGGCAAGAGTGTCATGATCGACAAGGGAGCCATCCTCCGCTTCACCGACAACCACGCCCAGATCCTCATCTTCAATGATTTGCGAGAGCATAAACCGCACCGCTTGATCGTCATCCGCTATGAAGAAACGCATATTAGCCTCCTTTCTGAATGATCCCTTCTTCCGGCAAACGTATGGTAAACACGGTTTCTCCATGATCGGCTTTATCATAAATCTCGATACTGCCTTTAAGACTCTCAACGATTTCCTTAACATAGCATAAGCCTATTCCTGTTGAAGGCGTACCGGAAACATCATATTTCGTTGTAAACCCGGGCTTGAACAGTAATTCCTTGTTTTTCACCTGAATGCCGGGACCGTTGTCACGTACAGAAAACTCTATGCATTCCCCATCCTGCACAATGGAAATGGCAACCCTTCCACTCTCCTTGATCGATTCTACGGCATTGGCAACCAGATTATTGACCAGAGACAACGTGGTGTAGATTTGGTAAAGAGACGGCGGTACGTGTACTTGCAAATCAAAGGTAATCTCTTTTGCCAACAGCTGGGCGTACTTCTGGTTCATTCGCACGATAATTTGCCCCAATTCTTGCATGCTCATGTAATCCGTCACATGTTCATTGGAAATCATCTTGGAGAGACCGGCATAAATGCGCTGATTATCTTTTTTAATCTCGTGAACCTGTCCGGCAATTTTCAGCACTCGCTGGGCAAATCCTTCACTTTTGCAGGCTGTGTTTGCCTGCAGGGTTCGATATAAATCATAACAATCTCTCGTGATCGCTTCGACATGCTGCAAGGTCTTTTTTAAATGAATCGATTCTTCGTATAGATTGGAAATCAGCATCAGGGTCCGTTCGCTGCGGTGTCGCTGCTGTTCCTCCAGTGATTTCGCCTGTCTGAGTTGAATCATGTTGAAAAAACCCAGAACAAAGAAGGTGCGGACAATCGCGATTATCGTAATTTTGCTGATAATATCAAGCGATATGACACTGGCGGCATGACGGGAACGCAGGGCCAACTCAATCATATTGGATGTGATTTCTATTCCTACACCCAGTATACCAATCAAGAGCGGCTTGTGATGGTATTTATTGATTCGCGTCAAAGCAAATAGAGAAGCATACGACAAATAATAAAAGAATGCCGGCAAGTGATGCTGGATCAAAGCCTCTATTGGAACATCACCTTTTGTGATTCCGTCCAGCGCTATGCGAAACAAAACAACACTACCGCCCGCCAAAATGCCGGATAGAACGGAAGGTATCTTTCGTATCCAGAGTAAAAAAAAGAAAAAGGCAGTTGTACCAAAACTGACACGAAAGTCATCCCCGAAAGGATATATCTTTAATTCTCCCGCCAGCGGCACAGTAAGCATCATCAAGAACAGGATGTATATATTTTCTCTCATATTCAGAAGCACACTTTCTTCAAATTAAAAATATTTATTAAGAATAATAAATGTAGATTTTTGTAGATTTTTGTAGAAACGCTCTTATAATTTTCACAGAATACGCTTTCATTGTGAACAATAACACCAATTGTGCAGAAAAGCAAAGAAAGGAGAATCTATGAAAAAATTTGGTTTAGCTTTACAAATTTTTGTCGGTTTACTTTTAGGTATTGCCGTTGGGGCCTTGTTTTATGGCAATCCGGCAATCGAAAGCTACTTAAAGCCGCTTGGCGATATTTTTATCCGGCTAATTAAAATGATCGTTGCACCAATCGTTATCGCTTCCCTCGTTGTCGGGGTAGCCGGTGTGGGTGACATCAAAAAGCTGGGGAAAATCGGCGGAAAAACAATCCTCTACTTTGAAATCATTACCACAATCGCCATTGTGGTTGGTCTTCTGGCGGCTAACATCTTCAAACCAGGCGTTGGCGTCAATATGGAACAACTCAGCAAGTCAGATATTTCCAAGTATGTGGACACGACCCATCAGGCAACCAGCCATAGCTTTGTGGATACCTTTGTCAATATTGTACCAAAAAACATCTTTGAAGCCTTGACAAATGGTGACATGCTGGCAATCATTTTCTTCTCTGTCATGTTTGGCTTGGGTGTTGCCGCGATTGGTGAAAAAGGAAAGCCTGTTCTTGCTTTCTTCAACGGTGTATCTGACACCATGTTCTGGGTAACGAATCAAATCATGAAGTTTGCTCCGTTTGGTGTTTTTGGCCTTATTGGTATTACTGTTTCCAAATTTGGTTTGGGTTCTTTGGTTCACCTAGGCAAACTTGCATTGTTGGTTTATGTTACAATGGCATTCTTCGTCTTCGTCGTGATGGGCTTGGTAGCCAAAATTTGCGGGACAAGCATTATGTCTATCATCAAAATCTTAAAAGACGAAATCATTCTTGCTTATTCTACTGCAAGTTCTGAAACAGTGCTCCCGAAACTGATCGAAAAAATGGAGAAATTCGGCTGTCCGAAAGCCATCACTTCGTTTGTTATTCCTACCGGATACTCGTTTAACCTGGATGGTTCTACCCTGTATCAGGCTCTAGCCGCTATCTTTATTGCCCAAATGTACGGAATCGACATGCCAATCAGCGCGCAAATCACGTTGATGCTTGTACTGATGGTAACATCGAAAGGAATTGCCGGTGTACCTGGTCTCTCTTTCGTCGTATTGCTCGCAACACTTGGTTCCGTCAATATTCCGGTTGAGGGTCTTGCCTTTATCGTGGGTATCGACCGTATTCTTGACATGGCGCGTACCGTTGTTAACGTAATTGGCAACTCTTTGGCAGCAGTTGTCATTGCCAAATGGGAAGGACAGTATGACAACGACAAAGCCCAAAAGTATTTGTCTTCTTACAAACAGACAGCTGCATAGTAATGTTGCATGGAAATGCGGAAAAGACTTTCTCCTGAATTTGAGAAAGTCTTTTTTTGCTGTATTTTCCAAACAAGAATTATTACGATTTACATTTTACAAGGATACAACTATAATTAAATCCGGTAAATACCCGGTTTATAGAGGTGATAGTATACATAGTCATATTATTGTGTCGTGTCTACTATCCTTTATTACATAGGGATAGTACGGACAGCTTTCATCATGAAGACTAGAGAATATGCGGAGGGGTTCTTATGCCTGCCTTTTTCATTTCCTCACTTTCCGTCTCTTCGCGTTGGCTTGATGTGAAGACATTGTTTTTAAGTATCTTGCTTGAGGCGATTCCCTTTGTTCTGCTTGGAGTCTTTTTTTCCGCTCTCATCCAAACATTTGTGACGGACGAACAAGTACGCCGCTGGACTCCGAAAAATCCGTTGGTTGCCCTTCCGTTCGCAGCTTTCTTAGGTTTTTTGTTTCCTGTCTGCGAGTGCGCAATCGTACCCATTGTTCGCCGTTTGATCCAAAAAGGAATGCCTGCTTATGTGGGGATCGTCTTCATGCTTGCTGGCCCAATCGTTAATCCGGTAGTTATGGTCGCGACTTATACCGCTTTTCAAAGGCAACCTGAAATGGTAATTTATCGGAGTTTGCTGGCGTGGGCCGTTGCCATTTTGACTGGGCTGTTTCTCTGGGCGTTCTACCGCGGCAATCCACTGAAATTGGGGATGGAAAGAAAGCTGCAGCACGAGATTCAGCATTATGAAACAAACGCAAAAAGCATTGGCGCCACCTTTGCACATGCAGTCGATGAATTTTTTGACATGGGGAAATTTCTCATCTTTGGCGCATTGGTAAGTTCGATCTTGCAAGTCTATTTCTCAAGGGAAACGCTTGCTTCCGTTGGTCAAACACCGTTGAGCGCCCACCTCGCCATGATGGGCCTTGGATACGTATTCTCGCTTTGTTCGGAAGCCGATGCTTTTATCGCCGCGTCTTTTATCGGAACTTTCTCCAAAAGCTCGCTTCTTGCTTTTCTTGTATTCGGTCCGATGATTGATTTGAAAAATACGCTGATGCTGTGCAGCGCTTTCCGCATTGGATTCGTCATGAAGCTCATTATGGTAGTTGTCTTATTGGTATTATCGTTGACCCTGTGGCTTCCCCTTTAGAAAGGAGTGTTTGGAATGAGTCAAAAAAGACATTACTTCCTGCGCAGCTTCATTTTGTGGGGCTTTTCATTCCTCTTGGCCAAGCTTCTGCTTTCGGGTGAAATCAATCTTTACCTGGCTCCGCGGCTTCAAGGATTATGCTATGTCACTTTGGCCATCTTGGTTCTCTTGGCTTTTTCCTGCTTAAGACTAGCGATTACCGGCGCCCGTGATCATGATTGTGAGTGCGGGGGAGTGCATACCCTGCCAAAAGGATTCTGGAAGGCTACGGTTATATATGGATTATTTCTTTTGCCTTTGGTCATGGGGTTCTTTCTTCCCAACAAATTATTGGGCAGTGCGGTTGCTGAGATGAAAGGGGTCAATTTATTGACAGGCAACGCGAAACAGCTGTTAGCAAGCCATCCCGCCAAGCCGCCCGTCGTTACTGCCCAGCCTGAAAAAACAGATACCCAACCGTCCAGCAATCAGCCAAAAAATCTGCAATCGGAGAAACCACCAAATAAACCGAAGTCTGATCAAGAAATCCGCAAGATGTTCGATATCGGCTTTGGTGACTTTTATACAGATACCGCCGTGGCCATGTACAAACAAGAGATAATCAAGATTGACGACCGGAATTTTCTCGACTCGATGTCCATCCTTGACTTGTATACCAAAGAGTTTAACGGCCATAAAGTAGAAACCACAGGGTTCGTCTACCGGCAACCGGATTTTCAGCCAAACGAGTTTGTTGCCGCCAGATTTTCTGTATCGTGCTGTACGGCAGACGCTTCCGTCACGGGAATCCTGATTCAAGCCCCTAATGCGAAGAAGTTTGCCAACGACAGCTGGGTAAAGGTAAAAGGAAGATTAAAGCTAACCTCTTTTGACGGCAATGACTTGTTGATTTTACAAGCTGATGATATTACTCCGGTAAAACCGCCTAAAACCCCTTATGTTTATTACAACAACAATAACAAGTGATTTGACTTTTGCTCCATATTGTTTCATATTCAAAGGTAATATTGACAGGCGGAAGGATCATTTGATTCTAGAGAATAGAACTGAAAAAGGGGATCATAAATTGAAAGAATCGTCACTAACTCGTTTTGGCGTCTCGATGGATCAGGAATTGTTAAACCAGTTTGATGAGTTGATTAAAAATAAGGGGTATGAGAATCGGTCAGAAGCAGTCCGCGATTTGATACGTGACGCTTTGGTTAAACAAACATGGGACGATGAGGATCAAATCGTCGCTGGAAGTATCCTCATTTTTTATGATCATCATGATCGGGACATCCTCAATGAACTAACCTCTATTCAACATGGGATGCACGATCATATTCTAGCTACTACCCACTTTCATTTAGATCATCATAATTGTCTGGAGTTAATTGTAGTAAAAGGAAAAGGAAAAGACTTGCGTAAATTAAGTGACCAAATGATCTCGTTAAAAGGCGTAAAGTACGGAAAATTTACAGTAGCTCCCATTAAAGGCTGAATTCAGTGCTAGTACCCAAAAAGGTACTAGTTTTTTCGTGCAAAAACGTGTTACTAATTCATATGTTTGTGACACTGTGGTATGATAAAGAAAAAACAGAGGGAGAGATTCCTTTGAAGAAAGAGGTTTTCGGCAAGAGAACATGGTTACCCTATGCTATTATTGTCGGGGTACTGCACATCATCGGCTTAAGTTTGTTGTGCTTAGGAGGGAAGACGAGTCCTGTCCTGTTTGGCATGGGTTTTGTATCCTACACATTAGGGTTACGGCATGCATTTGATGCAGATCATATCGCAGCCATTGATAACACGGTTCGAAAATTAGTACAGCAAAATAGAAATCCGGCGGGAGTCGGTTTTTTCTTTTCTCTTGGGCATTCAAGCGTTGTATTTTTCATGGCAATTATTACTGCCACATCGGTTCAATGGGTAAAGCAAGAACTTCCACAACTCCAGGAAGTTGGTTGTCTTATTGGCACGATTGTATCGGGTTGTTTCTTGCTGATCATCGGATTCATCAACGTGGTTATTTTAAAAGACCTATATAAGGTATTTCTTGAGATGCGAGATGGAAAATATGATGCAAATCAAATGGAGAACCTTCTTCTTTCCCGTGGCTTAATGGGGCGATTTTTCTCTCCGTTATTTCGAATTGTAAATAAGAGCTGGCATGTTTTTCCTTTAGGCTTTTTGTTTGGTTTGGGTTTTGACACAGCAAGTGAAGTAGCTTTATTAGCCATTTCTGCCGGTGCAGCCCAAAGTTCAATTCCGCTTACAGGTGTGCTGTCTTTGCCGATCCTGTTTGCTGCAGGGATGAGTTTAATGGATACAGCGGATGGAATATTTATGACTACAGCTTATCGGTGGGCTTTTGCCACGCCGCTCCGGAAGGTCTACTACAATTTGACCGTGACAACGATTTCTGTATCAGCAGCTTTATTCATTGGTGTAATTGAACTGGTTCAAGCCCTTACCTCCAAATTAGGCCTAAAAGATGGATTTTGGGGATGGATTCAGGAATTAGATTTCGGGTGGCTGGGTTATGTATTGGTTGTATTGTTTATCATGTCATGGGCCATCTCATACGGCATTTGGAGGTTCTTGAAGATCGAAAAGCGTTGGGAATCGAATAACATTTAATGCGGGATAACTACTTCATCCGGAATGAGGGGTAATTTCAGCAGGTTTACAGACTACCGATGTGTTTTCGCTTTCAATGCATCTATTCTCTCTTGGTCCTTAAGGTTCGGGCAGGTAGTACATTTGATTCCGCTTGGCAGGCAAAAATGCAAACAGCACTCTTTTCTGATCCGAAGGCGCTCTCCAGCGTTCAGGGGATGGTCAATTACTTGAATATCGATGTCTAACTCCTTTATTTCATGAAGAATAATATCCAAATCTTCTTTCGTCATCACCAATTTGCGGCTCAGTAAATCATACAGGTAATAGACTGCGAAAGATGCATGCGCCCATAAGGTCTTCGTTTTAATGCCCGTCAGCTCGGAAAGCAGCAAAAAAACAGGCTTCAGATTATCGGGAAAGAGGGAGCGAACCGTTTCAAGGATGATTGGTTCAGAGCCTGGCTCCCCCGGTTCCCTCTTTACAATAATAATCGGGTCCCATTTGTCATTGATTTCAAGGGTTATATTTGACAGGGACAGGTTGAGATTTTGTTTCAACTGCGTCATCCCGTAAAATCCTGCAGAAATCAGCAGATAACCGTAATATTTGACAAACAAAGAAGCTGTCACGATTCGGTTAGGAGAGTGGAAGCTCGCTTCAAGAATTCCAAGCAATTGACTCAATTTCTCCGTCTGCAGCAGGTCAGTCCCGTGAAATTGATGCATCATCACTTTCTTTTTGGAAAAATAAATGCTGTATTCCTGTTCCAATATTTGCTTTTGCTCTGAACACAGCGGCATCCATAACACTCCTTTAGCTCAAGGTACCCGATATTTTTCGTCCTTTTCCGTACGGAATGCACATTGGTGTACCAAACAACGGATCTGTTGCAATTTGACACTCCATCCCAAATACGCTTTGAATCAAATCTTTATCTATAATCTCTTCCGGCTTACCCTGAGAAAAAATACTCTTATTTTGCACGGCTACAATATGATGAGCATATCTGCATGCCAGATTTAAGTCGTGAAGCACCATTACGATCGTACGTTTTTCCTTTTCATTTAATTCAAAAAGCAGATCCAGTATCTCGACTTGATGGGTAAGATCCAGGTAAGTCGTAGGCTCATCCAACAGAATGATTTCCGTCCCCTGCGCAAGCGTCATCGCAATCCAAGCCCTTTGCCGTTGCCCGCCCGAAAGCGAGTCAACCGGACGATCCATGAACCCTTTCATTTTGGTAACCTCGAGAGCCTGATAGACTGCTTTCTCGTCTTCTTCCGACCACTGCTTAAACCAATTTTGGTACGGATATCTTCCCTGTTTGACCAGCTGCAAAACCGTTAACCCTTCCGGAGCAATCGGACCTTGAGGGAGAATGGCAAGCCGCTTGGCAATCTCTTTGGAAGACAGGTTAGCCATTTCATAACCATCTAAAATGACAGAACCGCTTGCCGGCTTCAACAGACGCGCTAAAGAGCGGAGCAGGGTTGATTTCCCGCATCCGTTGCTGCCTATGAAAACGGTTATTTTCCCCTTGGGAATTACGAGATTAAGCTGGTCTATAATGATGTCATCTCCATATGACAGCGTAAGCGATTTTGTTTCCAAAGCATGCATTTCCCGATCATCTCCTCTTTTCTGTCTAGGCATTCCTGCTTCTGTACAACAGATAAATGAAGTACGGAGCACCGATTGCAGATGTAAATACACCTGCCGGAATATCAAGCGGCAGAAATGCAGTTCTGGCAACCAAATCAGCCAGAAGAACAATAAGCCCGCCAACAAGAGCGGAAACTGGAAGAAGCGCTCCGTATGCCGCCCCGACAAGTTGCCTTGCGATATGAGGTCCCATTAGCCCCACAAAACCGATTCCACCGGCAAATGCCACCGCTCCTCCCGCCAAAGCCGTACCAATCAGAAGCAAAGTAAATCGCTGCCACTGGACAGAGCTTCCTACCCCTTTGGCTATATCATCTCCCAACTCCTGTATGTTGAGGTTACGGGCAATGATCAATGTAAAAGGAACAATAAAGCATACCCAAGGAAGAAGCGTCCAGACGTTTTCCCATGTTGACCCGTAAATACTGCCGGTAATCCAGATTTTGGACTGAGTAGCCAAAATAAGCGGACCAAAAATCATCATTACATCAATTAACGCTTTCGTTGCAACATCGAGTCCAACACCTACCAAAACGAGACGAACCGGGGTTACCCCCTTTTTCCACGAGAGAACGTAGATAAGAAAAGCCGTGAGCGCCGCCCCGGCAAATGCCGCAAATGGAAGCCAATGGATGCTAACGGTTAGTGAATTATCGGTTGGGTCTAATAAAAAGGTCAGGAAGGTTACAACAGCCACCCCGGCTCCCCCAGTAATTCCGATAATATCAGGTGAAGCCAACGGGTTGCGAAAAACTCCTTGAAAGATAGCTCCCGCTACGGCCAAAGAAGCTCCTACCAGAAAACCGATAAGAATTCGAGGCAAGCGGAAAGTTTGAACGACGAGCGTATTCAATTCTGAACCATTTCCCAATAGGACCTGAATTACTTCAAGCGGATTTAATTTGATATCGCCCATTCCGATGCTGATCACCATGGCAACAAGAACAGCCAGGATTAACATGAACATAACGAGCAATGCTCTACGGTCGAACAGAAACGATACGGGCAGCCGCCTAAAACGTACAGGAATATATTTGTTCATGTCCGGTTAAACCCCTTACGTGCAATGTAGATAAAAAATGGAGTACCGATGAGGGCGGTCATTACACCAACCGGAACCTCTTTGGGCATGATGATGTAACGAGCGCCAATGTCAGCCAAAAGCAGCATAAGGGCTCCGCAAATGGCACTTAGAGGGACTACCCACCGATGATCCACTCCGACCAGAGAACGGACCAGATGGGGGATCACAATTCCGATAAAGCCAATCGGCCCTGCCACTGCCACGGACCCGCCAGAAAGAATGACGACAATAAGCCAGGTAAATGCTTTGACCAAAACGACTCGCTGACCAAGACCTTTGGCAACATCATCGCCCATCAGAAGGGTGTTCACGTGTTTGGCAATGATCATTGCAGCGATCCAGGCCATTACCATATAGGGGAGAACCGGATACAGCATTTCCAGCTTCCTTCCCTCTACAGATCCAGCCAGCCAAAACAATACTTCTTCTAGCCCTTGTTCATTGATAGACAACATTCCTTTGGTCAAGGAAGAGAATAATGCCGCAATGGAAGCCCCGGCCAATGTCAGCTTCATCGGGGTTAATCCGTTTCTTCCGACGGAACCCAGTATGTAAATGGCGAATGCGGAAACAGCCGCTCCCAGAAAAGCTGTCCATGTAAAAAGCGTTAAAGAAGAAATCTCAAAAAATGTGACAGAAAATACGATAAGGAAGCTTGCTCCTGCATTCAAGCCAAATATGTCGGGGGAGGCTAAAGGGTTTCTTGTCAGAGCCTGCATGAGGGCTCCGCTGACAGCCAAGCTTGCCCCCACTACAATGGCAATGACTGCTCGAGGTACACGTGCTGTTTGGATAATGATTTGCTCATATGAACCATCAAATTGTGTGTAGGTTTTTACAACCATTTCCCAGCTAATATTTGTCAAACCGAACAAGACACTCGCAAACCCGAAAATCATTATCAACACCATACCGATGAGGACCGCTATCCATTTGGACGTATTGCTTGCTAATAAATATCGCATGTGAACTCCTTAATCTTGACTCATTGATAGATATATCAAAGTCTAAAGGATATAGAAAAGCAATGTCAATGATTTTGATAATTACTCTCAATTGCGTATTGACTTATATCACGCATGGCCGTTATGATTGTGATGTAAATGAAAATCATTATCAGTAAGGAGAGTTTGAACAATGTCAAAACTTACATACCGCATGGTTGCATTCTTTTTCGCTCTTGCCCTCTTGCTTGCTGGTTGCGGAGGGCAGCAGTCAGCCCCTGCTTCCCAAACAGATCAGAAAAACACAGCTAGTACTGATGGAGCTTCCGGTGAGGTTCGCGTAATCGAACACGCTATGGGGAAAACAGAAATAAAGGGAACCCCTCAAAGAATTGTTGTTCTCACCAATGAAGGAACAGAGGCTCTGCTCGCTCTTGGAGTAAAACCAGTTGGTGCGGTTCAATCCTGGACAGGAAACCCATGGTATGATCATATTAAAGCAGATATGCAAGGTGTTGAGGTTGTTGGACTGGAAAGCCAACCAAACCTTGAAGCTATTGCCAAGTTGAAACCAGATCTTATTCTTGGTAACAAAATGCGTCAAGAAAAAGTATATCAGCAGCTTTCTGCCATTGCCCCAACCGTCTTCTCGGAAACACTCAGAGGTGAATGGAAGAGCAATTTCCAACTTTACGCCAAAGCATTAAATAAGGAAGATAAAGGAAAAGAAGTAATCGCTGCATTCGATCAAAAAATCAATCATTTTAAGGAAACCTTCAAGGATAAGTTAAACCTGAAAGTATCTCTCGTTCGTTTTATGCCTGGCAAAACCCGAATTTACTTCAAAGATACCTTCGCAGGGATCATTTTTAATCAGATCGGCCTGGCACGTCCTGAATCGCAAAATAAAGATGATTTTGCCGATGAATTAACGAAAGAGCGCATTAAGGAGATGGAAGGAGACATCATGTTCTACTTCACCTACGAAAAAGGGGATGGAGAAGGTAATAAAACAGAACAAGAATGGGTCAACGATCCTCTCTTCCAAAATCTTAACGTAGTAAAGAACCACAAAGCATACAAAGTTGACGATGTTATCTGGAATACTTCCGGCGGTGTTAAAGCAGCCAATCTCCTCCTTGATGATCTGACCAAAATTTACTCTGAACTGAAGTAACGATATGAGTGAAAAAAGCCCCTCGCCATTGGTTTGGCGAAGGGCTTTTCTTATGGATTTTCACATTTGAACATTCATAATCAAATACAACTTCTGGAATAATGGTGCGGTCGGCGAGACTCGAACTCGCACGGGTCACCCCGCCACCCCCTCAAGATGGTGTGTCTGCCAATTCCACCACGACCGCATTTGTTTGATGGCGTCCCAGGAGAGAGCCGAACTCCCGACACACGGCTTAGAAGGCCGCTGCTCTATCCAGCTGAGCTACACCGCCAAAACATAAAAAAACAGCGGAGAGTGAGGGATTCGAAACTTCGCTGCACTTACGCATACTAACGGTTTAACAAACAGTCCTCTTGGCCTCTTGGGTAACTCTCACTTTGGTATTGGAAAACAAAAAATGGAGCGGGTGATGGGAATCGAACCCACGCCGCCAGCTTGGGAAGCTGGAGTTCTACCATTGAACTACACCCGCATGTTTTTTGTTAAAAAAGCTTTTCTCCATTTTTTGGGTGTTTAAAATATGGTGCCGGTAGAGGGACTTGAACCCCCACGGTTTCCCTCACGATTTTGAGTCGCGCGCGTCTGCCAATTCCGCCATACCGGCATATATGAAATTACATGGTCGGGAAGACAGGATTCGAACCTGCGGCCCCCACGTCCCGAACGTGGTGCTCTACCAAGCTGAGCTACTTCCCGATTAAACCCGTCCAACATAAACGAACGCTGCGTTGGACGGAACCCATAACTATTATTTAATGGCGTGCCCTGAGAGATTCGAACTCCCGACCTTTTGATTCGTAGTCAAACGCTCTATCCGGCTGAGCTAAGGGCACATGTGATTAATGGAGCGGACGACGGGTCTCGCTACTCTGGCGCCTCTACGTCGAATTTTCTTCGAAGATAAGCCAGATCGGTTGTACTCGAGCTACCCTTCGTTGATTCTGCTTCGAGAGTGAACCCGGTACGGGTGAGAGACCTGAAAACGCCAGATTTATGGAGCGGACGACGGGTCTCGCTACTCTGGCGCCTCTACGTCGAATTTTCTTCGAAGATAAGCCAGATCAGTTGTACTCGAGCTACTCTTCGTTGATCCTGCTTCGAGAGTGAACCCGGTACGGGTGAGAGACCTGAAGCTGTCAGCTTTATGGAGCGGACGACGGGTCTCGCTACTCTGGCGCCTCTACGTCGAATTTTCTTCGAAGATAAGCCAGATCAGTTGTACTCGAGTACTCTTCGTTGATTCTGCTTCGAGAGTGAACCCGGTACGGGTGAGAGGCCTGAAGCTACTTGATTAATGGAGCGGACGACGGGTCTCGAACCCGCGACCTTCGCCTTGGCAAGGCGACGCTCTACCAATTGAGCTACGTCCGCATCAGTTTTGGGTTGTTTACAATATGGTGCGGTCAAGAGGACTTGAACCTCCACGGTG
>JBHGXW010000044.1:0-27986 GCA_041920465.1 Paenibacillaceae bacterium | reverse complement strand
GCTTTCCAGGAGATTCAGAAGGTAAAAGATCAAAAGAAGTAGCATCATGTCCAAGACTTGAAAAAGCATCCCTAACTGCTCCAGAAAACTCACAAATAACAGCTACTTTCAAAAGAACGTCCTCCTTACCTCATTGAGCATTATGTTAAATCACGTTTGAAACTCATAACCTACTGTTACCTTCTCGGCTTCCGCTTTCGTTTTAAAAGTAAGTGTTCGTTCGCTCAACCGACCATAGCAGTCAAACTCAACCGCCACTTCCCACCAAACCACTCCATCAGCAGCATATTTGTCGTTCAATCTCGGCTCGCTGAGAACTTTAGTAACAACAGCATCACTAAATTCATATCCACGCCCCCTAAATGCCTGGCAGCGAGAAGATCGTTTGCTGGCCGACTTGCTCGGCTGCCACCGGGTTGATCCAGATGATCTCCGTGCGGCTGACCCCTGCTTCCGCCTTTGCCTGTAATGTCTCTCGCCGCCAATGTTTCAATCGATCGTCGTACAATGGGTGCTCATATCCGGAGAGAAGTACCGGTCCAGGATGCCGGTCAAGTGCTTCCAGAAGCTCTACATGATCGTGGATGGTCATTTCGTGCTTATAGTGCCGCTTTGAACGTGTTTCCAGGATGTATGGCGGATCAGCGTAGATCAAAACATTAGGCCGCCGATACCGCTCAAGGAGTTGCATAGCAGGTTGGTTCTCGATCTGCACATCTTTCAATCTTTCAGCAACCTGAAGGATCTTTTCCGGAAGACGCCTCCACTCTTTCGGCTTGTGTGAACTGTTCGCGTCGATGCAACTTTTCCATCCGGTTCGGTCGCTTGTTTTAGCGCCGATTGCTTGCCAGCAACGCACCAGGAACCGGCGAGCATCTTCCAACTCATCCCCGGATTGTTCGTAGCTGTTGTAATACTCTTGCCGAGAATGTGGAGTCCACCATATCTTTTCAGCCAACTCCTCCGCTCTTTCTCTTACGACGCGGAATAGGTTGACCACCTGGGAATCTATATCGTTCACCGTCTCGACTGTGGATGGAGATTTGTTGAAGAGGACGGCGCCGCTGCCAAAGTACGGCTCCAGATACGTCTCATGCTCCGGCATATGTTCGATAATCCAGTCGGCCATCGACCACTTGCTGCCTGGATAGTGTAATATCCGCGGGTATTTCATGCCGTCTGCCTCCCCTCCGTTGCTATTTAACATAATTGAGACTTTGTATCCTACAGGCTGAATTCGTCAACTGCCTGATCCATCATGTCTTGATTTATCCCGATATACCGTAGTGTGATGCTCGGGTGACTGTGATTAAAAATCATCTGGAGTGTAGCGATGTCATGCGTTTTCTGATAGAAAAAGTAACCGAAAGTCTTGCGCAAGCTGTGGCATCCGATTTCACTCAATCCGATCTCTCTGGCAGCTTTGTTCAGGATCTGATAGGCTCGTACTCTCGTGATGTGATTAGTGCCGTTTGTTGATGGAAACAGGTATTCTTCAGCCTGCTTGCCTTCGATATACCGATCAATATGCTTTCTCAGCTTTTTATTGATTTTGAATTTTTTCCGTTTCTTCGTTTTGCGCTCCCGAATCAGGATGTGGCTGGTTCCCTTCACATCAGCCACTTTCAGTTCGAGGATATCCGATATTCGTAATCCAGTGTTGATCCCAAACTCGAAGAGAAAGTAATCTCGATAGGACCTTTTTTTCAGCAGCTTTTTTAACTTTTTGATTTTGCGCTTTGACCGGATTGGCTCGACATAATTCATACCGACCACCCTTCAAATTGCAATATTCAAATCGTCTCTGCTTAAATCGTACTAGCTTACCTGTGTCTCCCTTAGAGATCGGTAAAGTTCGGCTAACTCTGGATCGTCCATAATCGTTTTCTTGGTGTTTTCCCGTGATATGTTCTGATTATGTTGGCGCTCTTTCTCTCGTTCTATCTGCTTTTGGACAGAGTCTGGAAGCTTGTCCACATGCCGAACATTACTTCGCGAATTTCGAGGCGTTACTGGGCTGCTTGAAGCCTTTTGTTGTCCAAACTCCTTGATGTATGTACGTATGGCGTCAAGAGTTTTCAGTTTTCTTTCAGACCAGTCGATCAGCACTTTATTGGCGTAATCCCATTTACTGCGAGTATCTTTACGCACAGCTAGCTTCATTGCTTCGACGATGATCACTTCGGGCTCTTCAAAAAAGTTACCGTTCAGCCAGAAAAGTATCTCCTCTCGAATCATTGGTTTGATTGTGGGCATAATATTTTGCTCATAGAAAACGAAAGGGTTACGAGCTGCGTGTTTTTCTTCTTCCTCCTCTTCTTGATTTTTCTCTGAAGTAATCTCTGAAGTAATCTCTGGTATTGGTCGTCCCAAGTTGGGACAATGGTCAGCCCATTTTGGGTCGTCCATCGTCCCATTTTGGGCTGACGATGATGAATTTTCAGCGTCCATTGTCCCATTTTGGGCTGTCGTAATTTGAGATAGCTTTTCATAGTCGATGGAATACCATTTGGTACGATCGATCTTGCTCGAATTATAGTTGGCAGTAAGCAATATTCCTGTTTGTTCCAATTTTTCAACGATTCTTTTGATGGTATTAACTCCCCAGAAAGGGAATTGCTCTTGCCATGCCTGGAAAGTGTTATAGACCCACTTTCTTTCTTCGATATTGTGCATACTCTTTTGTAGCCAATAGTGTAGCTGTTGAAGAAAGATCGCTTCGTTTAGTCCAATCAACTTTGCCAAGGATGGGGATATTACCAATGGTTGATCATCTAGCAGTAAATTGCTCACTTACAAAATTCCCCTCCATCCACTTGTTTTCTGGTGAAACATACGATAGGATTAACGTAATAACTTATTTTGAAGTTTGAAGACTCTGCGGCCCTACGCAGGGTCTTTTACGTGCAAGATCGTCCGTTGAAGTGGCACAGCCTGATAGCACAACTCAATTCCTTGCAGCTTCATCAGTCTGTGCCTGAACAGCGAACGAGCTTCTTTCATAGCCGTTTCCCCATCTACAGAGAGGATTTTTGTTAGCTTGTGAAGAGATTCCCCTTGCTTATAGTAGATTTCAAATAGCGTGTACTTGGACTTCATAAGATGATCCCTCCTTTCCTTTGATTAATCGAGGCCGCCAGCAGCCCTGCCTACTCTACCGGCCTTGCAGCTCCTTGGCTGCTCCAGATGACCTCTTAGCCTGTCTCATCAGTACCGGGCGGCTACTTCCGGCAGACTAGGCCGTAGCCTAGTTTCGACTATTTCACTTGTCCTCTCTGGAGAAGGTATGTTAAACTATCTGTATTGACTTTAAATTTGATTCAAAGCCGTCTGTTGCGAGCAGGCGGTTTTTTCTTTATACCGGGATTGAATGTATTCAATCATTTGCTGTTCACGCTTATCTTTTATTGAGGCAACTTTGTCTGCCAGAATACGATCAAATAGTGGATTCAAAATCATGCCGTTTCGCTCGGATCGGTTTGCCCGCTCCCTGAGAGTAGTTACAATCATCTCCAGTTCTTCCTCATCTAGCGGCATGCTACACCTTACTTTCCTAGAAAGAATCCATTTCTTATCGTGATCAGGGTCAGTATTCCTTCTGGTCGACTCAATGAGAGCAAGATAGATGTTACTGCGGTCTTGAAGCGTAAGTACCGATGACAATCCAGGATCGTCAAAAGAGATCATATGTTCTCTCCCCCTTCACTGTATTTTTGCTGTACAATCAAGCTGTGTCACTTTTCCAAACTCTTCCTCTGTTTTATTGACATGATTAATGAGCAGTTCAGCATGCCAGAGATGAATCCATTTCTCCTTCACTGATTCGTACTTTTTTGTTGATGCGATGTAAAATTGTTGGAATTCTGTCAGAAAATTTCCTGAAACAATACATACAGTTCTGAATGGAAAAGTCTTACCGCTTATTTCATCGTGGACGATCTCAGGATTACGACCTTCTAAACGTTCTTTAGTCATGAAATTTGAAACTGCTTGGTCAAGCTCTGGAAAAGCAATTATTTGTTCAGCCAACTTGTTTACCTCCTTCAATTACAGAAACTTTAGGAAACGGATACTTACCTTTTCGCTTGAGATCAAGAAGGATTTTCGGTAGCACTTCGCAGACCAGTTTCTTCGTTGCTTGCTGACTTGGTACAATGCGGTCGATTTTTGACAAGAGAATCACTCCCTATGCTGGTTGTTTTTTATTACACGTTTTGTGACATTGATTTTCAAAAAAAAGTGTCCAATCAAAAACGAGTACTGTTGCAATTTTTTTTGCGACTGGAACACTAGGAGTTCTGTTTCCCTGCTCTATCATTGCGTAAGTTGTGCGTGCTATGTCCGCTTTTTTAGCAACTTCTTCTTGCGTTAAACCTAGACTATTCCGCTTATCAACAAGCCATTTTCTCATCGTGATCCTCCTTTCACGTCACGTATCGTGTATCTGATTACTATAATATTACTCGTTTCGTGACTCGTCAATAGTATTTTACACTTTTCGTGACACAGATTTAATGACACTTAATGTGTAGTTATAATGATAACAAGGAGGTGTCTATATTGTTGGGAGATCGCTTAAAAGAGCAAAGAACAAAAATGAAATTGAGACAGGAAGATGTCGCTATTAAGCTTGGCATTGCCCGTACTACATACGCTATGTACGAACAGGGAAACCGCGAACCTGATAACGACACCCTTCAAAAATTGGCAGACTTTTTCGATGTCAACATTGACTATCTCCTAGGTCGCACTGACGACCCTTCTCCTTCTCCAAAGAAGGATGTACCCAGCCTTTCTGTCTTTTCAAAACGCTTGACCGACGGTTTGGTAAAGGCCGGTCTTTCACCAGAAGGAGTTGCCGAGCAGTGCAAAGTCACAACTGACTATATCCAGCAGTTAACGAATGCACCAAAGAAACTTCCAGGAGCCACCACTTTGTTCCGTTTGGCCGAACTCTTGGACGTTACTCCTGACTATCTGGCTGGCTATACTGACGATCCTTCTGGCTATCATCCGCTTACACCACGACCACGTGACATGATTGAATTTCTTGACAAAGAAGAAGTCATGTTCGATGGAGTTCCACTATCCGAAGACGACAAGGAAAAAATCAAAAATGTGTTAACTGCCGTATTCATGGACGCAAAGAAACAGAACAGGCGAAAATAGTATCTTGGTGATCATCAGGGAGTGGTCGTATGGATGCCCATAAAGTAGCGCAAACGCTCGTTCGAAAATTTAAGACACGCAATCCTTTTGAAGTTGCGGCGTATCAAAAGATCAAAGTCATGACCTTAACGTTGCCGCAGCACATCAGAGGAATGGCTATAAAGGCGCTCCGCCGCAAATACATCATTCTTAATCATCAACTGCAGCACTGGGAGGTAAAGGCTGTTTGCGCCCATGAGCTAGGGCATCACAATTGCCATCCTGGAGCAAGTTACCAGTTCATCGAGGAACACTCTCTCTTTTCACCAGGTCGTTTTGAACGGGAGGCCAATGAATTTGCTGCCGCCTTACTCATTGATGAGCGTTGGATCGAATCGGGGGACTCTTTCGAAGAGGTTGCAGCGAAGGCAGAGGTACCTGTTAAGCTGGTCGAATACTTCTGGGGATACCATTCGAGAAAAGGAAATTCCTTGATAGCAGATAATAAATCGAAATATGCACCTGAAACATAGATAAAACCCTCTCTGGAACCATTTTCGCATTCTCTGCGTGTACCGGTTCCAAAGAGGGCTTATTTGTTGTTTACTTTTTTGTTTGACGGTTTGTTGCCGCTACCTGAGACTTCGCGGCATTTATTTCAGAAGCAATTGTGTTCTTCTTTCTCCTCTTTTTCGAAGGTTGCCATTTTCCCCATGCTCTCAGTTTTTGTTCAAGTAACCCTCCATGTACAAAATCAACATTGAATTTTTCTGCTTCCTCTCTGGCTACTGAGGTCAGGTCAGAAGTCGTCACTAACGTGGCTAGCATACAACCATGATTCTTTTTCGCCGTTGCTAGCTCACGTATTAACTTGACATCTACCTTGTTGTGGTCCGCATGGCACTTGGCTTGTATCGCTTCCTTTTCTCCGGTTTTGTTGTTAATGATGACGAGATCCACTCCCCCGTCCTTACCTCCCACGCCTACTTCATGAACAGTGTAGCCCTGATCACGGTAATACAAGGCCAATAACCGCTCGAACTCAAAACCCGACAGATCTTCCAGAGGACTTGTGAGGATTACCTCGTCTGGTCGAACTATTGAGGAAGTTCTGCGTGATGTGTTTTTGGCTGTATGTTGTTTTTCCTTCTTTGCAGTGTTCCTCTTGCGAGTTGGCTTCTTCGATGATGTTAAGTAAGATTGGGCCATTAATCCTAGAATTACAACGGCTCCTAATACCCATTCGGTTGTTCCCATAACTCTCTCCCTCTTTCATATAGACAAAATGCGAACATATGTTTTATCCTTTTGGTAAGGGTGGTGATAGTTTGAAGGTCGCTTTATATATCCGAGTCTCGACTGAAGAACAGGCCAGAGAAGGACACTCAATCGGTGCCCAACAGGATCGACTGATTGACTATGTTCGTTCCCAAGGATGGGAAATTACAGAGGTTTACATCGATGACGGCTATAGTGCAAAGGATCTCCAGCGACCGGCCATGCAACGCATGTTGGCTGACTGTGTGCAAAAAAAGTTTGATGTTCTTCTCATATACCGCTTAGACCGTTTGGTTCGAAGTGTTCTTGACCTTTACAGCGTCATGGAGCATTTGGATAAGCATGGTGTCATGTTCAAGTCAGCAACTGAGGTTTACGATACGACATCTGCCATGGGGCGATTTTTTATCACGTTGGTCGCCGCAATCGCCCAATGGGAGCGTGAAAACCTGGCCGAGCGTGTAAAGATGGGCATGGAAAAGAACTTTCGCAAGGGCGGCTGGAACGGCGGAGAGCCGCCCTATGGATATCGGTTAGAAGACGGCAAACTCGTCATATATGAACCAGAAGCGGTAATTGTGAGAAGAATCTTTGAATTGTACAAAACACATGGACAACGCTATATCTCCAAATTGTTTAACAAAGAGGGATTACGAACACGTAATGGCTCTTTGTGGGCTGAATACACAATCCGATATATCCTTGAAAATCCGATCTACTCCGGTCAGATGCGATGGAACTATCGCCATGCGGATGGAAAAAAGACGGGTGAAGAGATTGTGATTGATGGTGATCATGAAAGTCTAATCACTCCGGAAGAGCAAGAAAAACTGCTTGATTTGGCACAAAAGCGATTAAAGACAAGAGAAAAAACACACGTCTGTTTCCCGTTTACCGGCATCCTTCGATGTGCGAGGTGTGGCAATAGAATCCATGGTGGCGAGAAAAAGCAGAAACGCCAAAATTATCGTTTTTACCGCTGCAGAGGCAGATTCACACTGGGTGTTTGTGATCTCCCTATCATTGCCGAGGATACCATCGAAAAGCTTGTACTTCAAAAGATTGACGTTCTGATCGATGGATCCTGGAAAAGAGAGATAAACGTTATTGATGAAATCGCTGCAACAGCGAGTGTTGAAAACATTCACTTGGAACATGAGCTGGAAGAAATTCAGAAGCGTAAGAAGAAATGGCAGATGGCATTTGCCAACGATGCAATTTCTCTTGATGACCTCCGATCACGTATGCAAGAAGAGAATGAACGAGAAGAAGCTATACGTGCCCAACTTTTAACCCAACCGTTTACAGAGAAACCAGCCGCTAAACTTACACAACAGGAAGTCATGGAAGTGGCTCAGAGCATCAAAGATAGCTGGAATTACTTAGAACTCGAACACAAAAAACTGATCATTCATACGCTGTTTTCTGAGATCGTCGTGAACACATATGGAGAATCAGTCGGGGGACCTGGTCGTCGCGTTCCCTGCGAGATCGTATCATTTGAAACAAACTAAGAGGCGGGGTTCCCGCCTCTTAGTTTGTGGTAATTAATCCCAAGCGAAACGTTGTTGACGCCACGGGTCGCCGTACATGTGGTACCCGTTTTTTTCCCAAAAGCCCGGCTTATCCTTCTCCAAAAACTCGATGCCGCGCACCCACTTGGCGCTCTTCCAGAAGTAAAGGTGCGGTATGACGAAGCGGAGCGGATAGCCGTGATCCGGCGTAAGCGGCTCCCCGTTGTGCTTATAGGCAAACAGATTGCCAGGTGTAACGAAATCGGCAAGCGGCATATTGGCTGTCCAGCCATGCTCGGCGTGCAGCAGCACAAACTTGGCTTCCGGCTTTACTCCTGCCAGTTTCATGATCTCTTCAACCGGAATTCCTTCCCACACGTTATCCAGCTTGGACCAACCGGTAACGCAATGAATATCATTGGTCACCTGGGTGGAAGGCAGTTGCATCATTTGGTCATATGTAAGTGTAACTTCCTTCTCGACAAGCCCAAAGATGCGGAATGTCCAATCTGTCAAATCATTGTAAATCGGCACATCGCCATAATGCAGCACGGGAAATCCGGTAGTAAGCTTTTGATTCGGCGGAACTCGGTTCGCATCCGCTTCCGTTTTCTTGTTGGTAAACATCTGTTGGCGCCCCTTTCGTTCGTCGACAGGAATTTGTAACTAGTTTACCACTTTCTTACCATATCTTGAAGTGTGGGAGCAAGTTGTCTAGACCAAAAACCTCTTCAATTCTTGCTCCAGATTCTGAGCGGCATTGCGCAAGTTTTCCGCTGCTTCTTCCAGTTTGGCAAACGACTTTTCGCTCTCTTCCGTTGTGGCCGCCACTTCTTCCGCACTTGCCGCCGTTTCTTCACTAATACTTGCAATGTTTGAGATATTGGCGATAAGCATGGATTGGCTCTCGTTGATCTCTCGCACCGAATCCGTCAATTGGTTTGCCTTCGACTCAATTTCGCTGATGCTGGCGTTGATAACCTGGAACTGACGATTCACTCGTTCGAATGATTTAGACTGCTCATGGATGGTTGACTGCAGTCCATTCATCGTCTCTGCGGCGCGATCAATATTCCCCGTAATTTCAGCCAAGAGATCGGTAATCTCCTGAGTGGAATGGGCAGACTGCTCCGCCAGCTTGCGAACCTCATCGGCTACAACAGCAAAGCCTCGTCCATGCTCTCCGGCCCGCGCAGCTTCGATTGCCGCGTTAAGAGCCAGCAAATTGGTTTGATTCGCGATTGTTTTAATTAAGCCAATGATGTCACCGACCCGAGCCGATTTTTCATGCAATTCCAGCGTATCGGCGACTACCTGGGATACCATTTGTTCACTTTCGACAACAGACTTCTCCATCTGCTTCATCTGGGTCAGTCCTGTCTGGCTTGCTTCAAACGACTTGCGGCTGACTTCATCCATCTCTTCAATACTTCGCGCCATCCGTGTAATCATCTCTGAGACGTTGGAAACAAAATGGGAGCCTTGTTCAATATCTTCTGCCTGTTTGGCTGCACCGATAGCAATTTCGTCAACCGCCCTTGCTCCCTCCCTAAGCTGTTGAAGGCTAACCATGGTTTGATCGGATACTTGATCAGAGCTAGACCTCACTTGTACAACCGCCTCCCGGAAATGGCAGAGCAGTTGGCGCATCTCGATAACCATGTGGTTAAAGCTTTCCGACAAATCAGCCAGTTCATCCTTCCCGCTAATGTCCAGCTCCACCGCATAATCTCCTGAGGCAACCTGCTCAATTCCAGCTTTGATCCGGTAAATCCGATTGGTTAACCTGCTGGAGAACCAGTAGGCAATTCCGAGGCCGATTGCAATAGAAACAAGCGCAATCCAGAGAGTAGAATAGGCAATGCCGTGACGGGCTACCTTGGAGAGCTTCCTAAGGTCTACGTCAAATCCGGCTACTCCAATCACTTTCCCCTGATCATCAAGGATCGCTTTCGCCAGAGTGATATTGTTGGTCCCGTTGTTTGCATCAAATGTCGGCTCTGACCAGACCACCTGCTGCGGATTGGCCACAGCCTGCTTATACCAATCCTGACTGGTTGGATCAAAGGCAGACAGATTCTCGTTGTCATAAATCGGCCCCACATAGTAAGCTCCGTTATCCGTTGCGATAAATCCGCGATGAAAATAAAGGTTTGCATTGACAATTTTGCCGAAGTAATCAGCATACAATTGAGTTAACTCAGGCCGGTTTACTTTTGGCAAGTTCTCAATCTTGTCCCAGACAATGCCTGGCTGAACCTTATCAAGCCTCACCTCTTGAGAAGCGCTAATCTTGCTCAACTCTTGTTCAAAATCAGCAAACATTTCCGCCAAATTTGAAGAACTTTTGGACAAACTTTCTTTGGTGCCGAGCAAAACAGAGATTTCCATAATTTCTGTATTAGAGTAACTAAGAATGCCAAGCACTGCTACCGGAACAACCATCAGCAAAGCAAACATCCATAATAGTCTTCCGCGTATCCCGACTGAGATTCCTCGCTGTTTCATACCTCTCACCTGTTCTTAGGAAATATTGTGCATAAATTATTACAACCATATTACCGGTACTTTTCCAAAATCTCATCAGTTTCAATGGAATCTTTATCAAATATCCTATTTCTTTTAATATAAAAACCTTCCGATCATACCTGTTTTTACAAGCAGATATGGATACGGAAGGACTGAAGGAAACACGTATGATTTATGACGAACGGACAGGTTTTAAAACGGCATGGATCACCTTGATGCACAGATCCATAACCACTTCCATGCCATGTTGTTTGGCTAACTCTCCCGCCTGCTCATTGATAATTCCCTGCTGAAGCCAAAAAACTTTCGGAGCAGGGGTAACTTTTACCGCATCTTCAGCAACAGGCAGCACATCTTCACTTCGTCTAAATACGTTGACAATATCAATCGGCTCGTCAATCTCCGTTAAAGAAGCAAATACTTTCTCTCCCAACACCGTCTTCCCGGCGATCATCGGATTCACCGGAATAATCCGGTATCCTGCCCGCTGCATGGCTTCTGCGATCATGTAGCTGGTTCGTTCCGGTTTATCGGAGCAACCGACAACGGCAATCGTCTTGGCGTCCGCCAGTATTTGACGAAGTACATCATCACTCGGATTTTGGAATGCCATTATGAAAACACCTCCAACTATGATTTAGTTTCCCCGGTTCAACACGAATTGTGCAATCGTTCTGCTCATTGAGCCCGTTGCGCCTGCAGGATTCAGATCCGTTCCGGAACCGATATAAGCTGTTCCTGCATTGTCCAGATGCACCCAAGGCGTATCTCCCACGAAAGACTCCAGAAACACGCCGGCAATAATCGCATGCCCGTTGCGGCCACCGGAATTTTTCAAGTCAGCAACCCGGCTCTTGTTCAGTTCACGATACTCTTCAAAATTAGGCAGCTGCCACAATCGTTCTCCGGCTTGTTCGGCGCTGTCGAGAACTTCTCGTACCAACTCTGCATTGTTGCTTATCGCTCCGGAGCTGATCGTACCAAGCGCCACAATCACTCCTCCGGTAAGAGTGGCACAATCAATCAGGCAGCTGACCCCCTGCTCCTTGGCATAAGTAATACAATCTGCCAAAACCAAACGCCCTTCCGCATCCGTTGTAATGATTTCTACCGTTTTGCCGCTCATGGTCGTAATGACATCTCCCGGCTTGAACGCGGTACCGGACGGCATGTTCTCGACGCAGCCAATCACCAAGAGAACATTTGCCTTTGGCTTTAACTGGCCGATTGCCTCCATTGCGCCCAAAACGGCAGCCGCTCCGCCCATGTCAGACTTCATCTCTTCCATGCCGGCAACAGGTTTAATGGAAATACCGCCCGTGTCGAAGGTAACTCCTTTTCCGATAAGCCCGATGACGTCATCCCATGTTTCTTTGCCTTGATATTTCACTACCACGACATACGGCTGTTCCGCACTTCCCTGCGCAACGGAAAGAACACCGCCCATTCCCATTTCTTTCAGCCTGGCTTGCTCAATTACCTCATAGGCCATTCCGTACCGCTTTGCCACCTCCACAATGGCATCCTTCAAAGCACCGGGAGTCAGATAGTTTCCTGGCATATTCACCAAATCGCGAGCCAGGACGGTTCCGCTGGAAAGGGCACTTCCCTTCTTCACTCCTGCAAGCGCCGCCTCTTGATCGTCTGCAGCCGCCAGCAGCTCAACGGTTCCCAATGGTTTCGTATTTTTTGGCTTTTCACGGTATCCTTCGTATGTATAACTAGCCAAATGGAATGCCTCGGTAATCGCCTGGACATAACGATCAACGGAAAGCTGTCCGCTATCTCCCAGATAAATCGCGATTTTCTTTCCTTCGCCTTTGGCGGTTAGAACTTTTACGGCACGGGCAAAGGCGTCACGCACGCGGACAAACGTAGTGGTTTCCTTCTCTCCCAATCCGACGAAGACCAGCTTTTTTGCGGCAATTTTGCCGAGCGTATGGACGACGGTAACCTGCTTATGATCCCCGGTTATCTCTTTATCTTCAGCCAATTGGCCAATCCCGCCCTCCAGCGATTGATCCAACTCCTGAAGCAGCTGCGTGGAAGTTTCTTCCTTAAACAAAGGAATCAGAAGCTCGTCACATACGACTTCTGTTATTTCTTGAGAGAATTGCTTAACTTGAATCATTTCGCTCTTCCTTCTTTCCCCGAGTTACGTTACCATAGAACTTATTCTTCTGTTATCTGTAGAGTGATGTAAGGAAACGAGATGTGTTTTACCTCTTCAAAAGGAACGGAATCAACTGGTGGTAGCGCGTTCAGGCAGTCATCCAGATAAGCGATAACCTGAACAAGATTTAACCCCCACTTCTCGGGAAGATAGCGGAGCAAGTAGTTGCGTGAACTGTTAAACATCCAGCGGGCTCCTTTGATGTTACCCCTTTCGAAGTGGTAAATCCCGACGGCCATCTGAAGCATTCCCTGCAAAAACTTGTTGCTTTTTTCCTCCATCCAGATATCTTCCAGAAGGTCATGGCATTCGTAATACTCGCCTTGATTAAATTGGTCAATAAACTGATAGTACTGCTTTGGATAACGCATCGCCACATCATATTCCCTTCTTACCAGCTATGATACCATATATATTAGAAAAGTATCGAATGTCTTGCCTGATTCCTTACGAAAACTTCACGGATGATGTATTACCTATTCTGATAAAATAAAAGATAACCCTTGTATGCCTTCTTGAGAAAGGAACGATCTGTTCATATGGCTGAAGTTATGGAGAATTTTCCTCTTTGGGCTGCTCTGGTGTCCATCGCAATTGCACAATTTATCAAAATTCCACTTCACTTCATTGCGACGAAGACCTGGAATTGGTCCCTCTTATTCAGTACAGGAGGAATGCCCAGCTCTCATTCTTCCGCTGTGACCGCGCTCTCTACAGCGGTCGGCATCCGCGAAGGATTTTCCAGTACAGCTTTTGCTATTTCTGCAATCATCGGGATCATTGTCATGTTTGATGCAGCCGGGGTTCGCCGTCATGCGGGATTGCAGGCGGTCGTCTTGAACAAACTGGTTGATGAATTTAATCATTTATTAGAAGGAATGAAAACGTTTAAGGTGCGGCCAAACCGCGAAAAAGCCCAAAAGCTGAAAGAACTTTTGGGTCATCAACCGATTGAGGTTTTCATTGGTGCATGGCTGGGCATTCTCGTAGCAATGCTGATGTACCCGCTTTATTAGAAAAGAAACAGGAGGGTCGTTGATGCGAATCGTCTCTATTTGTCCGAGCAATACCGAAATTCTCTATTATCTTGGTTTAGGGGATAACGTCGTAGGAATAGATGACCACTCCGATTGGCCAATCGAATGGCAGCACTTGCCTAAAGTCGGCCCTGATCTGAACATCGACATGGATAAATTAGAAGAACTTCAACCCGATCTGGTTGTCGCTTCCTTAAGTGTACCGGGAATGGAAAAGATGGTTGCAGAGCTGGTTCACCGTAGGATTCCCCATCTCGTGCTTCATCCATCCCGCATAACAGACATAGCGGAAGATATACGTCTGGTCGGACGCGCAACGGGATTTGACGAAAAGGCGGAGCTTCTCGCTTGTGATTTCACGAATCGTTTAAGAGCGATCCAGTCCATTACTTCAGAAGTAAAGAATCGCCCCCGCCTTTACTGGGAATGGTGGCCCAATCCGATCTATACTCCGGGACGCCAAAACTGGTTGACTGACGTGAGTGAACTGGCAGGAGCCATCAATGTATTTGCCGATTTTGATACGGATAACGTAAAAGCAACACGAGAAATGGTGGCAGAAAAGAATCCTGACCATGTCTGTGTAGTATGGTGCGGAATTGAGCTAAAAAGGATCAAAACTTCCATGTTTACCGAACGGGAAGAGTGGCGGAATATGTCCGCCATTGTCCAAAATCAGGTACACATCCTGGAAGAAGGGCTGTACTGCAGGCCTTCCCCGAGAATATTGGATGGTTTGGAAAAACTGGTTTCCCTGATTCATCCAAATCTTGCGGATTTTATAAATACCAACAAAGAAGGCATCGGAAGATAAAATCCGATGCTTCTTTTCGGCTTCTAGTCAAGCGGTTGTGCCATGGCAGCGATTCCTTTGTCATTCAAGGCTTTCATTGTGTATTCAGTAAGGGTTCCACTGCCTTTGTGTACAACAAATACGTCAACTGTTCGTTTTCCCCATTTGGAGTAAACATCTTTTTTGGTTTCGAAATACAAATCAATTTTGTTCCCTCGAATAGCTCCGCCTTTGTCGGCTACCACTCCATATCCGTACCCCGGTATATAGAGAATTGTGCCAAGCGGAAAGACGCGAAGATCGGCTGCGATGGTGGAATAGGTCCCACGGCGCACTCTTACACCGGAGTAGGTAATGCCATATGACGGGTGATTCGGTGTTTTTCCTGTCGATTCATACCCGGCATAATATCCGGTGGCGACCACTCGCACTTTCGGGTACTGTCCGGCTGCTACTTCGATTTCTTCATTCTTGTCGATCACCTGATAAATCGAACTGGCTGAGACTGTTCTGGTTTTGACAGTTTTGCTGCCTATCCTTTTCTCCTTCACTCCATAAACATGAGCCACCGTATCTGAATCTATTAAATTATAAGAGAAAACATCTGGTGAAAAGCCGAAGGAACAGATCAAAACGGTGAAAATACTTATATAAAGCTTCCATTTCATCCTAATTAAACCTCCTCTCGTTTCTAGTAATGTCCAGAAACGGAGGAAATATACATAATTTGCTAGATTCAAAATTTCCACTTTGTGCCAAAATTACAGTTTTGTCCTTGCCTAATCCAATTGAAGGGCATGACAAAAAAAGGGATAGGTCCCAAGCCTACCCCTTAATCCATTCAGATTAAAACATTTTGTATCCTTTGTTGCGAAGCAGTTGAATCGTCCAGCCGCTCAAGATAGAGCCCAACACCCCGAAGGCCAAGATAATCACGTCGTATATTCCCGGAACAATATGCTTGTATACAAGTGAACCGACGATTACGCCGAGTGACACTACAACCGGCAGCCAGGTGGTCCGCAAGATCATATTCAGGATAAAGCCGATTCCAAACGCAAGAATGGAAAATAACAATATGGAAATCACAAATTGAATAATATTCATGGCTTGCTTTTTCAACCTCCGCGAATGGTCTCTATTCTTTAAAGTGTACACAAAAATGGCTGTAAGAGCAATTCAACAGCCTGTGACTTTTATCATTGAAAAATGTACATGACTCATTTCTGTAAATAGAAACGGAATAAAAACTATGCTATAGTGAACAATGGTGACGCAAATTTGGCAATCCAACTGCCTGAATTGCCATAAGTAAAGGAGTGAAATAATCATGAGTGAAGCAGTAGCTACCTTGGAAGGTTGGTATTCTCTACATGATTTTCGTTCAATCGACTGGCCTCTCTGGAAACAGCTTAGTGCAGAAGAGCGGAAACTGGCTGTCGATGAGCTGCTGGAATTCGTTGATGCATGGAAAGCAGTTGAAGATAAAAAAGAAGGAAGCACCGCACTTTACAGCATCGTCGGTCAAAAAGCGGACATCGCATTCATGCACCTTCGCCCTACCTTGGAAGAACTGAATGCGCTGGAGACCGCGTTTAACAAGACCAGATTTGCCGACTTTACCATTCCGGCATATTCTTATGTCTCAGTTGTTGAACTGAGCGGTTACACAGGCGGACCCGGGGTTGATCCAAACACCGACCCGATGATTCAAGCCCGTTTGAAACCGATCCTGCCGCCGAAAAAACATTTCTGCTTCTATCCAATGAACAAACGTCGTGTTGGCAACGACAACTGGTATATGCTTACCATGGAAGAACGCCGTGAAATGATGAAAAGCCACGGCATGATCGGCCGCAAATACGCAGAGACGATTAAACAGATCATCACTGGCTCCGTAGGCTTGGATGATTGGGAATGGGGCGTAACCCTTCTCTCCGATGATGCGCTTCAATTCAAAAAGATTGTATACGAAATGCGCTTTGACGAAGTAAGCGCGCGCTTTGGCGAATTCGGTTCTTTCTATGTAGGAAATCTGCTGGATAAGGATGCAATCCGCCGTTTACTGGAAGTGTAAGAAAAACACCTAAAAAAACGACCGAAGCCTCTCAGGACTTCGGTCAACTTATTATTACTTCCCTTTGCCCGATCCCACAACAATGGGTTGAATGCAGTCTTGTAAAGGGGTTCCTGCTCCGTCACAATTGGGGCAAACCTCTGTGCCACCGACAATTAACTGGAAGTACCCTTGGCCTTTGCAATACGGACAAGATTCTGGCTGATTGTGTCGACGATTCATTTTTCTCTTCTCCCTTCACTATCCTCGTTAAGTTGGAATACGATTATAATTTCTTTATTTTCTGAATTTTGAATTAATAACTTGATCTTTACTATACCAAATCAATTTTCATTTGTGAACTCCTTTTTCCCGATAAAATACGCTAAAAAACGAGATGTAAGCGTGTACATCTCGTTTTTTCTGATTATTTTCAATTATTTTTTATTTTCTTCGTTTGGTGAAAATATCTTGTAGCTGGTATAGCCAAAAACAGGGTTCGGCTGATATTCTCCGCCAATCAGCGCATTGATAGGATACTTGGGAATGTGAGGCAGTATAATCCGCATATACTCAGTGGAAAGCGGGTCCGTGATCAACTGCTGAACAGGCAGGAATTGTGCCACTTCAATCTCGCCCGGCCGTGCTACAGGCTCACCGCTTACGTAATCCATGACGAACACAACCATGTTGTCGCTGATTTCATCGCGAATAACTCCTGTTCGCACCGCAATTACTTGGCGAATGGTTGCTTCTACTTGGGTTTCTTCCCAGACTTCCCTGACTGCCGCCTGGTCAACGGTTTCCCCCGGTTCCACAAATCCGGCAGGAAAAGACCACTTGCCTTTCAAACCGCCGTATGTTTTTTTGACAACAAGTGCTTCATCGCCTTTCAGCACGATTCCGGCTGCCGCCAGCCATACTTTGGATTCCTTCAAACCGTCTCCCCCCTTCTTCAATTACCTTAAATTTTGGACCGCTTGTCCGATTAAAACAATGCGTACGGTAAGCCAGATGTGTGAAAAGAAAGAGGACGATTTACTCGTCCTCTTCATCCAATAAACCATTGTCAATCATGAAGCGCAGGTTTTCACGGTCACGCTCACGTCCCTTTTCCTTCAGCCGCTCGATGGCCGGTTGAATCAAAAGGTCAATCTCCTTTTGGACGTGATAAGCAAGATCGTGCCGCTGTTGATCTTCAAGGTAAGAACCCACTTCCATCAAATTATGGTAGCGATCCAGCTCTTCTCTTGTCAGCAAACCCCGTACTTGAACGCTGCAATGGCGCATAACTGACGCCCCTTAATTATAATTTGGCTTTCTTCAATGCTAAACCAACACCGCCGATTTTGTAAAGATAGCGGAGATCGCTTGCTTTTTTCAGAAGTGCTGCGCTGGTGCCGAACAATTTTTTCTTGCCGACGATACCAATTCCCTCACCTTTACCAAGAGAAGCCAAAGTACCTTGAAGCTCTGGTACGAATGGTTTCAAGCTGCCGCCGCGGATAATGGAAATCAGGTTCGCACCGCAATTTTGGCCTTCCTGAACCGCAATTTGGGCTGTTGGCGGATATGGGCGTCCTTGATCGTTAAAGATCAGCGCGCAGTCCCCTACGATGAATACATTATCGTGATTGGGCGCACGCAAGAACTCGTCTACTTTCACACGGCCACGCATTACTTCAAAACCGGATTGTTCCACGATGGCGTTACCACGCACACCACCTGTCCATACTACAGTAGCCGCCTTGATCTCTTCACCGGTCGCCAGCACAACACCTTCCGGAGTGCACTGCTTGATCGGTGTATTGATGCGGAATTCAATTCCTTTGCGGGACAATACGTTCATGGCATAATCCACGAGCTCTTGGTCAAAACCTGGCAAAGCAGAAGGAGCTGCCTCAATATTGTACACTTTTACCAATTCTGGATTCACATCGAACTCTTTGCACAATTCTGGAATCCGGTCAGCCAATTCGCCGCAGAATTCCACACCGGTGAAGCCTGCTCCACCGACAACAAAAGTGATATAATCGGTCCGGCTCGGTTCTGTTTTGTATTTCGCAAACATGTATTCAATATGCTCACGAATCTGTCTTACTGCGTTGATACTGCGGATACTAAGGGCATGTTCACGCAAGCCTTCAATCCCGAATGTTTCCGGTTCGCTGCCCAAGCCGATTACCAGGTAATCGTAAGACAAAACTTGACCGTCTTCAAGTGTCACGGTGCGTTCATCCTTTTGGATGCTGACAACGGTTCCCTTGATAAAGTTGATCTTGTTTTTATCGATTATGGTGTCCAGATCTACTCTTGCATGATCGGCTGAAGCAGTTCCTGCAGCAGGTTCATGCAGCCAAGTAGTCAGGTAGTGATAATTATGCTTGTTTACCAATGTTACTTCGGCTTCGTTGTAGTTCAATTTCTTCTGCAATTCCAGAGTGGTCAAAAGCCCGCCGTATCCTGCTCCTAAAATAAGGATTTTGGGTGTGCTCATGTTGTATCCCTTCCTATCGGCTAATTTGGCGAACGCAGTATGTTTGCTCTTTTTTTCACGTAGGTGGTTATGTTTAAGGTGCCCTCGTTTCGACAAGATAAAGGTAACAAGTATTCCCGTAAAAAACAGTTGTGAAAAAAAGCACAAACATTCCCTTAAACCATCGTTTTTTTAGAGCTGTCATGAATTTTTCATGCTCTTGTCACAAAGCGTTCACATCTTTATCTCTATATTAGAAGGGAAGGACAAAATTTGCAAGTGATTTTTATCACAGACTTTTCTGTCGAATGGTGTAAACTTTTAACGGAGTTCTCTTTTTATGCAGGATGTTTTGCTTTTTTTCTTGTACGAGGATGTTTATAATAGGTAAGTGTGCATTTTAAAGAATTCAAATGTTTAGTCGGAGGTGCTAATGCGTGAGTTTTCTGAACAAAGATGAACAAGTACGCGATTTGACCATTATCGGAGCTGGACCTGCTGGTCTGTTTACTGCTTTCTATGGCGGAATGAGACAAGCAAGTGTGAAAATTATTGAAAGTATGCCACAAATTGGCGGGCAACTTTCTGCTCTTTATCCAGAAAAATACATTTATGATGTTGCCGGCTTCCCGAAAGTCCGTGCACAAGAGCTTATCGATGGCTTGAAGCAGCAGCTTTCTCATTTTGACCAAACAATCTGCACCGAAGAAAAAGTTGAAAACGTAACCAAAAACGATGATAACATCTTTGAAATCACAACAGACAAAGGAATTCACTATTCCCGTGCGGTCATCATCACAGCGGGATGCGGCGCATTCGAACCTCGTAAACTGGAACATCCTGACGCACCAAAATACGAAAAAACCAACCTGCACTACTTCGTAACTGACCTTAACGCCTTCAAAGGCCAAAAAGTTCTTGTTGTGGGCGGCGGCGACTCTGCGGTTGACTGGGCTCTTATGTTGGAACCAATCGCAACTGAAGTTACCCTTACCCACCGTCGCGACAAATTCCGCGCTCATGAGCACAGCGTAGAAACCTTGATGAAATCCAAAGTGAACGTGTTGACTCCATACGAGATCTCCGCTCTGCACGGTGACGAGCGTATTGAGCGCGTGACACTTATCAATAACGTAACGAAAGAAGAGACAACCATTGAAGTGGATGCCGTTATCGTAAACTTCGGCTTTATCTCTTCTCTTGGCCCAATCAAAAACTGGGGATTGGAACTGGAAAAAGGTTCCATTGTGGTTAACTCCAAAATGGAAACCAACATCCCTGGTATCTATGCAGCCGGTGACATCGCTACCTACCCAGGTAAAGTGAAATTGATCGCTGTTGGCTTTGGTGAAGCTCCGACTGCCGTAAACAATGCAATGTCTTACATCTACCCGGATGCAAAAGTACAACCGCATCACTCCTCCAGCATGGATTTCGACAAAAAATAGGATTTGAAATAATACACACCCTCGTCTTTAAAGGCGAGGGTGTTTTGCATACTCCGTTTGATACAAGCGCACAGTAGGAGTACGGGGTGATCAAATCCATGAGTACCATCTGTCCAGTTTGCAATGGTTTAACCCAGTTTCTCGCTGCTTGTCCTGATTGCCATCGCTGGCTTGACGACGCCGGCAGAATAGCTGACTACTTCGGGGATTACAGTCCTTATCAAGACATTGACATTGCGAAGAGAACCAACGGCTATCTGGACTTATCCAATCACCTTTGCCTTCACGTAGGCTGGTGTCCTGATTGCCGTTCGGAGAGAATCATTGCCGTCCACGAGATTATTTTTTCTTCAGTTCGGTGATTTTTGTCATTAAACGTTTATTTGTTTCCTTTGACTGCTCCAGCATTTTGGGCAGTACAGCTTTGATTTTGGCCTGATCTTGCGAGTGGATAGCTGCAGTAAATTCTTCGTACAAAGCTTTTTTCTGCTCATGCCAATTTTTCATTTCTTCGCGGTGTGATTTTTTCCATTCTCTCCATTTTTCTTTTCCTTGATTTTTGTCTACCTCGCCTGCCAGAGATTTGAGCACTTTTAGCAAACGATCTCGTTCGGCAAAAACCTCCTGCCACTCCCTGGATTTCTCGGGCGTATACTTATCAGACAGCAAGGTGAAATACATTTCCCGGTGAACGCGATCCATCATCATCAAACCTTGATGCTTCACATGAAAATGCGCCCCGCCATGATCCTGATAAAAGCCTCCTTCGTCTCTCGTTTCACCGGCAGCAGCGGCGGCAGGAACAACCAAGACAGCAGCTATTGCAGCAGCCAACCATGCTTTTTTCCAATTTTTCATTCTCATTCTCCTCCATGGGTAAGATACTAAGGAACTATCGTCAGTTCACATGTATAATTTGCCCCAAAAGAGGCTGAATGATTACCAAAAATTAATAGAACCAGGATGCAGGAAGAACAAGAAACCTCCTTAACCTGTGTATGCATGCGATACACAAGCTAAGAAGGTTGTCAATTAATCACATTTAATCACATTTAATCACACTTCTCCGCTTTTCCTTCATCGGTAGCCGTTCGAAACGAGCTTCCGCAGCCGCAGCTTGCAACTGCATTCGGGTTGTGAATGGAGAAGCCGCCGCCCATCATCGATTCCTTGTAATCGATTTGAGTGCCTTTGATGTATTGATAGCTGTTGGCATCCACCACAATTTTAATGCCGTGTTGCTCGAAAGTGTGGTCGCCTTCCCTCATGTCCTGGTCAAAGCCCATTCCGTAGGTGAAACCGCTGCAGCCGCCCGGTTGAACGCCAACGCGCAAAAAAATTTTCGGATTATTTTCAGCAGCCATCAATTCTTTGATCTTGTGGCCGGCTTGTTCCGTCAATTCAATCATTGGTTAACCCTCCTTTGCATTTTTGGGTCTTTCTTAATGGATAGTTTTTCTGAGTCGATAAAAACTTAGCTGCTGCTGGATCGTCAAGAATTCTTAAATATAGTATATAAAAAAATTTAGCAACCAACAAGGGAATCACAATAAGAAAAACGTTGTCCTTTCGTGCCTCCGTTACAGCTTGCGCAGTTGCGATCAAGTCCGGCTTCTCTAATCGTCAGGAAGTGGTCAAAACCGTAGCACCGGCCTTCGTATCGCTGCTTGACCACTTTTTTTACCCAACCGGCCATAACTTAGGTGGCGCCGGTCGGGGCCCTTTTTCTCCTGACGATTTTTGCCCACTCGGCTTAAGCTACGCTTAAGCCGAGTGGGGCCCCAGCGAGCGCCTGGGCTAGCGCTGTAAGAGTCGCTGCGAAATGGACAATCGTTTTTCTTCACTGGCTGCGCAAATGGAAAGAAAGTTTAACCACTTTCATCATGTAAAGCGGTTAAACTTTTTACCCTGAAAACAAGTGTGCCATTTTCATTCATCAGCGGTGCCGAAGAAGTCGGCATGAAAGCCTTTTATAGTTAAAAGAGTGGCGACACGCGCCACTCTTTTGCTTCAATGAATCACTATATGTCTGGGGCCCCGACCGGCGCAGTGTAAGGGTAAGCCGGTTGGGTTATTTGAGCACATACACTTTCACATTCTGGATACCAAAGTCGCTTGCTTCCTTGCCTGGGACGAAAATATCCACCTTGGAGCCTTTTACCGCTCCACCGATGTCTACAGCACGGGCAATCATTCCCTTCGCTGGCAAACCGTCCGCTTTGTATCCTGTTATATATACAGTTGAACCCAGGGGGATCACATTCGGATCAACAGCGATACTACCTATTTTTAACGGGTTTCCGAAATAATCAACACCTGCATATCCTCCGTTCTCAGCAGGTGACGCCGAATAAGCCGTCGCTTTGGCGTTCAGCATCCGTTCAAATTTCATCGTTTTTCCGGATGGAGTCTTGATCACGGAGTGTGCAGCTTGTGCAGATTTTGCGGACTGCGCAGATTCCGCACGAGCAGCGCGAACCGTTTTTTTGGAAGGCGGAAGCTGCACGACAGTACCCGGAACTAATTGAAGCGGATCATATGCTGCATTTGCTTTCATTAATTCATCGAGATCACATTGATACTGCCGCGAAATTTTCCAGAACGTGTCTCCTTCCGTCACCACATGGGTATTCTCGGAAGCGGCAAACACTGTGCCTGAAATTCCAGCGATAAATAACCCCAATGTCATCGCTAACAGGGTTTTCCTGGCTTTTTTCAATTTTCTCTCCTCCTGAAGCCTACGAGGTTAGTTGTCGGGTTCGGATTGAGGAGTCAACCCGTTGCTTGCGCAATTCACCCCAAAGGATCAAGCCAGATCGTCTGATCCTTGAATGACTTCCCAAGAAGCCTTGTCCCCCGCACTTTTTCCAAGTTTCGGCTTTTTGTTCTCTTACACGTTATCCACCTTAGCACAAAAACCCGGTTCAGGAAATGAGAAAATATTGGTAATAGCTTTGAAACAAAAAAACTGCTGACTCAAATAGAATCAGCAGCCCTTTTCTTTCTACTCTTACTCATTCAGCATGTTCTTCAATTCTTGTACGCTTTCTTCCAGTTCCTGATCGACCACGCTTGCTTCCTTGACATGGAGGACAATCTCTTCATGCACTTCATCGAGCAACCCTTTGGCCTGGCCTGTTTGGTGTGCGATGTCATCTGCCAATGCCTTCTGGCTGCGGATGATTTCCATCACGCCGGTTACTTCCTTGCTCACTTCCCCGAATGCAGCGACAATCTCGTCCATTTTTTCCGATGCTGCTTGGGTAATGCTCAAACCGTCTTTAATCGCCTTGGTGCTTTTTTCGGAGTTGGCCAATGCTACTTTGGTCTCTTCCTGAATGGTTTCAATCAGTTGGGCAATGCTCTTGGTAGAGTTGGCCGTCATCTCAGCCAGTTTGCGCACTTCGTCTGCAACAACGGCGAACCCTCGTCCCTGTTCCCCCGCGCGTGCCGCCTCAATCGCCGCGTTCAACGCGAGCAGGTTGGTTTGGCTGGCAATATCGCTGATCACCTGTACGATGCTGGTGATTTGGGTAGAGCGCTCTTCCAGCCGGCTCATCGATTGAGAGCTTTGCGCCGATTCCTGCTCTAGCAAGGTAATGACGGAAACTACGTCTTCCAACGCTTTTTTCCCTTCCTTGGAACGGTTTACGGATTGCTCGGAGATGGCAGTGAGCTTCTCGCCTCTGGCAAACAATTGGTTCGCTGATTGATCGGATGCTTCGCTGATCGTCTGAATCTGTTCCACCGTCTTCTTGACGCGATCGGTCAGGTTGGCTAACTGGTCGTGCTGCTTGTTGACGATACCATGCTGGCGGATAATCCGTCCCATCCGTTCATATTGGCTGCGGATTTCCTGTTTGAAGTCCTTCTCAATCTTTTTCACTTCCTGCTGCGGTGTATGGAGCGCCGCCGCCACTTCTGCTTTTGCCTCTGCCTTGTTTTTTCGAAAGAACATATGACACCCTCCATTAGACTTGTGATGATGCTTCGCGGTGTGCAAAAAGACGTGATTCCATTACGCCGGGATGCTGTTTGGCCAAGGTGAGCAAATTTTCCAAAAAATAGTAATGCCCCTCCAACATCTCCACATCTTTGCGTTCAAAGCGTTCTACTTGCAAATACTGCTGCATCTCCAGCATGTAGCGATCCATTTTCAAATGAAAATCGTTGGCTCTCAGCATTTGTTCAACTTCCGGATACAGTGACTTAAGCCGTACGATTTCGCTATGTACTTTGGTCGCCTCCAAAATCAGCTGATAAGCCGCCCGCTCAAAGGAGAGTAGTGTCGCCATGTTTTCTTGCCTGCGTGATTCCCGCAGGGCGGCAAGATACGTAATAAAATGAAAAATCGTCAAAAACAGCGGGCCCAAAAAAAGAATAATCCCCGCCTTGTACACGTGCTGGTTCGTGAAATTGCTGATTAACAGGAACAGATGAAACAGAATCGCGCCCAACCAGACGTAGATGATCACGTGATGGTTGACCAATCCGGCTTCCTCTTGACGGGAAAACACGAACGTCAGCCCCAGCAGGTAAAATGCCAGCAAAGTGAAGCTTGCGCTAAAAAGCCCCATTTCCATCTCTTGCAACCACTCGGCTTGCTCGGGTATCTTAATAAAGAACTCAAAGACAAGCACAAGCAGAGAAAATATGAATCCCAGGATCCAGAACCGGCTGATATCTCCGTCTACACGCCGCTTGGTCCTATGCTTTTCGACACGGGAAACTTTCAAGGTATAATCACCTCACATACCTGTCAAATTCGACATAGTTCCCCATTTTCCTTTCTTGTCGAATACACTCTATTTATCGGAAAAAGAAGCTTTTAGATGAAGCATTGTATGGAGGTTTAGATGGAACAGAAATTGCCCTCTTTATTTATAAACAGAATGAAACAATTATTAGGTGATCAATATCACGTTTTTCTCGACAGCTATCAAAAAGCCCCTTGGCAGGGGCTTCGGGTGAATCCCTTAAAAATCGGGACAGAGCAGTTCCTCTCCCTCGCACCGTTTACTCTGAAAAAAATTCCTTGGTGCGAATACGGCTTCTATTATTCAACGGAAGACAGGCCCGGCAAGCATCCGTATCACGCGGCAGGACTATACTACCTGCAGGAGCCGAGCGCCATGGCAGTCGCCGGTGCACTGGAGGTTAAACCTCATGAGAAAGTGCTTGATTTGTGCGCTGCTCCGGGCGGGAAGTCAACCCAACTGGCGGCCGCTATGCAGGGAGAAGGAATTCTCATCTCCAACGAAATCCATCCGGCAAGAGCCAAAGCGCTGTCGGAAAATATCGAGCGGCTCGGGATTACCAACACAATCGTCACCAATGAAACACCGGAACGATTGGCTGAACATTTTCCCCTGTTTTTTGACCGGATTCTGGTGGACGCCCCATGTTCCGGTGAAGGCATGTTCCGCAAGCTTCCCGAGGCGATTGATGATTGGTCGGAGGAAAAAGTGCTGGAATGCCACCGCATGCAGCTCGACATTCTCAAAGCGGCTCACCGCATGTTAAAGCCGGGCGGCACGCTTGTCTACTCTACCTGTACGTTCGCCCCGCTGGAGAATGAACAGACGGTGGAGCTTTTCCTTACAGAGCATCCGGATTACAAGCTGGAACCTGTTCCCTATGCTGAGTTGTTCGCCCCGGGACAACCCAATTGGGCAACTCCCGCCGATTCCCGACTGTCTATGACGTCCCGTTTATGGCCGCACCTGCTTGAAGGGGAAGGGCATTTTCTGGCAAAGCTGGTGAAGCCTCTAGAGCACAACGGCGAGGATGCCTTTTTGGCTTCGGACAAGAAACAAAAAAAACGCAAACAGGGTAAAACGGCGACCGGTTTACCCAAGGAAGCGCTGGCCGCCTGGAACTCCTTCGCAGAAGATTCGACACCCGAATTGAAGGAGATGACTAATCCGTCCACGCTTACCTTGTTCGGCGAGCAGTTGTATCAGTTGCCTTCCGCAGAGCTTACACTTGCCGGTCTTAAGGTTGTCCGGGCGGGTTGGCATCTTGGCACCGTAAAGAAGAACCGCCTGGAACCATCCCATGCACTCGCTTTGGCCATCAGCCCGAATGAAGCGAAGCGCGTGCAAAACTTCTCTTCTGACGACCCTGAGATCCTGCGCTATCTGAAAGGGGAAACCGTTGCGGGAAGCGGAGCAAACGGCTGGACACTGGTCAGTGTTGACGGATATTCGCTTGGATGGGGCAAACAAGTGGATGGACAGTTAAAGAATCATTATCCCAAAGGGCTCCGCCGTTTAGGATGAACTCCCAGCCAAGCCGCAGGACGTGACGTTCTTTGCCGACCGCCTGGTGTAAGAATACCCACAACACGATAAAGGACCTGGATGACACGAGTTCATCTCAGGTCCCCTTTATCTTAGCGGATACGCCGGGAGTGATCGTCACGCGAACTGGTTAGGAGTCCTTCGCGCAAAAACTTGGTAATCTTCGAAATTGAAATGCCTGTTGCATTGGCTACTTGCATCGCGTTGGAATTGGGATAGCTTCGCAGATATTCTTTCACTTTTTTATATTCAGCCATTTCCTTGTCATTGCAGTTGGTACATAACTCCAAATTTGACGGTTTCGGACATCCGCAGATCGAGCATACTTCGCTCATCGCTAATCTCTCCTTCTGGTCAGCAAAAATAGCGGTCATGTATGTTACTACTTTTGTCTAGTTCCCTAATTTTTCTTTTTTCAAACTATTATAGCAGAATTTTAACCGAGAAGACGGGTGACAAAATGGAATAGAATTTTGCCGCCGAAAAAAAGAAGGACGGCCCCGACCAGCCAGTTCAGTGCTTTTTGCGAGCGTTGGTCAAACAATGGCGACAAATATTTTCCCAAGAGGGCAACCATGCCTAAAAATAAGAGAGTTGCCGTAACACATCCAACCGAAAACCAAACAATTCCGGATGAATCAGACTCGGGAGAAGAGGCCAGGAGAGATCCGAATACTCCAGTCCAGAAGAGGATCGTTAACGGGTTCGTCAGCGTCAGTGTCATTCCGTACACAAATTGGTTACGCCCCGTTATTTGGTGCGAAGCAAGATTCGCCTTCGCCCGGAAGTGGGAGAATCCGAAGTAAACAAGAAGACTTCCGCCCAAAAAGAGCACGATTTGCTCCGCCAAAGGAATTCGCAAAATCTGTGAAATTCCCAAAAAAGCAAAAACAATATAGAGCGCATCCACGAGGGTTACGCCCGCCACAAAGCGAAACGCCTGTTTGACACCCTTCACCATGGCAAGCTGCAACACCGTCATGCAGACAGGACCTATGGAAAGCTGCAAGGTTAACCCAAATCCGACTCCTTGAAAAAAGTGAAGCAATCCAAACATTCGTCCCCCTCCTTTTTCCATTGTCCGAACGCATTTGAAGTGCGGTTGCTGCTTTAGTCATAACCACCGGCTTAGCCGGTGGCTTCCTTCAGCCCTATAAGGGCATGTTACAAGCAAGCGCCTCAAATGCGAACTGAAATTCTGCCTACCGCTTTCGACCACATGCTGGCACCTG
>JBHGXW010000051.1:0-18437 GCA_041920465.1 Paenibacillaceae bacterium | reverse complement strand
TTCACCTCGTGAAACACTTCCATCGTTGTCATGCCTCTTGCGTTAATCACCGGGGCTCCGGCAATTGTTTTGCTTTGGTCTCCCAATACGTTCTCGTCCAAGCCCGTAATGACCACTGCATCCACTTGCTGTTGCCAATTGCCTAATTCCACTACATCATACCCGTTATCCCGCAGCATTTTGGAGAGATCTGTCAGCGGATGTTCGACAGCTACCTTAGGCATGTTTATTCCTCCGTTCTGTAAGGGTTATTTGCGCAAGAACAACCTGATTGACATAGGGATCGCACCAAACCAGCGGCTTGACCATGGTTCACGCGGAGATTTGCGCTTTTTCCGTTCCTCTTTGGGCGTATCCATATATTCCACAAACCGTTTCGTCAAGAATTTAAGGTAATCCTGAAAAGACATCACGACTCCCCCTTTACAGGTTTATTCTCCCCGAAAGTCGCGATATTCAATCCTCTTTTTGATGATTTCTTTCACCAACTCATTCACATCTTGGCCCGTTGTATCAATGTGGATCTGGGCAAAATCGTACGCTCCCTTTCTCTGTTCCAACAGGGTGGCTACCCGTTTTGCGGCATCTCCGGCAAGAAGCGGCCGGTTGGTATCAAGAGAAACACGGCGCACAATCTCGTCTTGATCAGCATGCAGAGCCACAACCAAAGCATGTTCCATCATGTGCTTGACGTTTTCCGCCCGCAGTACGGCTCCCCCGCCAGTCGTTAACACCAAATTGCTGCCTGTAAGCAATTCGGCGAGCAGCTTCGCCTCCACATCACGGAAATAAGCTTCTCCTTTGGTCAGAAAAATCGTTGGAATATCACTCTGCTCATGCTCAATGATCGCTTGATCCAAATCAACATGCTCCATCCCAAGCTCTTTGGCCAGCATTGCCCCGAGCGTTGATTTGCCCGTCCCCATAAATCCGATAAATACAATGTTATTTCCGACTGTCATGTTCTCATTCCCTTTCCGGAACGGTAATCTTGATTACCCGTATATCTGCGTCATAAGAAACGTGATAATTCATCACTTGCTGAAAGAATTCCATGGGAACCATCACACGGCTGTTCACTTCAATGGCCGGCTTGCCCAAAGTATACGGTTTCCCGTTTAACTCAACCTTTGCCGAGTGGTCGTGAACGGTTACTTCCTTCTCTCCTGCCCGCATTCGAATGGTTCCTTTCTGTTCGCTCCAGACAATCTGGTAGCCCAATTTCTGCATAATCTCCCGGACAGGCAGATAAACGGTATTATTCCTGATTCGAGCTACTGTGGACGGATAAAACGCCATCTCATTAATCACCATATCCACATACGGCTCCATCTGAATCGGCGCGAAGCCTTGTTGGTTGATCCGTTCAATATTGGGCACGAAGTAATGAACTTTACCTCGCAGGGTTTGTCCCAACGCTTGATCCAAATGCTCCGGGCCAACGGTATATCCATGATACATTCGTTGGACCCGCTGCAAAAACTCACGGAATTTGGCGTCGCCGATTTGCTTTCTCAGGTTGTGATAAAGCAAAGCCCCTTTGGAGTACCAGGTCCAATCAAATTCGTCCCGCGTCTCAAACTGGTTCAGATGTTTGCCCAGCTTGCCGTAGGGATAGCGGGCTATGAGACGCCGCTCATCCTCTTTGTATTCTTCAAGCAAAGCTTCAGCGGAACCGGAACCATGCCGTTTCAAATCATAAAAGTATACGCTTGCCTCAACCATCCCTTCATCCAGCCAGCCATATATGAACTCAAGCGGGTAAATGCTGTTGTACCACCACATATGGGCAATCTCATGCGGCAGCCAATGATCAATCAAGTTGTCGTTGTACATATCCCTGGAGAAGATGGCCATATTGGCGTATTCCATCGCATAGTTGGTGTATGACCCCGTTTCCGCGATGGCCACCTCTGGATATGGCAAATCTCCGAATTCATCAATGTAGGCAGAAAATGCAGACTCGGCAATTTTCTTAATCAAATTGATATTTTGTTGGCTGGGTGAAGCGATGTGGACTGTCAGATTCGGTTTGATCTCCACACTCTCCACTTTATACAACGGGCTGCCCACCAATGCGAAATTCAAAACCTTTTTCGCTTGGTACTTCACTATTTTCTGGCTGTCCGGCAATGATTGGGCTTTTCCCAATCCCCATGTGGTCACCCATTGATACGCTTCAGGTGACTTGAATGTAACATCATAATCAGCATATTGGTAAACGAACGGATCACCGTACATCACCAACTGGGATGGAAAATACCATTGATTGTGCTGATCAATCGCTCCAATCATCGGATACCAGTTGGTCAACGTCCAGATGTCGTCTTTCACGCCAAACCTCGTTCCGCTTCGTGGTACCGGCGATTCGAATTCGATGGTAAGCGCTCCTCTTGTTTTACCGTCAAGCAGATTAGCCAATTTGATAATCGAACCTCTCCGGGTAAAAGGAATCGCTTTGTTCTTATACCGGATTGATTTAACCTTGATCTTGCTCCAGGAATAATCATACACGTATAAGAGCAGTTCCTTCGTTTTGGGGTTATCAAATTCAATCGTTTCCTGCCCGACGATTGCTGCTTCATTGGTGTGTAAGTCAGCCGTTATCTTGTATTCGGGGTGCAAATCCTTCATATAGGAAGGAACAAGTGGATCATATTGAAACGGATCGGCCCCAATTTGTGGAGCATCCACCGCATGCTTGTTAAGTTCAAGCCAGTCGGAAATTTGTGGCCATTTTATGACAATTCCTATACCTGAAAATACGACAAGAATTGCCACGCAAATCAACACACTTGTTTTTTGAATCGCATTCATCCGGCTCTCTCCATAGGCATTTTCCCTCTATTTTAACAAAATGAATAAACAGTGGGTATCCTTAGTTATTTGTGATGTCATAATTCCTGTAAAATGATGTCATATTTTATCTAAAAGATATAGCGCTTACAAAATGATTTCTTAATACAATCTAAATATGGGCGCGTTATAATAAAAAGGAACTTGTTGCAATATTTTCCTTACAAGGAGGTTACATATGAACACACCATTTACTGATCCTTTCTCCATCTGGAAAAAACTTTATGATCAAACAGAAGAGCATTGGGGCAAAGTGCTGGGAGAAACGGTTCAGACCGAAGCTTTTTCTGCATGGTTGGGATATCTGCAAAAGCAAATGCTGGAATATCAAGACGCCGTGCGTAAAAACACTGAAAAATACCTGGAACAAGCTCATCTCCCAAGCAAAACAGATCTGGCCAATCTCGCTGCGTTGATCGTGAATCTGGAAACCAAGGTAGACCAACTTGATGAGAAATTAGACAAGCTTCAAGATCAGCTGGCAGAAACAGCACTCAAAAAAACTGAATAGACATAATAAAAACAATATTATGAAGATTTTTACTAATACTATATTGCAAAGTAAGGGGATATGAAGATGACGAATTTACAAGGTAGCGCAGCGATTGTAACAGGTGGATCACGTGGTATCGGAGCAGCGATTGTAAGAGAGTTGGCAAAAAACGGAGTTAATGTGGTCATTAACTATCAGTCCAGCTCTGAAGCAGCCACTGCTTTGGTTCAGGAAGTGGAATCTACACACGGAGTTAAAGCGTACGCTGTCCAAGCAGACGTGTCAAAAACGGAAGATGCACGTCGCCTTGTAACGGAAGCAAAAGAGCGATTTGGACGTCTGGATATTCTTGTGAACAATGCGGGGATCACCCGGGATCGCACTTTCCGTAAGTTATCGGAAGAAGATTGGAACCAAGTCATCCAAGTAAACCTGAACAGCATTTTTTACATAACCCAAGCGGCTCTGCCCGATTTGCTCGAATCGGAGAACGGGCGAATCATCAGCATTAGCTCCATCATCGGGCAAGCAGGCGGATTTGGCCAAACCAACTATTCTGCTGCGAAAGCCGGAATTATTGGCTTCACCAAATCTTTGGCGCTTGAATTGGCGAAAACCAATGTAACGGTTAACAGCATTTGCCCAGGATTCATCGAAACCGATATGCTTGCCTTTGTTAAAGAAGAAATTCGCGAAACGATCAAGGCACGCATTCCACAACGTCGTTTTGGCTTGCCGGAAGAGATCGCCAAAGGTGTTTTGTATTTAGTGAAAGACGGTGCTTATATTACCGGACAGTGCCTAAATATTAACGGCGGCCTATACATGTAAGGGGGATGAATCATGACCGTTCCAAATTTACTGCAAAGATGGAATGATATGGTGAAGGAGCTTCCGGAACCTTATCAAAAATCGATCGCCCGACTGGAAAACGTCCGAGAAGTTTTGACTGGGCCGGAACCGGAAGTGGGATTAACGCCAAAAGAGTGCATCTGGACCAAAAATAAATCCAAGTTATATCGATACATTCCGGTTAAACCGCAAGAAGAGCGGCATAAAATTCCATTGCTGCTGATCTATGCGTTGATCAACAAGCCTTACATCATGGACTTAACACCCGGTATGAGCATGGTGGAATATTTGGTTAATCAAGGATTCGACGTTTACCTGCTCGATTGGGGCGTCTTCCAACTGGAAGATAAAGATCTTACCTTCGACGACCTCTTGTTTGACTATATCCCACGGGCTGTAGACAAAGTGCTGCGCACGTCCCAAGCTAGTGAACTGTCCTTACTCGGCTACTGCATGGGCGGTACGATCGTCTCGATGTTCACCGCCCTTCACCCTAACCTGCCGATTCGCAATATGATTATGCTGGCCAGCCCGATTGATTTCGCAGATGCGGGCACCTATTCGGTCTGGTTGGATGAACGCTACTACAATTTGAACAAAATGGTTGACACATTTGGCGTCATCCCTCCGGAAATTCTTGATTTCGGGAACAAGCTCTTGAAACCGATCACCAACTTCATCGGACCCTGGGTGAATCTTGTGGATCGCGCTGCTGATGAAAAGTTCATCAAAAACTGGCGCCTTTTGAACAAATGGGTCACGGACGGCACTCCATTCCCGGGAGCTGCTTTCAGGCAATGGATTCGCGACTTCTACCAGCAAAACAAGTTAATCAAGGGCGAACTGGTTATGCGCGGACAGCGCGTTGACTTAAGCAGGATCAAAGCAAACCTTTTCACCGTTGTGGCGGAGCGCGACCACATCGCCTTGCCTTGCCAAAGCATTGCCATTAACGAAGTGGTATCAAGCGAAGACAAATCGATTCTGCAACTGCCAACCGGCCACGTATCGATTGTGAACAGCAACGTGGCGCTGAAGCAATTCTTCCCGGCCTTGAACGAATGGCTCAAAGCCCGCTCTGACTGACGAATAAGAAATGGTGGACCCGCAATGTGGCCCACCTTCTTTCTTTTACACTTCAATTCACACTTTATCCTACACTTCAATCGGTTCAATCCTTACCCCGTTTTGATTGGCCCAGCGGTGCAGATCCATGAGGAAAGAGACAATATGCGGGTTCTCAGATGAGATGCAGAGCGTATCGGCGGCCAGTTCAATCTCTCCGCCGTCCACCGTGTTTACCCGCTGCTCCGTTACCAGCTTGGCCGCTTGGTTCAATTGTTCCTCTTTACTGATCAAGACACTCCCCTCCAGCTCTCGTGGCGCCAAACGGCCGGTCGGCAAGTAAGCGCGATCAGCAAACACTTCTTCGGCAACAGGCTGGCCGAATTCCAGGCATAATTCCACCAGCGGGCTGCCCGATAAAGCATAGATAGCCAAATCTTCCCGAATGTCCGCCACAGCACGAACGACCGCCTCAGCTAGTTCTGGCCGCTCAGACGCCTCATTATACAAGGCTCCATGCAGCTTTACGTGATGCAATTTCCCGCCAAGCGCGCGAGTAATTCCGTCCAATGCAGCTACCTGGTACAAAACCAATTCATACACTTCCCTTGGGGACAAATGCAATGAACGACGGCCAAATCCATGCAGGTCCGGATAACCCGGATGGGCTCCAATCATCACACCTTGCTTGAGTGCCGCTTCCACCAGTCGGGCAATCAAATGTGGATCACCGGCATGAAATCCGCACGCTATATTGGTCGAGGTAACCCACTTCAAAATTCCTATGTCTTCACTTAATCGATTGCGGCCAAAGCCCTCTCCCATGTCACAGTTAATATCCAGTTTCATCCGCAGGTTCCCACCTATCGATATTTTGTAAGCGCATTCAAAATCATGAAAAACAAATAATCCACTTAGATCATATCATAGGCAGGTAACAAATATTGGTGAATATTTCTTTACAAAAAAACAACGAGAGCCATCATTCTCGTTGTATGGTAAATACGCTTATGTTGCGGATGAAGATTCCGCTTTTGTGTTTTCATTGATGAGCGATTCCGTTAACGCTATCAATTGGGTTTTCTCCAGCTGGTAGTCAAATTCTTTGGCTTTATCAGGCTTGGAGTTGTTATATTCGGTTGGAATTTCATGGCGATGGGACCGCTCGACTTTGGTGACAAAATGCAGCTTCTCCAATGTTTTGATTGTATCTTCAATTTCATTGGCGTCCACGTACATGGAAACGTAATTCAAACGTTTGGAGACGTAGTGAATGGTCCCAAATTTCCGCAAATTCTTGGCAACACGCGAATTTTTAATCCAAACGGCCAATCCCAGTCGTTTTTCCCTCATGCTCTACTCCTAACCCCTTCCATCAATCACTTCCATGCTAACATGCCATATCTGTTTTATCAAGAGAGCTTCCGGGAGAGTATGGAAAAAGCCCACTTGCCAGAAGTGAGCTTCCTGATTCTTAACGCTTGGTTTTGCAGCCGCAGCTTCCGCCAGTCCCGCAGCCTTGGCTGAGCGCTTCCAGAAACGGATTGTTGCTCGGCACCTTGATGTTTTCCGATACGGCGTCAGCAATTGTTCGGCTAACCATGTACAGCATCTCGTCAAGGCGTGTCTCCGCCCGTTTGAATGCTTGTACACTGTCGAGAATTTCAATGGAACGTTTCAGTTCGCGCACTTCAGCCGATATACGGTTATAATCGGGATGGTACTTGCCGAAGCGTTGTACATCCTCGTATTCTTCTTTTTTGCGGGCAAACAGACGGCGTAAACGAACGGCTTCTTCGTCTTGCTCCATTCGGTTTTTGGCTGCAAGGTATTCCGCTACTTCTTGTGATTGGTTGATCATATCGGCTAATTCATACGACCTCTCGATGAGTTCAGCCATATCGATCGTGTCGATTGTTTCCAACAAGATGCGGCCCCCCTTTCCTGCTCCTATTGTACCACGGATGGTTTCCCTCATTACAAGCTTCTAAATGTAATCCGCCAATATCTAGATGTAATCCGGCAATACCAGCTTGATTCTTTTGATCTCTTCCAAGCGAATCTTTTGCTTGCGGCGGCCAGTTTCAAATGTAATCGTCCAATACCCCATTTCCACTTTCACCCGCTCGGCAACCCCTTCCAACTCTGCTCCGGACGTCAACTGGAGAAGAACGGTGAGCTTCAGTTCTTCAGCGCGTTTTAGCATGTCGCGCAGTGTTTGGGGATGATAGGATTGCAAATGTTGCGTCCAGATTTTGGGCAGAGAGAGCAGTTTGGGGCTTTCTGTCGGCCGCTCCGGAAAAACATTTTCGATTTTGTACCCGTCCCACGGTTTCGGTATGGAAAAGAGTCCGGTTCGCAAGCTTTCGTCCAAATCAGGCGCCGGATGATCCAGTCCATCAGGTAATGCTGTGATGGAAGAGAACTTCTCAATCTTCCCCTGCCGAGGTTCGAAACCGCATTGTTTCAGCGTTTGGATCAATTCTTCTTGCTGGTCCATGGGAATCAAAAAATCGGTTGCCGAAATAACCTCAATGAGAAAGGGCTGTACAAGCGGAATTTGCTTCAGTTCCTCCAACAGGTTGGCATGGGCGGTCGAAACCCGAATCACCTGTTCCATTCGAATCTGCTTTGCCTCTTTGGCCCAGATGTCGATTTGTTCCCGGATCGCTTCCGGAATGGGATACGGGCAGCTCTGTTGCAGGAAATCGGCTATCTCCTGCTCTGTTCCGCCTTGGGAGAGATAGGATTGTACCTTTATGGGCTTAAGCTGAGATCGAATCATCTCTCCGGTGAATTCCAGCTCGGCCAGACGGCTTAGCTCCCACAATTTTTGGAGGGACACGGACTGACTGGCCAAAACGGTGCCCGTTGGCTCTACATACCAAAAATCTTCCGTATGCGAAGCAGCCTGGCTCGGGTGAATTCGCCAGTACAATTCGGATTTATTCTCTCCTACCTCTATCATCCCCAGGCCAAGCAACGGATGCAGGATTTGCTCCATCACGATTTCTCTATGGCCACTCGGCAGGGTAAATCCCAAGGAACGAAGCCGTGAAAAAATGAACGCAAGCGGCTGCCACTTGACGTATCGTGTAGTTGAAATCTCGAACCAACATGCTTCCAGCCATGGCTCAACAGGTACGTAGGAAGCAGACAGACAGGCAAACAGCAAGTCTTTTCGGCTTTTGGCATCAAGGGATAAAAAGTTTTTTACTTCAGGATATGAGAGGGAAAGCTGTTTGCCCTCGGGTTTGATCAGTTGCAGCCGAATAGCAAGATCAAGAATGAACGCTTCTGCCGGAGAATAGTTACGGCGAATCTCGTCAGGAAACAGACGTTCATACCAGCCCTTTATATGCTCTTCGCGAATCGAAAAAAGCGGTGATAATTTTTGCAAAGTGCGGCGGTGGATCGTTCGCTTTTGTGTAAGCTGGATGACATGATCTCTTACGAAGAGCAAACATGCAAACAAATCCAGATGAATTCCTCGGCCGGCTGGTATATAATAAGACAGTGCTTCCTGAAAAGAGGCATTTGACTCTATCGTGTCAGACTCTTGAGATTTACTTGCTGTTACAAGTGCTCGGCGAATTTCTGCCGGCATCAGATATCCGACTTCACTCCACAGCTTTCGTACGGTATAGACCAATCCTAACCTTCTGAGTCCAGACAAGCCGAATTCCAACTGCGGATTTTTTTGTTGGACGATTGATTCCCACTCTTTTTTGCGAAGAAAACCTTTTGAAGCGTTAATCATAAAGATTCGGACCGCATCCTGCTCCATCTTGTGCAGGGATGACCACAGTTCTCCCAAATATGGATCATGGCAAAGCATTGCTGCCAAGTTTTTTGGCGCGTTTTGTTTGGGCAAGCGTCTGGCATGTTCCATGAGAATTTCTTGAATGGTTTTGTCCGAAAGCATTTTGATACATGCATGGACACGCATATTGGTTCACCTGCCTCATGATCTTTGTACCAGATTTCAAGCGAGGAGGAAAGATGATTCATGAATATTTTTGCTGCCATCATAGCATTTACACTTTCATTATTTACAGGAGGACCGATAACTCCCGACCAGCCACTCAATCAACCGGCTGCTCAATCGCCTGTCTCCAATGGTTCATTTGAGCTTATTTCTCCGCCCTATCCGGAGGAAGTGGAGGCTGCAGTGAAAAACATTCGTCTAACCGGCGGATACCAAGTGGTGCACAAGGATAAAACGTACGTGGTGATTGGCCTGGGGCAACGTTCCACAGGCGGATACCGCATTGTTATTGACGGCGTTGCCAAAGACGCAAGCGGCAAATGGATTGTGAAAGCTCATGAAGTGAAACCCCAGCCCGGTGCGATGAAAATCCAGATGATCAGCTATCCGGCTGCTGTTATCGCCTTGCCCAGGACTTCGGAAGCCGTCGGCGTAGAAATGAACTAGAACCCACCCGGTACCAGCAACGCTGCGCCTTGCGGGGCCAGGAACCCATATCAAAAATGGAAAAGCAGAGGATGAGCCCTCTGCTTTTTAATTTACCTGAATTTCAAAAGACTGCTTTACTCCGTAGGACTCATGGTTGTTATGAGCCAACTCAAGCGTCACCTCATGCTTGCCTGGCCTGAGATCAGGGTATACGTAGTGCGATTCAAAAATTTTGGCCACTTTTTTTCCGTCTATGTAGAGGTGGACATGACCTTCGCCAAACTTGTTTTCTTTGCCCATGTTTTCCACAGAAAAGTTAAAACGAGTGACGGTAAGCTGCAAATGAAGCGTGCTCCCTTTCACCATATGATGGACGGCCAGCGTCGGAGGTTGAACTTGTGGAGCCGCTGCTTTTAAGTTCTGCACCGTATGCAGCCCCATCTCCATACCAGCGAGGATAATGAGAGCGACTAAAAATCGCAGGATCAGTTTATTCCAATTCACTAGTGACACACTCCTTTGTTCTGTATTTCTACAGATTAGAGTGTCCAATATTCTCCATGTTTATGTTAAAAGATACTCCCGGGGGCAATCCAGCGCTTCTAGGCAAACAAAAACGACCAGTTCAGTTCGCACAGGCTGGTCGTTTTTATGGTTATCAAGATTAATCCCGATCGTTAAACAAAAACAGCAGCACCACGACCACAATGATGATCCATAAAAGTTCTTCATTATCGCGCCCAAATGAATCTAAAAAACCCATGCGGATCCTCCTTTCCCGTATCGCTATAGGCTATGCATGGATCAGGAGGAATGTCAGCAGCAATACAAGCCCAAATTCGTTTAGGGCTTCGTTGCGTGGATTAAGTGGATGTAGGTGTTCAATTGTTTCCACTTCACTTGATAATTCAAATTTTCCAACTGTTTGACCAAAAAGCTCCGATCAGCATAATACTCGTCTTCGATTTCGTGGATCAGCTCTTCCTTTCCGTCTTGGGCAAGCTGGTTTAAGTGGCACTCCCTTGAGGTCTGATCGGCAAACATCAAATCGGCTATAACGATTCTCCCGCCAGGCTTTAAAACACGGTCAAATTCCATGAAAGCCAGTGCTTTTTGCTCGTCGGTCAGGTGGTGCAGGGCGTAGCTGGTGGCGACGAAATCAAATGAATGATCCAAATAGGGAATGGCCAAAAAATTGCCCAATTTGGTCTCCGTCTCCGGGTTCTTGGCTTTGCAGCGATTCAACATCTCCAGTGATTGGTCGAACGCGCAAAGTTTCCGGCAGCGGCCTGTTAAACGCTTTGCCAGATTGCCTGTCCCCGTACCCGCGTCCAATCCAGTCTCGTCCTGTTTGGGGTCCACATATTGAACAACTTGCTCCAAGACCTGTTCATACCCTTGGTGCGGGCCTTCCTGATGTCCGGACACCCATTCATCATAAATACTGGCCATTCGATTAAAGTCCCATCGATCAACCCATTCTTTGCGTGTTTGGCGCAGGCGTCTGCTTCCTTCGGCCAGCTTGTATAAAGAGATCGGTTCCAAGGTGCGCTGCAGCTTCAACTCGGCGATCATCGTCTCGGTCGTTTGGATCGCGTTTTTCAGTTCTACCCAGCGGTCGTACATGTAGGCGCGCTGCAGTTCCAGATAAGGCAGGATGGAAGTGGAAGATTCGTCTATTTGTTCAAACAGCTGCTGAATTTGTTCGATCGGCATGCCTACTTCCCTGAGAGATACTATTGTTTGCAGGCGCCAGGCATCTTCCTCACGAAACTCCCGATAGCCTGAGCTCTTTTTGACCGGTTTGACCAAACCTTTTTCTTCATAGAACCGGATAGCTCTCGGTGTGATTTGCAGACGCTTGGCCATTTCCTGAATCAACATTTCGATCCCTTCCTTTTATGTGTTACTATATCTTCTTTACAGGCGGAATTCGTTCTTTCTGGCTTGTAATCTTTCCTCCCATTTTAAACCTTACCGTAACGTGAAAGTAAAGAAGAACACACAAAAACGACCTGCCGCAACAGGTCGTGTCATTGATGAGACATGAATGGCGCAAATTAATGACGGGAAGCAGGTTCGGAGATTTCCGACAGGGCTTGCCCTGCCTCGTCTTGCAGGACATCGCGCACTGCCAGGTCACCAATCGCTACAATTCCCACGAGTTTGCCGTTCTCCACCACCGGAAGCCGGCGAATTTGGTTCTTGGCCATAATGCGGGCTGCTTCGTCGGCACTCATGCCGGGTTGGCCCAATACAATATCACGTGTCATTACATCTTGCACCTTGGCCGATCCTTCCCGTTTTTCGGCTAGTCCGCGAATGACAATATCACGGTCAGTAATAACGCCAATCACATCTTGTTTTTCGTCTACAACCGGAATTACACCAACATTGTAATCACGCATTTTGACGGCAACCTCATATACATTGTCCTGTAAGGTAACGGTTGCGACATCTTTGGTCATAATTTCACGTAAGGTACGGCTTGCCATTTGACTCTCTCCTCCTTTTTTTCTTCACAGTTCCTAGTGTTTACCGAAACTTGTTTTTCATGCAGAAGAGTCAGGTTTTTCCATTTATGCGTAGATATTCCGAACAAATCAGCTTTATTCATTGCACTTCCTAGAAAAACCTACTATCATAAGAGAGTGAATATCCGTTTAGGAGGAAGACCGATGGTAATCAAAGACACTGGTATCGGTGGCAAAGAAGTTCATCTTGGCGAACTGGACCACATTATGGATGAACTTGGCTTCATTCGTTGGGCCTGGGATTACAATCATGCTACATACGATTACAAACTCGAAGACAAAGGAATTGTTTTCTATTTGCGTGTACAAGCGAACGCCGTGCATGGCAAACTGGAAGACCCTCACGCCTTGTTAAAATTGGAAGAACCATTCATGGGCAAGCAAACCTTCCCGCACGGATTGGATTATGACTACCCGGTTCCAGCGACAGTTGTTGACAGTGCAAAACGCAAAATCAGCATGCTGAAAGAAAAACTGTCTAACCATTAATTATGAAACATGTAAGGTACAGAGAGGAGATGTCACCTCTCTGTATTTAGTTATTCATCTATTTGGAGGGGGATTTCATGAAGACACGTGGCGCTCCTGACTTCCTATTGCTGTTTCTCACCTTGCTGCTCGTCGGATTCGGGATCACCATGGTACTGAGCGCAAGTTCCATTTACGCGCAGACAACCTCTTTCTCTTCCAAAGGTTGCCCGTATTGCGGCGGGGATGAACTCTATTTTGTCAAGCGGCAGTTTGTGTGGATTGGCTTGGGGCTTGTCAGTATGCTTGTCGCAATGAATATTTCGTTTTCTTTTTATAAAAAGCATTTTCTCTTGATTGGGATCATCAGTTTCTGTTTGCTGGTTGCGGTTTTGATCCCGGGTATCGGTACGATGGCTAAAGGGGCACGATCCTGGATTCAGATTGGGTCGCTTGGCAGCTTGCAAACTTCTGAGTTCGCCAAACTGGGCCTAATTCTCTACTTGTCTGCGATCATCGCCAAAAAGGGAGAAAAGCTCCGGCACTTCAAAACCGGCCTGATCCCTCCGATCGTCGTCACCGGTTTGTTTTTCATCCTGATCGCGCTGCAGCCCGATCTTGGAACGGGCGCAATCCTGCTGGGTACAGCCGGGATGATTCTCATCTGCGGCGGGGCGAACATCAAGCATCTATTTTTGCTTACGGTTCCTCCGATCAGCGTCATTTTCTTAATCTACATCTCGCTTAAACCCCATGCTATGGCGAGGCTGCTTTCTTTCTCTGATCCCTGGTCTGATCCGCTGAACAAAGGGTATCAGTTGAGTCAATCCTATTTTGCAATAGCCCACGGCGGATTTTCAGGAGCCGGTTTTGGAAAGAGTATCCAGAAATATTTGTACCTTCCGGAAGCCCATACCGACTTTATTTTCTCCATCATGGGGGAAGAACTGGGGTTTATCGGCGTTACCCTTTTTCTGGTTGTCTATTTGCTGTTTTTGCTGCGTGGAGTTTATATCAGCCTGAAGGTAAAAGACACCTTTGGCAGCCTGGCTGGTATCGGGATCGTGACGATGATTGCCTTGCAAGCTTTGATCAATATGGGCGGCGCAACCGGCAGCATTCCAATCACGGGTGTCCCGCTGCCTCTTATCAGCTACGGGGGCTCTTCGATGCTCGTCTGTTTAATTGGTATTGGTGTCTTGTTAAGCGTCTCGCGGGAGGTTAACCGTCAAAAAGCGATGGATTTGATGAATTCACGACATTAAACCTGAGCCGTGCTTTGGCTCAGGTTTTCTTATTACACTCGTTCCGGAACATTCGTTTCCTGTCGCAACATGATACCTTCCACACGAACATTTACTTCACGCACAAATAGACCCGTTAATCCTTCTACCTCTTCTTTCACCTTTTCTTGAACCATCCGGCAAGCTCTGTCAATCCGAACGCCAAATCGAACCGTTATCCTCAAGTCAATAATTGTTTCATCCTCAACAATCGATACGTCTACACCTCTGGCTGCCGTTTTTCGGCTGATTTTTTTGGTCAAGTCCTCATATAATCCGCTCGCCATTGTCGAAACGCCGGGTACTTCGTTCGCTGCAATTCCAGCGATGACGGCTACAACCTGGTCTGCGATTTGGATGACACCCCGACTCTCCATAGTTAGCACCTCATTCCCATTTGCTAACGAAACTTGGGACGATGTTTCAAACAAACATACTTTCTTTTATTATATAGAGATCAAGCTTGTGTTTGAAGAATAAAATCGATTTTTCGCGGTTCCAGTGTCGAATTGGTACAAGCTGCGTCGATTATGAGCGATTCAGTTGATTCTTTTGCCCGTGCGAGAATTTGCCGTAACGGATCGGCCCTAGTGGCTTCCGAGCCGTTTTGACTCGACTTGGCCGGTAATGGCGATCACAGGGGCTTTATCCAGATCCATTCAGGTTCATTGTGACCATAAATCCAGCATTTTACTCCATAAGACAACACCTAAAAACCTCCATCCAAGGACAAACTACCCTTATCCAAAATCAGAGGGAGGGGTTTGGTTATGCAGCAAAACAAACTGTATCTGTTGCTGGTAACCCTACTTGTTTTGGTTCTCACGAGTACTACCCTTTTGCCGTCATTATCCACGGAGACATTCAGCAAAGTTACCAGGCGTGTAGGCTCCGTCGGCGCAGATGTTCGTGAAATGCAGGGGCGATTGAAGTTCCTTGGATATTATCACGGGAAAATCGACGGGAAATTTGGCTGGTCGAGCTATTGGGCTTTGCGCAACTTCCAGTATCGATTCGGGATGCGGGTAGACGGAGTGCTTGGGCCAAAAACCAAACTAAAACTGTACAATGCCTCCAGATACTGGCGGCCTGGTGCTGAAGGGCAGCCCTATAGCATCCAACGCATAAATACGCCCAAAAAAGTAAAACATCCCGCGAGAATCTCGGCAAACGACTTAAAGTTGATGGCAAATGCCGTTTACGGTGAAGCGCGAGGAGAGCCTTATATCGGTCAGGTAGCGATTGCCGCCGTCATCTTAAACCGGACCCGTCATCCCGGGTTTCCCAAAACACCGGCAGGAGTCATTTTTGAGCCTGGTGCGTTTACGGCTGTGGCAGATGGGCAGATTTGGCTGACACCGAATGCAACAGCAAAAAAGGCGGTTCAGGATGCGCTGAAAGGTTGGGACCCTTCTGGTCATGCAATCTATTACTTTAATCCGGCTACCGCAACATCGGCATGGATTTGGAGCCGTCCTCAGATCAAGCGAATCGGGAATCACATATTCTGCAAATGAGAAAAGGATGCCTAAGCATCCTTTTTTTGATGAGTTAGGGTCGCTCCCGACAAAGCATCAACGTTTGTAATGCTCCGCCATCTTGATGAATCTCTCTTCATTTTCAATTGTTCCGCAGACACCGCATTGAATCATGAAGGCATCTCCGCTATAAGGCTGGTGGAAAGCATCCAATTGATCTCTGTCCAGTTCCGTTACCACTTGTCCAGTTTGCGGATCCAGCCTGACGTACCGTGGAATCTGCTCAATAACCGTAAAGCGCATACGATTTGACTTGCATGTCGGACACATGTAAGGATGCGACATACAGAAGCACTCCTTTTCCGAAAATATATCTTAATCTATAAGTGGTATTTTTCCGCATTTTGTTCAACCTATACAGGCAGGGAGTGCACCCAAAAAGAAGGAGGTGACATCCTTTTCCTGATTCGTTACACTAGTACATAGCTGTTTGTAAGAAAAAAATGTATTTGAGGTGAAGTAAGTGAATTTGCGACTCTTTTTTACGCTGGTAATTGCCAGTCTGCTGCTTGCATCTGGCGCCCATTACCTCATAGATAATGAACTGATCCGCTTCATCACATCTTCCATCGCGATTGTGATTCTTGCCGCCTGGTTAGGAAAGGCGACGGAGAGCGTAGCGTTCTACGCAGGAGACCGAATCGGCGGGTTTTTGAATGCCACCTTCGGAAATGCCGCAGAGTTAATCATCGCCTTCTTTTTGGTGAGAGAAGGCTTGTTCGATATGGTCAAAGCTTCCATCACTGGTGCCATTATCGGAAATCTTTTGCTGGTATTGGGCTTAAGTGTCTTTTTTGGTGGATTGAAGTATAAAGAACAAACCTTTAACGGAGTGCTAGCCGGACATAACGCTTCGTTGATGACGTTGGCTCTTGTGGCATTGTTCATTCCCGCTGTTTTCATCCGGGAACTGCCGACTCCGGAAATCAATACGCTCAGTATCGTGATCGCCGTTATTCTGATTATCGCGTATGCCCTTTGGTTAATCTTCTCGATGATTACCCACAAGGAATTCTTGTCGGACATTGAGCCGCACGATGAGGAAGCTACCTGGTCCAAGGGAGTATCCGTCATCATGCTGATCCTCGCGACCATTTCCGTTGCTGTTGTTTCCGAGTGGCTGGTACATAGTGTAGAAAGTGTCTCCCAAGCATTAGGCTGGTCCGAGTTGTTCGTCGGTGCGTTTGTGATCGCGATTATCGGTAACGCAGCCGAACATAGTGCCGCGATCCTGATGGCAATGAAAAACAGAATTGGCGCGGCGGTTGAGATCGCGATCGGTTCCAGTCTGCAAATCGCCTTGTTCGTTGCTCCCACTCTCGTCTTGCTCAGTTTGTTCTTCGGTTCAACCATGAACATCGTATTTACCCCATTCGAACTGGCGGCAATCGGCGTAGCTACCTTCATCGCCATCTCCATTTCGCGGGACGGGGCTACCAACTGGTATGAAGGTGTGCTCTTGCTCGCAGTCTATCTCATCTTGGGAACTGCATTCTTTTTTGTATAACCCAATCGACTTTCACTGTCGCAAACTTATTCATTCTTATCAAAAAAAGAAGCGAGGGATCATTTTCCCTCGCTTCTTTCGGGATTATATAATTCGTGCAGATTAGCCAGTTTCCGCTCTAGATTATCCAATATTTCACGGCCGATTTCTTCTTCTATCAGGCCCAACCGTACGGCAAATTCAATTTCTCGGGAGAGTCCGAACATCTGGGTATCCAAAACCTCCTCATAAAGAGGGCACTGCGGCATGGTCAGGTGTTCCATCTGCACATCAATCAATTTATAAATCTTGGCCGCATCTGCTCTAAGTAACGTTAGCGCCTTATTTTCCAAATCAGGAATCCTAACCTCTGTCAACATCGACCCCTCCATTTGCCTCCAACCTTATCTACATACTACGCCATTCTTGCTGTTTTGAAAAGACTTCAATACTCTATCATTCTACGTGTCTCAAACCCTTCATGTCAACCAAACGACCACAACCGGTTGGTTGAGCACAGCCGACCGTTTGGACAAGGATATTTGCCTCACATGAAAAGAATGCGTTACAATTACTGGTGCAGCTCTCTAGTTTTTATTCTTTCCTTATTCATATCCGTCGGATGAAAGTTTAACCACTTTCATCATGTAAAGCAGTTGAACTTTCCGATAATACAAAAAAGGAGGAAGTTGAAATGGCCGAAGTAATCGTCATAAAAGGGGCCGTCACTTATCCCATTACCCTTGATCCGGGTGTATGGATTTTCGACGAACGAAAGATAAATATTGCCAACTACAGAGAAACAGCAGAAGATGAACAATTAGCCGAAGAGCAAGCTTATCTCAAGGGCACAGGTGCGCATTGGGATCGTGAATTGCATGAGGGGGTTACTCCGCTGACACAGCGCACCAGCCTGACCGAGCTGCGTCAAACACTTGATGCTGACTACGGGATGAAGCTTTCCATCTTTCTGAACAATGCGCAAGTATCTCCGGAAGCCACTACTCTGCGTGTTCATCGGGAGAACGGAGACTTTATTGATATTCCATTGACTGAAGCCAAAAAAGCCATCCTTCAATTTGCCAAGGCAGGCAAACCGATTCGGAAAAACGGGCCGGTCTACTTTTATCTGCCAAGCCAAATAATCAGTAAAGAGAAGCCGATTGATTCCGTGGTTGCATTTGAACTGATATAACCCGCCCACAAGAAAAGACTTCGTCCCTTTTCCCCTCTCATCCCCTCTCATCCCCTCTCATCGGGGGACTGAAACGTCGGGGGACTGAAACGTGGTTCCGTGAAGGCATTCAGAGATGAAGAACTGTCCGTTCCGTTCATTACGGAAGGGAGTCTTCACAACCCACCCGACGTAAGCTTACGCTACTGTCGGGCGGGGCCCCTTCTACGCTGCGCGCCCCTTTCAGGGGTATAGAAGCTTTTCACAGGAG
>JBHGXW010000048.1:0-12550 GCA_041920465.1 Paenibacillaceae bacterium | reverse complement strand
TGACGACTCTGATTCCTTCCTTCACTCTCTTCACTTTGCCATGCCTTCACAAGGAACACGCAATGGGACGAAGCTCTTTCCTTTTCATAACCGTTGGATGAAAGTTTAACCACTTTCATAATGTAAAGTGGTTAAACTTTCTACCTTGAAAATAAGTGTGCCATTTTCATTCATCAGTGGTGCCGAAGAAGTCGGCATGAAAGTCTTATATAGTTAAAAAAACGACCGTCACTTGACAGCCGCTTCGTTTCTAGCTTAGCTGCTTGCTAAGCCATTTTCTTGTTTTAGGCAAACCGTTTGCGAAACTCTTGAGCAGTTGCAGTGGTTGCGCCCTGTTTCTCCAGTTTTCGCAGGGCTTTCTCTCGTTTTGCATCGTTGGCACCCACAATCGCATCTTTCAAAAGAGTGACGCGGTAACCTCTTTTTATCGCAGAGCAGGCTGTATAATAGACACATCCTTCCGCATATAATCCCGTAAATACAATCTCGTCAACTTGCTTGTCCGTCAAGAACCGTTCCATATCCGGATTGGAAAAGGCGTCGGACACTTTTTTTACAAATATTTGCTCATTAACAACCAGCAATCGGTCATCTAACTGTGCGCCTTCTGTCCCTTTCATCGCAGCATAGCGGCGAAAAAAATTGCTGATCCATGAGCTTTTCTCAAAGTGATTCACTATGTAAATTACCTCTGTATGCTCGGAAGGTGTTTGAATTACGCTATTTATCGCATCCAGCATCGGTTCAATTTGATGCTTGGCTACCGGCATTCTAGCCGACTCACCAACAAAATCTTTTTGCACATCCATAATCAGAATGGCCGTTTTTTTCATACCCTCTCCCCCTTGGCGTGAAGCCAAATGCATCAGCTTTCTACCGCCCCCTTGACTTCTCGCTTCCTGAGCAATCACGACATTCTCAATTTCAGCCTAAGCTTGAAAATCAAACATCGGATTGTATGTCGATTCTATCAAAAAATAACGTTCCAAAAAAAAGAAAATTTCAAGCATTCATATTTTCAGAGCGGAATTTTTTCATGCCGCCCACCATCCCCTTCAGGAAATTTGCACGGCCCTTTTCCCGTAATAGTAGAGTAGGAGAAGGCAGGGAGTGAATGATATGGGGTCCATTTTTGTGGCCATCTGTTTTACATTTGGCCTGTTTGTATACAATCGGACAGTTGCAAAGGATCAGCAGATCGCTTCTGCTTCGCTAGCGGTTAGAATTTTTATTTTTCTGTTTACGTTAATCGCCTTCTTGGGCTCGTTACTCATCCCGGCAGGTATCTTATTTTTCTTTTTATGGGGGACAGGGTATATTTTTCCATATGCGCTGTATAGTCCTAACCTTTTGTCCTATGTACATCTTTCTGTTGTGACCAGTTTTGCCATGATCCTTTATGAACTAATCGGAGAACCTGTTGTCAAACTGGGAATCAAAAAATTAGGCATCCCTTACGCCTCAATTGTCTTTGCCGAAATCTTGACTGAAACCACATTACTCTTGCTCTTTGCTTCCCTTTGGGTAAACGATATTACTCTTTCCACAAGCGGAGCTTTGTTTGCGAGCGGGTGCCGGGTTGGGGCAATGTACTTGCCGGATTATTTCTTAAGCCGAAGATAAATTAACCAACCCGGCTACAGGTAGGTTATAAGAAAAACGTTGTCCTTTCGCGCCTCCGTTACAGCTTGCGCAGTTGCGATCAAGTCCGGTTTCTCTCATCGTCAGGAAGTGGTCAAAACCGTAGCATCGGCCTTCGTATCGCTGCTTGCCCACTTTTTCTCCTGACGATTTTTACCCACTCGGCTTAAGCTTTTGCTGCGCCGAGCGGGGCCCCAGGCCTGGGCTTGCGCTGTAAAAGTCGCTACGAAATGGACAATCGTTTTTCTCCACTGGCTACGCAAATGGAAAGAAAGTTTAACCGCTTTCATCATGTAAAGTGGTTAAACTTTCTACCCTGAAAATAAGTGTTCCATTTTCATTCATCAGTGGTGCCGAAGAAGTCGGCATGAAAGTCTTATATAGAGAAAAAACCCGGGGACTTCTCCCCGGTTTACGAGCTGAATTTATCTATGGTTATGCTGCCGCTTTCGGTCTTCCTGGACTTCCTGGGTTGAATTCTTTTTTGCCAAGCCATTTTCTCAGGTAAGGCAAGAGATAGTAGTCAACTCCGAATCGGCCAGCGTTGGCACCGGCAGCGATAATGAAGAAACCTAACAAGATCATCCATGGGTTAGTCGATACGGTTCCCGCAAACATAAACATGAAGTTCATCAATAATCCGAAGAACATCGCTGCGGTTGTCAATGCACCCAATAACAGCCCAAGTCCTACAAGAAACTCGCCCCAAGGAATTATAAAATTAAACAGCTTTACATTCGGAAGCGCAAAATTTTCAATAAATCCTGTATACGTCGGATAAATCACTTCTCCGGCTTTACTCATTACCGGTTTTTCCACAGCTTTCGTCAAGAAGGCAGATGCGTCGAACGCTTTTTCCCCGGTCAGTTTTTCCCAACCGCCACTTATCCAGGTCCAACCAAGATACAAACGGACAATCAAGAGTAATCCAGCAGAATATTTGCTTTCTCTTAACCAATTCATCATAATTGATCAACTCCTTATGTCTTCTGTTTGTCTTCCTGATTTTATTGTAAGTTATTGCTAGCGCATATGCTTGTGAAGTACTTCACTTTTTTGCTGTGAGAAGACCAGATGTCGTCAAGCCGTCACAAATTGCCAAATGATATTCCCCTGAACTGGTTTCTACAAGTATATTCGGACAGGCGGCACCGCTAGAAGAAAAATCACCAGCCATAACAGACTGGTGAAATGAAGGATAGTACGTGAAAAAAAGAAGTTGTTATACAGACGTTGAAAAGGATGTCCAATGTTGCAGCACACAGCACTTTACAAATATTTTTTTCGCATTCCCGGCGTACAGGAGGGATTATCAGCAGTTATTTATCAGACAACGTAACAGGACTTCAGGTAGCTGTCAGAAAAACAGACGGAAAACCAATCGGCCATGTCGGTTTGGAAATCTGGGGTCCGTTCGAGTCGCCCAAAAGCTCGGCATGACCTGGGAGAAGGATACCCTGTTTAAAGGGCAGCATTGTTCAATCTATGTGACAAAAGCCAATCGCTAAGTGTGTTTTAAAGCAATAAAAGCAGGGGCTTCCCTGCTTTTGACGTATTTGTTCGGATATGCCCCCAGCCGGAATCGAACCAGCAACGGATCATTACGAGTGATCTGTTATGCCATTTAACTATGAGGGCTCGTTACAATACTCATCATAGTAAATCATTTTGGATTTATCAAGTATTTACTGAACGATTTTTTCTCTCTGATTGCATCCAAACGATCGAATTTCCAAATTGATTCTCCAAGCATATTTCTAATATTGATAAAATCTTTTATTTTTTTAGTAGATGATCATTATCTTAAAAGGTGGAATTCAACATGAGATTTCGGGCAGCCCTGTCTATTGTCACCTTCTTCTCCGTATTCGCCTTCTTGACCGTACCTTCTCCCCGCACACTGGCGGCCGCCCAAAAAGATATTCTGGGATATTACACCGTCTATTATTCCACAGATAAAAATTCCTATCATTCTTTATCTTCCTGCGGCTCTTGTCTCAATCAGATTTCCACGTTAACCTTTCAAATGGATTCATCCGGAAACATTGCGGGTTCCACCCCAACAGATGGCCTAAGCTTAGCCAACTCGAAAGGCATTCTTCCCTTTGCCGCTATTTCCAATCAGACAAAGAGCGGTTTCGACTCATCCATTGCCCATTCCATTTTAAGTGACGCCGCTATACGTCAAACTGCTGTTACAAACATTCTTACTCTCCTGAAAAATAATAATTTCAAGGGAGTAAATATAGATTTTGAAAACATGCTGGCCAGTGATCGTGCTGTATTTAGCCAATTTATCGCAGATTTGTCTCATACACTTCGCGCAGACGGTTATTTGACAATCGTTTCCGTGATGGCCAAAACAAGCGATTCCCCTGCCAGCAGTTGGGTTGGGACATTCGATTATCATGCGCTCGGACAGGCTGCTGACCGCATCCAGATTATGACTTATGATGAAAATGGCCCATGGGGCAGCCCTGGCCCTGTAGCAGGCTATCCCTGGGTGGAGAAAGTAATCCAATACGCCGTTTCTCAAATACCGCCGCACAAAATCCTGCTGGGACTGCCGGCATACGGATATGATTGGAACACAACGACCAACTCAGGCAATCAAGCAGTCACTTGGAAAGACATTCCTGCCTTGCTGTCCAGTACAGGGGCAACTCCACAATGGAACGCAACCGAACAATCCCCGTATTTCACCTATAAAGCCCAAGACGGCTTCAGTCATACGGTCTGGTACGAAAATACGGACAGTATCACTGCCAAAACCAGACTGGTAAACACTTATCATTTGGCCGGGGTATCGATGTGGCGATTGGGTCTGGAAGACGAGAACTTCTGGAAGGCGGTTCAAGCCGGACTACAAACTGCCAATCCAACTCCTGTTGTCTCCTATGACACCATTACCAACGCTTCTACCAGCAAATCATCTGATCGAGCTGGGGAAACTGATTTTATGCTGCTACGATCACTCCGCACGCCAAACGTTTTCCCGAATTACCCGCCGGTTGAGTGCGATAGTCATCAGGATTCTGATGAATAATTACTGACTTTCCGATAACGTCTGCAGCACGAAACCGGTTCGTAAAAAAATTCATGAGAGCGTACCCATTGTTGGAGAATAAAACAGGAAAATCTCCCGCATGATTCCCGTGCGGCTGATTGGTCGGATTCCAATGTTCTCCAGCGGCCTGAAACGGATTAGCGGGATCTCCAACTTCACAAACTCCATTGTTGTGAATATGAAATCCATGGGGTCCTATCGGCTGCTGATTCGCTGTTGCAGGTTGATAAGGCGGCAGTCCGGTGACTTCCACAAAGACCTGGGTTCCATATGGGACATCGGTAAATACCACATATCCTGTAAGGTTTGGCGCCAAAGGTCCTCCTTGTATACGTGCAAAAGCGCGAGTCGGTATGCATTGCGTTGCAAAAGACTCGTACATATAAATTCCCTCCTCCATCGGTATTTCGTATTACCCATTTCATTCTATGCAGGCGATGGGCATTAGGTTATAAATGTAGAAACAAAGAGGGAATAACTCTGCCAACATCAGGAGATATTACAATATGGTATTTCTCAATAACCCAAAGGAGTGATTGTAATTGCCTTTGCTTGAAATTAGTGTGATCCCGGTTGGAACTAATTCGGCAAGTTTTAGTTCATCCGTAACCGATGCCATCCGTCTGATTGAACAAAAGGGGCTTACCTATCAGATTACCCCTACGGCGACGATCGTTGAAGGAAGTCTCGACCAGGTAATGGATGTAGCCAAAGCCATTCACCAGAACGCACTTTCCAACGGGGTGAATCGGGTAGTTACCCATTTGAGCATTGACGACCGCATAGACAAACCCATGAGCATGAATCAGCAAGTGGAAACTGTTCAAGAAGCGTTACACTAACTTCACCTATGAACGTACAAGCCCCCCACGTACTCTCGTGAGGGGCTTTGCTGCTTGGGAAACACGTCATTCTCAAGGCTTGTTTGGCAATATAAACAGTCTGTGCAATCGTTCCATATGATATATTTAATTTTGAGAAATCCAATTGGCAGAAACTTCGAGGTGAACATATGGGACAACTTCAGTTTTTTCCCGACCATTTTGAAGTGGCCCATGGCGGTGAGAAAATCACTTTTTTGCCAAAAGAGTACGCTCTTTTCCAATTTCTTTATGAATGGAAAAATCATTCGTTTTCGCGTGAGGAGTTACTGGACCGGGTGTGGGGGATGGAAGAACCGACTGACCGCACAGTTGATGATCATATTTATCGGCTGCGCAAGAAGTTGTTACCCTGGAATGACTTTTTAACAATTGATACCATTCGGGGTTACGGCTATCGGCTCACATTCATAGAAACTTCGAAAAACCGATTGCCACAAAACCCGGATGTTACAGAAAGTGTACAGCGCCTTTTTAAAGCCTATCACGGTTTAGGCATGGGCGATGCGATGCAAATGCTCTCTGCCAATCAAGAGATACTCGGTGTTGAGCTTGACCCGTTTTATTCCATCTACATGCACTTCGTCAATGGCGATTTTGGCTGGATTGTCGATACCACGTCCATACCCGTTTGGGATAAAATAAATTACCTGCTCCATCTCTATTGGATTACAGAATCTGATCCTTCCAAAACACTCGTGTTTTATGAACGAATGCTGAAAAAAAAGGAACTGCTGTCCGGCAACTGGGGAACGGAATTGGAGATTAATCTGGTCACTCTGTATGTCCAGACGAAGAAGTATTGCCTGGCGGAAGAGCATTTGGATATTGCCGAGAAGGAAGTTGCTGCGCTACACTCCTCCAGCTACAGTCTTTATCTCCTGTTTGCCAAAATGTATTTGGCTTTGATGAAGCAGGAAAGCGATGTCGCCAAATACTGGATTGATCAGGCAAAAGAGATTTTATCCGCTCACGACCATCTGCGGGAATCAGGGATTTTTTCCATTATTCATGGATTGTGGCTCTATCAGACAGGCAGAAAGCGAGAAGCGCGGGAGACTGTAGATATCGGGTTCGAAACATTAAAAAAGACGAAATTTGTCCCCCATCTGCTGCAGGGTATTCGTCATCTTCTCTTTTTCCTTGACCAGTGGAACTGTGATGAGGAATGGAAAGAAAAATACCGGAAATATTGGCATCAATTCGCCGCACATTATCGTTTGAAACAATTGGAACCGAAAATTCTGCAACTGCTGCAACTCCATCTCTGATACGGTTTTGATACTGCTCTCATTGGCTCTGATATGGCTCTGACAATTCCCTCTTATTCTTGGATTAACGAAGGATACAGGGGGAAATTTCATGTTGCTGCAAAAAAATCATTTGTTTCGGAAGATGTTTATTGCATACGGTTTGGCGACGCTTGGCAGTTGGTTTGATTTTATCGCTGTTGCCATCTTGCTCGGGTTTATTTGGCATGCTGATCCGCTGACGATTGCCCTGTTGCCGTTGATGTATGCTGGGCCTGGCATTCTGTTTGGTCAGATCGCCGGCATATTGGCTGATCGGTGGAACAAGCTTCACATCATGATATATTCCGATTTGATCCGTGCTGCTTTCACCTTGCTTCTGATCTTTGCTCCCCATCCATTCTGGACGCTCCCGCTCATTTTTTGCCGCTCCGTTGCCAACGTATTTCATACTCCAGCACAGCAAGCGATGACGCGCTCAGTCGTTAGTGAAGAGGAATTGTTAAAAGCTTCAACGCTTAACGGAGCCGTGTTCCAAGCAGGAAAAGTATTCGGACCACTTATCGGAGGATCGGCAGCTGCTGCGTTCTCACCAAAACTTTGCATGCTGGTCAACATCTGCTGCTTCATCTTGTCAGCCTGCTTTTTACTCTCCATAAAGAAGCATACAGAAGTGGAAAGAACGTACGAAAGCTTGCAACAAGACATAAGGTTGGGCAAAGCGTGGAAAGAGGGATGGGCAATCATTTTGGGAAACCGTCTGCTCTTGTTTAGCCTGCTTTTTTCCCTAACAGGCATTATTGCGATTCAAATGGTGGATGCCCAGTTTGCCGTCATCCTGCGCGAAAAAGCACCCGAATACCCGCAACTGGTTGGATGGACAGTAGCCGCCATCGGTATCGGGGCACTTATTACCGTGGCATGGTTTCATCGTTATAATCAGATATCCGCATATGGTTGGATGTTCGGCGGTGGCATGGTTTTGATTGGAATTCTGTTTGCCAGCTTTGGCCTTTATCAAGCAGGGCAGCCGATTTGGCTGTTACTGTGCCCAGCTCTGATAGGCGGTGTCGGCACTGGACTTACCTCGGTGGCATCCACTTATTTGCTGCAAAAAGAAGCGCCCAAAGAGGCTGTTGGGCGTGTAATGGGTATAGTTGACTCAATCCAAAGCGCAGTCTTTATCACTGCACCGTTGGGAGGCGGACTATTCATTCACGCGATGGGGGCAAGCGAATCATTTCAATGGATCGGTTGCGCGATTATCACGATTGGTCTGGTGGGTATATCCATACAACGGTTGTTATGGGGACACTCCGGCAAAAACAAAATGAAAGCAGATTTTGAACAATTTACTTCTTAATTTTTTCATTGACCGGTTTGACAGTTGCTTTCCATCTTCAATATAACGATCGCTCACGAAAAGGGTGTTATTGCAACAAACAGTGGAAACGTACGAGACCAAAGCTACAAAGAAGGTGTCAAAGTGATTTGCATTGGCTAATATTTAACCAAATTGAACTGACTTCTCCTTCTAACCTCCTGCGCCCTGCTGAGAAATTGCCAATAACACGTAATACCTTCCGCTCAATGTCGCTTAACATACAGATCACCTAGCCAACCGATTTTGATTAGATCATCGATCACTTGACGAGGGGAATCTGGAATAAGAATAGTTCTGTCCGGCCGCACCAGCAAACGAATTCGTTTGTACCCCATCTAAATAGTGATTGTAAAGGAATCATTCTCCGGCTCCGCCACGGCGAAATCCGTGAGAGTGTGGTCGGTATTCTCTGCCAGATCCGCGCCGACCACGTCCGTTGTCCCGTCCCACAGCCGCTTATCGTGGTAGGTAAGATTCTTGGCAAAAGAAATAGGCGTACTTCCGTTCGATACTCCGGATTACAGCGCCCTCGTCGTACCATTATTGATTTTATACTTGTCCGTGACCACGTTACCGCTGTCTACGTCCGTCGCGCTGCCGTTACCCGAAAGAGAATTGCTTCCACTTAAACTCCCCCTTTACCTCCCCTAAATGGCCGTTATTTGAGGTTAAATGATGCATGGTTGAAAATAACCACCTCCTTGATCAAAATAAAGAACCTCATCAATTGACGATGAGGTTCTTTGGCATGATTTTGGTTCTTTTACTACTAACGTTTCCCGATAGTATAACAATGCATAAAGGGGAGTTTTAAGTCTTCTCTTAGAGTTATCGTATCCCTTCAAATTTATAAAAAGCCAGTGTTTTGTTAATTTCAGAATTTATTCTAAGACTCTCAAATAAGGATGGCATTAGATCCTTTGCTGTTTGAATATCTGCCCATTTTACCTCTGCGATATCATTATCGGGGTCCTTGATATTTATTTCGCCATCAATTACTTTTGCAAAAAATGTCACGATTAACGCATGATGTCCCCTCTCTGAGAAGAAGATTTCCCTTAGGGAACTCAATCCGGTAATGACAATATTATATCCTGTCTCCTCTTTTACTTCACGAATTACGGCTTGTTCTAAAGTTTCTCCTTCTTCAACTGCGCCGCCTGGGAGCCCCCAATAAAAAGAATCGCCCTTTATATTTTTAACTATTAATATATTACCTTTGTTATCATGGATTAAAGCAGAGACAACATCAACTCTTTTCAAAATAACTCCTCCTTTTCCAATATAAATTCGATAAAAATCATCCATCCCCCTGTATTTAACTGCTCTCAATAATGGCCGTTTTCCGAAGTTAAATAATATTGACTAGTAATAATAGCTCCCTCCTTGATCAAAATAATAAACCTCACCAATTTAAATGATGAGGTCCTATCTTATTTCCTACACGAACTACTATTGTGTTTAAACATTAATTGAATAGATCAGAGTCTCTCTATTATTAATCAGAGTCTCTTTCTCAAATGTCATTCCTACTCGTTCAGCTACTTTTATAGATGGTGAGTTTGGTTTATAGATCATCGAGATAAGTCTTTTTAAGCCCAGTTTAGTAAAACCAAAATCTTTTGAAGCTTTCGCGGCTTCTGTCGCTAATCCTTTACCCCAATAATCACGAACAAATAAATAACCAATCTCCATTTCATGTTGCTCGTCAACTATTTGAGGAACGATTCCACATTGTCCCACGAATATTCCATTTTCCTTCAACTCACAAATCCACAAACCTGCTCCATGACTTTCATAGTTTTTAAGGTTCCATTGTATCCATCTTTGCGCCTCTTCCCTCGTCTTTGTGGAAGGGTAATATTGCATGGCAGTAGGATCTGAAAAGATTCTCATTAGATTGTCTTCGTCATTAGCATCCATTTGTCTAAGCTTTAAACGGTCAGTTTCAAACATTAGCAATGGAATTCGCACCCTTCTTAATAATCAGGAGTAATTATTCTACTACAAGATTAACTGGATTAACAGAACTTCCCAATCGGTTAGTACGAGAATTTCACTAAAAATAATGGCCGTTATCTGAAGGTAAAAAAATCAACATTAGATCACTCCTTGAGCAAATTAAAACCTCACCAATTATACGGTGAGGGTTCCCTCTTAACGTAATAAACCAAGCTGGCAGCGATGGAATAATCAGTTTAGCTTTGCTCTAAACAAGTTGAGACCCATACCGATAAAGACCACTCCGGTAATTCTGTTTAATAGAACTCCTACTTTTGGGTTCTCTCTCAGCTTTTTCGTTGCGAAAGAAGAGAAATAAGCAACGATCAGATTCCATATTGTCCCTGTAGTGATAAAGGTTAGTCCTAGGATTACAAAAGGAACAGGGCTTTGTGCATTAGTGTCAATGAACTGAGGCAGAAAAGCCAAGAAGAACAAAGCTACTTTTGGATTCATTACGTTTGTTAACATGCCTTGTAGGAAAATTTTACGCAGGCTGATAGGCTGAGCCGAATAAGTGTCTGCTAGGTCAGTTGCTTTGGACCTTAACATCGAAATGCCCAAATACAGTAGATAGACAACACCAATGAGCTTAATAACAGTAAATAAGACTACTGATTTGGTTAGAATCAAAGACAGTCCAAAAGCTGCGAGCAATGTATGGACAACGGTTCCTGAGGCAATGCCCAACGCGGAGTAAACACCGGCTTTTACACCTTGGGACACGCTCCTCCCAATGATATACATGGTGTCTGCCCCAGGCGTTATGTTTAACAGAATTGCCGCGACAATGAACACATAGTAATTAGTAATGCCCCACATGATGATCTCCTTCCGATATTAACAACTACTTCAGGATCTATCCCTGAATTTTCATAATTTGTATTATACACACTCTCCTGCTAAAATTCATCCAATAGTTTCCTATCTCGATAATGGCCGCTATCTGAAGTTAAAAGTTTAATAGAAATATGAACCCCTCCTTGATCAATATAAATAACCTCACCAACACGATGAGATCATTTTAGGTGCATTTTTTTTATTTCGCTCTTTGTTTAACCAACTGTCTGACGACACGAAAATACTAACCTAACCATAACGACACCAAAGGACTTACCATTACTTTAGTGATAATAAAATACTTACCTGATTGTCGGTGGATTTAATAAGAAAAATCAGGTTTTGGGCGAACTTCCATATCCTTAGTCACATAAGCATATCTCGTAATCAAATTCAAATAGAAAAGAGGGAATGCAACATGACATTGTATATGGATTACAAATCTCCTTCTGCTCAGTTCTTTGATGACGTAAACAATAACTTGTTGTTCCAAAAGGATCATCAAAACTACATCAATGTCCTCTCCACCCAACAGTTGAACACGCTTGATAATGTGTCTCTGCTGGACATCTTTCTCAGTACGGGCAATCTCGTTGAGCCTCATTACCATCAAAATGCTGCAGAGCTTGTGTACTGCATTTCTGGAGCGGCGAATGTTTCCTTCATCAATCCATTTACGAATCAAGTTTTTCATTATCATATTACTCCAGGCCAAGTAGTCAACATCCCTCAGGGCTGGTGGCACTGGGAAATCGCAACCGCAGAGAAAACACATCTGCTCGCCATCTTCAATGCCCCAATCCCCGAAGTAGTCTTTGGATCCGATATCCTGAGACTGACGCCAAGTGAAGTATTGGCTTACACATACTGCCTGGATGAGGGTAAAGTAAAAAATACGCTTTCACCCATTAGGAGCACGACCTTCATCGGCCCTCCCCTAGGCTGTCATCAATGTCAGGGGCAAGGCTATCAACCTTATGCTCAGGTCCCCAATCCATACATGTCTTACCAGCAGCAGCCGATTCAGAATCAATATTGGTGAAAAAAAGAAATTGGCCAAAGCAGCTGTTTTTTTGCGTTAATGGCCGTTATCTGAAGTTAATAAAATCAATATTGCATTCCTCCTTGATCAAAATAAAAAACCTCACCAATATAACGATGAGGTTCCTTTATATGCATTTTTTTGTCGCCTTTCTTTCAGCTAAAGAACCCGTTAGTTGACAATTTTGGTTTATGACACTGTCACCCGCAAGTTACCTTAAACAAACCCTTTATATTAATGTTTACTCTTTAAAATCAATTTTGCTGATACTCCGGCGTGATCTGAAGGCCAGAGCCCCTTAGATGTTCTATCCTGCTGCTCGTCTCCTACTACATCTGCCTTAATAGGTTTCCAACCATTCTTAAATAAAATAAAATCTATTCTGATGTTCAAGCCAGATTGAGCATTCAACAGGTCAGCGTCCTGACAACAGGTAAATCCGGG
>JBHGXW010000038.1:0-7844 GCA_041920465.1 Paenibacillaceae bacterium | reverse complement strand
ATCTTTATCGCTGCTCAGGTTTGGGTTACCTTGAAAAAGCGGGAAATGGCGAAAAAACGCTTTGCTCCCACTCCGAATGAAGCTTAACATGAAACACCAGCCGCGGAACAATGCCGCGGCTTTCTTAACTACGTAAGAAAGTTTAACTGCTTTAAATTGTTAAAGTGGTTAAACTTTCATCCAACGGCTATGAAAAGGAAAGAGCTTCGTCCCATTGCGCGTTCCTTGTGAAGGCATGGCAAAGTGAAGAGAGTGAAGGAAGGAATCAGAGTTGCCAGGTGAGAAAAACCCCTGAGAAACTTCTAAACCCCTGAAAGGGGCGCGCAGCGTTTGGCGACTCCCTTCCGTAATGAACGGAACGGACAGTTTTTCATCTCTGAATTCACGGAACCACGTTTCAGTCCCCCAATGAGAGGGGAAAAGGGACGAAGTCTTTTCTTAGCATTCACAAAAGGAGGTGCGATTGATGGATAACCGTTTGGCAAAAGCCCAATTTGGCGCATGGGTTGGTATCATTGGGAACATTTTGCTGGCCGCGGTTAAGCTGATGATCGGGCTTATCGCCAAATCGCAAGCTTTGATAGCCGACGCTGTGCATTCGGCATCTGACGTGATTGGTTCTGTTGCCGTATTAATTGGGCTGCGCGCCGCTGAACGGCCGCCAGATGAAGATCATCCGTACGGACATGGCAAAGCAGAGTCAATTGCAGCGATTATTGTTGCCGTTTTGTTGGCGGTAGTCGGTTTCGAGATTGGCTATTCTTCCTTTGAATCCATGTTTGCTCCACTCCATCCGCCGGAGATGGTTGCAATCTGGGCAGCGGTTGGTTCCATGGCTGTGAAAGAGTGGATGTTCCGTTACAAATACAACCTGGGAAAAAAGTTAAACAGCCCTTCCTTAATCGCCAATGCGTGGGAACATCGATCTGACGTATTCTCTTCTTTTGCTGCTTTGATCGGGATTGGCGGGTCTATTTTGGGCGGGCATTATCAAATCCCGTGGATGGTCTATCTTGATCCGATAGCCGGTGTATTCGTCTCCGTACTGGTGTTGAAAATGGCATACAACATTCTGATGGAATCTATACATAACACGATGGATCACGTATTGCACAACGAAGCAAAGCAGCCGTTAATTGCAACATGTGAAACGGTTCCCGGCGTCATCCGGGTTGACCAGCTTCATGCCCGTGAGCACGGCCATTATGTCATTGTCGATGTCAAAATTGGTGTAGATCCCTTTATTACGGTGGAGCAAGGTCATCGGATTGGCAAACAGGTAAAGCAGGCATTGATAAGCAAGCATTCCAATGTGCGTGACGTTTTGGTCCACATCAATCCGTTTGATACGGCGTTTTCTTACACCCCCTTGAATGAAAGGCCGGATGACGAACAGGAATTCATTCATTAGTTTTCGCTTAGGTCACACAAGTCCTTCCAAGCAATTCGCCTAAGGCTGGCGAACCCAACTCCAGAGGCTTGGCGCAACCCAAGTTTTCTAGCACTATCCCCTGATTTGACGAAATAAAGGATGATAGTATAAGTGCAACTAAGGGTTCCTCCTGCGCCTAAGGCTTGGCGCAACCCAAGTTTTCTAATATAATGAATTGGGATTGGAGGACGAACTATGCTTAAGGCCAAATCGCGCTGGCAATTAGCTGAATATGAAGAGTCAAAAAGCGAACAGATTGCCAAGGAATGCGGCATTTCCCCTCTGCTCGCAAAATTGTTGCTCATACGCGGCATTGATACGGCAGAGCGTGCCAATGCCTTTTTACAAGTTAACACCGATCAATTTCATGATCCTTATTTGCTTGATGGAATGGACCTTGCTGTTACGCGGATCAGGCAAGCCATCGAGCATAAGGAACCAATTTGTATATACGGGGATTACGATGCGGATGGTGTAAGTTCTACCACCTTGATGATTCACGTAATGCGCCAGTTAGGTGCTGCGTTTGATTACTATATACCCAACCGTTTTACGGAAGGATACGGTTTAAACCAGGAAGCAATAGCGCAGATTCAGGCGAGAGGGTTTAAGCTGATCATTACGGTTGATACGGGCATAAGCGCTGTTCAGCAGGTGGAGTATGCCAAACAGTTGGGTATCGATGTGATTGTAACCGACCACCATGAACCACCGGAGATTATTCCTGATGCCTATGCGGTGATCAATCCGAAGAAACCGGGCTGCAAGTACCCGTTCGACATGCTGGCTGGAGTCGGCGTAGCATTCAAGCTGGCTCACGCACTGCTAGGCGAGCCGCCGATGCATCTGGCTGACATAGCGGCAATAGGTACGATTGCAGACTTGGTGCCTCTGGTGGATGAGAACCGGATTCTGGCTACATATGGCTTGGAAAGGCTGAATCATACCAGACATATAGGCCTGAAAGCGTTAATTCGCGTTTGCGGATTGGACGAAAAGGAGTTGACGGCCGGTCATGTCGGGTTTGCGATTGCTCCAAGAATTAATGCCGGCGGTCGCCTGGAAACGGCGGAGGCTGCCGTGAAGCTGTTGATTGAGACTGATTACACGCAAGCGGAACAATACGCGAAGACGCTTGACCAACTAAATCAGGAGCGGCAGGAACTGGTGCAGACCATTACGGAAGAAGCGGAAGAGATGGTGCGGACATTGTACCCTCCGGATCAACATCGCGTGCTGGTACTGGCTAAGGAAGGCTGGAATCCGGGAGTGGTAGGCATAGTAGCCTCACGTTTGGTGGAGAAATTTTACCGGCCCACGATCGTCCTCTGCATTGATCCGGATAAGGGAACTGCCAAAGGCTCAGCTAGAAGTATTGCCGGATTTGATCTGTATGAAGCGCTGACAGCCTGCAAAGAACTGCTTCCGCATTACGGCGGCCATACCATGGCAGCGGGGATGACACTGCCAGTGGAGAATTTGGAACCGTTTCGGGAGAAGTTCCATCAATATGCCAAACAGACCCTGACGGAAGAAAACCTTATCCCGTTAGCGAGGGTAGACATTACGATGCCGGTTGATGAGATTCGACTGGAAACAATTGAGGAATTTGCTCGATTGGCTCCTTTTGGGATGGGGAATCCAACGCCGATTGTCCTTTTGGAAAATGTGGAATTGTCCTCGATGCGAAAAATAGGAAGAGACGATTCCCATATCAAATGCGCAATAGCTGCTAACGGCTGTTCGGTTGACTCGATCGGATTTTCCATGGCTCATATTTGCGACGGCATTACACCAGCCGCGAAAGCTCACGTAATCGGGGAGCTTTCCGTCAATGAGTGGAATGGAAGCCGCAAACCCCAGTTTGTGCTGAAAGACGTGGCAGTCCGCCACAGGCAGCTCTTCGATTGGCGGGGGGTCAAGGACAAGGAGCAGAAGTGGCTGGCATTGGCGAAAAATCCCGGAGTATATACGATCACCTTCGATGCGGAAAACCATGCGAAGCTGAGCAGAGTGGTTACCGATTCAGACAGGGTTGAACTGATCAATGCCGCCGATTCGACTTCGTTTCGCCGGTTCTTATCCGATCCTTCCGATTGCCGGACATTGGTGTTGTATGATTTACCGAAGAGAAAAGCAGATTTAGAGGAGCTGTCGCAAGCTTTCGCGCAGGCGGAGCGGCTTTACGTCATGTTTGGCGATCCTAATCTTACGTTTGACAAGGTTGATTTCCCTGCCAGAGAACAGTTTAAACAGCTTTATCAGATATTTCATCAATATCCTCACATACAGGCATCACAATTTGACGCACTGGCCAGGAAACTGCAGCTGAAACGATCAAAGCTGGATCAGATGGTCGCCGTTTTCGTGGAGCTGGGCTTTTTGCTGGCAGAAGAAGAATCTTACAAGCTGCACCCCGAACCAAAGAAGATCCCGCTCGAAGCATCCAGATTGTACGCCGCTTGGAAGGAAGAGGCGGAATTATCTACCGAACTGCTTTTATCCTCACACGAGGAGCTAAACAAATATTTGAATCAATGGATGGTTTCGACCGTCCTTTAGGAGGATTTTGAGAGATGAATTTCAAAGATTACATTCGAGTAATTCCTGATTACCCGCAACCAGGTATCCGCTTTAAAGACATCACCACTCTTTTGAAAAACGGGGAAGTTTATAAAAGTGCTATTGACGAGCTGGCCCAATTTGCCAGAGAACTGAATGTTGATGTAATTGCCGGTCCGGAAGCGCGCGGTTTCGTTGTTGGTGCCCCGCTTTCTTATGTTCTTGGGGTTGGTTTCATCCCTGTACGAAAAGCCGGCAAATTGCCTTACGAATCGATTCAGGCAGACTATAGCCTGGAATATGGCAAAGATGCGTTAGCCATGCACATTGATGCGATTACCAAAGGGCAACGTGTTTTGATCGCTGACGATTTGCTTGCGACTGGCGGTACCATCGGAACAACCATCAAATTGATTGAACAATTAGGTGGAGAGGTAGTCGGAGCAACGTTTTTCATTGAGCTTTCTTATCTGGAAGGACGCAAGAAGCTAGGCGATATTCCAGTGAAGTCTTTGGTTCAGTACTAGTATAGGGAAACGGGCTACCCATGCCCGTTTTCTTTGTATATTAACCTTTACAATATAGTGTTCTTACAAGATAATAAAATGAAACAGTCTTTCAATATATCTTTGGGATTGAAGCTATAGCCAAGTTTTCTTTATTTAGAGGATAAGGGAAGGGAATTATGACAACGGGTGTCGATGAGGTAATTAAGAAGGCTAGCACCTATATGCCGCCGGAGGATATACAACTGATTGAACGCGCCTATCAATTGGCAAACAAAGCACATGAAGGCCAAGTGCGGAAATCTGGTGTGCCGTATATCATGCATCCGATTGCGGTTGCGGGTATCCTTGTCAATTTGCGGCTGGATGCGACAACGGTAGCTGCCGGCTTCCTGCATGACGTCGTGGAAGATACGGATATTACGCTTGATATGCTTCGCAAGGATTTTGGCGAAGATGTGGCATTACTTGTCGATGGAGTAACCAAATTAGAAAAGATCAAATATAAGTCCAAAGAGGAGCAGCTGGCCGAAAATCACCGCAAAATGCTGGTTGCCATGGCTCAAGATATTCGCGTTATTCTGATCAAACTGGCTGACCGCCTGCACAATATGCGAACGTTGAAGCATATGTCAGAGGAAAAGCAGCGCGAAATTTCGGATGAAACACTGGAAATCTTCGCCCCTCTGGCCCATCGCTTGGGGATTGCTTCCGTAAAATGGGAATTGGAAGATATCTCGCTTCGCTATCTGAATCCGCAGCAGTATTACCGCATCGTCAATCTGATGCAGAAGAAGCGAACCGAGCGGGAAGAATACATCAAGGAAGCCACCGATACGATCCAAGAGAAGCTCAAGGAACTTCACATCGAAGCGGAGTTATCCGGACGCCCGAAACATATTTACAGTATCTATAAAAAGATGACGACGCAGAACAAGCAGTTTAACGAGATTTATGATTTGCTTGCGCTGCGCATCATCGTAAACGACATACGGGATTGTTATGCCGTGCTGGGAATTGTCCATACCTTGTGGAAGCCGATGCCTGGCCGGTTCAAGGATTACATCGCCATGCCCAAAGCCAACATGTACCAGTCTCTGCATACAACCGTGATTGGGCCCAAAGGCGATCCCTTGGAAGTGCAAATTCGCACATGGGAGATGCACCAGACGGCGGAAATCGGGATTGCTGCCCACTGGGCTTACAAAGAGGGCAAAGGACAGGTGAAAGGTTCCTTCGAAGAGAAGATCGGTACTCTGCGGGAGATTATCCAGGGCGGTCAGGAGGAAGCGCCTAACGCCCAGGAGTTTATGGAGTCGCTCAAACAAGATTTGTTTTCCGATACGGTGTTTGTGTTTACTCCGAAAGGCGAAGTGATCGAGCTTCCCAAAGGCTCTGTACCGCTTGATTTCGCTTACCGCATCCACTCTGCGGTGGGCAACCGCTGTATCGGCGCCAAGGTAAACGGCAAAATCGTACCGCTTGACCATGCACTCAAAACTGGTGACATCGTCGAGATCTTGACGTCCAAGCACTCATACGGCCCCAGCCAGGACTGGTTAAAAATCGCCAAATCGGCGCAAGCCCGCAATAAAATCAAGCAGTGGTTCAAGCGTGAGAAGCGGGAAGAGAATGTCATCAAAGGCAAAGAGATGGTGGAAGCAGAAATCAAAGACCGCGGTTTCAGCCTGAAAGAAGCGCTGACAGACGAAAACCTGCAAGAAGCGGCCAACAAGTTCAACTTCCAATCTCTTGACGATATGTGGGCTTCCGTAGGGTATGGCGGTTTAACCGCTTCCCAGGTCGTTTCCCGAATCACGGAAAAACTGCGCCGCGAGCGGGAAGAGCAAGCGATGCCGGAATTCAAACCGGCTCCTGCCCATAAGACAGTCAAAAGCGAATCGGGTGTCCGTGTCAAGGGAGTTGAAAACCTGTTGGTTCGCCTCTCCCGATGTTGCACGCCTGTTCCGGGTGACGACATTATCGGATTTATCACCCGCGGCCGGGGAATTTCCATCCACCGGCGCGACTGCCCCAACATCCATACAGATGATGCCAATGAACGGTTAATCGAGGTGGAGTGGGAAGGCGATCCGAAACACAATTACAACGTGGATATCGAGATTACCGGTCACGATCGCAGCGGTTTGTTGAACGATGTGCTGCAAGTGGTTGGGGAAACCAAGACGAACATTACGGCAGTCAGCGGCAAAGCGGACAAAAACCGGGTCGCGACGATTCACATGACCATCTCGATAAGCAATATCGATCATTTGCAAAAGGTTGTAGAGCGGATCAAACGGATTAAGGACATTTATTCTGTCAGACGGATCTTGAATACCTGATGTTCCGAAGCGGCTCTCTTTTGGAGTGCTGCTTCTTTTTTTAGTAAATCACTAAGCATGCCGGATTCGTGATACAAGCTGTCTCAAAGCCAAACAGGATGAAATTTTTTCTGTGGAAAGGAAGTATCGGCAATGAAGGTAGTTGTTCAACGCTGCAAGGAAGCGCGTGTAGATGTGGAGGGCTCCACTGTCGGACAAATTACGCACGGGTTAATGCTGTTGGTAGGAATTACGCATACCGACACGGAAAAAGACGTGGAGTTTGTTGCGGAGAAAGTGGCCAACCTGCGGATTTTTAGCGATGCGGAAGATAAAATGAATCTGTCTGTATTGGATACTGGCGGACAAATCTTGTCTGTGTCCCAATTTACTTTGTACGGAGACTGCCGCAAAGGGCGCCGTCCCAACTTCATGTCAGCCGCGCGGCCGGAGCAGGCGGAAAGATTGTACGAACTGTTTAACCAAAAGCTGCGGGAGAAAGGCCTGCAAGTTGAGACAGGCAAGTTCGGCGCAATGATGCAGGTTCATCTGATCAACGACGGGCCGGTAACGCTGATCGTGGAAAGCGATAGTTTTTAAGCTATTCGTAGGGCCTATTTGTAATTTTTACAAGAATGATTCCCCCTCAAATAGCTGTTGGATAACCGTTCGTGGAAGTCTGCAGCTGATTTGGGGGGGTGTTTTTTTGTTTGTGAGACCATTGGAAAGTTCATGTTGTTACGCCATTTTAAATAGAGCTAATAAAGAAGCAGTTGAAGATATATTTCTGTATTTATAAGCAAAACAAACGATTAGCATATCAAAACCATCTGTTAGTGCTGAAACGGTTTAAGTTCCTACGATTGGAAAGTCATTTTCTGCGGAGATATTTAGGGAAAGGAAAAAGTGTCGAGTCATCCCGGATTCAAGAAGGTTTTGAACAAGGTGCTGAAATGGTGATTCTTGATGCGAGACAAGCAAACTTATCAGTAGAACAGGCGAAAGAAATACTAACTCATG
>JBHGXW010000075.1:0-72044 GCA_041920465.1 Paenibacillaceae bacterium | reverse complement strand
GCCGGGTGGGTAAAAAAAGTGGTCAAGCAGCGATACGAAGGCCGATGCTACGGTTTTGACCACTTCCTGACGATGAGAGAAGCCGGACTTGAGTACAACTGCGCAAGCTGTAACGGAGGCAAGAAAGGACAACGTTTTTCTAATTTCTTTTTCTCTCATAGAGAATCATGTAGAATGGTAGGGATGAACAAACTATTGCAAATGAAATCTGGAGGAATTGTACGTGAAAGTAATCATTGGCCTCGGCAATCCCGGCAAAAAATATGAGGATACCAGACATAATGTCGGGTTCATGACCATAGATAAAATTAGTGATAAATGGAACATTCCTGTCAGTCAGCAGAAGTTCCGCGCGCTTGTCGGTGAAGGCCGGATCGAGATGGAAAAGGTTCTTTTGGTGAAACCCCAGACGTATATGAACTTGTCCGGGGAATCGGTCAGTGAGATTTTGAAGTTCTACAAACTTACCAACGACGACATCCTGGTGATTTATGATGATTTGGATCTTCCGGTAGGCAAACTGCGTTTGCGGGTAAAAGGCAGTGCTGGCGGCCATAACGGAATCAAATCGTTGATTGCGCACCTTGGTACTCAGGAATTCAAGCGGATTAAAATCGGCATTGACCGTCCTGCGCCTGGAAGAAGCGTAAGCGATTACGTGTTGGGTACTTTTTCAGCCGCTGATCAAACAGAGATCAAAAAGGCGGTTGAATTGGCCGCAGAAGCTTCCGTCATGTGGTTGAAAGATAGCTTCCCTAATGTCATGAACCGGTATAATGCCCTGTAAATCTTGTGCCGGTTAGTATTTTCCCCCATCAATTCGGACATACTAGTGCTGTAAGTATGGGGGGTGTCCATGATGAGTTTTCGATATGAATGCCGTTGTTGCGGGATGATAATTGGTGAGATCCATCGTAGTGACATCACGGAAGATCAATTAGGGCTCAATTTCTTGACCCCGGAAGAACGTCAACATATAATATCCAAAGAAATAGGCGGGGATACCGTCATTCGCATTCTGTGCGACTACTGCCGGGATGCGCTGGATCAGCATCCTGAGTTATCGCTGGTCGGTAACCCGCTGCAATAAGGACGAAGGCTTGCACGCATGAGGCCTTGGCTTACGAGTAAGCTAAGGCTTATTTTAACGGATAATAATTTATAAGTTGGGGCCCCGCCGGGCGCAACGAGAGTTATAGCCCGGTGGGTTTTCTTAGCGAATAAGAACTTTTAAGCCGAGTTTTCTAGCATGAGAGAAAGGCCGGAGAGGAGACTAGTGAATGCAAGTCATCATCAATCCCTTGAGAGAAGATTCCAACTTCGGGACAATTGCCGCTGGCTTGTCACGGGGATTACATGAACAATTAATAGCAGGTCTCGCGGGTTCTTCGCGCCAAGTGTTGATGGCCGCACTCTATCAAGAGAGCAAACGGCCGCTATGTATTGTAACCCACAACATGTATCAAGCGCAGAAGGTATTTGAGGACTTAACGGAGTTAGTGGCCAATGATCAGCTTCTGCTGTTTCCGGCTAATGAACTGATCGGATCGGAATTGGCCGTTGCCAGCCCGGAGATGTTGGCTCAGCGTATACAAGTATTCAACCGTTTAGCTCAAGGCTTTACGGGTATTTTAGTTGTGCCGTTTGCCGGTATGCGCCGGTTTGTTGTGCCGTCTGGAGTGTGGAAAAGTGCTCAAATCCAGTTGAAAATCGGCGAACAGCTAGATTTGGAAGAATTTTTGAACAGACTGGTAGAACTAGGGTACGAACGGGTAGATTTGGTTGAGCGAAAAGGTGAGGTAAGCATTCGCGGCGGCATTATTGACATTTATCCGATCGACTCCGAATGGCCGCTTCGGATTGAATTGTTTGACGTGGAAATCGACTCGATTCGCACGTTCGATATGGCAACACAGCGTTCCAAAGAAACCGTGCAAAGCTACACGATCGGTCCGGCGAAAGAGATGATTGTATCGCAAGCCGCGATGAAAGAAGCGGCTGTCCGTTTGGAGAAAAAGCTGGGTGAAACCCTTGGCAAGGTGAAGGACAGCGCCACGAAAGAGCGCCTGATGAAAAAAATCGGCGGCGATATTGAATTATTGCAACAGGGCCATCGTTTTGCGCATCTGTACAGTTATATTTCCGCTATTTACCCGATGAATGAGACTATTCTCAACTATTTGCCACAGGATACCGTTTTGCTGGTTGATGAGCCTTCCCGCGTGTTGGAAACAGCCGCGCAATTGCAAAAGGAAGAAACCGAGTGGTTGACGGCAAGAAGCAATGATGGGGAGTTTATGTTTAATCTGGCTCTTTCCAGCAGTTACGATGAAATCATTTCCGAGTCACGCCGCCAGATTGTGTATTTATCCCTGTTCCTGCGTCAGATTCCAAAGACGCAGCCGCAAAATATCGTCAATTTTAACTGCCGTACCATGCAGAACTTCCACGGCCAAATGAACGTGCTCAAAAACGAACTGTCCCGCTGGAAAAAAGGAAAGAACCGGATTATTTTTATTGCAGCCGATGTGGAGCGGGCCAAGCGGTTGGAGCGGGTATTGCACGATTATGAGATGGAAGCGGATTTGCTGCTGGATTCCATCACCGCTGTTCCACCCGGAAGGCCGACTATTATTATCGGCAACCTGCAATCGGGCTTTGAACTGCCGCTAAACAAATTAATCGTCGTAACGGAAGGCGAAGTATTTACGGCGAAGCAACGCAAGGCGCGCAAAGTCCAGCAGACGATGAGCAATGCCGAGCGGATCAAGAATTATCTGGAGCTGAAGCCGGGCGACTACGTGGTGCATATTAACCACGGAATCGGGAAATACCTCGGCATCGAAACGAAAGAGATTTTGGGCATCCACAAAGATTATTTGCATATCCGCTATGCGGGAGGCGACAGCTTGTTTGTGCCGATCGATCAGATCGATCATGTGCAAAAATACGTGGCCAGTGAAGAGAACGAACCGAAAATTTACAGCCTGGGCGGAAGTGAATGGAAACGCGTTAAGAATAAAGTAAAATCTTCCGTCAAGGATATTGCCGAAGATTTGATTAAGCTGTATGCCGCTCGTGAAGCTGCTGTCGGTTATGCGTTCAGTCCTGATACAGCGGAACAGCGGGAATTTGAAGCCATGTTCCCGTACACAGAAACCGCTGATCAGCTTCGGGCAATTGCTGAGGTTAAAGCCGACATGGAGCGCAAACGACCGATGGATCGGCTGGTTTGCGGCGACGTGGGATACGGGAAGACAGAGGTAGCGATTCGCGCTGCTTTCAAAGCGGTGATGGATGGTAAGCAAGTGGCTGTCCTTGTTCCTACCACCATTTTGGCACAGCAGCATTACCAGACGTTCTCGGAGCGTTTTGCCGACTATCCGATTCGCGTCGAGGTGTTAAGCCGTTTTCGCTCCCGCAAAGATCAAACAGCTACGATGAAAGGTTTGAAGGAAGGGACGGTTGATGTCGTCATTGGCACACATCGCCTGTTGTCCAAAGACATCGTCTTTCGCGATTTAGGGCTTTTGATCGTTGACGAGGAACAGCGTTTTGGCGTCAGTCACAAAGAGAAATTGAAGCAATTGAAGACCAACGTGGATGTCATCACCTTGACGGCCACGCCGATTCCGCGTACACTTCACATGTCGATGCTGGGTGTTCGTGACTTGTCCGTCATCGAAACGCCGCCGGAGAACCGTTTCCCCGTTCAAACGTATGTGCTGGAGTACAACCCGACGCTCGTGCGGGAAGCGATTGAACGCGAATTGGCGCGGGAAGGGCAGGTATTCTTCTTATATAACCAGGTGCAGGGCATTGAACAGATGGCCGAGCACATCTCCATGCTGGTGCCGGAAGCACGGGTCGCCGTGGCTCACGGCCAGATGAACGAAGGGGAATTGGAGAGCGTCATTCTGGATTTCCTCGACGGCCAATACGACGTTTTGGTGAGCACCACCATTATTGAGACTGGTGTAGATATTCCGAATGTAAACACATTAATTATTTATAATGCCGACAAGATGGGCTTGTCGCAGCTTTATCAATTGCGCGGGCGTGTAGGACGTTCCAACCGGATTGCTTTTGCCTATTTTACCTACCAGAAAGACAAGGTGCTGACCGAGGTTGCCGAGAAAAGGCTGCAAGCGATCAAGGAATTTACCGAACTTGGTTCCGGATTCAAGATTGCCATGCGCGACCTGGCCATTCGCGGAGCGGGTAATTTGCTCGGGGCGGAACAGCATGGATTTATTAATACGGTAGGGTTCGACTTATATACCCAGATGTTAAAAGAGGCAATCGATGAACTGAGAGGGGAAGTGAAGCAGGAAGCGGCTTCACCGGTTGAGATCAATCTGCAGGTGGATGCCTATATCCCATCCCTTTACATTACCGATTCCCGTCAAAAAATCGAGATGTACAAGAAATTTGTCGCCGCCACTACATTGGAAGATGTGGATGATCTGGCGGAAGAATTGATCGACCGCTTCGGTGACATCCCGAAACCGGTTGAGAACCTGCTGACGATCTCCAGATTACGGGTGTATGCGCTGCGTCACCATATTGTCGAAATTAGCCAAAAAGATCCGGACGTGATCAAAATTTACCTCCATCCAAGCCAGAATACCAATATTGACGGAGGGGCGCTGTTTAACCTGACCAATAAATGGGATCGCAGGGTCGGTTTGTCAGGTGGACAACAAATCGTCATTACTGTTAAAGTAAAAGGGTTGAGCGTAGAAGATGGAATCAAGATGGTCGAGAAGCTGCTCAGCGAGTTTCATCAGGTTCGTAAAGATATCGCTGCAGACGCTCCACTGGCAAAGTAGGGAGAGCGTCCTTGCAGCAAAGAAGGGAGCAAACGTTATGACAAAACGAAATAAACAGTCGGGAACCAAACGATTCATCATGGTGTTATCGACCACGGCGCTCGCCATTGCCTTATTGGCCGGTTGCGGCAAAAGTGATCAGCAAGCACAGCCGGCAAAGGCGGATCAGTCCCAGCCTGCTCAGCCTGGACAAACCACAAATCCAAACGATCCGTTGGCTCAGTTCCCTCCGGTAAAAATTCCGTTCACCATTGGTGCTGACGAAGCAGTAGTGGAATATCAGGGAGGCAAGGTGACCGGCAAGCAGTTTGAAATGTTCCTGAAGACGATCAGTTTCTTTAATCCTCAGCAACGTGAGATGATTGAAGCGGCTGACAAAAACTCCTTGCAAAATTTCGCACGCGAGTATACCGGCACGGTGATCCTGGCAGCTCGTGCGGATGACGCAATGAAAGCGGCCGCGCGCAAACAGTCGGAGGAAACGTATGGCAAGCTGAAAGCCCAGTATCAGCAGATGTTGGGGAAAGACGAGGCAACCTACAACAAATTGCTGGAGAATCACGGGCTGACGAAGGAAGAAATCATTAATCAGATGACGCTGATTAACAGTTCCATTGAGGTTCTCAAGAAAAAAGTGGATGAAGCAACGTTAAACAAGCTGTATGAAGCCAACAAGGATGCCTATACCAAAGCGTCTGTACGCCATATCTTGATCGGCACCGAGAAACGTAAGCCGGAAGAAGCGTTGAAACTGGCGAAGGATTTGATTGCCCGTCTGAAAAAGGGTGAAGATTTTGCTAAGCTGGCAAAAGAATATTCCGATGACCCGGGAAGCAAAGATTCGGGCGGCTTGTACGAGAACGCGGATGTGAACGATTGGGTTCCTGAGTTCAAAAAAGCGGCTCTTACCCTTCCGATCGGTCAAATCAGCGAACCGGTAAAAACCGACTTCGGATACCACATTATGCGAGTGGAAGCGCGTTCCAAAAACGAAGAAAAACTTCGTCAACAGGGCTTGGAGCAAGCATACGACAAGTTTTTGAAAGAAGAATTGGACAAGCTGGTGACCAAATGGAATATTCCTGAACCAAAACCAGCGAAAAAATAAGAAGAATGAACAGGGATCATCTTGATTCCCTGTTTTTTCGTTTTGTTGCATAATCTTGAAAGCTAAGTGAATACTATAGTCACTCGCTACCACCCGGGGGAGAGTAACTGACAAACAGGAAAAATTTGGATAACATGAGTTATAGTAAAATTAAGGGTTTGCGGACAAAATACAGGTAATCCTCAGATGATTCACTACCTATATTCTCAAGAAAGCGAGGCAACATGACTATGAAAGCAACAGGTATTGTTCGTCGTATTGACGACCTCGGACGGGTCGTGATCCCGAAGGAAATCCGTCGTACGCTGCGCATTCGTGAAGGTGACCCTCTAGAGATTTTTGTCGACCGTGATGGAGAAGTGATTCTGAAAAAATATTCCCCGATTGGTGAATTGGGTGATTTTGCAAAAGAATATGCCGATTCGTTATTTGAAAACTTGAATCATATTGTCTTGATTTCGGACCGCGATTCTGTGATTGCCGTAGCGGGAACTTCGAAAAAAGAATACATGGAAAAACCAATCGGCAGTATTGTAGAGAAAGCATTGGAAGAGCGCAAAAGCCGCCTGGAGAAAAACCCGGGCCAATATGAAATCTGCCGTGATATGAATGAACAATACTCTTCTTTCGTGGTAGCACCTATCGTCGCAGGTGGTGACCCCATTGGTGCCGTTATTCTGATCAGTAAAAACGATGCAAAAATGGGCGATCTGGAAACCAAAATGGCGGAAACAGCCGCAGGATTCCTCGCTAAGCAAATGGAACAGTAAAAAACCCACCGGGCTATAAGCCGGCTAAGCGCAACGTCCTTGTTGCGGCGCCGGCACTAGCACGTCCTGTGCGGCGCTACGTTACGTCCGGCGGTGCCTCGTAACCTATGAAGGGTAGCCTCTAACCATACGGAGGCTGCTTTTTTTGTTTGCTCCAAGCTATGCAAGGTGGGTTACATTAGCTAAAGTAGAGAAGTTTTGATATGGTATAATAGACAAAGTTTGTTTGTTGAGAGGGGAACTTAATCTATGTCAGCACGAGGAAGCGCCAATCATTTCGTGAAAGGTGCCGCTATCCTGGGTATAGCAGGCTTGATTTCCAAATTGCTTGGTGCCGTATACCGCATACCGTATCAAAATATTACCGGGGATATTGGACTTTATGTGTACATGCAAGTTTACCCGCTATATACAACGTTACTGATTTTGGCGACAGCCGGCTTTCCGATAGCCATCTCCAAGATTGTCTCTGAGCGTCTGGCGATCGATGATTTTATCGGCGCTCGCAAAGCGTTCCGGATTGCCAGTATTGTTCTTGGTATCTTGGGGATCTTCTTCTTTCTCTTGCTTTATTTCGGTGCTCCGTTGATTTCCAGGCTTATGGGGGACGAGCATTTGACGATGCCGCTCAGAGCAGTTGCCTGGTCACTTCCGCTTGTTCCGGTTGTGGCCATTATGCGCGGGTACTTCCAGGGACATCAGAACATGATGCCAACCGGCGTTTCCCAAGTGGTGGAGCAATTGTTTCGGGTGATTGTCATCCTGGTTGCCGCTTACTGGATGATGACGGTTTATCATGATCCTTATCTAGCCGGTTCCGGTGCGGTTTTTGCGGCGTTTCCCGGAGCGCTGGGAGCCGTTATCGTCCTGCTGTACTATTGGCGAAAATATGCCAAATCCTCCAGTTGGCTTTCTTCCGGTGAACGTAGTCAAAAAACACGTGCCATGTCGAACAAGGAGATTTTTCGCAGTTTGGTATACTACGCTTTGCCCATCTGTTTAGGAGCGCTTGTTCTTCCGCTTGTTCCATTGGTTGATTCCGTGACGGTTTTGAATATGATGCTGTGGAGCGGAGTAGAGGAACAGACAGCCAAACTGTTGAAAGGTGCTTTTGACCACGGGCAGCCGTTGATTCAATTCGGCACATTCTTTGCGACCTCACTCTCCTTGGCGTTGGTTCCGGCTATCAGCGAAGCAGCGGCCCAGGGCCAGCATGCGTTGATCACCAATCGGACGGATGTAGCGATTCGTCTTACACTGTTATTAGGCTTGCCGGCTTCCTTCGGCCTTGCTCTGCTTGCCGAACCGGTTAACGTGATGCTCTATGGGGATACGAGCGGGACGAGTGCTTTGGCGATTCAGGCGTTTACCATCATCTTTGCGACTGTTGGAATCGCCACATCGGGGATTTTGCAGGGGCTTGGGCTGGTTATGCTGCCTGCCCGCCATTTGTCCTATGGAGTGCTGGTCAAACTGATTCTCAACATCGCACTCGTTCCGCTTATGGGTATTGACGGTGCAGCGTTGGCTACCGTGCTTGCTTATCTGGTGGCCATGGTATGCAATATGCGCTCCATTGTCAAACATACGAATGTATCGGTCAGTTTGAAACGAACGTTTACCAAACCGTTGTTTGCGGTAATCGTGATGTCGGCTGTGGTGACCATAGTCGAATGGGCCGCATCTACGGCATTATCCGGGCACATCCATTCCGACCGCTTGGCGCAAACGATTATCGGCCTTGTTGCGGTCGGCTTTGGTGCGGCAAGCTACTTGCTTGCATTGCTTGCGGCAGGCGGGCTGACAAGTGCCGATCTGCGTTTCATGCCCAAAGGCCAACGTCTGATTTCGCTATTGCAGCGCTTGAGGTTGTTGCGTCAGTAACTATATCACAGGGAGGATTTTATACATGGCAGCCACCATTTACGTCATTGGCTTGGGAGCAGGCGATCTGAATCAATTGCCGCTCGGCGTTTATCGTCTGATTAAGCAAGCCAAATCCTTATATGTACGGACGGCAGAACATCCCGTCATCAACCAGTTGCGGGAGGAAGGGATCAAGTTCCAGTCATTTGACGATGTGTACGAACAGCACGGAACATTTGACGCGGTTTACTCCACCATAGCGGCAGAGCTCCTCTACGAAGCCGCCAAACACGGGGAAATTATCTATGCGGTGCCGGGACATCCGCTGGTAGCCGAGCGGACCGTTCAGATCCTTTTGGAGGAAGGGCCCAAACAGAACGTGACAATTGAAGTGAAGGGCGGACAAAGCTTCCTTGACCCGCTGTTTGCCCGTCTGCAGGTTGACCCAATCGAAGGCTTTAGCTTATTGGATGCGACAAGCCTGCGTGCGGAACAGATTAATCCCTTGCTGCACACAGTGATTGCCCAAGTATATGATCGCATGGTAGCATCCGATGTGAAACTGACGCTCATGGAGATTTTCCCTGATGAATATCTGGTAACGGTTGTCACGGCTGTTGGAGTGGAAGGTATGGAGCGGGTCGAGACTGTACCGCTCTACCAGTTGGATCATGTGAATCACCTTGGGAATTTAAGCCTTGTCCATGTAGCCCCAACGGAAGAACCTGCCGTGAGAAATCGCCAATTTTCGTATCTGAAAGAAATTGTGGCCATTCTCAGAAGTCCTGAGGGATGCCCGTGGGACCGCGAGCAAACTCACCAGAGCATCCGCAAAAATTTGATTGAGGAAGCATACGAAGTGATCGAGACAATTGATGATGATGATCCGGAAGCGATGTGTGAAGAGCTGGGCGATTTGTTGATGCAGATTATGCTTCATTCCCAGATGGCTTCGGAAGACGGCGACTTCACGGTTGAAGATGTGATTGCCGGATTAAACGAAAAGCTGATTCGCCGTCACCCGCATGTATTTGGCGAAAAGGCCGCAAATGATTCCGACGAGGCATACGCCAACTGGCAGGAAATGAAAGCGGCGGAGAAAGCAGCCAAAGGAATCGATGTGGCCAATCAATCCCGGCTATCCGGCATTCCGCGGGAGCTGCCCAGCCTCATGTACGCTTACAAGCTGCAGAAAAAGGCGGCAGAAGTGGGCTTTGATTGGGATCATATCGACGATGTATACCGCAAGATTGAAGAAGAATATGAAGAATTAAGACAGGCGGAAAAAGGCGAGCAAGCTGGAGAACTGGGCGACCTGCTGTTTGCCGTGGTAAATTTGGCCCGCTTTCTCAAAATTGATCCGGAAGAGGCACTGGCGATGACCAACCGCAAGTTCAAACGCCGTTTTGCCTATATCGAACAAAAGCTGAAGGAAGCAAACCGCTCATTCGCCGAAACCAATCTGGCTGAAATGGATGCCTGGTGGGAAGAAGCGAAGCAGCATACATAGAAATGGAATGGATCGAAGGGAAGGGGTAGCCTCATGCGTTTAGATAAGTTTCTCAAGGTATCGCGGTTAATCAAACGGCGTACACTTGCCAAAGATGTATGCGATCAAGGGAGAATCGAGATTAATGACCGTCCGGCCAAAGCGTCCAGTAACGTGAAAATTGGCGATAAGCTGGCGATCCGGTTCGGACAAAAAGTGGTTGTGGTACAGGTAGACGACATCAAAGAAAATCCTCGCAAGGAAGAAGCGGCTTCCTTGTACCATCTCATCGGTGAAGTTCCTGTCCCGCGCGACGAAAAAGAAGAAGAGGAATACTTGCGATAACGTTGTTCTAAACACCAAACCCTCCCCATAACATGGTACAAGTACGACTTGTCTGTTACCGAAAGGTCTTGTCAATAAGGGGGAGGGTTTTCCATGATTGAGCAAAATAAAAGGCCACGCCACGAAGTCGTCATGATTAACCGGCGCAGTTTGGCTATTTCCGGTGTGAAGAACGTGGAGAGCTTTGATAGCGAAGAGTTCCTGCTGGAGACTGAGGGTGGATTTTTGACCATCCGCGGACAAAACCTGCATATGAAGAATTTGAGCCTGGAGACCGGAGAAGTCGCCATCGAAGGTCTTGTGCATGAAATGGGTTATCTTGAACAGGGGCAGGCCGGGGATCGGTCGAGGGGATTCTTCGGTAAGTTATTCAAGTGAGCATCGGCATCCAGCTTCAGACGGTCGTATCGATGGCGCTTTGTGGCTGCGTGATGGGCATTTGCTTTGATACCTATCAATATTTTCGAGAAAAAGGGCGCTTTCCCGGTTGGCTTACCTTCATCCTGGACCTGTTTTTCTGGCTGGGCAGTATCGGAGCCGTCTTTTATGTACTGGTCGAAGTGAATCAGGGAATCGTTCGGTTTCCCATTTTTCTCAGTATTCTGTTGGGAGCTTGGCTGTATTTTGTCCTAGGAAGTAAGGCATATATTCAACTTCTAAGCGCCGTGATAAAATTTGGGAAATGGCTCTATCGAACAGTTTTGTCTATTATTGACGCTCTCATTGTTCGCCCCGTTTTGTTTGTATATCGCCTTATTTTGATGATTTTGACTTTTATCCTTTCTGTTATCATGGCGATAGGGAAATTCATTTGGCGAATCATTCTTGTTGTATCGTCTCCTTTTGCCAAATGGGGTCAAAGAATGGGGAAAAGTTTGCAGCGCAATGCTACAGGATTTTGGCAGCGGACAAAGAATTGGATAAACAGCAAGAGGAAAAAACCGGAGTAGTAAAAGGTGGAATAATAAAAGGTGGAGAGCAAGTATGCAGAGCGGATCCCAACAGGTGAATAGAAACAAACAGAAGCGCAGAATTCGCCTCGTTCTGTTCGTTATGCTGTGCTTCTCTGTCTGGACGGGCTATACACTTTTTATGCAAAGCAGAGACCTGGCGGAAAAAGAGCAACAGTTAAATGAGTTGCAGCAGGAAGCACAAAAAGTCAAACAGAAGCAGAATGAACTGACTTATAAAGCAAGCCGCTTAAACGACAAAGAGTATATTGCGGAGTTGGCCAGAAAGAATCTCTTTATGTCCAAGCCGGGAGAAATTATATACGTATTGCCTGAAAAGTAGTGAGCAGCTTTTGCTGCTCTATTTTTCCTATTGACAAAGCTGAGCCGGATATACTAGAATTCTCCTTGTGCCTGCTATGGCGGTGTAGCTCAGCTGGCTAGAGCGTTCGGTTCATACCCGAAAGGTCGGGGGTTCGATCCCCTCCGCCGCTACCATTAAAAAAACGGCCCGTTGGTGAAGCGGTTTAACACAGCAGCCTTTCACGCTGTCATACAGGGGTTCGAATCCCCTACGGGTCACCATATCAGCGATAAGAACACCGGATGAAATCCCGGTGTTTTTTTATGTTATGCGCGCCATCTACCAAACCCTTGCCACTTCCTCATCATATACTTCTGTTATAAATGTAATTGGGAATATTCTTCTATTTATTCCAATAGGGTTTTATTTACCGATTGTCTGGAGAATAATTAACAATTTGAACAGGATTTTTTTGGCGGGATTTGTAATCTCGGCCATGATAGAGCTAATGCAATTCTCTATATCATATATAAATAATTGGAACTATAGAGTAACAGACGTTGACGATCTTATTTTAAATGTCTTGGGCACAATCATAGGATTTCTTCTTTTAAAAGCAACGGCACCTTTACTCAAGAATGTGATAAATACACCAATTGGGAATATAAAACAATAAAGAAGGAAAAAATTTTATTTTCCTTAGCAAAAAGAAGAAGGGCATTTGGAAAATATGGCGAATTAGTTACGCATAAAGCCCGTTTCGCAAAGTGCGGATTCACCTGGGACCGACGTTGAACGCCAAACGTCGGTTTTTTTTTTATCTTTTTTCTCCATGACAAAATCTGCTTGGATAATTTGTCGTACGATTTTAGGAATATCGCTCAAGCTTTTGACAAATTTTACTAGATGCACTCTTTATAATAAAACCACACAATCGAAAGAACGGGTGGTGCATCTGCTATGTGGAACAAGAATCACGTCATCTCTGATAACGGTAGTACCTGGGCATACCGGTTAACCAGTCATTGGTCGCAGCGAATGGGAGATTGGGGGGAACGGATCGCCGCTTTCTCGCACAAATGGAATCTGCTTCCGCTGATGATGGGACTCCTGCTGGGGCGGGCACTCATTCTGGAAGAACTGTCGGTGTTCGTCGTTCCCTACTTCATGGTCATGTACTATCTAAAGCGGGACAGCCTGCTTACGGTTACGATCGCCTTAGTGGCTGGAGCATTCACTCATTCAGTGCCGACGGGATTGGAAGCAGTGCTCAGCCTTGTTATCTCCTTTGTTGTACTGCGGGCTGCGGAGAGAATGAAGCACAAGGACTTTTCCAAGGTTCCCATCCTGGTGTTGGGTACGGTGTTCATTGCCCATTTGCTATTCGACGTTTTGACTAATCAAGTCTCGACCTACAGCATTGTGATGGTTGCCGTTGAATCTATTTTGAGTCTAGTCCTTACCCTGATTTTTATTCAATCTTTGTCGGTTGTTCACCTGGCCAAGCCGTACGAACCGCTGAAAAATGAAGAGATCGTATGCCTGGTCATCCTGCTTGCGTCCCTGATGACCGGAACGGTGGGCTGGACGATTCAAGGAGTCTCGATGGAGCACGTGTTATCCCGTTATCTGCTTCTTCTGTTCGCGTTTACAGGTGGTGGAACAATTGGCGCTGCCGTCGGTGTGGTGACAGGGCTCATTCTCAGCCTCGCGGATATGGCGGCGCTCCAGCAGATCAGCCTGCTCGCCTTCAGCGGACTATTGGCAGGTTTGCTGAAAGAAGGAGGCAAGGTTGGCGTTTCGGCTGGCGTATTGATCGGTTCTTCCATTCTCTCCATATACGGTGGTGGTGAAGACGCGCTGTATCTGACGCTGGTGGAGACGTCTCTGGCGATCATGATGTTTCTCTTGACTCCGGCAAGCGTTTGGAAAAAAGTATCCCGTTTTATCCCGGGCACTCCGGAAAACTTGCAATCCCATCAAGAGTATATGCGGCGTGTCCGAGACATGACAGCCGGCAAAATCCGGCAATTTTCCGAACTATTCACACAATTGTCCAGAAGCTTTGCGCAAACTGCCGAAACAGATGGGAAAGACGAGCAGATAGATCAGTTTTTAAACCGAATAACCGCTTCTGCATGCCAGAAGTGCTTCAAGAAGGAGCAGTGCTGGGAACGAGAGGTGCAAACAACCTATGAAGCGATGCGCACGATGATTGAGACCATTCATGAGCAGGGAACCTTGATCGGCCATTCGATACCCAAAGGGTTTGAACGCAAGTGTGTGAAGGTGGATAAGATTATCAGCGAAATCGAGCGGGAATACGACCGATTCTTGACATTCCATCAGCTGAAAAAACAAGTAAATGAGAGCAGAAAACTGGTGGCTGACCAGCTATCCGGCGTATCCAGGGTGATGAGCGACTTTGCCCGGGAAATTCAACGGGAGGGAATTGAGTTAAGTCTGCAAGAAAAACAGGTCTCTACGGCTTTGGAAGGGCTGGGACTGCTTGTTCGGCGAGTAGAGATTCACAGCTTGGAAGAAGGCAAAGTAGACATCGAGATCAGTCAACCAACCTGCTATGGCCGTGATGAATGTGCCAAAATCGTGGCACCCATGCTGTCCGAGATTCTTGGCGAGAACATTGTTGTCAAAGAACGACATTGTGAAGCCTATAAGGATGGTTCGTGCAAAATGTGCCTTGCTTCTGCGCGCACCTTTGAAATCGACATCGGAGTGGCGGGAGCTGCCAAAGACGGCAAACTTTTATCAGGAGACAGCTTTAAGACCATGGATTTAGGCAACGGAAAAGTGGCGCTGGCGATCAGTGACGGGATGGGCAACGGAGAGAGAGCGTATCTGGAGAGCCAATCAACGCTGGATATGCTGCAGCAGCTACTAAAGTCAGGGCTCGACGAGAAATTGGCGATCAAGACGGTTAACTCCGTTTTGGCCTTGCGCTCCACTGATGAAGTGTTTGCCACCGTAGACTTGGCGTTGGTCGATTTGCAAACCGCCCATACCCGATTCGTTAAAATCGGTTCTACTCCAAGCTTTATCAAGCGGGGATCGGAAGTGATCAGCGTGACCGCCAGCAATTTGCCGGTCGGAATTTTGGAAGAGATAGAAGTAGATGTGGTAGCTCGCACGTTAAAGCCGGGTGACCTTTTAATTATGATGTCGGATGGCATCTATGAAGCTCCGCGTCACATCGAGAACCGCCAACTCTGGATGAAGCGACTCATCTCGGAGCTGGAGACGGACGATCCGCAAGAAGTGGCAGATCTGCTGCTGGAAAGGGTAATTCGCCATCATTACGGTCAAATCGTCGATGACATGACTGTGCTGGTAGCCCGAATTGATCGCTTTGTGCCCCAGTGGACGGCGATTCATGTGCAGGGCATGGAAAAGGTAGAACGTCCGCGGGTTGTAAGTTGATTCTGGGCATCAAGAGCGTCAAGAGTATAGAAAGCGTATGTTTTCCTATCTCCCCGTCGATAATGGTAGAAAGACTAGTAGATTGGGGAGATTTTTTATGGCGAAATTGGCGACTTTGCGTCAAATTCTGATTGTCACGGACGGCTGCTCCAATGTGGGAATGAGTCCGGTAGCAGCGGCTACCCTTGCCCGGGAGCAGGGAATTACCGTGAACGTAATTGGCATCGTGGAGCGGGATGAGCTGGGTGAACAGGGAGAAAAAGAGATTCGCGAGATGGCACAGGCGGGCGGAGGATTAAGCGACATCGTCTATCCGACCCAGTTGGCCCAAACGGTGCAAATGTTGACGCGAAAAGCGATGACGCGAACGATTCATCATGTGGTAAACAAAGAATTGAAAGAGATCTTGGGAAGTGCTGCAGTTGAAGAACTTTCTCCGGAAAAACGGATGCAGGTAGCTACCATGGTGGATGAACTGGGTGAACAAAGCAATCTGGAAGTGGTGATGCTGGTTGACACTTCGGCAAGCATGACACGCAAGCTGCATGCAGTTCAACAAGCGATTCACGACTTTAGCATCAGCCTGCGTTCACGAAGCGGCAGCAGCAAAATGATGGTTTGTACATTTCCTGGGAAACAAAAACATATTGATGTCCGTATCCCGTGGACACAGCAAGTAGAAAAGGCCCATCAATTAACTGCGGGCCTGACCATGAGCGGTATCACCCCAACCGGTCCGGCTATCGTTGAGGCGATTGCATTATTCGAGCATGTTGAATTGCCTGAGCGGCTGGTAGAACGATATCGCTTGGACACAAAACCTGATGATGAAGATAAAGGATACCTGCAGGACCATGTCTTCTAATCGGCCACTACCACCATTACCCAGGTATTTTACGGGAAAATGGCACCGCCATTGCTATACCATCCTGCAAGAATTGGGGAGCGGTGCCAATGGGACGGTCTATCTTGCTTCAACGAACCGGGAGAAAAAAGTAGCCGTCAAGGTTGGTGCCGATCCGCTTGATTTGTTCATGGAAGTCAACCTGTTACGGGAAATTCAACCGGTTGGCGGCCTTAGGGTCGGTCCATTCGTCATTGATATCGATGATGTTGTTCTCTCCGACAAGTCGTATGCCTTTTATGCCATGGAATACGTGGAAGGGGAGAGATTGGATCATTATGTGAAACGGGTCGGCTCAGAGTGGGTGCCTGTGTTGATGATTCAACTCTTGTCCCGCCTGCACATTCTGCATTCGCAAGGTTGGATTTTTGGCGATTTGAAGCCGGAGAACATCATGGTGGTGAAGTCTGACAAGCAGCTTCGCCTGATTGACTTTGGCGGAGTAACCAAGATCGGCAGCGCTGTACGGCAATTTACCGAGGAGTATGATCGTGCCGCTTGGATGGCGGGGGATCGGCGGGCGGCGGTCTCCTATGATCTGTTTTCATTGGCGGTCATCATGATCAAACTGGTGAGCGGAGAGGAAGCTTGGAAAAAGATTCGTCACTCAGAGCGCACCCTACATCTTCTTTATGATATAATACGGAACGTTAATGACCTAAATCCTTATCGAACGGCTCTTGCGAAGGCGCTTGGAGGCAAATATCAGTCTACCAGTCAAATGAGGCAAGATCTTGTAGAGGCTCTGCGTGCCAAAACGACGGCGACAGCTTCGAGACAGGATGGGGAAGCAATCGGAAAATGGATTGGCGGCATCTTTGCAGCCTCTCTTTTATTGCTTGCCGGTTCGTTGTATTACTTATGGATGTGAGGGATGCGGATGTTTTTGTCCGGTGATCTCGTGATGGATACGTGTCTTCTCGCGGGAGAGATCATGCTAAAAAGCGGTGCCGAAACTTACCGGGTGGAAGAAACGATGTCACTGATCGCGAAGGCCGCCAGCATGGATGGGGTAAACAGTTTTGTCACACCAACCAGTATCATCTTCTCATTCTGCGGAGAGAACAAAGATCGTACCCGGATGATTCGGGTTACCGACCGAGCCTTTGATTTGAATAAAGTGACAATGGTAAACGAGGTATCGCGCCAATTTGTCTCGGGCAAAATCACACTGATGGATGCTTACCAACGGCTGCAGCAGATTGATCAGATGAAACCGTTATATCCGAGTTGGCTCCAACATATAGCGGCTGGCTTAGCCAGCGGCTCTTTTGCGTTGTTAATCGGCGCCGCGAAGTTTGATTTTTTGCCGACGGCACTGGCAGCCATCTTGGTGAACCTGGGGGTTTTTTATTTTCAACAGGTTCTGCAGGTTAAGTTTTTCGCTGAATTTATGGCCGGGTTTATCGGCGGGCTGTTTTCGCTGTTGTGTTACAAGTTATTCCCCGGCTTACACCTGGACTTGCTGTTAATCGGAACCATGCTTCCGCTCTTTCCCGGGATTGCCGTGACCAACTCGTTGCGAGACTTAATGGCAGGGGATCTGGTTGCAGGCGTATCACGCGGAGCGGAAGCAATCTTGACCGCTCTTTCCGTCGCTATAGCTGCAGCGATTATCGTATCATTTGCGAGGTGATGGACATGATGTGGGTGGAAGGCATGCTTTTAAGCTTAGTTTCTTCCGTTGCTTACGGTATGCTGTTTAATGTACCTGTTCGTACTCTTTGGGCGGGCGGTTTCGTCAGCATGGCGGGGTGGGCCATTTTTCGCCTCATGCCGTTAATGGGAAGCCAGTTGGCCCTGGCCACGTTTATTGCGGCGACGTTCGTCTCGCTGATCAGCCAGGTGCTGTCCATTCGATTACGGGTCCCGTCAACCAATTTTAGTATTGCCGGAATCATTCCGCTCGTTCCCGGATCAACCGCTTATAAATCGATGTTTGCGTTTGTGAACGGTGATTACATCGGCGGAATTACGCTTGGTGTGCAAACGTCGATGGAAGCGGGAGCGATTGCTTCCGGATTAATCTTGGGTCTCTCCATTTTTTCTGTTTGGAAAGGATTTGTGGCGCGGAATGCTGTTGCAAAACGTCCGAAAGCAAATTGATACCGGTAAGCTGCTTAAGCCGGGAGAAACCGTGATCGTGGCGGTGTCCGGGGGGATTGATTCCATTGCCCTCTTGCATATTCTCTGGAGCCTGAATCTTAGGCACAGTTACAACTGGAGACTGCATGTGATTCATTTAAACCACGGCTTCCGCGGCGAGGAATCGAAGCAGGATGCCGAATTTGTAGGGCAATTCTGTCAATCATTGGGAGTTTCTTATGAATTGTTTGAGCGGGACGTAACCGGATATATGAAAGAGCATCACTTGGGGGCACAAGAGGCGGCCCGGATCGTCCGATACAAGCTGCTTGAAGAGGCGGCCCGCAAAAATGGCGCAGCAAAAGTGGCGGTTGCCCATCACGCTGATGATCAAGTGGAAACCATCTTGTTTCGCTTGCTGCGGGGAACCGGTTTGAAAGGGTTAGCCGGCATTCCGCCGAGAAGATGGCTGGTTCCAAATGAAATTGAGATCGTCCGCCCTTTGCTTACGGTGTATCGTCAGGAACTGGAGAGATACGCAGAGGAACAGGGACTAAGGTTTCGGGAAGACAGCAGCAACCGTTCCCGTAAATATGCAAGAAATCGCTTGCGTTTGGATGTTATGCCCTTGCTGGCAAGTCTGAATCCGCGGTTTAAGGAACACCTGATTCAGTTGGCGGAATCAGCCCGATTGGATGACCAATATTTGGATATGGTTTCTCAAGAGAAGCTAGGAGATGTAATAGTAGTCAAAGATTTGAATAAACTAGTCATTAACCGTGAGAAATTGCTAAAATGTGACCTTGCTTTACAAAGGAGAATGATTACACTAATATTAAGTTATCTGTCAAACGAATCTGAATGGTCTTCGCAACATGTGGAGGCCGTTTTACGTATCATAGATGGTGATAGTCCGTCTGCATCTGTGCATCTGCCTGGCAATGTGCTGGCAAGACGGCAATATGCGTACATACAGTTTGGAAAACATGAGCAGGTTCAACCGATTGAATACTGCTATGAATTAGTCGTTCCAGGGACCACCTGGATTGAAGAAACAGGTGTTGCCATTCATACTTCATGGACTTCGGAAGAGATGGATTGGTCGACATTTTCACCATACGCTGCAGTTTTTGATGCGGATCGTTTGCCTGGTAAACTTGTCGTACGTAACCGTAAATCTGGTGACCGTATGTCTTTATTAGGGTTATCTGGCCGGAAAAAACTGAAGGATATCCTGATTGATGCGAAAATCCCGCAATCATGGAGGGATAAACTGCCGGTTTTGACTGCCGGGGACGACATCCTTTGGCTGCCTGGGGTCAAGCGGTCATCGCTTGCTTTGGCTGATGAGCAGTCAAGTAGGCTCATATACGTGGAAGTGGAGTTTGGAGAAGATTGGCGGGAGGTTAATTTAAATGAATAACGACATCAAGGAAATCTTACTTACAGAGGAGCAAATCGCCGAAAAGGTGAAGGAGCTTGGAGCAATTTTGGACGAAGAGTACAAGGATAAGAATCCTTTGGTCATTTGTGTATTAAAAGGTGCAGTTATGTTTATGGCTGATTTGCTTCGCCATATGAATGTCCGCTGCGAAATGGATTTCATGGCGGTTTCCAGCTACGGGGCAAGCACAGAGTCTTCCGGTGTCGTAAGAATCCTCAAAGATTTGGATACTTCCGTGCAAAATCGTCACGTGCTGATTGTGGAAGATATCATGGACAGCGGACTTACTCTCAGCCGTTTGGTGGAATTGTTGAAACATCGGGACGCTGCATCCGTAAAAGTAGTTACACTATTAAATAAACCGGAAAGACGCAAGGTGGATATTTCACCTGACTACAGCGGTTTTACGATTCCTGACGAGTTTGTGGTGGGATACGGGCTGGATTATGCCGAAGCATATCGCAATCTTCCTTATATTGGCATTCTGAAGCCTGAAGTATATACCAAGTAGCTCGGTTGTGATTACCACTATCTATGTGATAAAATGTGGAAAGTGTCTTTTTCGCGAGAGGAGGTAAGAAATGAATCGTTTTTTTCGCAACACCGGGTTCTATCTACTCATTTTTCTTGTGACGGTAGGGATCGTTAATTTCGTCCTCTCGGGGACTGATAAAACGACGCCGTTGAATTACCAGCAATTCCGCATCGAATTAAAGAGTGACAATATTGTAGAAGCTTCTCTTCGTCCCGAAGGGGGTACATATGCGGTTTCAGGGAAGTTGGCTAGACCTGTAAATGGCCAAGATTCGTTCAATACCAACATTCCACTATATGATACCGATATTTTGTCAATGATTAATGAGAAGATTGATCAAGGCAAGATCAGAAAAGTTGAGTTTAAACCTCAAGAGGGCAACAGCATCTGGCTCACTTTCCTTACGTCAATCATTCCGTTTGTGATTATCTTTATTCTGTTTTTCTTCTTGCTCAATCAGGCCCAGGGTGGCGGCAGCCGGGTGATGAACTTCGGGAAAAGCCGTGCCAAGCTGTATAACGACGAGAAGAAGCGGGTTACGTTTGACGACGTAGCCGGCGCCGATGAAGAAAAGGCAGAGCTGGTGGAGGTTGTCGAGTTTTTGAAAGACCCTCGCAAATTTGCCGCTGTCGGTGCCCGCATTCCCAAAGGGGTATTATTAGTGGGACCTCCGGGAACAGGGAAAACCTTGCTTGCACGTGCCGTTGCCGGGGAAGCAGGGGTACCGTTCTTCAGTATTTCCGGTTCCGACTTCGTAGAAATGTTTGTTGGGGTGGGTGCTTCCCGCGTTCGCGATTTGTTTGAAAATGCGAAGAAAAATGCGCCGTGCATCATTTTTATTGACGAGATTGACGCGGTAGGCCGTCAACGTGGCGCTGGCTTGGGCGGCGGTCACGATGAACGTGAGCAAACCCTGAACCAGTTGCTCGTTGAGATGGACGGCTTCGGTGCCAATGAAGGCATCATCATGATTGCCGCGACCAACCGACCAGACATTCTTGACCCGGCATTGCTTCGTCCGGGACGTTTCGACCGTCAAATAACCGTTGACCGACCAGATGTAAAAGGGCGTGAAGCAGTACTCAAGGTACATGCCCGCAATAAGCCGTTGGGGGACGATCTCAATCTGGACGTAATCGCCCGCCGTACACCTGGTTTCACCGGAGCAGATTTGGAGAACTTGCTGAATGAAGCGGCCCTTTTAACTGCCCGCAAGAACAAAAAGCAAATCAACATGGTGGAAATCGATGAAGCGATTGACCGCGTCATTGCGGGACCTGCCAAGAAATCCCGTGTGATCAGCGAAGACGAAAAACGTCTCGTTGCTTACCACGAAGCTGGCCATACCATTGTCGGATATCATCTCAAAAATGCTGATATGGTGCACAAAGTAACGATTATTCCGCGCGGGCAGGCAGGCGGTTATACCGTGATGCTGCCAAAAGAAGACCGCTACTTTGCCACCAAGTCAGACCTTCTCGATAAGATTGTTGGACTTTTGGGCGGCCGCGTCGCAGAGGAATTGGTGCTCGGCGATATTAGCACCGGTGCCCATAATGACTTCCAGCGTGCAACCGCAATTGCCCGCAGCATGATTACCGAATACGGGATGAGCCGTCTTGGCCCTATGCAATTCGGACGTTCGCAAGGTCAGGTTTTCCTGGGCAGAGACATCGGCCATGAACGGAACTACTCGGAACAAATCGCCTATGAGATCGACCAGGAAATGCAGCGCATCATCAACGAACAATATGAACGCTGCAAAGAGCTGTTGACCAAGTACCGCGATCAATTGGAACTGGTTGCGCAAACACTGTTGCGTGTCGAAACACTGGATGCAGAGCAAATCAAACAGTTGATCGAAAATGGCAAACTGGATAAAGACCCAATGGAGAAAAACGATGTGGTGGTTCATATCCAGCCTAAGTCCGAAACAACGCCAGAAGCTGAGACCAAAGAAAACAAAGACGAACAATAGGGGCGCCACAGGTGCTCCTTTTTTTACAGATAGGAATACATATTGGGTGGGTTTTCTAAAGGAGGGAGAAGCATGAGTATTCAAAATGTGAAGCTGATTGCGTTCGATATGGATGGCACATTGCTAAATGGAGATTCCCAGATGTCCGAGGAGACGAAGCAAGCATGCCGCTTACTGCAGCAGCAGGGGCGAAAACTGGTGATTTCAACAGGCCGGACGTATTTATCCGCCAAATTGCCGGTTGATAATTTCCCGTTTGACGGTTATGTTTGCAGCAATGGCGCTGCTATTTACGAACAGGATGGCAAATTGGTCGACAGTACGCCGCTTCCTGCCGAGGTTGTGCTTGACACGATCTCCAGGCTTCGCAGAAAGAAAATTTACTATGAGGTTCACGATACGGCAAGCAACCGCTGGATGGTACTGGAGGATCGGGAACTAATTGAAGAGTTGCTGAAAGAGACCACTTCCGGTGAAGGCTTGTCACTCCGCCGTTTTTCTTTTTATCACTTGTCTAAACCCGTACCCGAGCGAGATTTGCTTTCCTCCATTTCTTCCGGGGAGCTTTCCGTTGTCAAAGTGTTTGTCTGGCATACCAAAACGGATGAACTGCAAGAGGTTAGGGATCAGCTTGCCTGTTGGAAGGACGAAGCAACGATCACCTCTTCGGGGAAGACTAATTTTGAGGTAAATGCCAAGGGAGTAAGCAAAGCGACAGGACTTCGCTATTTCTTTGAGAAATGGGGAATATCTCTTGAACAAAGTGCTGCTTTTGGCGATGCCGACAACGATTTGGAACTGCTTTCGACGGTGGGGCATCCGGTAGCCATGGACAACGCTACCGAACAGGTTAAGCGAATTGCCCGATACGTAGCGCCGAACCATCGGGAAAATGGAGTGGCTCAATTTATCCGCGAGAATTTTTTGGCCAATTCCTAGTTCTTACAATTTGACTAAACATCAAACATTGACTTTTGACAGAGTAAGAGCTTACAATGACCCTACAAACCGACATGTGGGAGTAACGGAGGAGGTCAGACATATGGAAGCCTTGGCGTTGGAAAAAAAGGCCCAACGAAACGCTGAGTTGAAAGAACGTCTCTTACAGTTGAAAAAAGAGCGTAATGCCATTATTCTTGCCCATTTTTATCAAAGACCGGAGATACAGGAAGTAGCGGATTTTATCGGCGATTCATTCGGCTTGGCCCAAAAGGCGAAGACCACAGATGCTGATGTGATTCTGTTCTGCGGTGTTCATTTCATGGGAGAAAGTGCAAAAATTCTCAATCCCAATAAAAAAGTGATTATCCCGGATGACCGTGCCGGTTGCCCAATGGCTGACATGGTAAACGTGGAAGGGCTGCGCAAGCTGAAAGCTCAACATCCAAACGCCAAAGTGGTGGCTTACATCAACACGTCAGCGGAAGTGAAAGCGGAAACCTATATCTGCTGTACGTCTTCCAATGCGAAAAAAGTGATTGAGTCAATTGATTCTGACGAAATAATCTGGGTTCCGGACAAAAATCTGGGACATTACGTGTCACAATTCACGGATAAAAAAATGATTATCTGGGAAGGTTACTGCAATACGCACGATCAGCTTTCCGTTGAAGATATCGTGACGCTCAAGAAACAGCATCCGAATGCGCTGGTCGTCGTGCATCCGGAATGCCGTCCGGAAGTGGTCGCGTTGGCTGATTATGTAGGATCGACCACAGGTATCCTGAAGTTCTGCCGTGAATCCTCGCATAAGGAATTCATTATCGGTACGGAAGATGGAACAAGATATATGCTGGAGAAGGACAGTCCGGACAAAACCTTCATCTTCGCATCCAAATATCTGGTTTGTCCGAATATGAAGGTAAACAACCTGAAAAAATGCGTAGATGCCTTGGAAAACATGAAACCGGAAATTTATGTTCCCGAGCACATAACCAATGCGGCTCGTGCATCATTGGAGCGAATGCTGGAAGTGGCTCCGGCCTAATCCGGCAATAATAGCGGTATTTCTCACCAAAAACAAAAGAGCAGACAAACCATTTTTTATGGCGTCTGCTCTTTTTGTTTTTGTTTAATTCTTACTCTGGCATAGGGGTTGGCGTAGGCGCCGCGTATCCCGATTTATAGTGATCATCAATGTAGTTACGGATTTCTTTCGTCGATTTGCCTTCCATTTTCATTTGAACAGAGGTGGCGGCAATCTCCATGCAAGTTCCGCAGCGTGTTCCGTGATCGTCCCAGACAACAGAGCCATCTGCCTTCACTTCTTTCACAAAACAGTTTGCGTTATTCAGGTGATTGGCGCTTTCTGCACAGCCACAGTAGCAAGGAATCCACTGCAGAACATCCAGATGATCTCCCGCTACACGGTAAATATCCTTGATTCGGAGATCTACCTTGTCCAGAAAAGTGGGAAGCTGTTTGATTGAGGCGGTAGTTTCTTGCAAATCTCCGTTGGGAGCGTATTGTTGATGTTCGGAGTGTGCCGCGTGATTCTGAGGAGTTTGGTCACTAGGTCCGGCGGCGCAGCCAGCCAGTACGACAGTGAATGAAGCAAGCAAGAGAAAGAGCAGACGAATGGACTTCATTTAGTAGACCTCCTTTATCATCAGTAAAATTATAACATATAAATCAGGAGATTAGCAGATTATCGGATGTAAATCGTAATCAGTCTTATTTACTATTCGCCAGCATATAGGTATAATAAGTAAGTCACGTAGACGGCGTCATGAAATCGCCATAGATGGAAACGGGGAGGATGAATCCATAATGAAGCGTTTATATTCGATATTGCTTGTTTTGATCTTGGTGCTGTCAGCCGTCTCATTGGCTGCTTGCGGCAATTCCGCTTCCGCGCCAAACCAAGCCCAATCATCTCCTGGGCAAGATGGTCAGAAGTTACTTATATATACTTCGTTCTACCCTTTGTATTTCATTGCTTCCGAAATCGGCGGAGATCAGGCAGAAGTGAAAAACGTGGTTCCGGCCGGTGTAGAACCGCATGATTTCGAACCGACGACGAAAGATATTGTCGATATGTCCAATGCATCTGTGTTTGTCTACAGCGGCACCTCTTTTGATGCATGGGTGGAAAAAGCGCTGCAAACATTTGACCAATCCAAAATGGCGGTTGTCAATGCCGCGGAAGGGCTTACCCTGCTTCAGTCCCAAGATGAGCACGAGGGCCAGGAAAACGGGCATTCTCACGATGGACTTGATCCCCATATTTGGCTTGACCCGACGCTTTTGAAAGCGGAAGCGGCCAAAGTGAAGGATGCGATGATCAAAGCTGATCCATCCCATCAGGATATTTACCGGAAAAACTTTGACAAACTGGCCCAAGAGCTGGATAAACTGGATAAAGAGTATCAAGAGATGGTTTCCCAAGCACCGCGCAAGGAGTTTATGACGTCCCATGCAGCTTTCGGATATTTGGCTCATAAATACGGTTTGGAGCAGATTGCGATTTCCGGAATTTCTCCGGCCGACGAGCCATCTCCGTCAAAATTGAAGCAGTTGATTGATCTTGTCAAGGAACACCAGATTCATACGATCTTTTTTGAAACGCTTGTTTCCCCCAAAGTGGCGGAAGTAATCGCACGCGAAACAGGGGCCAAAACGGCAACACTGAACCCGCTGGAAGGCTTGACGGAGGATGAACTGAAGCAAGGCAAAAACTATTTCACCATCATGCGAGAAAATCTGGAAGCGCTGCGCCAAGCCCTGCAATAACAAAGTACCCAAAGTGGTGCAACCACTAAGTAAGGATGTTGATAGTATGAGCGGAAATGAACGAGATATCGTACGCTTGTCATCCGTGTCATTTCAATATGAGAATGGAAAAAAGGTATTGGAAGATATAAATTTGACATTAGAAAAAGGCGATTTTCTGGGCATAGTCGGTCCCAATGGTTCCGGAAAATCAACCTTAATGAAACTGATTTTGGGGCTGCTTGAGCCCACTGACGGGCAAATTGAGCTGTTTGGCCAGCCTGTTGGGAAGTTTCGGGATTGGGCAAAAATTGGTTATGTGGCTCAGCAGGTTGCCCATGGCACAGGCGGTTTTCCGGCGACAGTGGCTGAAGTTGTCGCTTCCGGTCTGGTTGGCCGGGTGGGATTGTTCCGCCGGCTAAATGCGGCCCATCATCGCAAGGTTCAAGATGTGATAAAGCGGGTCGGACTGTTACCGAAGCTTCACGAGCGGATTGGCAGCTTGTCCGGGGGCCAGCTGCAGCGGGTGTTTATTGCCAGAGCGCTTGTTGCCGAACCGGAACTGCTTATTCTGGATGAACCGACTGTCGGAGTGGATCAGGAGTCAATTGAACAGTTTTATGAACTGGTGCGCTCTCTCAAAGAAGATAACAACATGACGATGATGATCGTCAGCCACGATGTAAGCGTCATGATCCAATGGGTGAATAAAGTAGCCTGTCTGCAGCGCCGGCTTCATTTTCACGGGCCGACTGACGATTTTGAGCATAACCAAGAGAAAATTTTTCAGAGCATGTACGGAGACTCCGTCCGTCTGCTTGCCCACAACCATTAAGCTGGCCGATAAAAACGGGAGTTGTGAGGAAGGAGATCGTATGTTAGCGGATTGGTGGCATTATGAATTTTTGCGTTATGCCTTGTTTTCGGGGATTTTAATCGGTTTGATCTGTCCGGTACTTGGCACTTTTCTGATCGTTCGGCGGTTGTCGATGATGGCTGATGGTCTATCCCATGTCACGCTTGCCGGGGTGGCAACCGGTTTGTTGGTTTCCAAAAAAATCGCTTTTTTTGGTGTTGTCAATCCGCTGTACTTCGGGATGGTTTTCTCGGTGGTCGGTTCTTTGTTCATTGAGAGATTGCGCAAAGTGTTCAAAGCGTATCAGGATTTGGCCATTCCGATTATTTTATCAAGCGGACTTGGGCTATTTACGGTGTTGATCAGCATTGCCCAAGGCTTTAACGCCGATTTGTACTCGTATTTGTTCGGAAAAATCGTGACGGTGACAATTGATGATCTTTTGGCTTTGATTGGTGTAGCATCCGTTGTTTTAATCACTGTTTTTCTCATCTACAAGGAGCTTTTTGCCGTATCGTTCGACGAGGAATTCGCCAGAGTCTCCGGTGTGGCCCGCCGAGCGATCAACCTGTGGTTTATGATTCTTGTTGCTTTGACAATTGCCGCATCCATGCGGATTGTCGGAGTATTGTTAATTTCTGCCTTGATCACTTTACCGGTTGCAGCAAGCCTGCAAATTGCCGGAAGCTTTCGGCAAGCGATCCTCTATGCTGTGCTGTTTGCCGAGACAGCCGTCTTGTCTGGTCTTTATCTGTCGTATCTGTGGGATTGGGCATCAGGTGGAACCATAGTGTTGATGGCTGTACTGATTCTGGTGATCGTACTTGCGGGCAAGCGGGTGAAGGCAAAGTTCGCGAAATGATTTGTGGCTCCACCCGGTGCAGTGTTAGCTATGGACGGGCGGGTTAAGGAAGGAGAGATGACTGTGAATCTGGAAGAAGCGCTGAAAATGCTGAAGGATCGCGGCTACAAATATACGGGCAAACGGGAAGAAATGATTCGCATTTGTGCCCAGGAGAAACGGTATTTGTCAGCCAAAGAGATCATGGAGCAGATGAAGGAAAATTACCCGAATCTTAGCTTCGATACAGTTTACCGCAATCTTTCTACATTCGTTGATTTGGGTATTCTGGAAGAGACGGAACTGGACGGAGAAGGGAAATTTCGCCTGGCTTGTTCCCATGGGCACCATCACCATCTGATATGCACAGCGTGTGGGAAAACAACGGAACTTGAGGCTTGTCCGATGAATTTTGTTCAGGAGATGCCGCCTGATTTTCAGGTAACCGGACATAAATTCGAAATCTATGGCAAATGTAAGACATGTGTCTAAAAGTGCCGTTTTTTGTAGAAACTTTTCTTGACAAGAATATCATCTGGCTCTATGATAAAAGTGAGAACTTGAAAGCGCTTAACGACTTGCGATACGGCGTGTTACTGGTAAACCCGGGCATGAGCCAAGAAAGATCTTTTTTTGATGAAAAGATTTTTTCTTGGCTTTTTTGATTTTGTCAGCAAGGAGGGAAGATTCTGACGTGGCTGATGTTAACAACTATCGGATTGAACGGACTTTTAACAACAATGTCATACTCGTCAAAGAATCTCTTACCAACGCTGAGATCATCCTGCTCGGCAAGGGCATTGGATTTGGCAAGAAACCGGGTGATCAACTGGACATTCAAGACAACCGGATCGAAAAGAAGTTCAGGCTGGAAGATCAGAACCACATCCGCCAATATCGTCACTTGCTGAATCAGGTGGACGAATCGATTATCGGGTTGTCGGAAGAGATTATTGCCCTGGTCGCCAAAGAGTTAAGCCCCCAATTGAACGAACATGTCCATGTCGCGCTGCCTGATCATATCCAGTTTGCCATTCAGCGCTTGCAAAACGGACTCGAAATCGTGAACCCGTTTTTGTTTGAGATTCAAACATTATATCCCAAGGAATTTGCGCTTGCCGAAAAGGCTTCCCGGATGATTGAAGAGCGTTTTCACGTTTCCATTCCGGAAAGTGAAACTGGTTTTCTCACCTTGCACATACATTCGGCAGCCAGTGCATATCCTGTTTCTAAAACCGTCAAATTTACCAACTTGATCAAGGAATTGGTGGAGCAGGTTGAACAAAAAGCAGGCATACGGATTGAAAAGGGCAGCATGGATTACCTTCGTTTGATCACACATTTACGATTTGCCGTTGAGCGAATTCGTCAAGGCAAAGTGGTTCTGAATCCGTTGATGGATCGCATCAGAGAAATATGCGGGGATTCCTATCAACTGGCCCAATCACTGTCGGAATTGATTTCGGAGCGGTTAGAGGTAGAGGTACCGGAGGATGAAGTTGGCTATATTGCCATGCATCTCTACCGGTTAACGCTGAATAAAGAAGAGAACTAAAAAGCGAAGGCGTGTCACTAGTTCGACTAGGCATGAGCCAAAGGGAGCAAAGGAAACAATCTTTTGCTATTCTAGGCCCATGCCTCGTTTTTTGTTAAAGGAATATTAGGAAGAATAATAGCTTAAGGAGGATCTGCAAGATGCTGGGCAAGCTCTTTTCCAAGAAGGCCAAAGAACAACCAATTTCACTTGTATCCCCGTTGACGGGTACCGTAATACCGCTTGAACAGGTTCCTGACCCTGTCTTTTCCCAAAAAATTGTTGGTGATGGCGTGGCGATCAAACCGACAGAAGGCACACTGGTTTCCCCGGTCAAAGGGAAAATCGCCCATCTGGGAAGCACCTATCATGCGATCGGTATCCTTTCAGACGATGGATTGGAGATTCTCCTGCATATCGGCATTGATACGGTCAAGCTGGAGGGGTGCGGATTTACGCCGCTTGTGGCTGTTGGCGATCGGGTGAACGCGGGAGACAAATTGATTGAAGTCGACCTGCAGGTAATTGAGCAGGCCGGGTACTCCACGATTACTCCGGTGCTGATCACAAACGGTGACAAAGTGGCCAACTGCAAGCATTTGACAGACAAGGCAGTTCAGGCCGGGCGAGATCAAATTATGGAGTTAATCCTGAAATAGAGGGATGGCTATGAGAAAAAAGGTATACAAAGGCAAGCTTATTTTGCCGGATCGGGTAGTGGAGCAAGGGATTGTCGTGATAAACGGGGAGCGCATTCAATTTGCGGGAGCCGAAAGCGACTATACCTATAGCGGTGACGAAGAAACAAATGATTATTCCTCTTGCTGGCTGTCACCGGGCTTTATCGATATTCACGTTCATGGCAATGCCGGTTTTGACGTGATGGATGGAACCGAGGAAGCTTTGACAGAGATCTCCCGCAGTTTGGCCCGTTTCGGAGTGACCGGATTCCTGCCTACCACCATGACAGCACCGCTTGATGAGATTCAGCATGTGTTGGAAATGATCCGTCAACAGCAAGGACAATTACAAGCAGGGGCACAAATTCTCGGTGTGCATCTGGAAGGGCCATGGATTAGCCATGAATATAAAGGAGCCCAAAATGAGGAATATATTTCTCATCCGACACCAGAACTGGTACAGAAGGTACTGCAGTGGCTGGGCGACCTGAAGTGTGTGGTAACGATTGCGCCGGAGATCCCTGGGGCGCTGGAAGCGATTCGCGCCTTGACGAAGCAGGGAATTATCTGCTCAATCGGGCATACGGCAGCCACTTATGATCAGGTAGAGAAAGCAGTGGAACAGGGAGCATCCCACTTTACCCATGCGTTCAACGCAATGCGCGGCCTGCATCACCGCGAACCGGGAGTAGTCGGAGCATTCATGTCGATGCAGAACACCTCGTGCGATGTGATTGCCGATTTGGTCCATTGCCATTCCTGCATGCTTGATATCCTGTATAAGCTAAAGGGCCGCGATAAACTTTTGCTCATTAGTGACGGCATGCGGGCTGTAGGGCTTCCTGACGGTGAGTACAGTTTGGGCGGCCAGGCAGTGTTTGTCCGCCAATGCATTGCTCGTCTGGCTGATCAAACCTTGGCGGGCAGCACCTTGTCATTAAACCGTGCCGTACACAATATGGTGGAAGTAATCGGACTTCCTCTGCCGGATGCCGTCTATATGGCTTCTACGGCGCCTGCTCTCAAGCTGGGACTTGAACAGACAAAAGGCAGTCTAACCGCGGGCAAAGATGCCGATCTGGCGGTGTTGACACCTGATTATGAAGTAATGGAAACCGTCGTCAAAGGAACGACCGTGTACAAGGGGGAGCATTAACGTGATTCGGTTAATCGTGGCAGAAGATTACGATCAATTAAGTCAGAAAGCCGCGCAACTGGTTGCCAACCAACTTTCCCAAAAGCCTGCCTCGGTTATCGGCTTTGCCACCGGCAGTACCCCGCTGGGATTGTATCGCGAATTGATCACGATGTATCAAAGCAAGAAAGTTAGCTTCGATCAGATGATTAGTTTCAATCTGGATGAATATATCGGGTTGTCACGCAACCATCCGCAAAGCTACTACCGGTTCATGTGGGACAATTTATTCTCCCACATCGGCATGGATGAAAAGCGGATTCACTTTCCGCCTGGAATTTTTCACGATCAACAAACAATTTGCCATCAGTATGAAGAACAGATTGCCCAGACAGGCGGGATTGACCTGCAAATTCTAGGCATTGGTGTCAACGGACATATCGGTTTTAACGAGCCGGATGAAGTGTTTACGCTTCCTACCCACATTGTAGAGCTGGCCGACGAAACAATTCAGGCCAACTCCCGGTTTTTTGATAATGAAGCAGAAGTGCCAAAGCGGGCAATCACCATGGGAATCCGCAGCATTATGCAAGCAAAATCCATCCTGCTTTTGGCCAATGGGGAAAACAAGGCAGAAGCAATTCAGAAAATGTTCACGGATAAAGCCGACCCGCGGATTCCGGCCTCTATCCTGCAGCTGCATACGAATGTCACGCTGATCGTGGATCGGGCCGCCGCCGCCTTGCTTCAAGAGAATTGTTTAGTCTGAAGGAATTCTGCCGTTTCCTTAAGCTCTTCTCTCAATCAACGTATGAATGACTAAGGGCAGTTAGTAAATCTCCTCCAGCAGGAGAGTTACTTTCTGAAAAAAACCAAAACAAAAAAGGAGGTATTCGGTATGTTGGCTTTTCTTCAAAAAATCGGGAAGTCGTTAATGCTTCCCGTAGCGACCTTGCCGGCAGCTGCTTTGCTGTTGCGCTTCGGTGCAATCAACTATGAGACAGAGTTCCATCTTGGTCCTGCTGTCGGCGGCTTTCTCAACCAGTATGTCGCCCCGTTCTTGTTGGCAGGTGGTGACGCGATCTTTTCCAATTTGGCACTCATTTTTGCTATCGGTATCGCAATTGGTTTCGCCGGTGATGCGGTAGCGGCATTGGCAGCAGTAATCGCGTATCAGGTACTTATCGCTGTATTATCCAAAGTTCCTGCTGCCATGCCGTGGATTGCCGACGACGCCAAATTGAACATGGGAGTGCTTGGTGGTATTCTCGCGGGTGGCGTAGCCAGCTATATGTACAAAAAATACCACGATATTAAGCTGCCGGACTGGTTAGGGTTCTTCGGCGGCAAACGTTTTGTTCCGATTGTCACCTCTCTTTCCATGGTAATCGTTGGCTTGGTATTTGGGGTAATCTGGGGCCCAATACAAGTGGCGCTCGACAACTTCGGTAACTGGATTGTAAGCCTGGGCGCGCTTGGGGCCGCATTGTTCCACTTCTTTAACCGTTTGTTGATTCCATTTGGTCTGCATCACGTGTTGAATGCGATTGCCTGGTTCCAGATCGGAAGCTTTACCGATGCTGCGGGTAAAGTGGTGCATGGTGACTTGACCCGTTTCTTCGCTGGTGACCAAACAGCAGGTATGTTCATGACCGGTTTCTTCCCGATCATGATGTTCGCTCTGCCTGCTGCGGCATTCGCGATTATTCACTCGGCCAAACCTGAGAAAAGAAAAATGATCTCTTCCGTTTTCGTCGGGGTCGCTTTGACATCTTTTTTGACAGGTATTACCGAACCGATTGAATTTGCTTTCATGTTTGCAGCTCCACTTTTGTACATTATCCATGCGGTTTTGACCGGTGTATCCGCTTATATCGTTACCGCCCTCGGTATTAAGCTCGGGTTCGGTTTCTCAGCGGGCTTGATCGACTATCTGGTTAACTACAAGCTGTCTACCAAGCCGCTTCTGATGATTCCGATTGGCCTTGTTTTCGGGGTTGTCTACTACTTCCTGTTCCGCTTCCTGATCGTGAAGCTTGATATCAAAACACCGGGACGCGAAGATGATGATTTGGATGAAGAGGGTGCTCAAACGGGTGGCGGCAGCTCCAGCTTGCGCGACAAGGCAGCAGGCGTACTGGAAGCGATCGGCGGCAAAGGAAACGTCAAGGATATTGACGCCTGCATCACTCGTCTGCGTCTCGTACTCAAAGACGATAAAATTGTGGATGAAAAAGCACTTCGCTCACTTGGTGCGTCTGGCGTGATGAAGCTGGGCCAAGGCAGTGTGCAAATTGTTTTTGGCACTCAATCCGAAATGCTGAAGGATGAAATTAAGAAATTGTAAGAAATACAATTGTAGGAAATACAATTGCAGGAAATACAACTGTAAGAAATTCAGAGGAAGCCTACCCTTGAAGTAGGCTTCCTTCCGTTACATAAAGCAGGTGAAAATCAATAAGGAAAGGGTTGTGTCAGCCGATGAAACGATTCCTTGATTGCAAAGCCTCTGATTTTGCACAAATGAACGGCCAGGAATTAAAACAATCTATTCGGGCAGCAGAAGGCCGGGTGCTGTTAGCTGAAGTGATCTGCTCTGTTTCACCGCTGCTTGGCAATGTAACGAACGCCGAGATTGCGGCAGCTTTTGGAGCGGATATGATCCTGCTTAACTTTTTTGATGTGTTTCATCCAATGATCAGCGGACTTGAAACAGATGACCCCAAACAGGTAATTCGTCAATTGAAGCAATACATTGGCCGTCCTGTCGGGTTGAATCTGGAGCCGATTGATCCGAATGCCAAGCAGGCCGAGGAGTTGGTAACTCTTCCGATCGGCCGTACGGCAACTGCAGAGACATTCCGTGAAGCAAAGAATCTTGGGTTCGACTTCGTTTGCTTAACCGGCAATCCGAAAACAGGAGTGACCAACCCGGAGATTATTCGCGCCATTTCTACCGTACGTTCGGTTATGGGAGAGGAAACCCTGATTCTGGCGGGCAAAATGCATGCGGCAGGTGTAGCGGAAGAAGCAGGCGAGGATATTGTCAAAGAAGCAGATATTGCCGCTTTTATTGAAGCGGGTGCGGACGTGATTCTGCTTCCTTCGCCGGGGACAGTCCCGGGCATCACGCTGGAGAACTGCCAGAAGCTGGTGCAGACCGTTCACCGGCATGGTGCCCTCACAATTTTGGCGACAGGTACCAGCCAAGAGGGAGCCGATGAACAAACCCTCCGTCAAATTGCTTTGTACAGCAAGATGGCGGGAACAGACATGTATCACATCGGAGATGCAGGGTATGCGGGAATTGCCATCCCGGAAAACATTATGCAGTATTCCATCGTAATCCGCGGCAAACGTCACACGTATGTACGGATGGCGTCGTCTGTGTTGCGGTAGGAAGGAGAAGAGCAGCCAGTCCTGCTTTAATAGGCTGGCTGCTATTTTTTATGTTTTTTTGAACTTCTCGCAAATCTTTCCCTTTGTTCAAATTGATATAGTAAAATAGACCTAATTATTCAGGAAAGAGTTTACAACTTATCACAGTTATTGGTAACCTATTTTTTGTCGAGTTATGTTTTTTCTTGTATTATTTCATAAAATATGCTCATGATTTTTTGATCTATAGGAAAACAGGCTCATCAAGCTACTCTGCGGAGGCTAGAGATGGTACCACTTGGACAAGTTGAAATGGATGTGAGCGAGTTACTTGCAATAATCCGAAAAAGAGTTTGGATAATCTTGACTGTCACGATATTGGCAGGAGTAATTTCTGCAATCATCAGTTATTTTTTTATGACACCGATATACCAAGCATCTACTCAAATTCTGGTGAACAATTCGGAAAAAAATCAAGAAAATGGATATCGAATTACAGACATAGACAGGGATTTGAAATTGGTTGAAACGTATAGCGTTATTATCAAAAGCCCTCGTATTATGGATTTGGTTTTACAACAGTTAGGACTAACTACCTCCCTGGATAGTTTAACCGATAAGGTATCGGTTAGCCGGGTAAAAAATTCGCAAGTTATCTCCATTACCGTACAAGATAAAAATCATGAACAGGCTGTAAAAATTGCGAATACGATTGCTGAGGTTTTTAGACAGCAAATCTTCACCATCATGAATGTTGATAACGTACAAATTTTAGCGATTGCAAAGATAGAGAATGATCTTGCGCCTGTTAAACCGAAACCGTTAATTAATATAGTAATCGCCGTCTTCGTCGGAATGATGATAAGCACCATAATTGTCTTTTTGCTAGAATATTTTGATAAGTATTTCCACAGTGAAAGAGAAGTAGAAAGAATTTTACGTTTATCTGTTTTAGGAAGTATCCCCGTCAATTTAGAGTCTCATCCACGATTTGAAAAAAAATCTCTTCGTCAAAAACACATCCAGCAAGCTGAGCAAGAAGTGGCCGTAAGCAGAATGGATAAGCATCAAAATAAAATAGTAAGAGGGAATTATCGTAAACTAGAGACAGTTATGGATCCAAGTTCAGCTATTTCTGAAGCGTATCGAACTCTTCGGACGAATATTCAGTTTTGTTCTGTAGATCGGGAAATCAGAACTCTTCTCGTCACAAATTCTGGTCCTGGAAAAGGAAAACCTACGACCATAGCAAATCTGGCCATAATACTGGCTCAAACAGGAAAACGGGTTTTATTAATAGATGCTGACATGAGACACCCAAATACTCATCTGTTTTTTCGTCTATCAAACGAGATGGGATTAAGTAATCTTTTGGCAAGGCAAGACCAGTTCGAAGAGGTGATCCAAGAGACCTTCATTCAGGGGTTGTATCTTCTTCCGTCTGGGCCAATTCCCCCCAATCCAGCCGAGCTGCTTAGCTCACAACGGATTTCAGAAGTATTGCAAAACGCTAAACATACGTTTGATTATATCCTCATTGATACTCCACCCGTTGTTCCGGTTACAGATGCACAAGTTCTGGCAACGAAGGTCGATGGAGTGCTGCTGGTTATTCATGCAGGAAAAACCGATAAAGTTACGGCTAAAAAGGCAAAAATTTTACTCGAGAAGGTCTATTCGAACATTCTTGGAGTCATATTAAACGATCCCAAAAAGGAAGCAGATGGCTATTATTAAATCTTAAGTATCAATTTTGTACACTTCTTGTTTGTTAAATAATTCTGATGAAGAAAAAAGGAGAGAGATGAAAGTAAATAACATTCTATTGTCATTAATGTCTCCAGTCGAATTTGCGTTTATCAGCAAAAATCCCATTACCAGAATGAGAACAGACTGCTCAGGCGTAAAGAACATAAGATTTTTTGGCTGAACCTTTGTCCCATAATAAACGGATGCAAGAAGTAACCCTAAAAATAAAAGTAATCCCACTATACCTAGTTCTGACATAAATTCGAGGAAAATATTATGAGGGTAATCATTTTGGTCTTTATCTGAATATGCCAAAGGAAAACTTCCGATCCCTTCTCCTAAAATTGGGTGATCAGACCACATATCCATTGCGGTTTCATATCGCTCTATTCTCGCTGCTGCTGACGCCCCTCCGTTTTCTTCGGTTAATAACACTTCTAATCTGTGCATAACCGTATCAAAAGCGCCGGTAGAAAATATTCCAATTGCAGCAAAAGAACTGATTAGAATAAACGCCAAAAAATTTGTAAACCCCTTTCGCACATATATAACGCCTGATCTATACTTTACGGAAGCTATGAAGAGGTACCCTATCAGAAGCAATAAACTTATTAACGGCATTCTTGAACCGGACCCTAAAAGCGAAGTTGAAGTTAGGAGAACACCAACAAATCCAATGGCTTTAATGAATCTGGTTGTATTCCCCAAGATATACAGAATGATAAAAATCAAAGAGCCTATTCCTGCGGATCTGCCTAACCCTAAGTAATTCCCTTCTGAGACTCCAACAAAGCCGGAAACTCCACTACTGATACTCACATAGAGAGTGTATACAGCAAAAATAGCCATTCCAAGAGAAATAAAAGCTAGAGAATGTAAGAATCTTAAGAGTGAATTTTTGGATTTAATTAGGAAAAAAACTCCGAAGTATGCCCAACCAGTTACGAAGATAAACTTCAACATTTTTTCGAGAGCGTAAATATGGCTTGTACTGTAATAGTAGCTAAGACAAATCCAACTAGCCAAAGCGAAATAAAAAGCAATGGGCAAAAATAACTCCCTGGAAATACGAGGGTAAAGAAAAAATCTTCTTAGGGCGGATAAGCCAGATAAAACAAGGAACAGCAAGGTTAAATCGAAAGGGATGTTAACAAATGCACCTTTAAAAAAACCTGACATCAGAAATAAGGCAAAAAATAATTCACCCAGATATACGTTTCTGATTGGATCCATCCCCTTTCTCGACAATTATTCTATTATTTTAAACGATTTACTATATTATGGATTGCTGAGAATTCTCTATTTGAGTAGAAGCTGATAAAAATGGAGGAATTTGATGAAATTTGTATTTTTATATCCAAACGATCCAAATCCCAGATTTATAAAAAGAATGTCATTAACCACTTCAAAATTAATAGAAACATACGTTCTTTACTGGGATCGCGGAATTAATACACCCTTTACGTTACCTGATAATGTGAAGGTGATCCCTATTTTGTTGAAGGTTAGCGTACGTAAGCGTATCAAAAAATTACTGCATTTTCCGATTTTTTTATGTAAAGCATTAAAAGAAATAAGACAGATAAAGCCTCAACTTCTACACGTAGGTAATATTGACATGCTTTTTACTGCCTTTCTTTATAAAATCTTCTTCGATAATAATATCAAAATAATTTATGAGATTGGTGATCTGCCCTCGTTTATTATTAACGATCAAATAGGTTATAAGGAAGTAGTTAGACGGGGACTGATCTTCATAGAAAAAATGATAACGAAGAAGATAGAGCTACTAATTCTTACTTCCCCATACTTCTGGGATGCCTATTACAGCAGGTTTATAGATGAAGATAAGTATTTTTTTATGCCAAATGTCCCCTCAAGGGAGCTTTTCTCTAATTATAAAAAAGCTGAACCTAACAAGAAAATTGTGATTGGGTATGTGGGGTTTATTCGTTATAAAAAGCAAATTCTGCAGTTAATCGATGCCGTAAAAGATCATAAGGAAGCTTTTGAAATCTTGATTGCCGGAGAAGGGCCGGATGCATGTGAAATTAAAACATATATCCAGAATAATAATGTAAGTGATTTTGTAAAAATAACAGGCGCCTATGATTACACGAAAGATATTCTGAACATTTACGGGAAAGTTGACATTGTATATTCCGTTTATGATATCGCCTATGAAAACGTTAAGCTGGCTTTGCCTAACAAGTTATATGAAGCAATCGTTTGCGAGTTGCCAATTATTGTGGCTAAACAGACTGAATTAGAAAAGTTTGTTGTAAATAATGGGATTGGCTGGGCAGTAGATGACAATCGAGTTGAGAGTTTAAAAGAACTACTGCATCATCTAAAAAATAATCCGGAAGATTTACAAACGAAAAGTGCCCAATGTAGAAAAATTAAAGATGATTACTACCTTGAAGATTATAACAATTTGTTATCACAGAAGTATGATTTCATATTGTCAACATTGAAATAACGGGATGAATAAATCCATGGAAACATGCATAATTCATCTTTTTGGAAGTAACTTCTTACTTCATTATTTGGAATATTTCCTTTAGTAGATAAGTGTTCAGCAAACAATTTATAAAGAGTTGGGGACATGAATTTATGAAAAATATGTTTGGCTTAATATTATTCATTTATTTAATGCTTTTCTTGTTTACCATAACCCCTTCAATGGCAGCACAGGAATTCTCTAAAAATCTAATTCCTGTTATGAAATCAGAAAATTTACCGTCAGGTGCCGTTACTTCGAGCCAGAACTTAGAGAAAGCACCAAGTTGGAAAGCATTCAATGGAATAAATAGCTTTTATGAGGGTGGATACCAAGGGTGGGGGATTTCAGACACTACTGGATGGTTAGCATACGAATTTCCCAAGCCTAAAACTATTTCCAAATATGTAATTTATAGTGGAGGACTTGAAGAAAAAAAGAGGAATATAGCGATACTCCCCAAAGACTGGAGTTTTGAAGGGTCAAATGATGGAGGGAATACCTGGGTGGTATTGGATAGTCAAACAAATATTACTAAATGGGAGGGTGGTTCAAACGAATTTATTTTTGATAATGATACACCGTTTTTAAAATATCGTATTAGGATTACTAAAAACAATGGCGCTGAAGGAAATCGTATAAATTTAGCAATACCAGAAATGGAAATGATGGAAAAAAACAACGTTATCGAGCAACCATCCATAGGAATAGAGTCGGTATCTACAATTCAAAATGGAAAACAATTTTTTGCTAATGTAATTGTTGAAAAAGCTGAGAAGCTATATATAGAAGACTTCATTGTTAGCTATGATACTAACCTTTTTGAGTTTGAGTCAGCGAAGCCAGCCCAAGAGGGAATAAAAATTAAAGAACAAACTAAAGTATACGATGGAGCCATAAGGTTTGTTGTAATAAATGATGAGAAAGAAAATGAAGTTAATAGTGATAGTAAAAAGATTATTAAACTCATGTTCCATTCAAAAAGTTTCTCTGGTACTGGCAAAATATCTATTGCCAACGGACTCGTAGTTGATCACGAAGGAAAAGAAAAGGTTGCAAATATTAATGGTAAAGAGCTTACTGTTATTTCTGATGAGAGCAACACAAGAACGACAGAAATCTTGAGTAATGGAACAAGTTCGTCCGACGAAAGTGTAAATGTTAAAGATTTTGGTGCTGTTGGCGATGGCTTAACCGACGATACTGCTGCAATACAGGAAGCCATTAATTCTGCCAGTAGTGGATCTGTATTTTTTCCAAAAGGTACATATAATTTTCAAACTATATATTTAAAGAATGGGATTAAAATCAAAGGGGTTAGTCGAACTGATACAACTCTTCTCCATACGGGAACTGGGATCGCCATTTACAATAAGGAATTTAGTGCTATAGGAAATATTTCAATTGAAGACTTAACTTTAAAGATGTCGAAGGAAACAACAATAGGTATAGAATTTGCTCGCGTTTATATGAGCCAAATAAATAGAGTAAATATCATTGGTGGAGAATCGACAGGAATAGGGGTTTCCTTTGATGATGGGACTACATACTCCTCGTATTATAACTCATGTTACGATGTGTCAATAAATGGAGTGCAAATGCTTGATGGGATTCCAACAAAAAATTTATCAACAGGATTTAAATTTTCAAACAGTTCCAATTCTATTAGATTAATAAATTCAAGGACGGTTGGCGTAAAGATTGGTGTAGATGTGGCAACCGATTATACAAATCATATAGTTGTAATAGGGTCAGCATTCGAACTATTTGATACGGGTGTAAGATTAAATGGCGATATTTGCCAAGTGGCATATAATCGTTTTGAAAATGGAAATGTTGGGATAGAAATTACTTCTACAAGTGGATCAAATGTAATTATGGGTAATACAATGACAAACTTATCAAATTATATTCTGAATAATAATCCTACAGGAAATAATTCGATTATTAATTATAGTAGTTTATCCGTTAAGTATTTATCGCATGAACCAAACGGAGGATGGATTTCAAATCAAGACATGAGAAACTATGCATTGGTTAATGCAGGCAATATTGATATGACAGTTCGGAGTTCTGCACCCACAGCAAAGATTGGTAGAATTGCTTACGCTGATGGTGTAAATTGGAATCCTAATGGGCAGGGTGAAGGACTTTATGTCTACACAAGTAAGGGGTGGATTAAATTGAATTAATAATATGAATAAACTAGGATGTTCTCGTGTAGTGAACAACCAACAACCCCTACGATCCGTGTCAGTTGGAGTAATCAAAACAAAAGGGTTATTATGTAGTGTCTACATTAGTTTAGCGTCTTGAGGATTAAAAATTCCTTATATATTTTTTGTTAATTTCTATAAGTTTAGGTGAAAATGACCATTTTGACAGAGGTTTATAATCGATGCGAATGAAAATTCTTTTACTCCACCAGTATTTCTTGGGCGAAAACGATCCCGGGGGATCACGCTTCAACCAGTTCGTCAAGTATTGGATCAGGCAGGGACATCACGTTACTGTGGTAGCCGGAACTGTTCATTACACAACAGGACAAAAGGCAGAGCAGTATAAAGGCAAGTTTATCACGAAAGAGCAGATTTCTGAGCAGGTTACGATATGGAGGTGCTTTGTCTCAGAAGGATATAACAAAAGCTTTTTGGGTCGATTATGGGCGTACTTCTCTTTTACCTTTTCTTCTCTTTGGGCCTGTCTGTTTCATATTGGAAAACACGATGTCATGATCGTTACCTCTCCCCCTTTGTTCGTCGGCATTACAGGTGTTATTACCAGTTTCTTGAAGAGGACTCCTCTTGTTTTTGAGGTAAGGGATCTTTGGCCGGAATCGGCAATAGATACAGGCGTATTGAAGAGCAGATTGCTGATACGCGCGGCTTATCTGGTCGAAAAGCTTTGTTACCGTACTGCTCGCAAAATTAATGTGCTAACCCCGGCATTTCGCGAAACACTGATTCAAAAAAAAGGCGTACATCCTTCGAAAATTGTGGAAATCACCAATGGCGCCGATCTCGATATTTTCCAGCCCGGTTCCAAAGAAAACTGGGTAAGGGAGCAATACCAGCTTCAAGGTAAATTTGTCATTACCTATTTAGGAGCTCACGGCGTAGCCAATCATCTGCTTTCTCTCATCAAAGCAGCAGAAATTTGTCAGGATATCCCCGATCTTGTATTTCTGCTCATTGGCGATGGGATGGAAAAAACGGCCCTACAGGCTTATGCCAAAGAAAAGCGATTGAGCAACATCTTGTTTATCCCTTCCCAGCCAAAGACCAGCATTCCCGATTTTTGCCGTGCATCGGATATCTGTACTGCTGTGCTGAAGAAGGTTGAAACCTTTAAGACTGTATATCCCAATAAGGTGTTTGATTACATGTCTTGTGCGAAGCCGATTATTCTCGGAATTGATGGGGTTGCCCGAAAACTGGTTGAAGAGTCTCAATGCGGTTATTATGTGGACCCGGAAGATCCGGAGGACTTTAAGAAGCGAGTTCTTCAACTGTACCATGATCGCGTTTTAATGGAGCAATTGGGTAAGAACGGATATGAATTTGTACAGAAGAACTTCTCAAGAGAAAGACTTGCTTATCGTTACGAAGAGGAGCTCAAGCTAATTTTGCAAAAGGAAAGTGGTTGATGTGTTGGACAAGCTTCTTAAACGAGTATTGGATCTGGCGGTAGCGATAACGGCCCTGATCATCTTCCTCCCGATTATGGTAATGGTCGGCGTGTTGATTCGTGCCCAGCTTGGCTCACCGATCCTATTCAGACAGCTTCGGCCGGGACTGCATGGTAAGCCGTTTACCATATATAAATTTCGGACCATGCGAGATATGTATGATTCCCATGGTGCCCTGCTGGCGGATGAGGCAAGGCTTACTCCTTTGGGGCGTTTATTGCGCAGATGGAGTTTGGATGAGCTTCCCCAATTATTCAATGTAGTGAAGGGAGATCTGAGCCTGGTCGGACCAAGACCTCTGCTCATGAAGTATTTGACACGTTATACCCCGGAACAAGCCAGACGGCATGAAGTGAAGCCGGGTATCACCGGCTGGGCTCAGGTAAATGGGCGTAACACACTCACCTGGGAAGAGAAGTTCGCTTTGGATATCTGGTATGTGGAACACCGATCTATCTGGTTAGATCTTAAAATCATGTTGTTGACAGTCAAGAAAGTATTGCGAGCAGAGGGCATCAGCTATCAGGAAAATGCAACTATGCCTGAATTTATGGGCTCAGAGTTAAATCAGGCAGATGGGTAAGTGAGGAGAGCGATGAAGAAGATCATCATAATTGGAGCAGGTGGACAAGGCAGAGAGACTGCCCAACTGATCAAAGACTTGAATCGGGAGAAGGGTGAATGGGAGCTGTTGGGGTACCTGGACGATAATCCTTTCAAAACAGGGGAGAGATTAAATGGGCACGTTGTGTTGGGGACGGTTGACATGTTGGCAGCACAAGATTTGCAGGGAGTATCGGTGGTGTGTGCAGTCGGACAGTCGAAAACCAGAAAGAAGCTGGTTGAATACATAACAAACCATTATGATCACGTACAGTTTGCCACGCTTATCCATCCCACAGCGGTAGTGGGAGACGAAGTAGTGATCGGAGAAGGGGTATGCATCTGCGCCAATAGTGTGGTAAGCACCAATATTCACATCGGAGATCACGCCTTGATTAATTATGGCTGTACGATTGGACATGATGCGGTGATTGAGCCGTTTGTCACAGTCTTGCCGGGATGCAATATATCGGGCGGAGTTGTTATTCGAACGGGTGCCGAGATAGGCACAGGCTCTGCTGTCATACAAGGAGTCGAGATTGGTTCCAACACCATTGTTGGAGCCGGGGCCGTTGTAACCAAGACTTTACCGGAAAGCTGTGTAGCTGTTGGAGTACCAGCCAAGCCGATTGTGAGAAATCAAGATCAAAAGGGAGGTGAGACTGGATGCTGACGAAAACCCGAAAAATCTACTTGTCTCCTCCGCATATGGGGGATTTGGAACGGGAATATGTTGCCGAAGCATTTGCTTCCAACTGGATTGCTCCGCTGGGGCCCCATGTGGAAGGATTTGAACAAGAGTTGGCTGATTACGTTGGGGTGAGGGGGGCTGTGGCTCTTAGCTCCGGCACGGCTGCCATTCATTTGGCACTCCGTTTATTGGGGGTGGGGGTGGGCGACACGGTTTTTTGCTCGACTCTAACATTTGTCGCCAGTGCCAATCCCATTCTGTTTCAGGGCGCGACACCTGTGTTTATCGATTCGGAGCCATCCTCTTGGAACATGTCCCCGCAGGCGCTCAAAAGAGCCATGAATGAAGCAAATCAGACAGGTAAGCTCCCCAAAGCTGTTGTTGTTGTCAGTCTCTATGGACAAAGTGCCGACATGGAGGAGATCGGAAAGATTTGTGATTCCTTTGGCGTTCCGGTCATAGAAGATGCAGCGGAATCGCTGGGGGCTACTTATAAAGGCAAGGCGAGCGGTACTTTTGGTCGATTTGGGATTTATTCTTTTAACGGAAACAAGATCATTACTACTTCGGGTGGCGGCATGCTGGTGTCCGACGATCTGGAAGCATTGGAAAAAGCTCGGTATTGGGCATCTCAAGCCCGTGAACCTGTCAGACATTATCAGCACAAAGAGATGGGGTATAACTATCGATTAAGTAATGTGCTCGCGGGGATTGGAAGGGCTCAACTGCGAAAGCTGCCTGAACGAATAGAAGCAAGAAGAAACATTTTCGCTCGTTATCAACAAAGCCTGTCTTCCTTGAAAGGAGTCAGGTTCATGCCGGAAGCAAGTTACGGTTTCTCGACGCGTTGGTTGACCGTTGCCCAAATTGTCAAGGAAGAATGCGGGAAAACGGCCGGGGACCTCATTGATGTTTTGGAGCAGCACGAGATAGAGGCCAGACCGGTGTGGAAACCTCTTCATCTTCAACCGTTGTTTCAAACCTGTACCTACTATCCCCATGAGGAAGGGATAAGTGTATCTGACCGTTTATTTGAGACGGGAATCTGTTTGCCCTCGGGATCTAATCTCCTGCCTGAGGATCAAGAGCGAATTATTGAATGTATAAAAGATTGCTTGCAATGGTGAAAACACAGAGAACGGTGGTGTCTATATGGCAGTAAAGAGGCGATTATCGTGAATATTCGGCAAAAAGTAGTGTTTTTTGTCTTTTTGGATGCTTTGATTATTTATTTCACAATTATCATAAGCTATCTGCTTCGCTTCGAAGGTGACATTCCCTACACCTTTAGTCTGGGAATTCCCTATCTTCTTACCATCAGCCTGTTTATTACCGTCAGCATATTTTTTGCCTTTAACCTGTATCGACGGGTATGGGAATATGCGAGCATCGGAGAACTCATTTCCATTATTCGGGCAATCACGCTATCCATTCTGCTGATCACTGGCACATATGTTGTTTTGCGTTCCCTTCATGTCAACATTTTCATTCCTCCTTCCGTTTTCCTTACGATGTGGGTGCTCATGATATTGTGGATCGGGGGCTCCCGCCTGTTTATACGCGTGTATCTGGATGATTATGCACGCCGTAAAAAGTGTAAGGTAAAAAACGCTCTGATTATTGGAGCAGGATACACGGGCGCAACCATTGCCAAAGAACTCCGCAAAGGGGCGAATCAAAATATTTACGTTGTCGGGTTTATTGATGATGATCCCCAAAAGTTACATATGAGTGTCGTGGGTATCCCCGTGATTGGTACAAGAAAAGAGATTCAGGATATTGTGCAAACCCGGTCAATCGATCTCATTGTAATCGCGATGCCAACCGTTTCCAAGGAGGAAGTAGCCAAGATTATTCACATATGCAAGGAAATGAAAGTACAGATCAAGCTTGTTCCCAGTATCCAAGATGTCATCAACGGCAAAGTAAATCTGGATCAAATTCGCGATGTGCAGGTAGAGGATCTTCTCGGCAGAGAGCCTGTAGACGTAGACCTGAATGAAATCGCCAGCTATGTAACGAACCAGGTGGTTTTGGTAACCGGAGCAGGCGGTTCCATTGGTTCGGAGATTTGTCGTCAGGTGGCTCGTTTTGACCCTCGGGAGATGATCCTTTTGGGACGCGGTGAAAATAGTCTCTATGGTATCGAGATGGAGCTGAAAAAGCGGCACCCTGACTTACCCTTAACTGTCATTGTTGGCAATATACAAGAAGAGTTCCGTATCCGGAGCATTTTTCAGGAGTATCGACCACATGTCGTCTTCCATGCTGCTGCCCATAAGCATGTGCCGATGATGGAGAATAACCCCATCGAAGCGATAAAGAACAATATCTTTGGGACCAAGGTGGTGGCGGAGTGTGCGCACCGGTTTGGGGCAACTCATTTCGTAATGCTGTCTACTGATAAAGCGGTGAATCCAACAAGTGTGATGGGTGTAACCAAGAGAATTGCCGAAATGATTATCCAACAATTGGACAAGACCAGCCATACCAAGTTTGCCGCTGTCCGCTTTGGCAATGTTCTGGGCAGTCGAGGAAGTGTTATTCCCTTATTTAAACAGCAAATAAAAGAAGGCGGGCCTGTTACCGTTACCGACCCGAATATGGTTCGATATTTCATGACTGTGACAGAAGCTGCCCAACTGGTGATTCAAGCAGGAGCTTTCTCTTTAGGCGGAGAAGTGTTTGTGCTGGATATGGGAAAACCTGTAAAAATCGTATCGCTGGCAGAAGATTTAATCCGATTGTGCGGTCTGGAACTGGAGAAGGACATCAAGATTGTCTATACCGGAATACGTCCGGGAGAAAAGCTGTATGAAGAGTTGCTGCTGACGGACAGTGAAGTTTCCTCCACCAGACATAATCGGATTTATGTTGAAAAACCAATTGATTTTGACGGAGAACACTTTTTCTTCATGCTGCGGGTACTTGAGCAGAAGATACGGAAAACGAACATAGCACATGATGAAGTAAAGCAATTCTTGATGAAGATTGTACCAACCTATCACGATCCGATGTACCGGCATCTGGAAAAGCCAGAGACGCAATCGGTGAGTAACGAACTCGTGCTAGCCTCTCAAGAAACGGCTGTGGCTAGAATGGAGTAATATTTCTTAATCGGACACATAAGGGGTTACTTCTCCATGGAATACAGCAGGGTAGAGAAATACAGGCAAGTAAGAAGAGCAAAGCGGGTAAGGAAAGGATTTAAATGGATTCTTATTGTCTTGAGCTGCACCGCAGTCATTTGTGCAGGCTTGTGGGTTTATTCGACAGAATTTCTGACATTCTTGGGTAGAAGCCTTATGGTAGAACAGCCGATTCAACAAGCGGACATGATTGTAGTGTTTGCCGGTTCAAATGATCGGATCGAACATGCCATTGAGCTGTACAAAAAGGGGTATGCTCCCAAGATTTTTCTCTCGGGCGGCCGTAAAGGGAATTACTCCTCTGCAGGAAGAATGAAAAATACAGCCCTCAAAAAGGGGGTGCCTCCGGAAGCGATTATCTTGGATGAGGATGCTTACAGTACTTATGACAATGCGGTTCATACCGTTGAACTGGCAAGGCGGAAGGAGTATAAATCAGGCATTATCGTAACTTCCCCTTACCATATGCTTCGCTCCATGTGGACGATCAACCACGTCACAGAAAAGTCAGGTTTGAGCTTGAGATGGATTCCTAGCCAATCGACAAGCAGCCCGTTTCGGCCTGATAGCTGGTGGAAGGACCCGGATATGAAAAAATCCGTGATAGATGAGTACGGCAAGTTAGTTGGTTATTGGCTTGTGCATTAGCCTATGAAAGCAAAAGAGGGGGGTTTACCATGATGATTAGCAGACAGTTTACTATGGGAGAGAAGTTGATTGTTCTCTTACTAACTAGCCTGCTTTGCCTGTTTTTTACGACTGTTGGACCAGTACGGGCAGCCAAGCCAGATCAACCGGTTACCGTTACGGTTACACCCAACTCTGATTTGGCGGGGAAAACGAATGTCGAGTACAAAGTAGAGATCACATTAGGAAAAAAGAGCAAGATCAAAAAAGGAGATACCATCACATTCTTTGCCGAACAGGGTGTGCTGCCCAGTGCCATTGAAGCGGGAAAAATTACCGTCAATGGTATTCCAACTGAAGTGACAAGCAAAGGGGACGGGAAAAGTTACGTAAATATTACTTCCCCTGTTCACATTAATCAAAAACAAAAGGCAGTCATTCTGTTTTCCGGAGGGGATTCAGGGGCGGGTTTAACCAATCCTGGTATCGGTGAGAAGAGCTTTTTCATTTCTTCGGATGAAGTGAGCAAATCATCTGCGACATATACTTTTCGTGCAGCATCTCTCTATGATTTAGCCATTACTTCGGGCAGCAATCTTCCCAAGGATGCCAATGTCGAATACAAATTTATGTTTAACACAGGGGAAGCCAGCTTGCGCACAGAAGATACGGTGACGATTTCTGCACCCCCCGGTTTTTTCTCGAAGATCCCCTCTTCCGGTGCCGTTGAGGTGAACCATGTAAGTGTCGGGCAAATGATCATTGCTTCAGACGGAAGTCAAATGGAATTAAAACTGCCGACGAATATAGCCCCCGGAGAAGTGGTTGAGGTATGGTTCAAAGGCGGTACAGATGGGGCAGGCATTACCAACCCCGATTCAGGAAAAGCAGATTTTCGGTTAAAGACGAACAAACACAAGGAATCTTCCTACAGTCTTACTTTTGAAAAGATTGTTCCCCAAGAGTTACAACAGCTGTCCGTCACTCCCGATTCGAACGTTGCGAATGAAACAGATGTGGAATATCAGATCAAATTTAATACAGGGAACGCCTCGCTTGTTCAGGGAGATGTCGTAACAGTGAACATGCCATCAGGAGTTATTCCTTCTGAACCGATTCAATTGGAAGATATCTTGGTTAACGGGATTCCGGCTGCTGCACTTAAGCAAGATACAGCTTCCCTCCAAATTGCTTTGCCGATCAACTTGAAACAAGCAGAGGATGCAGTCATTCTGATAAACGGTGGATCAGAAGGAGCTCACTTAAGCAATCCGGGACCGGGTGAATGGACGTTTACCGTATCTACCAATAAACATGTGCCGCAAAGTATATCGTATACGTTTGTTGATCTTCCGCTTGCCCTAAGTGATTTCGCGATCACTTCCTCTTCCTATGTCTCCGGGCAACCGTATGTAGAGTACAAAATTTCTTTTCGTACGGGTAAATTGGCACTTCAAAAAGGGGATTACGTGACGTTTGCGACTTCACCAGGGGTGTTTTTAAATAAAGAAATTCCCGCGGGTAAAATTACGGTAAATGGTGTTCCGACTGATTCCCCCAGCAAAGGAAATGCAAACAACTATGTAAAAATCATTTTCCCGACAGCTGTCGGAGCAAACCAACAGGTGGAAATCGTATTTTCAGGTGGTGAAGACGGTGCCGGTTTGCGCAATCCGGGGATCGGGACCAAATCTTTCACGATTATTACAGCCAATTATCCAAAAATCACTTCCACACTTGTGTTTACCGGTGAACCTTTGCGAGATGCAACGATGGATGCATCTCCGGCGTTGGCTGGGTATCAAGGAGCACGATTCCATTTTCGATTTAACACAAGTCCTAACGGTATGCTGAGGGTAGGAGATCTGATCTATGTGTATGCGCCGTCTGGCGTATTTCCGGCACAGCCTATCCCTGCAGGCAAAATTCTTGTAAACGGGGTCCCAACGACATCGGAAACGAAAACGTACAAAACTTATGTCACTATTTATTCTCCTGTTTTGATAGAATCAGGAAAATCAGCGGAGGTCATCTTCTTAGAAGGAGCAGATGGAGCAAACCTCCGGAACCCGGGTGTAGGAACACAGAAATTTCTGGTGTGGACAACATTTGATGATCGAGTCACCATTCCGTACACCTTTTCTGGCTTACCTGTCTCGAATGTATCCTTATCGGTCGCGTCTAACGCGGCGGGTGAGCGAAACGTAGAATATACCTTCCGCTTTACAACTGGAGAAAATGGCAGTCTACGAGCGGGAAATTATATCTTTGTCTATGCACCGGTCGGGGTGTTTCCGCAGGTAGACAGCATAGAGGCAGGCCGAATATTAATCAACGGAAATCCAACCAGTATCAATACTCCCGTTAACAAAACATATGTCATGATACCGACACCGGTTGATATAGGCGGGAAGCAGTCAGTAGAAGTCAGATTTCTTGGTGGAGAGGAAGGAGCCAATCTCCGAAATCCGGGCGACGGAATGCAGAAGTTTTTGGTGTGGACGGCCTATGACGGGCGGGAATCCATAACCTATCCATTTGTGGGGATACCTGTACAAAATCTCTCGATGAATACCTCTTCTACTGCAGCGGGAGAGAAGGATGTAGAGTACACCTTCCAATTCACAACAAGCGGCAATGGGGACATGAAAGCGGGACGGAGTATCATAATCTATGCTCCCAAAGGAGTATTTCCACAGGGATCTGCGATTGCGGCAGGCCGAATTCTCATTAACGGAAATCCGACGGCAGCAGATATTCCGGTGAATGGGAACTATGTGGTGATTCCTTCGCCGATTGATATCGAATCAGGACAAGCTGTAGAAGTCAAGTTTCTGGGAGGAAGCGAAGGAGCCCATCTGCGCAATCCGGGCGGAGGCTCGCAAAAGTTTCTTGTGTGGACATCCTACGATGGACGCGGAACATTAACCTATGAATTTGCCGGAACGACCCTGCAAAATTTGGAGATGAGCGTTTCAACCAAAGATCCGCTTCAAGCTAATGCAGAGTATCGCTTTACCTTCCAACTATCGCAGAATGGATCGCTCAATCCAGGTGATTTGATCACGGTATACACACCGCCAGCAGTTTTGCCGGGCAGCTCCATTCCGGCTGGCAAAATCATGGTTAACGGTGTTCCCACAACGACGGAGGCCAAAGGAAATGGAAGCAATTATGTAACCGTCCCGACACCAGTAAGTATCGATGGTAACCAAACGGTGGAAATTATTTTCACAGGTGGAGAGGAAGGCGCTCATTTGGCTACACCGGCAAAAGGCAAAAGGCCTTTTGTCCTCTGGACGCCTTATGACGCCAAGGCGACTGTTTTCTATGTTTTTGGAGATGGAAAGCTACTCCAGCGTACGTTCTGGTCAGAACCCCAAATTCAGAATCTGGAAGAGGAAATTGTCATTGAGGAAGAACTCGAGATTCCAGAGCTAGTTCAAGAGCCGGAAATACCGGAGATCGTTTTTGAAGAATAAAAGAAAATGATTTCAAGGAGTGCGTGGCAGGCACTCCTTTTTCTTTTGCACCTCCTTTTTCCATGATTTTTTCCCCAATCTTTTTCAGTTGGGGATGGATTTGCTATAATGAGTTGGACATGAACCATATGCTTGACAGAGAGAAGGGGAAAAGATGATCCCTCGTTACATAGTCGATTTTGATTTGGAACAGCTGCCTCGTCTCAAAACGGATGTTGTCGTTGTGGGGGCAGGAATCGCGGGATTGTACACGGCCTTACAAATCAGTGAGTACGCCAATGTTGTTCTCATCTCCAAAAAGGGTCTCGATGACAGCAACACAAGATGGGCGCAAGGGGGGATTGCGGCGGTTACCGCCAAATCCGATACGCCTGAACTGCACCGCCAGGATACATTGATTGCCGGAGCGGGCTTGTGTTCGTATGACGCCGTAGATATTCTGGTCCATGAGGGGCCTGAACGGCTGAAAGAATTGATTGCGTACGGCACTCAATTCGACAAGGATTCACAGGGACGATATGAGCTTACCAAAGAAGGCGCACACAGCCAACGGCGGATTTTGCATGCACAGGGTGACGCTACGGGAGCGGAGATTGTGCGTGCGCTGTCCAAACGAGTCCTTGAAACAGCTAATATCACGGTATTAGAGAATCATTTTACAATTGATGTGGTCACCTGCCAAGACGAATGTGTCGGGGCAGTCGTCATGAAGCCGAATAACGAGCTGATGTTTATTGAGTCATATGCTACCGTGCTGGCAACAGGCGGAGCAGGACAATTGTATCGCTATACAACCAATCCTGACATTGCTACCGGTGACGGAATCGCCATGGCTTATCGGGCTGGAGCGGAGATTAAGGATCTGGAGTTTATTCAGTTCCATCCCACAGCGCTTTACTATCCGGGTGCTCCGCGTTTTCTCATCTCGGAGGCCGTCCGCGGGGAAGGGGCGATTCTCCGCAATATTAACGGAGACCGCTTCATGCATAAGTACCATCCGCAAAAAGAATTGGCACCGCGCGATGTTGTAGCCAGAGCCATTGTATCTGAGATGGAGCAAACCAATTCCTCCTATGTATATCTCGACATTACGCATGAGTCGGAGGAGTTGATCAAACACCGCTTCCCGACCATTCATAAAAAATGCCTCGAATACGGCTTGGATATGGTGACAGACTGGATTCCGGTAGCTCCGGCGTGTCATTATATCATGGGCGGTGTACGTACTGATCAACATGGAGAAACCTCTACGGCAAGACTGTTTGCCTGCGGAGAAGTATCTTGTACCGGTGTACACGGCGCTAATCGTTTGGCAAGCAATTCCTTGTCAGAGGCTGTCGTTTTTGGCCACCGGATCGCTCAGCGAATCAAGGCCTTGTCTCCGTTGACTTCCGTCTGTCAAGCTCGTACGGAGGACATACGGGAGAAAAAAGCGCCGAGCACGATACAGGAGCGGGTCAAACTTCAAAAGCTGATGCTTCGCTATGTAAGTTTGAAACGTGAGAGCAAAGGGTTATTAAAGGCAATCAGCGAGATCGAAAAGATGCAGCGTTTCTTTCAGTATCATTATCGTGACCGCGAATCGTTGGAATTCTTAAATTTGCTTACGGCTGCAATGCTGACTACCCGTGCCGCCCTGCTTCGGGAAGAGAGCCGCGGCGGACATTACCGGCTGGATTTTCCGAATCGGGATGACCTGGTTTGGCGGAAGCATACGATTCAGTCGATACATTACGGTGTTCGAGAGGAAAGTGATTATCCCGATGTGGAATAAACGAGAGCTTCGACGCAAAATTGAAGAGTGGTTAGACGAAGATGTCGGGGTTGGTGATATCACCACAGCGAGCACCATTCCGGAGACGGAGCAGGGGATCGGAATTCTCTATGCCAAGGAAGCGGGTATTATCGCCGGTTTGCCGATTGCGGAGCTGGTGTTCGAGGTAGTTGACCCTTCCCTTACTTTTACCTCCAAAGTGGAGGAAGGAGCATTCGTCGAAAAAGGACAGGCCATTGCCGAAGTAAGCGGTTCGGTTCAATCAATCCTGACCGGTGAAAGACTGGCGCTTAACCTGCTGCAAAGACTGTCGGGGATCGCCACCCGTACCCGCCAGTTTGCAGACGAGATCAAGGGAACCAAGGCAAGAGTCGTTGATACGCGCAAAACGACACCGGGATTGCGTTTGGTGGAGAAGTATGCCGTCAGAGTGGGCGGCGGGCATAACCATCGCTATGCTTTATATGATGCGGTAATGATCAAGGATAACCACATTAAAGGAGCAGGTGGCATCACACAGGCGGTACAAGCAGCCAGAGCGGCCATTCCGCACACGATGAAGATCGAAGTAGAGACGGAATCAATGGCGCAAGTGGAAGAAGCGGTAGCCGCGGGTGCTGACATTATCATGCTGGATAACATGCCGCTTGAACAAATGAGAGAGGCTGTCAGCTACATCGCAGGCAGAGCGGTTGTCGAAGCATCAGGAGGCGTCAGCCTTGAGACGATTCGCGCTATTGCCGAAACCGGTGTTGACGTTATCTCGGTGGGAGCCCTGACCCACTCCGTTCGTGCCCTTGATATTAGTTTGGATCTCAACCAACGGAAGAGATAAAAGGAGTCGAGCCAATGCTGTTGGTGATTGATATAGGCAATACCAATATCGTGATGGGTATGTATGAGGGAGAAGATTTGCGGTTTCATTGGCGGATCGAGTCTGATCGCAATAAAACCGAGGACGAATACGGCATGCTGGTACGCAATTTGTTTGTCAGTGTCGGCCTTGAATTCAAGCATGTGGAGGGCGTTATCGTTTCGTCCGTAGTCCCGCCGTTGAACTTCGCGATAGAGCGGATGTGCCTGAAGTACTTCCAGAAGAAACCAATCGTGATTGGTCCCGGCATCAAAACAGGTCTGAATATCAAATATGAGTACCCGCGGGAAGTAGGAGCGGACCGGATCGTAAATGCGGTTGCGGCCATCCATTACTATGGCCCGCCGCTGATTATTGTCGATTTCGGCACGGCGACAACCTTTTGTTACGTAGATGAGAAGGCACAGTACTGGGGAGGCGCTATTGCACCGGGGATCGCCATCTCGACAGAAGCACTGTACAGCCGGGCTGCCAAGCTGCCGCGGATTGAACTGGCCAAGCCATCGAGCGTGGTCGGACGAAATACTATTTCCGCCATGCAATCAGGGATTTATTACGGGTTTGTTGGCCAGGTAGAAGGAATTGTGCAGCGAATCAAGGCGGAAGCCAAGACAGAGCCGAAGGTAGTGGCGACAGGAGGCTTGGCTGAGCTGATTTCCAACGAGACCCGCTGCATAGATAAGGTCGATCCTAATCTGACGCTAAAAGGACTCAGGCTGATTTACGAACGAAATAAATAATATGAGCACATAACAACCTGTACAGAAAAAAGAGGGCGCTCTGCTCTCTTTTTGTTGTTTACACAGATTTTTGACCGGGCAAGTACGAACAGTTCTTGACACAAAGGAAGGAAAACGATTTATACTGGGGACTTAGGGGAGTGTTGGATGATTATCGGGCGAAGACAGGAGCACTCTATGTATATACCTGTGAAGTTTCTGACGGTAAGCTTCATCTCTCGATCGCCGGGCAGCCGAAGAACTCCGACATGGCTTCGGGCAATTGGAGACGAAAGTACCGGTACCACGGTAGAAATGGTAGCCCCGACATTAAAGGGAGAGACAGCGAGTACCGATATCGTCGATGACCCCCAATATGGCAAATATCTTCCGGGTTTGTTCCGATTACCAACAAGCAGGACAAAATAATCGGCATTCTTGGAGTAGATGTCAATGCAAGCGAGGTAGATACAATTGGGGCTAAAGTAGTTGCCGAAAGCCTGCCGTTGATGATGGGGATTACCATTATCATCACCTTACTGGCTTTGGGCCTGTTCTATTACATAATGAAGAGAACGATTAAACCGTTAAAAGATCTTCAGGAAACCGCCGAAATGATCGCCGCGGGCGAGTTGACGGAAGAGTTGGTGCAGCAGGATCACGGCAGGAAATAAGGTTAGCTGTAGGAAAAATGTAAGGAAATGCAGGGAAGATTCACAAAAACCCGCCAAACAGGCGGGTTTTTGCGTAGTCAACAAATATGTTGTATCAATATTTTTCAGTAAAAATATAGTTTAAGGCTCTTGAAGAAATAAACTTGTCACTGGTTTGAATTTTGGTTATTAGAGCTTGTTCTTTGTCTATCCAAACTTTTTCGGCAGTAGAAAGCGGCGGGATATCCTTTGCGAAGCTGTCACGCGGATAGCTGATTTCAACCTGAACTTCATAGACGCAATCATTCTTGTCGTCTTGAAGATATTTGGGAGCGCCTATCTTTTTCACGGTATAACCTTTTGAAATCAAATAGGCTCCGAGTATGAGGACACTCTTGCGATGTTCGGCTGTGTTCGAATAGAGAACTTTTACGGAGCGATTGTAATCCATTGGATCATGAAGATTATCGTAGTATCTGTTAATTTGGCTGACCAATCCAGCATGGTTCACATATTTTTGTTGGCTGCAGCCAAATGAAAGAACAAACAAAGTAACACTCAAGATCAAATAAATTAATCTATTGGTTTTCATTTTAAAATCTCCTATTAGAATAGAAATGAAGCAGCTCCATTCGAAAATAGAGCTGCTAAAACACATTAGAATAGAAATTGAGCGCTATTTGGTACAGTTTTAACCTCTGTAGTTTCTGAGAAACCTGCAGTGTACCCAATAGTAACATCATATGGAGTTGTATAAGAAATGGAAATTTCCGGAGTGATTGTTGTGTACGTATAGGTATGACCTAGTTCGGTATTTACCCAGCCTTCCTGATTTGACTTTGTTTGTTTTCTAACAACTAGATTAAGAAAAGCATCTGTTGCGACATAAGAATTACCATTTGAGTCCTTTAATATGTCTTTATAAAATAGAGAAATTTGGTTAGCGGTGTAAATTTGTCTATTATTTGGTATATCAGTTCTAATAGATTAATTACCAGTAGAGCCTCCGTAGAAGGTATGATAAGTCCATGCTTGAAGAGACTCAATGAACATAGAGGTATCGGATCCCCACCCTGATGATATGAAGTCATTCTTATCATCAGACCCATTTGGGAGTAAAGTAACACCTGTATATTCAGCTAAAAATTGCGCTCGAGAATTATAGCCATTATAGGCAGAAAGGGTATAGGTGTATAGTTCACCTGTAATGTCCCAAACGTAAACACTGTCAGAGTCATACTGAGCACGTGGTTTAATTTTTCCTTTACTTTGCTTATTAGTCTTAGCTTTCTTTAATTTTTCTTTAGCTTTTTCATTGTCTACTAATTCGGTCAATGAGTTCACATTGAACTTTTCTTTCATTTCTTTTGCTTGATCTTTCGTAATAATTGATGTATTACCTTCTTCATCAACTATTGCAAAGGTTTTGCTTTTTGTATAAGAAGTTAATTCCGCATCGGGTTCCACTAATTGCTTTTTAATTTTGTCTGGAACAACTATTTCTTTTAGTTTTTCAGGGTTATTTTGCTTACTATATGTTTCCGATTCCACGTATGTTTGTTGTCCATTATTGATTTCCTTCATTTGTTTAGTTTTTTGCATATGTAGTCTCTGGATGAATTTGTACAGTAGAAAAAAGTGCAGCAAATAAAACAGCTGAGCATAAAAATCAATTTCCGAATCTTTTTCTCATTTAGATCATCCTTTCTTCAAATTGAATTTCTGAATTACATGAAATATTACTTTTTATTTACATTAACTATCACTTACGGAAAATAATTACAATCAAGATGATATTACCATAATTTAACTCTGGGAAATGTTACAAATAATTTAACTTTATTTTTATATTGGCAATTAGGTTAGGCAGCGTTGATATGACGCTGCTTTTTTTGTCCCAACCGTTACCGATATGGTAGAACCAGCAGATGTACCTAGAGAAACGGAGAGCGATGCTATGAAGCTACCAGCCATCCATCCGGTGCGGTTCATGGCCATCCTGTTGTTGGCGGGAACCGTTGCCTTCGGTTCCTACCAGATCGTAAAGCCGTCAACCTTCACCTATATCAAGCTAAAGGAGGGGATTACGGTAGAAGGGGGCAGCAAGCTGTCGGAGGAGATGATCGAACCATCCACTATCATCACAGGCGGTTTCAGCATCAGCGACGCCAATCAGCCGCCGATTGAAGGGCTGATTGCCTGGTCGCAAAGAGGAGAAATTGCGGGAATTCCGGTTATCCGTCGGTTGACAGGAGGAGTACCGCTGTTAACCAGTGATGTCAAACAAGACGACGAGGAAAACATGGATGCCCAACTGCCCGATTCGACAACCGGCATGAGTATCGCCGTTGACAACATTGTCGGAGTCACTCCGCATTTGACGGTTGGAGATAAAGTGCATGTTTACGCTTCGTTTGAAGATGAACAAGGGGCACATACAGGACTATTGCTCCGATCCATGCCGGTTATTTCCTTGCAGCGTGAGATGGAGGGAGAGAACCCGAAATTGAGCGGTGTCACCATTGCGCTCAGATTGGAAGAAGCTGTCCTCTTAACCCACGCCATCCACTACGGCAAGATTCACTTAGGCAAAGCTTCCTCCATGGAGTCAAAGCCCCATGGCATTGGTGACCTGACATTCGCCAATGCCTTGATGAAAACCAAAAAACGCTGGAGTACACAAGAGGTGGAAGAATGAACATAGGGGATCAACGCAAGCGATTATTGCTAATTGACGCAGACTCGACCTCCAATCGGGAACTGGCTGGCAGGCTGGCGGCAAGCCCTGTTCTTACCGTATGCCAGGAAGTGACCCAGGCAGACGAGATTTTATCTGTTATCAAGAGTGCCAAGCCCGATATGGTCATCGTGGGGGGAGAGGGGTTACCTGGAGCGGAGGCGGCGGTTATTTGCCAACAGGTACGGCTGTATTTTCCGGAGATTGTCTGCATTGCCGCCTGCATGCCGCGGGAGCTTATGGCGGAGCCGTTTTTGCGCAGCCTAGGGGTTTGGGTAATCGCCAAGCCGATTGAAGCAAATCAGCTTGAGTTTCTTGCCGGTTCCCTGATTCATCGCCCAAGCCATGGTGCTTTTTCCAATCAGTTAATCCAGATCCAGCCAATACAAGCAATTCAACCGATACAGCCATTGTCCGCTGTGCCAAGGCAAAATGATTTTGGTTCCTACCCGCCCGCACAGCCTAAAAAGAAGAAAATGATTACGGTTTACGGGCCAAAAGGGGGAGTAGGCAAAACTTTTTTGTCCCGCGAGTTGGCAATCTATTTTTCTCAGCAGCAGATCGAGGGCAGACCGTATAAGGTGTTGGCGGTCGATTTTAATCTCGATTTGGGGACGTTTGCCACTACCCTGAACCTGCCGCGAACCCCCAATCTATATACATGGGTCCAGCAGATTAACGAACAGATTCAAAGATTTGCCGCGTATGACGGACGGCCAATTGAATCGCTCAGTCATGAAGAATGGCAGGAATACAGCCTGCGGATAAACCTGTCACCGCAGGAAGTGGGGAAGTATGCAGTCGTACACGAGGAATCCGGATTGCATATTCTTACCTCCCCCCGGGATATTCGCAATAGTTTTGAGATTAAAGATTATCATCTGTATGTAATTTTAGAAACGCTCAAGCAAAGCGACTATGATGTGATCCTTCTGGATACGGCCCCCGATACAACGGATGCCACGATCCAAGCCCTGTTTTTTGCCGAAAAAGTAATCATGGTAGGAAACCCTGTCGTGGATGCCATCGAAAATATTCACCGGATGTTAAAGCTTTTGCGGGAAGCCAATTATCCCGAAGAACGAATTCAGATCTGCATCAATCGGCTGCAAAGAAAAGAGATGTACACACTGGAGGAAATCCGGGCGTATTTTCAGCTTCACCCGAGTAAAACGCTGTTTACCATTCCTGATGACGAGGAAGTGAAACGTTCGATCAATGCCGGGAAGTCCATCGTCTTGTCGGTCGGACGCTCGCCTGCCAAAGATGCGCTGTTATCGCTTGGGAAGACCCTGCTCTTCGAAGGCAAGGAAAAGGATCAGCACGCACAACCTGCGAAAACTCGAGAACGTTCGTTAATCTCCAGATGGTTTGGTTCGCTTAAGAGAGGTGGAACCCGATGAATTTTAACCGGAGAACCCTGTTAGGATTACAAGAATCGAATACACCCCTTGAATTGCGCCAGTCCAGCCGATCCGGCAACCGGACACAGCACCACTCGCTTGACCGGATGATCAGCTCGCCGGACAGTGTTACACAGGCGAGTTATTTAACCGACGAACAATCCACCCAGCTCAAACTGAAAATCGTCGAAAAACATGGACGCAGACTATGGGAAGACAAGGAAAAGCCGGAATATCTGGAAGAGTTGAAACGAGACATTCGTTTGCTCTTGGAGGCGAGTGCGCCGCTCACCACGGTGCAATCAGAAACGGAAACCAATCGCTTGCTCCATGAATTGACGGGATGGGGACCGCTTGATCATCTGCTTGAGGATGATGACATTACCGAGATTCTTCTCCATCGATATGATTTTGTGGTGATTGAGCGCAAAAGCACAGGACGTCTCGAACGCTTGCCGTACCCTTTGTTCCAGAGTGAAGAACAGCTATTGCATACGATTGAACAGATTGCCGCCACCATGGGCCGGGAGTTTAACGAGACGAAAGCGGAGCTGAACACCCAACTGCCTGACGGATCGCGGATTGCCGCAACCCACCGGATTATTACACCGGACGGGCATACCCTGACGATTCGGAAGCACCGCTCGCTTTTGACAGAGAGAGATTTTCTTAGGTTTGGTTCGATTTGTGATCCCATGCTGGAATTTCTGAAGCGGTCAATTGGCTTAAGCCGTGCATCAGGTTTGGTCAGCGGCGGAACCGGATCAGGCAAAACCCATTTTCTCAATCTCCTGTCTCAGTATATACCCGACTATTTAAGTGTCATTACGATTGAGGATGTTTTGGAGCTTAAGCTTGCCCATCCGTTTGTCAGACGCTTTTTGGCGAAGCCGATGAACCACGAAGGAAAAGGCGGATTTTCCATACGGGATTGTGTCAGGCTGTCGCTTCGGAAAAGGCCGGACATCATCATTGTTGGAGAGACGCGGGGCGGAGAGATCATTGATATCTTGTGGGCGATGAACACCGATCACCCCGGTTCCTGGAGTACGGCGCACGCCAATTCGCCAAGAGCCCTGATTGATTCCACTCTGCCGATTCTGTTTGGCAAAGCAGATGAATCGTATCATTCGCTGGAGCGGAATTTGATGATTGGTTCCGCTCTCGATCTGATCGTCCAGCTCAAACGGTTCGAGGAGGATGGCAGCCGGAAAGTAGTAGCGATTACCGAAGTAGTAGGAACAGGGGAATCCCATGAGGAGCTAATCAGGCGGACGTGCAACGTGAAGCAGGTGGCACCGAATCGGGTTTATCTGCAAGATATTTATGTATACGAACCGATCGGAGTGGAAAATGGCAGGATTGTAGGGCAGTTTCGATGGACCGGTTACAAACCGGAGCGATTGATCCGCAAATGGCGCGCCAAAGGACTTACTGATGAACAAATTGATCAGGTCTTTTTTACAACGCCTATCCTTATGTAAAAGGGAGTGATTGATTGAACGCAACCATTGTATGGTCAATGACTGTCGGATTATTAACCGCTGTTTCTCTGATTCCCCTGCCGAAATTGCGTTGGACCCAACAGGAAGAACCGGAAGAGAACGGTTTGAGCCGTCTTAAAGAAAAAAGAAAAACCGTGTTTACGATCCTGGAACAAAGATTACAACCGGAGCAAACAGGAATTGGAGTCCGTCAGTATGCAGCCATAACTTGTGGCGCAGGAGGTTTGGCCATTCTGTTATGCCATGCCATCCTTGATTCATGGATGTTATCACTCCCTTTCTTTGCGATGGGGATATTAGCCAGTGAACGAATCATCATGCTGGTCAAGACCAAACGGAAGGAGCAGTTTGAAGAAGGAAATGTGCGGGCATTACGTGTAATGGCCGCTTCGCTCCGTACCAATCCCTCTTATCTGCATGCCTTCCAAACGGTGGCAGACAGCATGTTTGTACCTCTCATCGTCAGGAATGAATATCAGCGTCTTGTCAAATTACTGCGGGGACAAGTACCGCTGGAGATGGCACTGCGGGAAATGCAGGAGAGGACAAGCTCTTCGGACATTTCTTATTTGACGACTATTTTACTGGTGCAGCGGGAATTAGGGGGCGATATGGCCAAGACGCTGGACGCGGCGGCAACCGCCATTTTGCGCCGCAGACAGATGCAAAGAAGACAAAGAGCGGCTCTCTCTCAGATCCTCTCGCAAGTGAATCTCTTAACGATTATGCCATTTATTTTTGTCATGGCTCTATACGCAAACAATCCCCGCCACTTTGAACCCTTGACCCAAACGCTGCAAGGAAGGGTGCTTTTGCTCGGAGCGTTTCTTGCCATTTTGATCGGGGGAGAGATTATCCGTTATATTGCCCTTTATCCATTAAGCAAACGGGAGGCCCAATCGAAATGATGATTAGTCTGCTCTTTGCATTGGGGATATTTTTCTTTTTGCTTCCTTCCTGCTTCCTGATAGTCGGTTCGCAGAAATCAGATCTGTTCTCAAGAATTCACATTGAACAGAAGAATCAATTACGTTCGGCTTTTCAATCGGGAAGTAAACCAGGAAGAGGTTTCACAAGCAGATATTTGCTGACCAATCAAGAAAGAGTTACGAAAATAGCTCTGTACGTAGGGCTGGATCAACAGAAACTGGCATTAAGCTTGTCTCGCCTGCATTGGAATATCAGCCTTTACGAGCTTCTCCTCGCCAAATTGCTGGGAGGAGTTTGTCTCGTTTTATCCGGCAGCTATGTTTTTGCAGGGATCGTTCAGGAAGGTCATGCCGGGTACGGACGACTGCTTCTTCTGGCCGTTTCTGTTCTGCTCTTTCTTTTCCCTAATCAACTGGTAGAACTTGCGGACAAACAGGCCAAGACCGAAATCAAGTTTCAAACGCCGCTTTTTTTTAACGTTGTGCTTGCGTTGATTGAAGCGGGAATGCCGATTCATTCTGCCATTCGGGCGGCAGCCAGAAGATTTGCGGGCAGGCTCGGACAGGAGTTGATGCTGCTTGAGACAGCAGAAAAAAGCAGCGGGAACTGGCGAATCGCCCTGGAAGAGCTGGCGTTTCGCTGGGATGTAGACGAGTTTACGACAATCGTCTCCTACATTAACCAGTCCTTGACAAAAGGAACCAGTGTAGCCGGCATGCTCTCCATGCATATTGAAGAGCAAATCAAGCAACAAGAGGACGAGGCGACAGAACACATGAACCGCTTAAGTGTACGCTTGATCCCGCTGGTTATCGTTTTTATGGGGGTTCCCTTGTTGTTTCTGGTGATGGGCCCGTCATTTATGGGCATCAAGCAACACCTGTAAATTTTTTTGCAGAGAGCCTTGTCTTTTGCGAAATTCAAGATAAGGAAGTGGCTACCAATTATTTGAGGGAGGTATGTTTATGCAGGCAATTCGCTCTTATCTCACCCGCTTTATGCGGGAAGAAGAGGCCGTAACCATTGTGGAGATGGTGATTATCGTAGCGGTCATTCTCATCCTGGTCATCCCGACATTAGGTGAACTGGGAACGGCGGAAGACGAGAAGCTGAAGGAATTAAAAGAATCTATCAGCAAATGACACAGGTGCTGCTCATGGGAGGTCTCTTTCTAGCTGCGTGTTGGGATTGGCGTTTTCGCAGAGTTCCTAACCAACTGGTGTTATTTCTTGGTCTGGCCGGTTTTCTTTATCATACGACGCTCGGGGAAGGTTGGCTGGCCTTGAAAGGAGTTGCTCTCGCTTTTGTACTTACGTTTCTTCCCGTCTCGGTACGTGGAATGGGGATGGGAGATCAAAAATTGTTAATGGCTGTTGCTGCATGGATTGGGGGAGATAACGTCTATCTGTTGTTTTTGATTTCCCTGATTGTCAGCATCTTGCCGATCTTCCTCTATCCCAAGCGCTGGATCAAGCTCTATACGAACATGTACACCCTGCTGGTTGGTTGGGTCACTCATCGACAAGTGTGGCTTCCATCCATTCATCGGTCAGCCTATTCCCTTCCGTACGCGGTCTCACTTGGTATCTCTTACTGCTTTCTGTTGGCAAGGGAAGGATTCAGATGAAACGGGCGGCTATCCTAAAATGTGAAAATGGCAGCCAACTGCTGGAGTTCGTTTTGGTTTCTCCATTAGTATGGTTACTGTTCTTGTTTGCGGCAGATCAGTTTACGATCATGTATAACAAGCAGAAGGCCTTGTCCGCAGCATATGAAGCAGGGAGAATTGCTTGTGTTCAGCCTAATGCCGGACTGGCTCGTTACCATGGAGGTGAGAGAGGAATGGAAGAGCTGGCGGAAGCAATCGGTATGGACAACAGAGAGGTGAAGATTCAACCACAAGGAAGGTGGGAAAAAGGCAACCATGTTAAAGCTACGGCTATCGTCCGCTTTTGGCTGATTGCATCGGGTGAACCGTATACGGTGGAAGAGGAGTATTCAATGATGATAGAGAATGCGGAGGACCAATCCAGATGACGAGATTTGTGAAAAATAACGTATTCGTCGATGAGCGTGGATCAACAATGCTGACCATGCTTTTTTTCTTGCTCATTATGTTCGGCCTGCTTTCCTTGCTGTTATTGGCAGAACAGGCAAGCGTTACGGAAATGAGGATGCAGCAGACAGCAGATTTGATTACCAAAGGAGCGAGGGCGGCAGGAACATGGGAATACCAAACTCCTTCCGGCAGATGGAGAAAAAGACTGATTGCCACTTCGGAGGAAGCAGAGCGATTGAATGCCAATATTGTCAGAGGTTCCAGAGAGGAGGCGGAAATTCTCTACCAACTGAATAAATCCGCCTTGCATCCGGAGGTTAACAGGGTTTGGATTCATCATCAAAATGGCGAGGAAGCCTCACTTTATACACGAGGCATATATCGGGTCGCTCTTTATGTAGAGAATGAGATTCTATTGATCGGCCAAACTGTTGAAATGTTGTTTCACCGCATCTCCCAGTCTGGTGTTTATGACGGCTAAGGAGGGGAAGGAGCCAGCGGCCGATATTCTTTTTTGTCCTAATTCACATGGTAGCTTATGAAATAAGAAACTGTAGGGACAGGAGTGATAAGAATATGCCGTCATCCGTCATTGAACGTTACAAAAGAATCTTAAGGGGAGAGCAAAAGCGATTTTCCCCATATGAATTTGATGACGTCCAATACCGTAAGAAAAAAGTACAGATGGTAATCCGTTATGCGATTGAGGATGTGAAGAATTGGACTCCGGAGCATGCGAGAGAAAAGCTTAGTTCACAAGATGTGCGAGAGTTAAAGCTTCACCTTGTCAAAGAATTTGTCGAACAACCGATTGAAGCGAAACCGGATGACGTATATTATCTTGTCGAATATGCGTATCCCTATCTACCTCGGCCAAGCGAAAAAGAAAAAGTGCTCTGGGTCTACAAGGAGGTATTATCCGGGAGGCGCAAGCATTTTCCTCTCCTTTATTTCCAAAGTGTAAAAGGAGAAGAGCGTGCCAAAATTTGTTTTGAATTCTTGCGCAAAGAACTGTTACAAATCGAGGACATCTGCCAACTTCCCAAAATTTTCGGGAAAACCGAACAGGCATACCGGATTTTGCGTACATATAAGCTGAAAATACTGGTCGATACTTTATACTTTTCACCATTCGATCTGATAACGGACATCTATCCCGAACTGGCAGAGCCGTCACTTTGGGAAGAACCAAGCAGTATGATGATTCAATGAAAAAAATTTGCACTGACCTCTGTCTTTTTTTACCGTAAAGATAGTTTCATCCGCTTATAAGCTAATGAAACGGCCGTATCTTTATGGTGAGGAAGGAGGGTTGCACATGGCAACAGTTGAAGCTCACCAAGCGAGTACCACACTTGCTCAAGTGCTTTTGGATCGGAGGATTCGATATCAGAAGCACAAACCCGGCAAGAATCTTTCGCTGGAAAGATTGCCTGCCGACTTTTTCCGAGTCGATTCGATTCATCAGTTCGGAGATCGAGTCGTGCTCAATGACGGTGTTGTCGTCATGGAGATTGCTCCCGCCGTCCTTATGCGCAGAGGAAGAGTTGCTCTTCTTTTGCCGACTGGAGAGGAACTTTTCTTTTTTGTAGAGTAACCCTTCTCCACCCCCGCTCGGTAAAAGTGATTACCGGCGGGTACAATTTATGAAATGTTGCCAAATATAAACAATTATATGAACAATTGCCGATTTTGTTGACTAGTGCTTTTTTATATCACAAAATGTAATAAATTGTATAAAAAGTAAAATTAAGGAGGTTAGAAAATGTTAGTAAAAGATACTGGAGAATTGGTAGAACGTTGTTTTGAGGGCACTCCCCAACTGCTGAATTTGCGTGAACTGCAAGACGCTTTTATCAGGTATGTATTCGGTGACTATCAGGAACGGGTAGTTGAGGCGCTAGGGATGGACGGATTTTACGAGCATCTTGAAGCCATTCATTTGGTTAATTGCCGCCGAGATTTTGATTTGGCAGTGGAGGAATGGTACCGCCGACACTTTAAAGAGAACCATGAGAAGGAATATCATGACTTTTTATTTCAACTGGCTAAAGAAGCTGTGGCAACGTACAAATCTCAATCACGGGAAGAATTCATCCAAGATTTGACTTGCCTGTTGACTTCCCCCGACGGATTTATGCAAAGATGGAAAGCTGGGGGAGATAGGACTACCTCTATGTACTTCAGTTATTTACATCGCTTGGGGATTCGCAGCTATCAAGATATCCAGTCGTTTGTAGACACATGGTTAATGGAACATCCACAAGCCTTCAATCAAGAGTATCAATTGAACTTCCAAAGAGAAGCAAGACGGGGAAGGCCCAATAACCCGGAATTGACCAGATTAATTGAGAAAATTAACGAACTGAAACCCGACTTAACAAAACAAGAAAAGGAAAGAATTCGCAAGATTTATTACTACCACCGTAAATCATTGACAAGGCAGGCCATGGTAGAAAAATTTTTAAAATATATCAAACTGAAAGCATTGTTACAGAGCAAATCAATCTCCTAACAGGTTAAGTGAGCGCATGAACCAGGAACTTCACAAGTTTGTAACGCTGTTCCGGGAATTGGAACAAAAGCAGTTCTCACATACCGTAGAAGAAGAGCGCCAGTTTGCTTCGTTAAAACAAAAACTGATTTCTCCCCCGCAAACAAACATAGCTAGTGGACTTGTTCGCCGTGCCATCGCAGTTGCCAGTCTTTACCCTCAGGCAGGAGCAAGTTTTATTGCAAGTAATCTGGCCTTCTATCATGCTTGCAACCAAGTAAACACTACACTATGCGAACTTCCAGTGATGTCTCCATACCTTTACTTCGCTTTGGATTGTGAAAGAAGAGGAAGAGTGTACAAAAGCGAAGTGGTTGTCTCTCTCCAACAGGGATTACTTAGAATTAAACCCGCGCCTCCTATCAACTCTCATCCGGATATAACCCAAATAGAGCTAACCAGCTGGTTTTTACATAATCACAAAGAGTGTTCTCTCTTTATCATCGACCTGTCCCATCACTGGAATAGTGAATCAGCCATTTGGATAAGTGAGTGGGTTGACGAGATTTGGTTTGTTTTGGACGACAATATTCCTCGTATAGCAAGTCTGGTACTGTCAGAAGAGGCGCCGCAAATCTGGAGAGAACATGGTGAAAAGATTCGATTTGTCGCGAATAAGTGGAATGGCAGACTGCAGAAATCAGACGTAATCAGGAAGGTGGAGGGAACGCTTTCTCTTTGGGAAGCAAATATCAACCATATCAAGATCGACGGTATCGTTCCAGCTATCGATGCTGGAAAAGTAAGCAAAGCCCAACTGGAAGGAATGATTCTGCTGGAACGATTTCCGGAGGAAGGGATGGCCTTTGAGGAACTTGGCAAAGTGATCTGTGATGGAGGAGGTCTATGAAAAAGAAAACACTGCTTGGCGTAAGCATAGCCTCGCTGTTGCTAGCTGCGGCTTGTTTTTATGGAGCAACCCAATACATTGACAGACAGGTTCTGCACAAACTGTATGGACCGGTTGTAAAGGTGGCAAGCGGGAAAGAGATTCAACCGTTCGAGCCAATCTCTCAGGATGATGTAGTGGTAGTTCAGGAACCAATCCAGACCATTCAAAAAGGGGCAGCTACCTCAATTGAAAGTATAGTAGGCAAACGCTCCATACAAACCATTTTTGAGGGCGAACAGGTTATTCAGCAAAAACTAGAGGACGGATATCTTCTTCCAAAGGTGAATGAAGCGAGGTATGAATTTCCGCTTACTTCCATTATGCCAGTTACTGAGCTACGAAAAGGAGACTTCGTAAAAGTATGGGTCAGATATAAATCTTCATCTGAATTGGAACATATCCCGCCGCCTGCTTTTTTTGCGAAAGATAATTCGACCGCTACGCTGCTGTTTGAGAGCCAATTGGTGACGGTTAAGGATAGCAACGGAATTGAAATTTATACATTAAAACCGCAATTGATTCCAGGCAACAATCAGAACGAAAATCTGTTATTTCACGGTTCTCAAGCAGCAAAGCAGTCGGATTCTGAACGAAGATACCGGGATTATCGGGCTCAGCCATCAGCCATTCCGTCATATATTGGGTTTAATTTGACAGATAAACAATTTCAAATGCTTACGGAGGCCATGAATTACGGAATGATCCAGATCGGACATGTCATGATTGCCAAAGGAGAGAAAATGCAGTGAGAGTGATTGTATGCTATCCAATCAAATCATTGGTAAAAATGTTTTTCCCAACAGATTGTGAAGTATTAACCGTTGAGAATATAACGGAGCTTGCCGTACACGCATCTGCCTTTTTGCCGGAAGCTGTTGTGCTATTTTCCGAGATGTTGGAACAGCCTCCTTGGGAGTGGTTTGATCAGATTTCCGCCTTCCTTCCTCAAGAAGTGATGAAGGTCATCATCCCTCTTCATCGGGATGAGGAATTAATGAATCGGATTGTAGAAACAAAAAATGCAAAAAACACCTATGTACTTCCTGCCCATTTATCTAACGAAGAGATTCGGGTGCGTCTTGAACATCTTTTTGGCACCCGCGCTTCCAGCTCTTTTACATCCGACCCAGAAGCACATAACGGGAAAATAAACACGCTGATCAGCTACGGCGCCGCAGGAGTCACCACATTCAGCATTAACTATCCGGCTGTTCTGGCTTCACAGCTGCCTGATTCTACAATTTGCGTAATTGATTTCAATCTGGAAAAACCCGATTTCACAGAGTTTTTTCAATTGAAGGAACATCAATTAGCTTTTCTTCGCCCATATTTACTGGATGCAGAAAAGGCAGAAAGCCAGAATTGGAAGTCGGTCTTTAAAAGAAATGAAAGCTTGCCCAATCTGTTTGTCTCGACAGGTGCCATGAAGTGGAAAGGATATGAAATATCGTCGCTTTTTCAAGCGCTTCGGAAACAGTTTGACTATATCTTCATCGATTGGGGGTTTTGTTTCCGAGAGCCGGAAGTGCTACAGCAGCTTTTGATTATGTCAGACAATGTTTTTCTGTTTGTCCGCCCAGATCCGTTTAATTTGGATAGTTCCCGAAAGTGGCTCATGAGATGGAAAGATACCAAAATATCATTCCAGTTGGTGGTGAGTCACTATCATGATAATGAAGTAAGTATCGCCCGTATTCAATCACTTATGCGTTCCCCGATTTATGGAGTTGTCCCCAGAATACCGTACAGCAGGCTGATCTATTCGCTTCAAAGCAAAAGCATACTCGTTCAAGAGATATTTCCTCCCAAACAGTATGTCACCTGCCTAAAAACAATGGCTTTTGAGGAGGTGAAAAAAAGAAAAGAGGAAGTGTTATCGACATGAAACAGTATCAGACGATAGAGGAACTGAAGCAAGCTGCCCGGGATTACCTGAATCATTACGGGAAAACCAAAGAGGAACGGCTGGAAATCCAAAAGATACTCTTGCAGGCGGAAAACGGTGACCAGGAGAGCCAAAGCCATATTGTTGTGAGATTGCAGCATTATTTTGAAGAGATTGTACAAAGGCCCGTAACGGAAGAGATTTTTCCTTTCGTGAACGGGTATGAAGCGATCGCATTTGCAACCTATGGATGGGGAATTTTAGATGTCCTGCTGCACTTGTCGCCTTGGGTCGAAGAGGTAAGGATATCGGCAGGAAAACAGGTGGCGTATCTGGAGAAGGGAATAAAAAAGTTTCTTTCTTATAAGCCGACATGGCAAGAAGTAGAGACATTGCAGCAGAAACTGACGAATAGCGCCGGGTTAACCTTTAACGAGAAGCGTCCCAGATTAAGCGGTTATTTAGAGAAGATTAAAGCAAGATTAACCATGTTTACTTTTCCTTACTCGCGGGTTCCGACCATAATTGTCCGAAGGTTTACAACGAGTGATTTTTCCCTCGAACAGTTACGGAAACAGCCATTGCCCACTTTTGATGAAAAAGTCCAGCTGCTGTTAGAACAACAAGTGTATGGAAGAGGAAATGTGCTTGTCATTGGTCCCATGGCTGCAGGAAAAACAACTTTAATGGTTTGCATGCTAAAACTGAAAAATCCTGCTACTGACTATATTACGATTTATGAAAGTGAACATGAGATGCGGTTTGGTGATATTTGGCCCGGAGAGGTAATCGAACTTCAAAATGTAGAGGAGATAGGAATTGACTTATCCAGTTCGTTCAAAGACGTTTATCGTTCAACTGCAAACACAGTTTTAATCGGGGAGATAAGGGAGCCGATTGAAGCCTACCACTTCATAAATGCCGGTATAAGGGGAACTGACGCGACAATCGCAGCCCTGCATGAGCGTTTTCCAAACCAAGCGTTAAATGATCTTACCGATTTGGTTTATCAATACGGGGGAAGAAGTATAGAGTTGACACAGGAGAGAATCAGTCGTGCCGTTAATTTTATTAATTCCCTGAAATACAAAAACAATGGCCACAGATTTGTTGATGCGATCAATACAACTTATTGGGATCCGGTAATGAAAAGAGTAGATACGGTACCCCTGGTTTTTCTGAATATGTCAACGAACCAATATGAGTGGACCGGACGGCAAATCCACGGTGAACTTGCTGAATACATGTGTCACATGGGACAAGCTGATTTGGCGGTTTTACGTGAGATGGGTATAACCGACATCGGGAGGCAAATATGAGCAAGCTTCTCTTAATCCCCATGTTTATTTGTCTGGTTATCGGTTTTTTGGGTTTGCTTACCCTGGCAGTTCGCAGATGGAACAGACCTAGGGTGTTATATCCTAAATCAGTGTTTGCCTTGCGGGATAAGCTGCTAAAAGATCAAAGCAGTCGGTATATCTATCAAAGATACTCTGTTTGGTGCAGTGTTCTTGAAAGTAAATTATCGCCGGAAGCATATCTTTTACAGTCTCTTGTTGCCGCAGTTATCGGGTTTTTGATTGGGTTGCTATGTGGAAATTTGGCAATTTCCCTCTCTTTCTTTCTATTGTTCTTGCTCATGCCTACGTTGATTTTATATGCAAGATATACCATGAAGCTGAATAAAATGATCAGTTCCTTTTCGCAATTCATCGATTTGTTTGCCCGTCACTACAGCAGCCGCAGAAATATCATTCTCGCTTTTCGAGAGATGGTTGAAGAATGTCCCAAAGAGCTTCAATCAGAATTGATTTTATTAAACAATCGCTTGGCTGACGGCGGCGATTCGGCAAAAGCGGTAGAAGAGTTTGCTGACAGGCTTAACCATGATTGGGCTTATGACTTTGCGACCTATATTGTGTGTGGTTTAGAAGGGGAGACCGAAGATATTTACTCTTCACTTAATCGCTTAACCAATGAAATATTCATTCAGCAAGACGAAAAGGAAGAACGGCAAAGTGAAATTCACAGCATTTGGATCAGTCTTATTATTGTCATCGTCATCTGTGTTCTTCTTATTCCTTATAATCAAAGCTTGTTGAAAGATTCGTTTCGCCTCTATTTCTTTACACCCGATGGACAAGCGTTGCTGGCTGTAAGCGTAACAGTCTGGTGTTTTTCTATCCTACTGGCGTTTATTTGGGGGAGAAGACAAGGATGATCATTTATGTTTGGTTATTCACATCGGCTGTTTTCGTTTTTATAGCCGCTCTATCTTTCGCTCTTTTTTTTACGCAAGGCTCGCATTTGCATACACGCAGAATCTCTTCTTACCTTTGGAGTCTGTGGAAACAGGCAGTTCCGAAACACGATGAAAAGTGGGATACTCTCCTGCGAAAAGCCGGAAAGCCGTTTAATTGGGGAAAGGCGGAGTGGTTGGCCTTACAGTTTTGTCTGGGAATTGTATTTTTCGTCCTTACTCTGATTTGGTTACATGCAACCGGCATGTCCAGCTTCACTATCTTTTGGTTGGTGCTTATTTCCGGTTTTGGTTTTATGCTTCCGAAAATCGCTTTAAAGAGGTGGGCCAACTATCGAGAGGAAAAGTTGAGTGTTGATATTGCGCGATTTATCAATCGGTATGTGAATTTGCTGGAGAATCATGTGCCGCCTTATTTTGCCATGGTTAAGGCAGCTCGTCCGACCAGGTTACTCAAACATTACACTCCTTCATTATCTGAATGGAATCGAAACAGGCTGGAAGCTCTAGATCAATTCAAGCAGGATCTGGGGGTGGATGAAGCTGTAATACTTGTATCCCACATGCGGACGATTGAACAGTTATCAGCCGATGTAATCGCACAAACCATGCAGCGGCTGGAATATATGGTCGATAACCGCAGGCTGTTTCGCCATCGAAAGAAAATCAAATCACTGGGAATCGGATACAGCATTATCGTATATCCGGCATTTTACATAGGGCTGATTGTAGCGATGTTTCCGTGGTATAAGTTGTTGGCTGAAATTCTGGACAAATATCTTGTCTAAAAGGAGAGTGGTGAGGTGACCAAACTGTTTGCCATTATTGCTTGCATTGTTTTTTCGCTGGGAATTGTCGTTTCTAGCATGGGTAAGATCAATCATGCTGTTGTCAAAACGGATGGATTGCGCGACCGCACAATTACATGGATTGAAAATATCGTTCCTACTTCATCTAAATAGGAGGGTTCATTAATGTCCAAAATGTTTTTCATCTTTTTAGCATGTGTCATGGTTCTGGGGATTGGCGTAAGTTCTTACGGCAATGAATTGAGTCCTTCTGCAACAAATTCGGCTGAACATATTGACACGTCTGTTTCATCGCTTAACTACGATGCAACCAAT
>JBHGXW010000057.1:0-7235 GCA_041920465.1 Paenibacillaceae bacterium | reverse complement strand
CGTAGCAATAGATGCATAACTCTCTGTGCCATCTAAATAACGTTGAACAGCGGACAATTTATCTTCTGAAGAAAATTTAGCCATAGAAAAACTGCACCTCCAATTTGTTAGGTGTGTCTAACAATTGGGGTGCAGTTCACTGCTGCATTCGCTTCGCCGGGTGGGAGTTTGTGATTATTTGGTTGTCGGTTCCATCCGTTTCACCACGAGCTTGCCTTCTTCTGCATCAATGGTTACGGTATCGCCTTTGTTGATCGTGCCTTTAAGAAGCTCTTCGGACAGACGATCCTCGATGTTTCGCTGAATGGCACGGCGTAGAGGGCGGGCGCCATAAGCAGGATCGAAGCCTTCTTTCGCCAGCACTTTTTTCGCTTCTTCGGTCAATTGGAAATCGATACTTTGCTCTCTCAGGCGTTTACGCAATTCCTCGGTCATGAGGGAAACAATTTGTTCGATATGTTCTTCCTCCAGGGAATGGAAGACTATCACTTCGTCGATACGGTTGAGGAACTCCGGACGGAAGCTGCGTTTCAGTTCATCCATCACTTTATCTTTCATATCCTGGTATTTCTTCTCCGTATCTCCGATGGTAAATCCAAGGGATGTATTCTTTTTGATCATGTTGGCACCGACGTTGGAAGTCATGATCACAACGGTGTTGCGGAAATCAACGGTACGGCCTTTGGAGTCAGTTAAACGACCGTCGTCGAGTACTTGCAACAGGATATTAAATACATCCGGATGTGCCTTCTCAATCTCGTCAAGCAAGATGACGGAATATGGTTTGCGGCGCACTTTTTCAGTCAATTGACCGCCTTCATCGTATCCCACATATCCAGGAGGCGCTCCAACCAGACGAGCGGTTGAGTGCTTCTCCATGTATTCGGACATGTCAATGCGGATCATCGAGTCTTCATCACCGAACAATGCTTCCGCTACCGCACGGGCTAGCTCCGTTTTTCCTACACCGGTTGGGCCCAGGAAGATAAAGGAACCGATCGGACGTTTCGGATCCTTGAGTCCGGCACGGGCACGGCGAATGGCTCTGGAGATAGATTTCACTGCCTCATCCTGACCGATTACGCGGTCGTGGAGAATCTCTTCCATTTTCAAAAGACGTTCTGTCTCTTCTTCCTTCAGCTTCACAACCGGAATTCCTGTCCAGTTGGCCACAACATGGGCGATATCTTCCGGTGTAACCTCCATGTTCAGCTTGCCTTGACGTTCTTTCCAATCCTTCTTCGTTGTCTCCAGTTCTTCGCGGAGTTTTTGCTCTTGATCGCGAAGCGCGGCTGCTTCTTCAAATTCCTGAGATTGAACGGCAGCGTCCTTTTCTTTGCGAACCTCTTCCAGACGGGCTTCCAGTTCTTTGAGATTTGGTGGAACGGTAAAGGACTGAAGGCGCACTTTGGAAGCAGCCTCATCAATCAGGTCGATCGCTTTGTCCGGCAAGAAACGGTCTGTAATGTAACGGTCAGACAGGCGAACCGCTTGATCAATCGCATCATCGGTAATTTTCACACGGTGGTGAGCTTCATAGCGGTCACGCAAGCCGTGCAGAATTTTGATTGCATCTTCAACAGTTGGTTCATTCACTTGAATGGGTTGGAAACGGCGCTCCAGCGCAGCGTCTTTCTCGATGTATTTGCGGTACTCATCCAAGGTAGTCGCACCGACGCACTGCAGTTCGCCACGGGCTAATGCCGGTTTCAAAATATTGGAGGCATCAATTGCGCCCTCAGCTCCGCCAGCGCCAATCAAAGTGTGCAGCTCGTCAATAAACAGAATAATGTTTCCGGCCTGGCGAATTTCATCCATGATTTTTTTCAAGCGGTCTTCGAACTCACCGCGGTACTTGGTGCCGGCTACAACGGTTCCCATATCAAGTGTCATTACCCGCTTGTCGCGCAGGGTTTCGGGAATTTCGTTATTGACGATTTTTTGTGCCAGACCTTCCGCGATCGCCGTCTTACCAACACCCGGTTCCCCGATCAAGACCGGGTTGTTCTTCGTCCGGCGGCTTAACACCTGAATAACACGCTCAATCTCTTTTTGGCGTCCGATTACCGGATCGAGGCCGCCTTCACGTGCAATTGCCGTCAAATCGCGAGCCAAACTGTCCAAAGTAGGGGTATTGGCGGCAGCTGCATTTCCGGAAGGTTGATGAGAAGCCATCATTTCGGAGCTTCCGAGCAATTGCAAGACTTGTTGTCGAGCCTTATTCAGACTTACCCCGAGGTTATTCAGAATACGGGCGGCAACCCCTTCACCTTCACGAATCAGACCCAACAAGATATGTTCGGTTCCTACGTAAGTATGGCCAAGCTTGCGCGCTTCGTCCATGGATAATTCAATTACTTTTTTGGCGCGTGGTGTATAGTTGATATTGCTTGGTTGCTCTGCTCCTCTGCCAATCAATGATTCTACTTCACTTTGAATTTTATCCAATCCCAAACCTAATGCTTGAAGAGCTTTGGCAGCAATTCCTTCGCCTTCGCGAATAAGGCCTAAAAGCACATGCTCAGTCCCAATATCCTTATGTCCCAAGCGGACAGCTTCTTCTTGTGCGAGTGCAAGTACTTTTTGTGCACGTTCTGTGAAACGACCAAACATCATGATTCATACACCTCCACTAAGACATTTCATTACTTTTTATATTGGTTTCTCGACGGACAAACGCTCGCGTATGAGCCTTGCCCTTCGTTCATCCCGTTGTTCCGGTGTCAGCTTCTGTCCCGCATGCTGTTGTAAAAATCCCGGCTGGGTCATTACCAGCAATTCATTCAGGGTCAAAGCAGACAGATTTTTTATGATTCCCAAATCTATGCCTAAGCGCACATCGGATAAGCGTTGGGCAGCTTCCTTGGACTCTACGGTACGAGCGTATAACAATATTCCATAGGAGCGGCAGATACGATCCTCCAGCGCGACGCGTGAGTTCTCCAATAAATATTGGCGAGCTGTCCGTTCTTGCTCAATAATCTGTTTGGCTACACTGTACAAATTAGACAAAATATCGGCTTCCGACATGCCCAACGTCACCTGATTGGATAGCTGGAACAGGTTGCCGAGAGCCTCGCTACCTTCGCCATACAAACCACGAACCACTAATCCGACTTGATTGATCGCCTGAAGGATATGGCTGATTTGCTGCGTCATGACAAGAGCCGGAAGATGCAGCATCACCGAAGCGCGGATTCCCGTTCCCGCATTGGTCGGGCAGCTGGTCAAGTAACCTCGTTTTTCATCAAATGCATAATCTACGTGTTTCTCAAAAATGTCATCTATTTGGCTTCCTATTTCCCATGCTTCGGTCAATTGAAACCCCGGCATCAGCACCTGAATCCGAATATGGTCTTCTTCATTGATCATGATGCTGACTGATTCGTCTTCATTAAGCAAAACGGCGCCTTTTCTTGAATCCTGTGCCAAATTGGGACTAATCAAATGTTTTTCAACCAAAACCCTTTTTTCGAGCGGGTTCAAGCTATCCATTTGTATCAGCTCAAAAGGCCCCTTTTGTCTCATTTCCAGTTGGCTCACCAGATTGCTGATCTTTGAAACCACTTCTTCCGCCTGCGAATCGGTGGCCAGCAAAGGAAACGGATGCTGCTTGAGATTGCGGGCTATGCGAATGCGCGTACTGATAACAATATCTGAGTCGGGGCCGATCCCTTTCATCCAGTTGCTCCAAGGATGTTGCATAAATCGTTGCAGGGACATTACTCTCACCTCCTCATGATTCGCCTTGGTTAATCTTTTGTTCCAAAGCACGAATTCTGTCGCGTATTTCGGCAGCTTTCTCAAATTCTTCTGTGGCAATATATTGTTTCAGTGCATTTTTTAACTGCTCCAGGTCTTTCCGAATTTTGATCTGGCCGCCTGTTCGCTCCGGAACTTTACCGATATGGTTGGTATTTCCGTGAATTCGTCGAAACAGCGGATCCAATCTTTCTCCGAAATACTGATAACAATCACTGCAACCAAAGCGTCCGCTCTTGCTGAACTGAGAGTAGGTAAGCCCGCAGGTTTCACAGCGAAGCGGTTTGGTTTGAGTAGCTGAAGAATGATTAGAAAACGCCGTTCCTTTATTCATTGGGTCAAAATTTAACAAACCGGATAAAAGATTGTGGATGCTGAAATTGTTAAATCCGGAGATTACATTCCCTTTCTCTTTGGCACAAACCTCGCACAGATGGGTTTCCGTTTTTTCTCCATTTATGATTTTGGTTAGATGCAGAGTAGCCGGTCTTTTTCCACATTCTTCACAGTTCATACGTTTCACCCCTTCGTAACGGCTAACTTGGGACTTTTATTTAATCAGAATGGATGTAATCATATGTTTTAGTATATTGGCCCTCAGGTGATCGCGTAACGGGCCGTCAATCGTTAAGACTGTACGTGAGGTAGCCGTTTTCATTAACTCGGCTTCCCGCGCGCTGATCAATCCATCTTCAAGCAACCGTTCAATGATGGCATTGCCCACACCCTGAGTAATGCTCTCGCCGATTAGCTCTTCAGTCAGCATTTGCTGCAGCTTCGCGTTGCTGAGGACTTGTACTTTGCGTATGCGAATATAGCCTCCCCCGCCCCGCTTGCTCTCAACAAGGTACCCTTTTTCAACGGTAAATCTTGTGTTAATCACATAGTTAATTTGGGAGGGCACGCATTGAAACATATCGGCAAGTTCGCTTCGCTGAATTTCAATCCAGCTCTCGGGACTATCCTGCAGGATATTCTTCAAGTGCTGTTCGATGATGTCCGATATGTTGCGCATGGCTGTTCGCCTCCTTACTGTTCAAGATTGCATACCTTTGATCAAATGTTGACTTTGACTATATTTGACTTTAATTATAATGATTTTTTCCTATTTACGCAAGTGGTCTTCCTGTCTCCACTATTTTTAACGATTTTGCCGATCTTGAAACAAAAAAACCATTCTCCAAATGGGAATGGTTTTTGATCTTTATACTCGATGAAGGTTCGTAAAAGGCAGGTGTGATAACAAATCGGCAAATTGCTTGATAATCACATCGGCCCCGTCAAGTTCACCAGGTTTGGCAAAACCGAAATCGCAGCCGATTGTTGTCAGTCCGTTTGTTTTGCCTGCTTCAATGTCGGAATGGCGGTCTCCTACCATTGCTGCTTGCCTCACGCCGTAGTCAGCAAGCAGCTTTTTGACTAAATCGTTTTTTGATTTGGTTTGAAAACGGCCAGCCGAATATAAGTCGGTAAAAAGCGATTTTAATTGAAAGTGTTCACAAACTTGATCAATATACTGCTCCAAACCGTTGCTTGCCACAAACAGAGCAACTCCTTTTTGTTTCAGTTCTTGAAGCACTTCTCGAACACCCGGATATAAATCGGTTACATCTTCTTTTAATAGGTCCATCTCATGTTGAAGCAACAGCTTGTCGGCAATATGTCTTACGTCATGGCTCGCATCCGGCATTAACGTTTGCCACAGCTGGTCCAGTGTCATTCCTAATACATTGGTTAATTCGCTTTCCGTGGGTGTACGGCCATTCCATAACTTTTGATTGCGCAAATCCTCAAAAGTCCGTAAAAAAGCAGGTGTGGCCAACTTCTCTGTCTGCAGTAATGTGCCGTCCATATCAAACAAGACAGCATGGTTGATTGTCATGTATGGGATTCACCCCTTGGAAGTTGTGGTAAAAGAGTAGTTTGTTTCCATGTCGTTTATGATAAATTTCGTGATCTGCTCGGCCGCATCCGGTTTGGCAATGATTCGGTCCATCCGTTTCATGCTTTCTACCTTTGATTCATTGGCCAGCAGTTCTTCAATAAAGTAAATCAATTGCTCGGTTACATTGGCGTGAACCGCACAGCCGTTGTTAAGCAAAAAATGGCTGTTCCTCTCTTCCTGCCCGGGCAGGGGGTTATAAATAATCATCGGGACCTGTTTGCTTAATACCTCAGCAGATGTCAGGCCTCCTGATTTCGTAACAATTAAATCGGCTACTTCCAAGTACTCATGAAAATTGGTTACGTATTTCAACGGAACCACTTCTTGCTGATACTTATAGCTTGTAACTTTTCTGTACAGCTTTTCGTTTGTTCCTGTCAACACAAATACTTTTAGGGGTTGATGAATCTGTTCAAGCCCTTGCAGCACTTGATCCATCGGGCCCAGACCCAACCCTCCTCCGGACAAAATAATTGCCTTTTGTGTCGTCTTAATGCCAAATTTATCGGCTAATTCCGTCGCATCCAATGGCTCCCGAAATTTTTTCATAATCGGAATGCCCATAGGCTTAAATTTATGGTGTGGTTGTTGATAAATGTCGACCAAATAATAGAGTTGTTCATGTCCAATGAAATAGTAATTAATGTGATGGTTAATCCATGAAGGATGTATTGTGTAATCCGTAATGATGGTATAAATTGGTTCTTTCCATTCGTTGCGTCCTTTTAAAACCGATAACATACAACTGGCAAAAGGATGAGTGGCGATAAATGCATCGGGGTTTACACTGTTTATCAGCTTTTTCAGCTTATTGGCCAACAGTTTATTCATGATCACGTTCATATCAAAAAAACGCGATCTCTCCGTGTTATGGTATATTTTCCCCCACATTTTCGGCGACAGCTTCAACAATTTCGTATAGCTTTCCAGCAAAATTTTGTGGAAAGTGGGGCTAATATATTCTAACGTATCAATAATCATTGATGTGTATCCTTCGCCCGCCAAGCTCTCTTGCATTGCTCTTGCTGCTTGATTATGTCCGTTACCAATCGAGGCGGAAAAAATCAGGATTTTTTTCATGTAAATTCTCCTTCGCTGACTCCGTCCTTGCCCTCTCCCAGTTTCAACCAATTCGTCTATTCAATATCATGTTAGTCTAGGTATGATTCCTTTTGCAAGCCTGCCGACAAGGCAAAAACAAAAAACCTCAACTGTCACAGTTGAGGGATTATTCGTCTATGTAGATCATGGGGTAGCTTTGCCCCCTCAAAACTGGACACGCAAGTTGTTAAGGAAAATGTACGTGGATAAGTCCTCGACCGATTAGTACTCGTCAGCTCCACACGTTGCCGTGCTTCCACACCGAGCCTATCAACCTCATCGTCTTTGAGGGGTCTTACTAGCTTGACGCTATGGGAAGTCTCATCTTGAAGGGGGCTTCACGCTTAGATGCTTTCAGCGCTTATCCCGTCCGCACATAGCTACCCAGCTGTGCCACTGGCGTGACAACTGGTGCACCAGCGGTGCG
>JBHGXW010000056.1:0-30301 GCA_041920465.1 Paenibacillaceae bacterium | reverse complement strand
CGTAGCAATAGATGCATAACTCTCTGTGCCATCTAAATAACGTTGAACAGCGGACAATTTATCTTCTGAAGAAAATTTAGCCATAGAAAAACTGCACCTCCAATTTGTTAGGTGTGTCTAACAATTGGGGTGCAGTTCACTTTTGAGCGCCTTTTTTCATCCTTAGTTTTGGTTCTGGTAGCCCCGGGCAGACCGGAATGCCATCCAGAGCAGGCACAAGCAGGAAATACCGATCACGGCAAAGCTTGTCCACTGAGCTGCTGTCCATTGAAACAAATATCTCGGAGTATCTCCGCGCAGAAACTCCAACATGAAGCGGCCCAATGAGTAGAGAATTTGATAGGCAAAGAAGATAAAGCCCTTTGGCCACTGGCGGTTTTTTAAGGTAATCAACAGGGCGAATACAACGAAATCCCACTGCCCTTCCCAGATTTCCGCTGGCCAGAGAGGTTGTGACCCGTACCTTTCATAAGCGAGGGTTCCTTCCGGATACACGATGCCAAAGTTGGACCCGGTTGGCGAACCGAAAGCATCCGCGTTTAAGAAGCAGGCGATCCTTCCAACACCCTGGCCAAAAATGACAGCGGGCGACAAATGATCGGCAAATTGCCAAAAGTCAAGCTTGCGGCTCCGCGTGTACAGGATAAATCCGATCAAGCCGCCAATCAGCGAGCCTTGGATGGACAATCCGCCGTTCCAGATCGCAAATATTTCCGACAGATGCTTGGAATAATACTCCCACTGAAAAAACAGCACTTCCCAAAGCCTTGCCCCGATAATGGCACCAATCACCGCATACAAACTGACATTGGTAAGATGCTCTTGATAAACAGTGCCCTTCGTCAAATAATGGGCCAAACCGATGGACAGGAGAATGGCGACGGCCACGATCAGCCCATAGGAATGAACCGGATAACTCCCCAAATAAAATAGTATAACTTTCATATAGCTCTCCTTCTGCGCCTTTTTCAAAAAGTATTTGCCACCATTTTATCATACACCAGCCTTCTATATGCGAAGCCCGGCTAACCTAAAAAGCACATCCCAGTTTAGCCTTGCCAGAATAGCCGGAACCTTTTACATTAATAGAGAACTGTAAGCAACTGGGATTGTGGAGGTTAATGATGAAAAACAAATTCTACTATCTATTTGGGGCAGGTTTTAGCAGTGTGGGAGACGGCATTCAACAAATCTCCGCCATGTGGTTGATCTATCAGCTTACCGGAAGCTCCCTGTCCATCGGCATGATGATCGCCATTTATTATTTGCCCAGTCTGTTTTTGACCCCGTTTCTCAGCGTTTATTCCGACCATCGGGATTCCAAGAGATTATGTGTCATGATTGACATGATGCGATTTGTAATGATTGTACTGTTTTCCGCCCTTATCCTGTCAGGGTACCATTCCGCCCTGCTTTTGTATATCCTCCAAGGAATTCTGGCCGTCTGTTACATGCTGTACAAACCGGCTTCCCAGACATTGATTAAAGAAGCGTTTGCGTCCAAAGATTTGGCTTTCGTCATTTCCAAAGCTTCATCGATCAATTCCACCGCTACGATACTGGGTTCAGGTTTGGCTGGAATCCTGCTCTCTGCCTATTCGCCCGGCATCTGTTTTATGATCAATGCGGCAAGTTTTTTGGTATCGGCATGGTGTAATCATTCTCTTCGCCGGCGTGAAAAGAGAATCGTCCCAGCGGGAAAAATCGATTACCGATCAGATTTGCAGGCAGGCTGGAATTTCGTAATCCAGAAACAGGGAATGGTTTACCTTTTGTTTCTGTCGATTATCAGTTCGGCAAGTCTGCAAATGAGTACAGCCATTCTGCTGCCTTATGCGAATCAATTGGGAGGTTCAAGCGGCCTCTACTCTCTCTTTGACATCTCTTTTACCACCGGCGGGATCTTGTCCGGTTTATTGATAGACAAACTGCTGGAAAAGTGGAAGCAAAAAATCGTTATGGTTTCAATGGGCGGCATGCTGCTTTTGTCTCTGGCCAACGCTTTCACCAGTCAGGCATGGTCGGCAATCGCCAGCTTGTTTGGCCTTGGTTTCTTCACGATGATGCATCTGGTTGCGATGCAAACACTGATTCAATTGAACACTCCCAAAGAATTAATCGGGCGCGTCGTCGGGTTAAGGACGATTATTGCTTCCCTTACCAAAGTCAGCGCTTCCCTTGGTACCGGTTATTTCATTCATGTCGTGGGCATCCAGCATGTCTTTTTAGGGTTTGGCATCCTGGTATTGCTGGCGTTTTTGACCATCCGGAAGACGGCAACAATCCCCGTTCCCATCCAATTGTAAGAGTGGATCTGAGCTGGCAGCCGCGAAGGAGAAAGTGGCAGATCGAGGAAACAGATTGACGCGAGGAGTATTTCTTAGTAATGTAGATTTCGATTCATGGTATGGATAAATCCTTTTGGATGATGACAAGGAGACGAAAACAACATGAACTATCAACTATTTCTTATGGTCAATCAGTGGGCTGGCCGTTATGCCTGGCTCGACCGAGGTATGGTTTTTATCACCAACTACTCCCCTGTTATTTTTGCCGGCCTTCTCGCTTTGCTGTGGTTTAGCAACAAACAGAACAGACAGAGCAGACTGCGTGAGAAAAGCCAGCGTACAGCTTTATATGCAGCTTTTTCTGCCACGATTGCCTTATCGTTCAATCAGTTGATCAACGCAGTGTATTGGCATCCTCGCCCGTTTGTTGATCATGTGGTGCATCAATTAGTCCCCCATTCAGCGGCAGAGTCTTCGTTCGCCAGCGATCATACGATTTTGGCCTTTGCTGTAGCCAGTATGCTTATGCTCCGCAAGCATTACCTGAGACATGTCGCTCTCTTGTTGGCTGTGCTGACTGCCGTTTCGCGAATTTTCGTTGGTGTCCACTATCCCGCAGATGTGATCGGCGGAGCGGTGATTGCTTTCGCAGCGAGTATCCTGGTCATTCGCGCAGCAAGTCTGATCGAGCCGATTGTTCAATTGGCTTTCCGGGTTTATGCCAAGCTGACGATGCGTATCCCCCTGCTCAATAAGTACAGTGTGATAAACGATCAAAGTGCAAAAATAAGGGAGGAGCTTTTGTGAGAGCTCTTCCCTTTCTCTTTTCTTGATCCGGCCTTTTCACTTATCATAGCCAATCACAAACCGGATGACAATTCCATACAAAATCCCGAGGAACATGGAGGTTAATGTGCCAAGCAAAAAGTATTCCGCCCATTCGCGGTCATCCAACTGTTTAAACCGGGCAAACGACTTGGCGGTAACGATGAACCCAATCGCGGGATAAGCGCCGTAAATGGTCAGGACCACTACCAAAAGCCTCTCAATATAGCCAATTACCGTTCCTCTTGAATAATGGTCTTTTTTGATCAGCGTATACGTAAACTCCTCCGAAATCTCCAATTCTTTCGAGGACATGTCCATTTTTTTATCATCAATCTTGTTTTTCAAAGCATATTTGCCTTCATAAGAAGTATGGTGGGTCGGCAGGTTTCCCAGCAAATGCTTGATCATGTGTCCGCTGATTGTCGTCACAACGATAAACATAATGGCTAAAAACAAAAGGATGTGGCCTGTTGAAAGCGCGGGCGGATTTCCTTTTAGCAAGCGCAATAAGACCAAACTTTTCTCTATCATCTCCAGCGACCGAATGTTTAAAAAGAAATGACAAATCCCGGCAATCGACGCCAAATGAAGAAACTGGTCCGCTACAAACAAGACAAGCTGGAATAGTCCTTCGGCGCTTGATTTTACCTTGATTTTTTGGGAAAGCCAGATTTTCATCCAGTCAATCAGAAAATGAAACAGCACGATGAACCCCGCCGGTATCAGCAATTGGTAAACCAGACTGGGAGGTGTCTTGCTGAAAACATAATAGACGAGAAGCGGTACGAGAGCGGCCAGCAAATGTTGGAGAAGATGACGCTTCATGTACTTCTTTTTTTCCCTTACCATGCTATCTGTTTGAAAATAAAAATCAGCAATCAAATGGGCGAGCACCAATCCTAGAAAGATCATTGGACTTCCTTTTCCTCCCTCACGATCTCCGCCAAGTTCCTTTTAATATGCTCTTGTATGTTTTTCGTAAGCTCCGCTGATTTTTTGGGGGAGTTTTGCATGTCCAGGCTCGAAAAATCTTGCAGAAAATCAAGGCTGCCTTGTATCTTTTCAAATGATTTTTTAATTAATTCCCCATTCCCTTTCTTGTATTGATTGGAGATGGTCGAAGGCGCTTTGTTTAATAACGTTGCGATGCTTTTTTGCTTTTGCAGGATTAAATACAAGAAAGAGATCAACTTTTGCTGCTCTGTCTGTTCGCTTGCTACCCGGTATTGAAAATCGCTCACCACGTTAATAAGTTCTACAACTTCTCGGAAGAATCCCTTGTTTTTTCCGGAGGTTGAACTCCCTTCTTCCATCGCGGGATCGATCTTAAATAAAAACGGCACTCTTTGATTCTCGTGTTTCAAAGTATCATTGGCAAGTCTTGCCCGTTTAATCAGAGAATGGTTCCAGGTGTCCACGTCAATGGATGCTATGCTTCTGTCAATATCGCCGAATGTTAATCCGAAATAAGGACGATTCTCTTTATATTGCCAAATTTGATTGATGTAAAAAGCAATCGTATACGCCGAAGAATAGTTACGGCTTACGAGGAAAAGTTCATCTCCTAATCGATGCCTTACCTTGGTTGTTACGATATCTTTGGTCCACTGGTTGATCCAATCCACCAATTTATCCAAATATGCCGTTAATTCATCCGGATTGTCTACCGAAGACGAATTGGTGACATCCATAATAAAGATGGACACTGGTTCATACATGCAAACTTCTCCTTTGCCTGGTTCGATATTTTTATCTAACGGCAATCAAATTCGATGTTTTTATCTAATTGTAACCAAATTCGATATTTTTGTCTAATTTCACCCTGATTCGATATTTTTATCTAAATATACACTTTCTCTCATTCACATTTCAAAAAAATTACACATGTTGTTATAAATTGACAAATACAATAATATAGGCTCCTATACCTGTAGCCGGCTCTCCTCTACCCATCTTAAGGGGGTGAGTACATGACCTTAACCAATGATATGCTGAATCTGCTTTTTCAGTTTGGAATGTTTCTAACAGCCTTTCTTGCACTCGTTGTTACAATTGTCACGGCCATCGTAAAAAAGAAATAGACCGCTACGATTCCAGCCGCACGGTCTATTTCTGAAGTCTGGCCGCCTACAAGAGGAGTCCAAATTGTGTGTCGTTGGGGAAAACCTAACGACATTTTTATCTTATGTGCTTCCACCCCAAAGTATTATTCTGTCCCCTTCAAAAAAATTATCCATTTTACATCGGCCTTCCAGCTTAGCAGTTGTACCTATGCTTTCATCATGTGAAACACTTGTTCCACATCTTTGTCGCCGCGGCCAGACAAGTTGACCATGATGATCTGATCCTTCCTCATCGTAGGGGCAAGCTTCAAGGCATATGCGACGGCATGCGAGCTTTCCAAAGCGGGGATAATCCCTTCCGTCCTCGACAATTCCTGGAACGCTTCCAGTACCTCCTCATTTGTCACCGTGTAATATTCTGCACGGCCGCTCTCTTTCAGGTAGCTGTGTTCCGGTCCAATGCCGGGATAATCAAGCCCGGCGGCGATGGAATAGGTAGGCTGCGGATTTCCGTTCTCATCAAGCAGAACCAGACATTTGAATCCGTGAAGCACAGCGGGAACACCTTGTGTCAACGAGGCCGCTTGATCCGGCTCCACTCCGATCAGCCGCACACTCTCATCCTGCAGGTAGTGGGCAAATGCACCGATGGCATTGCTCCCCCCGCCGACGCAGGCGATGACAGCATCCGGCAACCGGCCTTCCTTCTCCAAAATCTGCCGTTTGGACTCTTCACTGATGATCGATTGAAAGTGTTTTACCATTGTCGGGTATGGATGTGGGCCGACAGCAGAGCCTAGCAGGTAGAACGTGTTTTTGTAGTTGGCAACCAGATCGTTTAAGGCCTCGTCCACGGCGTCCTTCAACCGTCCCTGCCCTTTGGAAACAGGGATCACCTTGGCGCCAAGAAGCTCCATGCGAAACACGTTTAGTGCTTGTCTGCGTGTATCCTCCGCTCCCATGTAGATGGTACAGTCCATATTAAACATCGCACAGGCTGTAGCCGTCGCAACCCCATGCTGCCCTGCTCCCGTCTCCGCAATGACTCGCTTGGCACCCATCCGTTTTGCGAGAAGAATCTGTCCGATCACGTTATTGATTTTATGGGCACCCGTGTGATTCAAATCTTCCCGCTTCAGATAAATTTTTGCCCCATTCAGTTTCGCAGTCAGGTTTCTCGCACAGGTAAGCGGGTTTTCCCGTCCGACATACTCCCGTAAGTAGTAAATATACTCTTCATGAAAGTCCTGGTCGTCCTTGTACTTTTCGAACTGTTCAGCCAAGTAATCCAATACTTCCTGTAATTCAGGCGGAACAAAGCTGCCCCCGAATTGGCCAAAATACCCTTTCTCAAACTCTGCTGCACTCATACTGCTGCTCCTCCTCTTCTCCGCTAGGAAAAAATTTCTATAACATAATATCTCTTATACTGATTATTCTGATATTTGTCAACCAAATTATTGTGAACATCGGCAGAAAGCTTTGACCTCCTCCAGCTAATGCTTGTGCTTCATAATCATTTAGGTTACTATCATCGTAGTAACCTGAAAGCGGCGATAGGAGGAAACTAGGCCGAATTGTAATTGACAATTTCTCGGTGTTGTACAATGCTTGGGTTGAAGGAGCTTTTGTCTAACCCCCAACCAATACTTTTTCAGGAGGTGAATACCGTTACAAGCGGCTTTTATTCTTTGTAACGGTACATGATGAGCATTCACATTAACGCAAAACAAGGTGAAATTGCAGAAAGCATTCTATTACCTGGCGATCCGCTGCGTGCCAAGTATATTGCGGAAACGTTTTTGGAAGATGCCGTCTGTTACAACCAAGTAAGAGGCATGCTGGGTTTTACCGGTACATATAAAGGAAAACGTGTTTCCGTTCAAGGTACCGGGATGGGTGTCCCTTCGATTTCAATCTATGTAAATGAACTGATTCGTGAATACGGGGTAAAAAACTTGATACGCATTGGTACATGCGGTGCAATCCAACAGGATGTTAAGGTTCGTGACGTGATTATCGCCATGACCGCTTGCACAGATTCCAATGTGAACCGCCTTACATTCCCGGGATTTGATTTTTCTCCTTGCGCCAATTTTGAACTGCTCCAGAAAGCATATGCGGCTGGCACTGAAAAAGGATTAAAAGTACGCGTCGGAAATGTATTGACAGCTGACGTATTCTATCGGGAAAGCATGGAACCGGTGAAAAAATTGGGAGAGTATGGAGTCCTTGCCGTAGAAATGGAAACCACGGCGTTATACACACTGGCGGCAAAATACGGGGTGAATGCGCTGTCCGTCTTAACCGTAAGTGATCATATCTTCACCGGTGAAGAAACAACAGCGGAAGAGCGTCAAACTACCTTTAACGACATGATCATCATGGCCTTGGAAGCAGTGGTTGGTTAGGGAAAAGGTTCGCCAGGAAATGGTCAAAACCGTAGCCTTGACGATTTCAAAAATATAGAAGGAATCCGCTTTTATCAGGCGGATTCCTTTTCTTTCTGTTGATTGTGAGGTTGTCATAGAGCCCGTCAATAGCGAAGCTTCATCAATATACTTCTGATTTGCTGATCATTCATGAACAGGTCATAATGTTTTTCGGTGATGACGGCTAGGGCGACATCGTGATAGAAAAATTCGGTAAAAAACTTTACAAAAGGTTGCGACTTTGTCTTGATCGCCTGCCACGAGTGATTTTCAACACCCGCAAACATAATTTCGCGGCCATCCACAATAAATAACCGAAACCGCTCCAAAGCATCATGCTCTTCATTGGGAATCAGAATATGCACGTTGGACAACTTCGTCTTTATTTCACCCACCACAAGCGCCTCTACGTCTACTCCGGCCTTCTCTTTTTCCTCCAGCAAAGGCAGGTATTCCTGGAAGTCATCGTTCCAGGCAGAAATGCGAATCGACTTTTGGGCTTCTTGAATCAGCTGTTTGCTTTGAACCCGGATGGATGAATCAACTTTTAAACTCCATACCCGATCATCTGCAAACGATTTTTTGACCGAGCTTATCTGTAATTGCCGAATGTTCGCTTGAAATTCTGCGGTTAATTTTTCGATGGCAAGAGGCACCGGTAATGCGGCATACAGCTTTTTCTTTTCCGAAACAGAGTCCATCACCATCCCCTTGTCGATCAAGCGAGCTAACACTTCATATATTTTGGCTTTTGGAACGCCTGAGTATTTCACTATCATTGTCGCATCCATTGATTCGTCGGAGGACACAAGGACTTCGTACACTTTGCTTTCATACTGGGAAAAACCGAACTTTTGTAACATATGATCCCCCTAAAGACTTTCCTTACACAGATTGTAAACGGTAGAGTGTTTGCAGGCAAAGGAAGTCTCTTCGCAGATTCAGGGCCTGCTTTTAGCAGGGCAACCAAACCATGCCTCTTTCAGCCGTTTGATTCCTTCTTCTATCTTGTCCATCGCAATTCCGCCAAAGCCGATGAAAAATTCTTTAGGCATCTGTTTTGGGGGTTGCAACCATGTGAAGGCAGCAGATGAAATCCTGATTCCTGCGCTTTTCGCTGACTCAATTAACTCTTCTTCTGTTTGGGGACTGTCAACTTGCAAAAGCAAGTGAAATCCGGCATCTTTCCCGATAATGGCCGCTTTTCCCTGAAAATGCTTCTGGATGGAATCAATCAGCAAATCATGCTTTTTCCGATAGATGTTCCGCATTTTTCTTACATGCTTCTCCAAATATCCTCTTTCCATAAACAGTTGCAGGGTTTTCTGATGCAATCGGGAAGAGGATTGCTCAAACAACAATTGATACTGCAGCTGACGAAATGCGTCAAGCAACGTTTCCGGCAGTACCATATAGTTGACGCAAATGGCCGGCGCCAAAACCTGAGAAAACCCTCCCAGGTATACCACATTAGTGTCCGGCAGAATTCCCTGTAACGATTGGACAGGCCTGCCGTGATAACGAAATTCTCCGTCGTAATCGTCTTCAATGATATAGCCGTTCGTCTTTTTGGCCCATTCCAGCAATTGCAGACGCTTGGATATAGGCATGATCATCCCTCTCGGAAATTGATGAGACGGAGCAACACTTACCAATCGAACGTTGCTTTCGTACAGTTCTCCTATATTGATACCGTCTTCCTCCAAGGAAATGGGAATTATCTTGTAGCCGTGCTGTTGAAAGGTGGCGGGAAGCAATACATAGCCTGGATTCTCTACTCCAATGCCGGACGAATGGTTTTTCAGCATCATGCTGAGGAAAGAGAGTAAGAGATGCTGCTCTGCACCGATCACAACTTGCTCCGGGGAACACGTAACCCCTCTGTATTGATGAAGGTAGTTGGCAATCTGGCGCCTGAGCCCTTGTTCTCCCTGAGGATCTCCATAGTAAAGCAGTTCCTTTTGTTCCAGACGAAGAACTTGATTGGACAGCTTCCGCCAAATTTGAAAAGGAAAATGGGAAAAATCATTTTTGGATAAATGAAAATCAAATTCATATTCCTTTTCGTCCCGGAAAGCAAAAGCCTTTCTTTCAACCAAACAAGCTTTACCACTGCCTGATTGAAAAAAAGAATCGGTTAACTTCTGAACGTAATACCCGCTCCTCGGCTTGCTCTCAATAAACCCTTCCGCCTGAAGCTGACCATATGCCATTTCAACCGGAGTTGTACTGATCGCAAGAAAGTCGGCAAGCTTGCGAACGGAGGGCAACCGGGTATGTTCAGCAATCCGTCCATACACAATCTCATTTTTAATATAGTCATAGAGCTGTATGTATTGGGGTGTTTCACTGTTATCATCAAGTTTCGGCATGAGCAGCATCCTGATTCCTCGCTAAACTGTCCTTTTACTTGAAATAAAACTGTACATTTTCGAGTATACAACGATTCCGTATAGTAGTATAAAACAACCAATCAGGAGGCTCAACCATGCAGAACGAGAAGTATACAAATCCCCCGTTACGTTTTTTGGAGGGGCAAAAAGTGTATTTGCGTCCGATCAGCCTGGATGATACGGAGCTGTATTTCCGAATGTTGTTTCATCCGGAGGTAAGACGGCTTACCGGCACCCAAAAATGTTTTACGAGGGAACAAATCTATCGGTATATTGAAGCGAAAACGCAGGATTCTTCCAGCCTGCTGTTATTGATTGCTCTCACCGAAACAGACGCAGTCATTGGTGATATTGCGTTGCAAGGCATAGACAGCTTTAACCGCAGTGCCTCCATCCGTATTGCGATTAGCGAAGGTCATCAGGGAAAAGGTTACGGCAGCGAAGCGATGAAGCTGATGCTTGACTACGGGTTTGGCATTTTAAATTTGCATCGAATTGAACTAAACGTGTTTTCTTACAATCCACGCGCTTTGCATGTATACGAAAAGTTGGGTTTCAAGCAAGAAGGCATTCAGCGCGACGCTCTGTATTACAACCATAAGTACCATGATTCCATCATAATGAGCATTCTGGAGGATGAGTATCGCTCGGGAAGAATACCGGGATAATATCTTTTTCAGGTGACTTTTCGATGTTCACCAGGCGTTTTTCGCGTTATCCACAAAGTTATTCACAGAGTTGTGTATATTTTGTGAATAATCACTCCCTGTTGACGAAAAAGAAAGACTGCCCCATGATTTCCCCTGGGATAGTCCTTCTTTTGACAATCCTTATTTGCTCAAGCTTCCCGGATTGGATTTACTTACTCTTCCAGTCACAGCTGCTTGCGCTGGTGAAATTCCGGCTTTAATGATAAGCATGGTGATCACCTCCTTTTCAGAGAATATTGTTTATGAATGGTTTGGAGTACCTTGCCGATTTTCCTCTTCTCGAAGGAACAAGGTCTATCATTATTTCTCATCCGATACAGCTTGCAGTGATTGCCGTTGCACGCCGGGCGAAAGAAACAATTGCTGCATGTTTTATCCAACTCATCCGGTGTAACCCAATATGCGAATTTGTCCGGATCGATCTCCATCGTTCCGTCGGGAGCTAACTTACCGATTTGATTGACTGGTTCGTTGAACGCAACAGAGCATTTGTACAGGCTTCCGTCAGACCCGACAACAAAAGAGTTGGGCTTCACACAATAACAGGTGGAACCAAGCGGCATCAGCGCATTTTCAACCAGTGAACTCATTGCCAGACCTTTTTCGAGTGCTAACTGGGTTAGCTCCCATATTTTTTGGTCTTTCGTTTGTTCATCACATATCGGCAGATGAGGATCGTTTTTGCTGCCCATGCAGCCCACCGGCCGGAAATAGACCTGAAATCTGCGGTCATGCGCAAAATTGTCCGCCAGCATTTCAATCAGATCATTCATAGCGGGAAGGTTATGGTTGTCAAAGTTTACCCGCAATGTCACTTCAAAGTCCAAGTTGGTTTGTTTCATTTGTTTCAGATTTTCCCAAATGACTTGGAAGGTTCCCCCACCATCGATTAAAACTCTTCTGGCATCATGAAACTCTTCCGGGCCGTCTACCGTAATCATGAACTGTTTGGCTTGCCAAGAAACCAGCTTTTCCAGTAACGGCCGATCCAGATAATAGCCATTCGTCAGAACTTCCGCGTTATATTGAATTTCATGTTTGGCACAGGTCTCGAGGAAAAACGAGGACAATTCCTCAATCACATCGGGTGCTGCCAGCGGCTCACCTCCAAACCAGCTGACCGATAAATAGCGGAGAGTCGGGGCTTTCGCTAACACATAACTCTTTAGAGCATTCATTGTTTCGCCAGACATCTTCCCCCTCGGAAAATCTTCGTAGCAGTAGGTGCAGCGAAAATTGCAAGACTCCGTCGTCAGAATGACCAGGTGGAGAGAATCTGTACGATTTACTTGTTGATACAACTGTTGAGCACGTTGATCCTCATCTTCCTCAACCGGCACCAAAAAGCCCATCTCAATGAGCTTCTCTTGAAGTTCGCTCAGGTTTGTTTCGATTCCATACCCATGAAAAGCGGTCATTACCTCCTCTCGCTCCTCAGGAGAAAAGATGGCAATACCTCCGGTGTAACTGTTATATAGAAGTACTCCCCCTTCCTCCGTTACCGAAATCGCGTTATATCGGGAACGTACCCATTTACGAACTTGCATACAAAAATTCCCCTCACAATCTTCTCAACTAAAGCTTAAAAATCACATTCTTTAATGATCGCTCATTTTGGCCAAATTGACTGTGAAAAATTTCACTTTCCCCCGCTGGACACTTGAACATTTTTGAAACAGTTATGCTCTTTCGCTATAAAAATGCGTCCAGCACCCATCGATGCGCATCCGGATGATACAACAGTTCCAAATGATTAAGAGGCAAGACATCTTTTCGTTTGACTTGATGGGGAGAAGAAGCGATCCCATCGGTAAAAAGGACACTGTCTACAAATACAAGCCCATCGCTTTCGGCGTCCTGCTCTCCGCGTACCCCATGAAAATACGGTCGATTACCCGCAAGCACATGGACTTCAATCCGGGAATCAATTGGGGAAGACATTAATCTCTCCACCAAATAATCTCCTTCCCGAATCGCGGTGTCGATGCCCCTGGAGTGGAGAAAAAAGTTTTGTCCGCCATAGTACAGGGTTCTGGATTGCATCTGAACAGGGTATTTATCATCCCAGCGGTACAGGAGCTGGCAGGAACCCGGAAAAGCGCCGCCGTCGCGATAAATGCTTCGCTCTGTCGTATCGATATAACGGCCATAATACAGGAGGGAATCGCAGGCGATCGGAGCGCTGATCCCCATCTCAATAACAGACCAATTCGGCGAGAGATGGCGGAAAGGGAAATCGATTCCTCGATTGGGTGTTCCAAGCATCATGTACCGCTCCACTTCCCCTTGATAAGACCCATCCCAAGGACTGCACATCCCTGCCAAATAAATCCATGCAGGAATTCCTCCTTTACTGTGGGCAATTAAGTCGATCTTGTCGGTCTGAGCAACTTCCCGGATTCGTCGGATAACGTTCGATAGCTGAATCGCTTGTTGCCAGTTGTCTCCATGGGGATGGGCAAAGGTAACGGCAAATACATCTATTCCAGCCGCTGACAACGAATAGAGAAGCCCTTTTTCCTGAAACAAAGATTCACACCAGGCCAAATTTGCATGATGTCCGGCACCGTGTAACAGCAAGACCGGGTTGGGATGTAATTTCTTTGATGCTGGCAAGTAATGCAGAAGCACATCATAGGAAGCCGGCTGCGATGTTCCAAAGTACCGAACGATTTCCTCATCCTTACATTCAATTTCCGGAATAAAATTCTCTTTTGATAATCGCTCTTGATACCCTCTAATCCGTTCTGTCCATACCCAGTATCTGCTGTCATGGTATCTTTCCACTACCTGAAAGGGAGGATGGGTACGGTTTCGCCGCATCGGAGGGGAGTTAAGTACAGGATTATGATGGGTTTTATACTGTTCCTCCTGTCCTGCGTGCAGCCATTTCCTTCCGCTGTTTTTCAGGATTTTTTTTATGCTTTCGCTTAACTTCTTCCAAAAGGACATTCGCTCCACCCCATAAAATAAGCCACCTCTTCAGGTGACTGTTTCGCAGGCTAGGTTTGCTTCTCTAAGGGTAGCCCAGAGTTTTTCCACGGCATTTTCTGCGATAAACTCCTTGCCTACCTTGTACACAAACCGGCTCATTCTGTCGTAAAAGTCAGGATCGCTTAATCGTTGGTAGCACTGGTAAATATCCTGTTCAGTTTCTACAAATAAGGGATAATCTTCACCAAACAAGTCTACATTCCCAAGCGTTTTGGTGGTTAGTACAGGTATTCCTAGCGACGCATACTCCAATACCCGGGGCAGATAGGCGTGGGAAGGAGTCAGATCAGAAGTATTGCATTTGTTTCCTTTCACGTGAAGGCAGTTTCTCTATCTTTTGATCCAAGGCGTAGAGCATCGTGAGAAATTGGAGAACATTTCCCTTTGGTTTGTATTTCTCAAGCATGCATGAGAAAATTATTTTCACCATATCACCCCATTTACATTCATTACATTATATGGGTGATCTCCAAAGAGGTTGCTTTCTTTCTATCGTTGGATTGTCTACGATATATTTTTCACACTTTGGTCTGTTTCTCCTATAAAACCAAAAAGCAATCGCCTGTAGGCCTGAACAGAATGTCAAAACCAGAAAGATGATTGCAAGGGCTCGCCAACTGCTATTGGGTTTATGGTGGAGGAATGAAAGACAGATTCCACGCTACAAGGTTTTCATTTAGGTTCCTTTTCGCCGATGATTGTTTTAGCATCCATCTTCGCCTGTAGAGAAACATTCGCTTCATGCATGTTGCTGTTCATATTCAATATGACGCATCCTACGATAATTAGCCCAATTGCGACTGCTTTTTGAAGAGTGAATACATCTCTAAAGAGAAACACACCTATGATAGCTATCGTAGCTGTTCCTACACCAGACCAGACGGCGTAAGCAACACCGACTTCCAGTTGTTTAAGTGCAAGGCTGAGGGCTGACAAACTTAAGACATAGAAAACAAACATCAGAATGCTAGGAACAGGCTTACTCAGCCCTTGTGAGAATTTCATAGAGGTAGTTCCTGCCACCTCGAAGCAAATTGCCAAAAAGAGGTAAACCCAACTCACGCTACCCTCTCCTCTCAATTTCTGGTTTTGAATCCCCCAGACCTGATAACATAATGTCAATCACGGCACCCGCACAACGTTTTGTCGCTAATTCCCGCCAAGCGAGACAGATCCACCACGGCAATTTTTCTTTTATTTTCCATTTTGTTTTTAAGATATTACTCACTTTTGTCGGAAGTCAAGGATTTTGTCTACTGTAAGAAGAATCCTTACCTTCCATATCCGGCAATCCCCCAACCGCCCCCTTCCACATAAAACAAAAAAGCATCCTTATTGAGACGGCTGCAAAAGTCGTCCTTTTTGAAAACATAAAGATTTTAGGGGGTACAAATATGTCTCCCTATAACGCGAAACGAGCCTTAGAAACGATTCTAAAGGCTCGTTTTTCTTTGACCATTTTGATGCTCTGACAGAAGTGGAGTATTTCAGTGTTCTTCTTATTGGGCGCTTTTGTTTTATGTATGGTGGAAACGCGGACATACTCGGCGCTATTGAGCTTTACATGGAGTAGGGGACGCTTCGCTGTACAACATATCAAAATCTTTTACCAACTTTACAATTTCCTTTTCATTAATTGGCCTTGCAAAATAATAGCCTTGAATTTTATCGCATCCATACTCTACTAATTTTTCGAACTGCTCCTTACGTTCCACTCCTTCTGCAGTTACTTTAATTCCTACCTTATGGGCAAAATAAATTAATAACGATACCCATTTCTGTACTTTTTCATCCCGATCAATAAAATCGATAAAGCATTTGTCTATTTTCATTTCTTTTATTGGCAAAAAAACAAGGTTTTTTATGGAAGAATAACCTTCGCCAAAATCATCTAATACAATGTCAACACCTAATTTGATAAGTTCTGTTAAATCCTGAATATTTTCTTTTGCTAACTTTAATATTTGCGTTTCGGTTATCTCAAATTTGATCTGACTATACTTTAATTCTTCATTTTTAATCAATACTTTAATATTTCTCAAAAAGTCAATTTCTTCAATTTGTTTTGGGGATATATTGATGGCTACCTTTAAATTTAAACCTTCCCTATTCCACTCAGTAATTTGCCTTAAAATTTTTCTGGTTAAATAATATCCCATTTTTCTGATCGTGCCCGTTTCCTCTGCTACAGGTATAAATTCGGCTGGCGAAATATTTCCCAATTCTTTATGATTCCATCTTATTAATGCTTCTACTTCCTCAACTTTTTTTTCATTTATATTTATAATAGGCTGATATACCATATACAATCCTTCACAATTTCTTTCAATAGACTTTTGTAGTTCTGTTGCTATCAATATTTTTCTCTTTAATTTTTTTTCTGCAGAGCCTGTAAAATATTTATAGCTACCCTTTTCTTTTTCTTTTGCTTCATGTAATGCTATATATGCCTTTCTGATGGAATCTTCAATGCTGTCGTTTTCTTTTGGAATATATACACCCATACTCGCAGTAAGATTTATCTGATAACTACTAACCATAAACATTTGATTCATCTGACTCAAAATTGATTTTACTATTACGTCTATATACTCCTTCTTTTGTCTGTGGAATAATATGACAAATTCATCACAGTTGAATTTATATACAATCCCTTTTTCTCCTACTGCCTTGCTTAATCTTTCCCCGTACATACAAATCAATTTATCGCCAAAAGAATGGCCAAAGGTATCATTAACATAGCGAAAGTTGTCTATATCCAAATATGCGATGATGTACGTAGCAATGTTTTTCACATATTGATCAGTTAAGTATCCTTTTTCAAGGGGCTTATCTGTATCGATATCGTTTTCTTTCATAACATTTATCCCCTCTTTCTTCTTACATTAAGAAACAACTTTTTCCGCCAATCACACCTCAGATGTGGGATAAGATCAGCGGATAAATCGAAGAAAGCACACTTTGGCGATCCGCATACCCCGCCTCAAACACGGCTTTTGGCATACCATACACTATGCAGGATTCCTCAGCCTCGACAATAACCCGTCCCTGATGCTCCTTGACCTTTTTGCATCCTTCGAGCCCATCTACTCCCATGCCGGTAAGAATCACTGCCAGTAACCGATCGCCAAAAATAGGAGCTGCCGAAACTAGTGTGACATCCACAGAGGGTTTGTATAATGTTGGGATTGGAGATTCCGTTTGGATTTTGAGACGTTTTCTTCCGTTACTTAGTTTTTCAACCAAAGTTTGGAATCCGGAAGGCGCAATGTAAATTATTCCAGGTTCAAGTAAGTCTCCGTCCTCGGCCTCTTTTACATGTAATTTACAGATATTGTTGAACCGTTCAGCAAAAGGTTTAGTAAAACCAGGCGGCATATGCTGAACCACGAGGATTGGCACGGGAAAGTCAGGTGAAAATCTGGGGAGAACCGCTTGTAAAGCGGAAGGGCCACCGGTAGAACTTCCTATAATCACCAGATCCACTTGTGATTCTCTTTGTTTCTGTATCTGTAGATACTCTGTATGATCAATTGTTCGTTTTTTTTCCCAGACTTTCGCACCAGCAGCAGACTTTATACGTAGTAAAAAATCCTTCACTAAATCCGGATCTAAAGGGTCTTTGATCAATGCTGATTTCAGAAAGAAATCTACGGCCCCAAGCTTCAAGGCATCTAATGTAGCCTGCGTTCCCACGTCAGTAAAAGCACTCAGCATGACAACGGGAACCGGTGATACTTTCTGAATTTGCTCCAATGCCTGTAAACCGTTCATTTCCGGCATTTCCACATCCATCGTCACAACATCCGGTCGTAGACGTTGGACTTTCTCGATTGCTTCTTGGCCATTCCTTGCCGCACCCACGGTAAAAAATTGCAAGTCACTTTCGAGAATTTTGCTTATCGCTCTCCGCATAAATGCAGAATCATCGACTACTAGGACTCCGTACTGCTGCATATGACGAATCTTCCTTCCGATAATAAAAACTCTTCTCTGTGTGGATGGTCTCAAACCCCGTGTTCATTCCCGTGATACTTTCTGCATGCCCCAGGAATAATGAACCTTCAGGTACCAACCGGTCGTAGAAACTTGAAACAACCTTCTGAATGACGAGTCTATCAAAGTAGATGAGAACATTTCGGCAGAAAATAACGTCAAATTCCCCCAACTTCTCCAGCTCGTTCTGATTAAGAAGATTTAAGCAACGGAATTGAACCCTGCTGCGAATCGAGTCGATTACTTGATACCCTTCATCTCGTTCCTCGAAGTATTTTTTCAAGAGATGCTCCGGCATTCGTCGAAAAGACAATGAGTTTTTCGAATACCAACCTTGCTTTGCGGTCTGCAATACTTTCCTGTTTATATCCGTTGCGAGGATCTCAACCGAATCAAGCGGGATGAATCCGGATTCTGCAGCCATAATCGCCAGCGTATAAGGCTCCTCGCCAGTGGAACAGGCGGCACTCCAAATTCGAATCTGATTTTTCCCTGTCAATTGCGGGAGAATGATGGATTGAAACACTTCCAACTGGTTTTCTTCCCGAAAAAAGAAGGTTTCATTAATCGTAAGCAATTCTACCACTTTGTCCCATTCTTGCGAATTCTGCTTTAAGTGCCGGATGTATTCCCATATCGACATCCCCAACTCTTTTGTTCGTTTCGAAATTTTACTCTCCAGTGATGATGTGTTTTGTAAAAAGTTTAACCCACAATACTCATAAATCATTTGACCCAATTGTCGTAAAGCTATGTTCTTCATGGAATAATCACCATTCAACTTATGGATTGACCACTGAACAAAGCAGGAATTACTTTTTGTTCAGTGGTCGCAGTTAACGCAAACTGAAATCTCAGCGCAACACTTCTAAGGATTGCCGTATTGCATCTGTTTTTTCAGTAAGTTCACAGGTCATTGCCACCATACGCTTTACATCAAGATTGTCTTGCAGAATCACATCTTTGGTTTGTTTCATAGCAAGAGCGACATTTTCAACCTCAGTTGCTTGCACTTTTGTACTAGCGGTCACTTGTGAAATCTGTTCCGCAACATCTTTCACGATCTTCAGAACTTGTTCGGCCTGTTTCGATTGTTCTTGCGTTGCCAGCGTAATCTGACGGACTTGCTCTCGCGAATCGACCACGCCTTTGATGATCTCCTCTACACCTTGCGCCTGTTGTTTGGTTGCTTCAGTCACTTGGGCAGCTTGATTCGTCACATTTGCAATGGAGTTCATGATATCATGCCCATGTTTTGCTTGCTCCACCGTAGCCGCTGTAATTTGACGCATCTGCTCACGGGCATTGACAACACCCTTGATAATTTCCTCTATACCTTTCGCCTGTTCATTGGTGGCCTGGGTCACTTCTTCGGCCTGTGTCGTAACGTTTTCTACTGCTTTTACTATGTCACGTGCCTGCTTGGATTGCTCAACAGTAGCGGCCGTAATCTGACGGACTTGCTCACGGGCATTTGCCACACCCTTGATGATTTCTTCCATACCAGCCGCTTGCTCGTTGGTGGCCTGGGTCACCTGGACTGCCTGGTTGGCCACATTTTCCACGGCCTTGATGATTTCTTCGCTTCCTTTCGCCTGTTCAACTGTTGCCGCCGTGATCTGCCGCACTTGTTCCCTGGCATTTGTAACGCCTTTAATAATTTCCTCAACACCAACAACCTGCTCTTTAGTTGTCTGCGTAATTTGTGCCGCTTGGTTTGTGACGTTCTCCACAGCTTTTACCATGTCACGAGCCTGTTTCGATTGTTCCACGGTTGCAGCCGAAATTTGACGAACCTGTTCACGGGCATTGGCAACGCCTTTGATAAATTCCTCCACAACAAGAGCTTGCTGTGTCGTTGCTTCTGTGACTTGAGCCGCTTGATTTGTGACACTTTCAACCGCTTGGATAATTTGGTCGCTAGCCTTAGCTTGTTCTCTCGTAGCCATGGTAATTTGGCGAACCTGTTCCCGAGCGTTGGCTATCCCTTTGATTATTTCCTCCATACCAGCCGCTTGTTCTTTGGTTGCTTGCGTGATCTGTGTTGCCTGATTTGTGACGTTTTCCACAGCTTGGACGATTTGCTCACTGCCCTTTGCTTGCTCGACGGTAGCTATTGTAATCTGACGAACTTCTTCCGATATTTTTTCAATACCGGTTACAATTTTGGCAATCGCTTCACCCGCTTCATCAGCCAGCTTGCTTCCCTCTTCCACTTTATTGGTTCCCACTTCGATTGCCTTAATGGCATCTACCGTTTCACCCTGAATCCCTTTGATCAGTCCTGCAATTTCTTTTGTTGCAGTTGCGGTGCGCTCTGCCAGTTTTCGAACTTCATCTGCAACGACCGCAAACCCCTTTCCGTGTTCCCCAGCTCGCGCCGCCTCAATCGCCGCATTCAACGCCAGCAGGTTGGTTTGATCGGCGATGTCGTTAATCACTTCAATAATGCTGCCGATTTGTTCTGAACTCTTCCCCAAGTTGCTGATCACATCAGAAGCCCGTTTGACGACATCGGCAATTTCTTTCATTCCAATCAACGACTGGTGGACTGCTTTTTGCCCATCTCTAGCATCGAGTTGAACCTTTTCGCTTACATGGTTTACGTTTTGGGCGTTTTGTGCGACTTGCTCAATCGATGCCGCCATTTGTTGAATTGCTGCTGAAGTATCGTGGGCTGATTTTTGCAGGGCAACAGTATTATCTGCTACGCCTTTGATGGAATTGCCCATTTGTTCGATTGCAGCCGAAATTTGTTCGACTGAACTTGCCGTACTTTCGGCGTTTCCGGCTACTTGCTGAATGGATGCTGCTATTTCCTGAATGGCAGAGGAGGTCTCTTCTGCCGAGGCTGTCAAGCTCTCCGCATTTCCCGCTACACCTTTGATGGAATTGCCCATTTGTTCGATTGCTGTCGAAATTTGTTCGACTGAACTTGCCGTAATTTCGGCGTTTCCGGCTACTTGCTGAATGGATGCTGCCATTTCCTGAATGGCGGCTGAGGTTTCTTCTGCCGAGGCTGTCAAGCTCTCCGCATTTCCCGCTACTCCTTTGATGGAATTGCCCATTTGTTCAATTGCAGCCGAAATTTGCTCCACCGTGCTTGTTGTGCTTTCTGCATTTCCAGCTACTTGTTGAACTGAGGCTATCATTTCTTCAATGGCTGCCGCAGACTCCCGTGCGGATGCTGTCAAACTTTCTGCATTACCCGCTACACCTTTAATCTGTTGTCCCATTTGTTCAATAAATGTCGAAACTTGTTCAATCGAGTTTGCGGTACTTGCCGCATTTCCGGCAACTTGTTGGATCGAAGCTGTTGTTTCCTCCAAACTCCCCAGGACCTCTTCTGTCATTACCGTTACCGATTCAGCGTTTTGCGCCACACTTTTAATAGATTTTGTCAATCCTTCTACCATTGTCGCCGTTGATTCAATTGCCGCTGATTGTTCATCGGCTCCTTTTGACATTTGTTCGGTTATGTAGCAGATGTCTTTCAATTTTTGTTCCATGGTTTCCGAGATGGTAATCGCCTTTGATACGGTTCCACTGGAATCGATGAATCTGAGTGCCATTTGTTTCAGTTTATCTTTCATGTTAAATCCTCCTTATATGATTTCTTGTGAAATTGGCCTGCGGTTCTCTACCATCTTTATGATCCCAATTACATCCAAGATCAACGACACACTTCCATCACCAAGAATGGTGGCTCCTGAGATTCCGTCAATTTTTCCGATGTAGGAGCCAATGGATTTCACTACGATTTCCTGATTGCCGATCAGCTTATCAACCACGAGTCCCAGACGTTTCTCGGCCACTCCGACCACAACAATGAACACGTTTTTGCGCTTTGTTTTCTGCCGTTCGATCCCAAAGTGGTCATGGAGCCAAATCAATGGGATGGCTTTGTCTCGAATGACGGCTACCGCTTGCCCCTTGACCGAATTCATTTCACTGACAGGGATACGGACGATTTCCACTACGCTACTCATGGGCAACGCATATGTCCGCCCGTTTAGCTTAATCAAAAGCCCCGTTAGAATGGCCAACGTCAACGGCAGTTTAATGGTGAATTTTGTCCCTTTTCCCAGTCGGGTTTCCACATCAATCAAACCGTTTAGTTTTTCTATGTGGGACCGAACAATGTCCATTCCAACGCCCCGTCCAGAGATGTCGCTCACCGTTTTCGCTGTCGAGAATCCGGGAAGGAAGATCAGCTCAATTAGCTCTTGCTCAGTCATCCCTTCCGCTTCCTGAGCGGTAATCAGTTCTTTTCGGATCGCCGATTGTTTCACCTTCTCTGGATCGATTCCGGCTCCGTCATCTTCAATCGTCAAAACGACTTGATTTTCCTGGTGTAATGCCGTAATCCGCAGGGTTCCCTTTATCGGTTTTTTGGCCTGTTTCCGGACCTCCGCTTTTTCAATCCCATGATCCAGCGCATTTCGGATGAGGTGAATGAGCGGGTCGCCAATCTCTTCAATCACCGTCCGGTCTAATTCCGTTTCCTGTCCCTCTATCACCAGATTGACTTCTTTCCCCAATGTGTTGGAGAGATCCCGAATCATTCGAGGGAATCTGCTGAATAGCTGCTCAATCGGCAGCATTCGTGCTTTCATCATGTTTTCTTGAAGTTCCCCCACCACTCGAGAGATATGATTCGAGATTTGTTCCAGTTCATCGATGGTTTCATCCGATGTATAGCGGTTATGTAATATGCTTCTGACCTGTGCGATTCGGGTTTGGTCAATGACCAGTTCGCCTACCAGGTTCATGAGCCGTTCAAGCCGTTCGACGTTCACTCGTATGGTCTGAGAGACCCTCCTTATTTCCTTCATCGCCTTCGTCTGTGACTCATCCTGAATCAATCCCTCTACATTTCCATCTTCGAAACCTTTATCTTTCACGGAATAGGGATGAATCTGCACGCACTTGACATCAAGCATTCCTTTGGTTTTCAATTCAACAGCTTTGTCATCCAAATCTGTAATCAGCAGGTAAGAAATATGACTGATCGATGAATCTTGCACGTTCACATCTAACTTGGGCAATGTTTCGACCACATCTGCAAATTGCTCGATCTCTTGCAGAATCACAAACGCACGAGCCAGCTTCATCTCACAATCCGGATCGACTTCAACTTCGCAATTCCAAATATGTAGGCCTTGATTTATGGCTTCGATCAGTTTCGCTTGCTGTTCTGGTTGTAAAGAAAATTCCTTCGTCTGTGGTGACTGTTCTTCTTGTGGATTTACTTTGCAATCAATTAACTTGCGGAGTTCCTGAATGAGTGGCTCGCTGTTTGTTTGAATATTTCCGGCCACAAACTCATCACGCAAATGCCGGAGATAATCCAAACACTGAAATAAGAGGTTGACAATGGGTTTCGAAACCGGCAAAAGACGGTTTCGGATTGTGTCCAACACATTTTCCATCTCATGGGTTACATGTTTCATTTCTTCAAATCCCATAGCTGCGGAGGCTCCTTTCAGCGTATGGGCCACTCGAAAAATGTTATGAATAATTTCTGGCGACTCCCCCTTTTGCTCAAGCTGCAATACATCTTGTTCGAGTAGCTGCAGTTGCTCTTCCACCTCATCAAGAAAGGCTCCCATAAGTTCGGACCGGTCGAATAGTTGCATTGACAACCTCCCTATTCGTAAAGTATTTGGTCAATGTTGAGAATGCTTACCAAACCTTCTTCGGATTGGCCAATCCCTTCAAAATAGCTTCCCTCAACCCCTGAAACAATTTCAGAAGGCGGCTGGATATCCGTAAAGGTAGTGACCTTGTTCACCCCGTCTACGACAATCCCGATGATCTCTTCCTGGATATTCACAACCACAATCCGGGTGGATTTGGTAATCGGTACCTCAGTTAAGCCAAAACGTTTGCGGAGACTGATGACAGGAACAATCTTGCCTCGAAGGTTAATAACACCAAGCAAATATGGTTTGCTGTTCGGAACTTCTGTAACCTTTTGCATCTTGATTACTTCGTAGATGTCATAGATTCGCAGAGCGTATTTTTCTTCACCCAATTCAAGAACAACGTATTGAACATCCAAAGCAGTTGTCACATCGACCCATCCCTTTCCATCCACCAAATGTATTTGCACATCAAAAAATCTCATAAAAAAAGCCGATCCTTTTTGTTAACGATAGTCCGTTTATTCTTACAAAACAGTCATTCGACACGATTCTCTATGTTCCGACAAAATCAAACAGTTATCGCCCAACTACCTTTTCCCAAAAATTCGATTTGGGATGCATTAATTGAATAAATTTTGTCCAAATTTTCTTCATCCAATTAAAGTTCAAAAAGAAAAAGACTACCCCTTCAAAATAAAAAGGATAGCCTTTATGCCCCGTATGTTGTTGAATCATGTTGTAATGGCAACCCGGCTATCATAGTCAAATAAACCTTAGACCCGTGGCTTTGCGTCCCCATCTTTCAATGGGTTTGCCCTTAACATTTGGAAAAATTTTGTCGAAAAAAGTCGATGTTTGCGATTTATACTATACATCTTTTGTACTATTTTGTCAAATTGTATTTCAAGAGTAAATACCTGTGAAAATGAAAATTAAGAGACTTTAATACTATCTAACTCCTAACCTTCAGATAAAGCACGATAATCAGTGCTTTACATGAAAAGGACAGCGTTTAACCGCTGTCCCTTTGTGTTGTAATGATTTCATTTTCTCATAGAATACAACCTATGATTCGAGCTTGGCTTCATTCCGTTCCGTATATTTCTTACCTTGAAATGCTAAACGTACCATCCCTAAGGTCAATGTAATAAACGAAATGATTAAAAGAGCGATTAAATCTTCCCATATCTGTCCCCAACCGTTCCCTTTAATCATAATTTCAGTAAGCCCGTCTAAAAAATACGTTATCGGAAAGATATGCCCTAAATAGGCTAAGAAACTGGGCATCGCCATAAAAGGCCATACATAACCGGCAAGAATAAATGAAGGACCGGTTAACTGAAACGTTTTCTTTGATGCATCCGTCGTATTGTGCGCCAACATGGAGATAAGAAAGCCGATCGTCATGAGACTGAACACAAACATAGCAATCAGTGCTAACAGCGGTCCCATTTGTCCCATAAAAGGCGTATGAAAAACATTCTTTAAGATCCCTAGCGTCAAATAAATCACAAAATTACCAATCATGAAGTAAGGGAAAGCCTTGGCGAAAAAAACTTTCCATGGTGTCTTCCAATGAACCAGAAATTCTCCCCATCTTTTGTTCTCCATTTCTCGGGCTACACACAAGGCAATTCCCAGTAAGATAACCTGTTGGTTAATCGCCCCCATATAACCCAAGGGTAGATAAATGCCAAAGCTTCCTCCTGGGTTAAACAGCATACGATAACCCATTCCAATACTCGATACATTGTCAGCGGAAACACCTTTGGCTTCTAATCGTTTCATGGAGATTCCGGTTGAATAGGTCTGGGCAATTTCATTGGCACTCTTTAGAATACTGCTGACAACCGTCATATTACTGCCGTCCATGACGGTCATAAATTCCGCTTGAGAACCTTGCTTGATCTTTTCGGACAACCCCGATGGAATTATCAAGCCAACGTAAGCCTTCCCCAACTGTACATCCCGCATCAACTCCTCTTCTGATGCCGCTGCTCCTACGATTTCAAAGGACTCACTGGAATCAAATGCCTGAACAATTTGTTGGCTTAATTGGGTGGCGTCTTCATCAATATAAACGGTTGGTATGGAACGTATTTTACCATTGTAATAAATCGAACCGAAGATAATGGCAAAAAACAACGGAACCAATAACAAGATCCCAAGCAATCGTTTGTCACGTGAAAGGTATCTCCACTCTTCTGTTAGCATCTTCGAAACATTCATCATATGCCACTCTCCGAAGCCGTCTGCTCCATCATATGTTTTCGACCCTGGATGGAAAAAATGGTCATTGAAGCAAGTGCAGTCACCAAGAATATCGCTGCCAACGAGGCCATGTCAACAGAGATTTGATCCCATCCGTTTCCTTTTATCGCAATCTCGGTTAGCCCATGCAAAAAGTGTGATACAGGAAGCAGTTTTGACAAGGCAGCCACCCAATCCGGCATGAACATTTGCGGGAATGAGTATCCCGATAGGACGAAGGAAGGCAGCGCTGTCAGCATCACCATCTGTAACACTCTTGCTAACTTGTTGATGAGCATCGCGGCAAGCGAAGCCACACCCATTACACTTAAAATAAACATTGCGGATAACATAAATAACAGCTTAAAATCCCCGATAAAGGGTATCTGAAAAACATTTTTCAATATGCCTGTTGTGCAGACCACTGTAAGCATAATGATCAGGAAATACGGGAAGGATCGAGCGTAGAATACCTTCCAAGGCGAATGCCAATAGCGAAAATTGCCTTTCCACCTGCCAATCGATTTCTCACGTACAATCCATAGTGCAATTGAAGTGAGAGCCGCATTTTGAATTAATACTCCCAGAACACCCATAGGTACAAAGAAAAGATAACTCATACCGGGATTAAATAATAATCGGTAACCATATCGGATACTCTCAACAGAACTATCAGCTAATCCCTTGGCCTCCACTCTCTTCCTAGAGATACCGATGGAAAAGGTTTTGGCGATGACATTGGCGTTCGTTAGGGCAGTGTTTGCAATAGAAAGGTTGGAACCATCAACTACCGCTATAAACTCCCCCTGTTTACCCTGTTTGATGTTTTCAGACAAGTCCGGCGGTATGATTACCGCCATGCTCACTCTTCCATACTTAACGTCATCTAGTAACTCCTGCTCAGAACTTGCAGCTCCTACTAATTGAAACGATTCACTTGCTGCAAAAGCTTGAATAATTTGTTGGCTCATTTGACTGCGATCTTCATCAATATATCGGATGGGAACATGTTCAATTCTTTCATGAGAATATACAAACCCGAAATAAAACGTGAAGATCATAGGGATGATGAGGGCAAAACTGTAGAATTTATGATGCCATATAAGTTTCCATTCATCCAGCATCGCATCTGAAACAGTCAATCTAATTTACCTCCCATTCCAGTTCGCTGTCATCCCCGCATAGATTTTATCCGATCCTCCTGTTATTTTCACTCTTACCTCGAAGGAGCGAATATCACGGTCTTGCAGATAGTTTGTCGCTTTCTGGGCGGCAAATTGGGGAGCAGGGTTAATGGTTTCAATTATTCCAGTTACTTCAGCATTTAGCGAAGGAACTTCCAGATGAACGGTTTGGTTTAGCTTTAAGCTGTTTACTTTCGTCTCAGGAACATAAAATTTTACCCATTTATCAGATGGGTCAGCCACGGTGACTGCTGTAAAGCCTTGACTGACCATTTCCCCTATTTTTACATTTTTGTGTATAACAGTACCGCTAATTGGGGTACGCAATTCGGTATACGATAAATAGATCTGGGCTTCTTCCAGGCTTGCCTTTGCTCGCTCCAGCTGCCCTTGGGCTGCCTTAACATCGTTTGCAGAAATTTGAACTTGGCCTTTTCCACTGATTGCTTCCTGGAGGGTACCTTGAACCAATTCTACTTGATCTTTGGCAGCCGCTAACTCTTCTTGTCTTGCTCCTTGTTTGGCAATATCCAAGGATTTCTGAGCCGCGGTGAGATTTGCTTTCGCATTTTCAAACGCTACATCCGCTTCATTTTTTTGGACCTGCGAAATTGCTCCTGATTGAAAGAGATTATCCATTTTATTCTTCATATCCAGAGCATGATTGTAAACCACTTGTGCAGCTTCCAGCTTTGCCTCCAATTGAGCAATCTCTTCTCTACGTGGACCATTTGAAAGCATGGCAAACTTATCTTTTGCCTGTTGTAAAGAAGCTTTTGCTTGCTCTACCTTTGCTTGAGAACTTCGATTGATAACACCAACACTTGTAGTGGCTTTGTTAACATTCGCCATTGCTAATGCTACCGCTGCTTTGGCGTCGTCCACCTTTGCTTGCCACTCCCCCTTTTCTAGTGTGCCGATCACCGTTCCTTTTTCCACGTATTGGCCTTCTTCCACCGTCATGCTTTCAACACGTCCGCCAATTTTAAAACTAAGATTATACTCCTCTTGTTCCACGATTCCACTGAATGCGTAATCGGGTGCTATCTTTGCATTTGTGGGTTGAAAGATAAAAATAAAACTTAACCCAATTGCTGCGATAAGTCCAACGCTAATTAACCAGATTTTCTTCACTGAGATCACCATCTTACGTAATATTTCAAGCTCGTCTGTCTTTGATAAAACCACATAGATAATAATAGTCTTAACATTCAATGCTATACAATATATAATTAAGCATGAATACATTCCTCGCGATCAATATAAAGAGCAAGGAAAGGTGGCGATATCTTTGGAATTGCTTCAATTACGGTATTTTCAAACCGTCGCTCGGCTGCAGCATATGACAAAGGCAGCGGAAGAGCTTCATGTAGGTCAACCCTCTCTTAGTAAAACGATTGCACGGTTAGAAGAGGATCTGGGGGTTCCCCTATTTGACCGCCAAGGTCGTCAGATACGGTTAAATCAATTCGGCAAAGCGTTTCTTCACCGTGTAGAACGTGCTTTTATGGAGCTTGAAGCTGGAAAAAACGAAATTATCGAGCTTTCTGGTCTTGATCGAGGAGTTATCAGCTTGGCTGTGTCAATAACAAGTGTTCTTCCAAAATTATTAGGATCATTTCTCGCTCAATATCCTGATGTTCGTTTTCAACAATTCTTAGGCTCTCCTCTTTCCATGAAACACCAGCTCGAACAGGGAGAGGTTGACTTCTGCATATCCTCCACACCGATACAAAGCCCTGATATTGAATGGGAGCCTTTATTTACGGAAGAGATATTTTTGATTGTCTCGAGGGAACACCCTTTGGCGAGCCGTGAAGAGATAAATCTCAGGGAAGTCGAGCATGAACCTTTCATCAGTATGAATCCAAGGTATGGGTTGAGAGATCTTACAGATGATTTCTGTCGACAAGCTGGCTTTACACCCAATATTGCTTTTGAAGGAGACGAACAAACCGTCCTGGGGGAGTTGGTAAAAGAAGGTCTTGGCGTCGCTTTCACTCCTGCCCTTACTTTGGGATCTGATCCCAGTAACAAGATCAAACGACTCCGGATTGTGGAGCCTAATTGTCAACGCACAATAGGTTTGGCACGTTCAAAGAGCCGTTATTTGTCAAAAGCCGCCCAACAATTTTATTCATTTACGATTGATTATTTTTCCAAATTGACATTGTAGTTTCGAAGAAAACCTGAGAACGAACGATGACTCAGGCTAAAAAGAGGAGAATCGCTACGTATGGAAAATGTTGATAGCAATGTTTATCGGATATGGAAAAGTATGGTGAAAATTCGACGGAAGTTACGTTCCGCAATGATCAATTGCTCAAACTTGGAACTAACTCGAACCCAATTCTATTTAATTAAACTGATCGAGCATGAAGAACCGTGTAAAATGTCTTCCTTAGCAGAGATGATGGGCGTTAAACCAAGCGTTATCTCTACCATGATCGACCGGTTGGAACAAAACGGATTAGTTGTACGCGAATACAGTAAAAACGATCGTCGGAGTGTTTTTGTATCATTAACAAATCAAGGACGGGAAGTATTAAATAAGGAATTGGAACTTTCCAAGCAAGTCGTAATTAGCTTTCTTTCTCATCTGGCTCCACATGAACTGGAAACGTTTGCGGACATTCTTGAAAAGATTGTAGACTATGAAAATCCCAAGTTCATGTGATATGTAAATTACACACCCACAAGGGGTTAAGCTCGATAACGCTCCCTCGTTTATATTACAATTTCGATTCGATCTTTCCGATATACAGCGGAATATGACATGGTATTCTACCGCCGCCCGGCACATGAAAAGGCCCGATTAGTTTGCCTATGGTTAATGTCTGCCGACCGTCTGACAACAGCTTAATAAAAGCCGCCAAGTCCTGCTCATTCTGTTTTGCTTTATCCGTTTTCCCTGTTGAGGGAATAAACTCATGTATCACAAGAACTGCATGCGATGCATTCTGATTTGCTGCCTCTATAAGCGTTCCAGCGGCAGCATGAAGCAGTTGATATCTTAGCTTTGTTACTTCCGTGCGACCGAATAAACCCAGTGCGAGTTGATGGATTCGATCAGGAACGCGGCTTCTTGGATTCGCCTTTACACTGGATTGAATATAGTCACCGATGAAATCGCCAAATGATTCATCCGTTTTGGCTTCTACAGCAATCAATACACGGGTATCCAGAGTTTCGCCAATCAGAATCATGTCATGGTTACAACCACTTCCCTTGAAATCGTCGAGGATGGTTTTTTTCTCGGGAATTCCGATCTCCATGTTAAAATCACGAGTAATCGGGTGAGATTGAAGAAGCGACGACAATTCAACAGGGATTTGTGCTTTACCGGTTCTAAACCATGCTTTTGCCAGCTCCTTGGCACTCCGCCCGTCTTTCCATTGAATCCCTCCCTTAGCTGGAGGTGAAAAAGAAAACCAGTCGCTAACACTAGCTATGTTCTTTCCGTCAAATGACTTTATTGTAACCATCGTATAACTCCTACTCATCGTCATTATGAA
>JBHGXW010000055.1:0-6359 GCA_041920465.1 Paenibacillaceae bacterium | reverse complement strand
CGTAGCAATAGATGCATAACTCTCTGTGCCATCTAAATAACGTTGAACAGCGGACAATTTATCTTCTGAAGAAAATTTAGCCATAGAAAAACTGCACCTCCAATTTGTTAGGTGTGTCTAACAATTGGGGTGCAGTTCATTTTCGGGAGCGCTTTTTGTTATTTTTCATACTCCTTTGCGCTGCCCCATTTTCATCAAGTCCATGGGGTCTCATTGGCTCATATTTGGTTTCTTTCTCCGCAGATGAGGCATACTACAGAAACAGATTTGAATAAAAGGATGGTGCTACCGTGGATAAAGCGAAGCTCGCCCGTCTGAAAGAACGTTTGTTGGAAGAGAAACGGGATCTGGAAGAAAGAATCCGCGATAAAGATGAATACGATCTGCAGAAATCGATGCCTGATTCCATAACGGAGTTTTCCATGTATGATAATCATCCGGCTGATATTGGAACGGAGATGTTTGAGCGTGAAAAAGATCTTTCCTTATACTTTCTGGACCGTGAAAAATTGCGGGAAATCGATCAGGCTCTCGAGCGAATCGAAAACGGCACTTACGGCATCTGTACCGTAAGCGGTGAACCGATTCCGGAAGAGCGACTGGAGGCCATTCCTTGGGCAGCCACCAAGAAAGAGTATGCGCCCGCTCCCATCATCAATCAGCAGCGGCCCGTGGAAGAGGATTTCTTGCAGCCGCCTTTTGGACGGACTTCACTGGATGAAAGGGAGGACGCAGCTTTTTTTGACGGGGAAGATGCCTGGCAAATCGTTGAGGCATGGGGAACATCAAGCACGCCTTTTTCCTTTGTGGATAATCATAAAACCGATTACAAGGAAATGTACATTGAATCGGATGAGAATGAAGGGTTTGTGGAAGCCGTGGAGCAGATCGGCTATACCGATATTCACGGTTACCATGGTCCGGAAAGCGTAAAATTCATGCGTAGCGGTACATATGAAGAGTACATGCGCAAGCAAGAAGGAAAAGGCAATTACCTGGATTATGAAGAGTATTTAAAAGAGAGAGCGGAACGTGAAGGGCGGGATGACATCCTGTAGAGTCACCGGGGAGAGGAGGGGCAGTTGTGTATATTGACAGGATCGAAACATTTCCTTGCCTGTACCGAGTAAGCAAACCTTATGGTGACGCCAATGGACTGAAGAAATACCGGAGCTGTTATGTCATCAAAATAACAACCCGTTCAGGCTATGAAGGCTGGGGGGAGGTCATCGATTGGCTGCCGACGCTTCATAAAGGTTTTCGCGAGCGGATTATTCCCTATCTGCTCGGGAAAGAGGCGACAGACCGAAGCAGGCTGGTAAAGACGATTCATCAGTGGCACCAGCGATCAGCCGCCGGAGTCAGCATGGCGCTGACCGAGATCGTGGCGAAGAAAGCAGGGCTGTCCGTCTGTGAACTGTGGGGCGGCGCTTATCATTCCACCATCCCGGTGTATGCTTCGTTTCAGTCCTACTCCCTGGATGACGACTGGCAAATGGATCATTCGCTTTCTTTGACAGGAAAAGCACTTCAGGAGGGTTTCACGAAATTCAAAGTGAAAATTGGCGGTCGATCGGTCAAAGAAGATCAGGAACATATTCACTTATTACAGGACCTCTTGTCTTCAACCGCTGAGTTGGCGCTGGATGCCAATCAAAGTTATGATTTGGCTGTATCCCGCATCTGGTGCAGATTTTTGGAGAGATGGAACAACATCATGTGGCTGGAAGAGCCAATGCCGCTGGACCGGATAGCTGATTACCAATCGCTGCGTTCTTCTTCTGCCATCCCGATTGCAGGCGGCGAAAATCTGCAAAGCCCCGGCAAGTTTCTTCCTCTGCTTGCCGCGGGAGCGCTGGATATCATTCAACCGGATACGATGCATGAAGGGGGAATCGACGGATTCAGGGAGACGGTGCAACTGGCCCGCCATTTTGGCATCCGTTCATCTGCACATGCGTTTGACGGAGGATTATCCCGCCTTTATGCCGTTTTTGCTCACGCTTGTTTGCCTCCGTGGAGCAAAATGGCCGGGGAAGAGATTGAACCGGTTGAATGGGATGTGATGGAGAATCCGCTCACCATGATCACATCAATCCGGCCAGAAGAGGGCAAAATAATAGTCCCGACCGGTATCGGAATCGGTACCCAGATTGACCTGGAACGAATCAACCATTATCTCTGGGATGGAAGCACATACACGTAAGAGAAGAGGAGTGGACATGGCTCAAGACACGAAGAATCTGATTGGCTTAGCAGGTGTTCCACTGGTCATGGTGCTGGGCAACTCCATGTTAATTCCGGTTCTCACCACCATGAAGAACAAATTGGGCTTAACCTCGTTTCAAACCAGTTTTCTGATTACGGCTTTCTCTATTTCAGCCGGTTTGGTCATTCCCTTGGCCGGTTACTTGTCGGACCGCTTTAACCGCAAGCTGGTCATCTCCATCGCACTGGGCGTATACGGCCTGGGAGGTTTATTGGCCGGGCTGGCGTCTCTTTGGCTGGAGCATCCTTACATGCTGATTATGATTGGAAGAATTTTGCAGGGCATTGGTGCTGCCGGTACTGCTCCGATTGCGATGGCATTAGTTGGTGATTTGTTCAGCGGAGCATCGGAGAGCCGGGCACTGGGACTGTTGGAAACTTCAAACGGGCTTGGCAAAGTGCTAAGTCCGATCATCGGCTCGCTGCTTGCACTTGTCGCCTGGTATATGGTATTTCTGGCATTTCCCATCATATGCGTCTTGGTACTCGTTATTTTTTTGTTTCTGGTGAAGGAAAAAAAGCAAAAAAAAGAGCCGATGCCCATGAAAGAATACCTTCACGCGATCAAGCGCGTGTTTCAAAAAAACGGCAATTGGCTGATACCCGCATTTTTGATCGGCAGCATTTGCTTGTCCACCTTATTTGGCGTGCTCTTTTATTTATCGGATCTACTGGAGGAAAAATACAAGATCGACGGTGTTGTAAAAGGCGGATTTCTTGCCGTCCCACTGCTCGCCATGAGCATCACGGCCTATATCACCGGCGCTTTGATTAAAAAGAATTTCGGCTTGATGAGGACGCTGATTGTGGTGGGGATGCTGCTCTTGGCCGCCTCTTATACCATTGCCAGCTTTGTCAAAGGCATTTATTTGCTGATTGGCGTGTTGGTGATTGGCAGTGTCGGTACCGGTTTCATCCTTCCGTGTTTAAACAGCATGATTATCGGTGCAGTGAAAAGAGCAGAGCGGGGAATGATTACCTCGTTGTATAACGGTGTTCGTTTTATTGGCGTGGCAGTTGGGCCTCCGGTGTTCACCTGGCTGCTTGGATTTTCGACCAAAGTGATGTTTTACTCGATTACCGTCCTAACGCTGTTGTTTGCGATTATCGCTTTCTTTTTCATCAACCCTTTAAAAAGCAACAACAAGCATCTGGCGGCAAAAGGAAAAGAGTCGGCACAAGTTACCCAGAATGCTGTGTTACAGCAAATTTTGGAAGAGATACGCGAACAGGATGCAACCTCCCGGCAAGACGCGCAGGAAGAACAGGATGAACAGGAGCTTATGAACGAGATTCTCGGTTTTGATCCGAAAAAGCCAATCAGCACGTTCTTGAGAAAAGGCAAAGCCAAATGGTAAAGGCTTGGAGCGATAAGCGTCCAAGCCTTTTTGGCCGGCAGCCTCTACGTTTGCGGAAAATACGGATGATTCTTGAGGCGGGCAAGTGTAAGAGGATACACATCGTCATACAAGTAACGGCTGAAGCGCGAATCTGACTTCACATCGGTTGGAATCTCGTCAAACAGCACCATGCCGCCAACTGTTCCTTCTTTTTTGTACGGAATCTGGCGCTCCGCCTTTGCAACGTAAATATCTTTGATAATCGTTTCATTTACCACGTATTGGCCGATTTTTTCGATGGCAGAGAGGATACAGCCGGTCTCTTCATATGTTTCACGAATAGCGGCAGCGATGCTTGATTCGCCTGGTTCCACTTTACCGCCCGGCAGCTCAATACCTCGTCTGGTATGCAGGGTAAAGAGCAATTTTTTTTGGAAAAACGCAAAAACCAAAACGTGGCCTGCGCTTCGCCGGGAATAAACCGATTCATCGAATGTCAGCGTGATCGGTAAGCCAAAATCATCCATAAATTGAAACATGTCGATTAAATCTCCTTCAAACGAAGTGAAATGTGTTTCACTGCTTTCATTGCTTGACCGGAAGCAAGCGCAAGGCTGGCATATGCCGCTCCATTGGTCACATCGCCGATGGAATAAATCCACGGCACATTGGTTAATTGATGTTCATTAACCTGAATGAAGCCGTCTTTATTCCACACGAGCGAGGCAACCTCATCGTTGTTGCCTTTGACCCCGATGCGCGGAAGAATCCAATCAATCTCCAAAAAGAAAGGTTCCTTTTCAAGCGTCGATTGAAGCCAGACTCCGATAGGCTTATCTTCCTTTATTCCGACAAGCCGGGTGTTATAGAAAATGGTGACATTGGAACAATTCAATAAACGCTCTGCCCATTCAGGCCGTGCCCGCAGTCTGCCGCTCCTGACGGCTAGCCAGACATGCGCGGCGTGGCGGGACAGATTGTAGCCGCTCTCCATTGCGCGGTCTCCGCCGCCAATAATGAGAACTTTTTTGCCCGCAAGTGTCTCTCCCTGTGAAGTGGTCGAAAAACCGGGAGACAACGCCAAAGAAGATTGCTCAAGAATAGGCAACGTATTGGGCCTGACCCCCGTCGCCAGTATAACATAGTCGGCTGTATAGCTTTGCTTGCTGGTAGTGATGATGCGGCGTCCAGGATCAATCTTGAGGAGTGCTTCGCCCAAGCGGCAGTCAATCCGGGCCGCCTCGATCTTTTTTTCTAATTGGGATAACAAGGCAAGTCCATTTTCAAACGTATTGGGAGGGTAGTCCCATATCTCATTTTTTATTTGTCTGAGCTGCCCGCCGATATGGTCTTCCCGTTCAATCAGAACAGCCTGGAGCCCGAGACGCTTGCACCAGATTGCAGCAGAGACGCCTCCCATGCCGGCGCCAACAATCAACACCTGTACTTTTTCCACAACGGTTTCCCCATTTCTTTGGTCACGGTCAACTATTCTATTAGTCTAATTCCATGATCAGCAATTAATTCCCTTCTTCCGTTCGATTAGCAATCCAAAACGGGATCAGGAGGAACAGCGCATAAGCAAAGCACATCCAAATGACGAAAGCAAGCAATTGGTCTTGCGTTAACTCTGGTAAAAAGAAGGAGCCGTTCCACAAAGCAATAGTATCAAAGATTAGCCCGATTGCCGTCCCCATTATACCGAAATCTCTGGCCGCAGTGGGCGATGAATCAACGTGCATATACAGTTTGGTTACACCAAAAATAGCCGCTGCCGTGATAATTTCCAACACGAGAAACAGGGGCAAAAACAAGAACTGGGAAGGAGAAACGAGAATCCGATGTCCGAAAAAATGAAAGAAACCCGTGGCAAAAGCCCAGATCAAGATGGCAAAAGAGATTCGGCGTAACATCACTTTCACTCCTTCATTGATTGTTCGGTTGAATTGGTTGGCTGCAGATGCTGAATCAACAAAGCAAGCTCGGCATACATCTGCTCGGCGGAAAAATCGGGGGAGAGCAGGGCCTGAATGGCTAAACCGTCAATCAAGGCGTTAAACAGGATGGCCCAGCCTTCCAGCGAGATTCCGTCAATCGGCGAGCGTTTCCAGGCTTTGGACAAGTAGCTCGTTAGGTGTTGATTCTCTTCTTTCAGTAAACCGCCTAATTGCTCCCGCGTTTTGTCATGCTGGAAGGAAGATACGAGCAGCGAAAAAAAAAGTTGATGATAAAAAGAATCGGCGGTACAGCGGCTCTTGGCAGAAGCAAGTGCATTGGTAAGCAAATCTTCGCTTGGCTTGATCGATTCGAAGGCTGCCCAACTGGTCCGGCAGAGGTCCTGGACAACGGCAAGCATTAACTGCTCTTTATTGCGGAAGTGATAATAAACCGTGCCTTGCGTTACTCCCGCACCTTGGGCAACCGCTTGCAGCGTCAGCTTCTGAAGTCCTTGCTCCACGATACATTTCTTCGCTGAGTCGATTAAATCTTGTTTGGATACCATGTTTGGTTTTGCCATACAGCATGTAACCTCACTTTATCTTTTGTAGTAAGTTAGTCAACCAACTAACATTAACTATACAAAATATGGATGAAAAATCAAGCCCCAGATACAGCGCGAGAATACCTGCCCTATGCAAACAACCGCCAAATACCGCTTGATCAATAATCCCATGACCACAAACAGGAATGATCCTAGGATCTTCAGACGTAAAAAAATTCCACAGGACATGCCCTGTGAAGAAGAATCAT
>JBHGXW010000045.1:0-82197 GCA_041920465.1 Paenibacillaceae bacterium | reverse complement strand
GTAGAAACGCATCATTTTGTTGATATCATCAGCCGTATAGGTACCGCCGTTGTTATCAACTGCTTTGTTGAATTCAATCACGATTTGTTCTTTTTCGTCAACATCGTCTGTGATCGTTCCCGAAGCCGCAAAATCCTTAGCCTTCATATATACCGCGTTAACACGAAGAGGAACCTGATCGGCACTGTAATTGTTCGGTACGATGACACGACCTTGCAATTTCACATAGTTACGGTTATCAGTTGTTGCGTCTTTAAATACATTAAATGGAGAGTAATTCCGTAATGACTGGGATAGTGATTCACCAGGATAGTAAGAATCAGGCGTACCATCATTATCACTGTCATAATCGTACTGAGACATTTTTAATTCTTCATTGTAAAAGGTAATATTGCCATTGTAATATACCAAGTCGCGATATGTTTCCGAATATTGGTCATCGTTTTGCAAAATGAATTGTAAGCGGTTTTTCCCTTGAACCAGATTCAAACCGGAGGTAATGAAGCTGGAGTCTGTCGAGGAAACCGAAACAGTAACACCTCTTTTTTGCCCGGTTGTCACATCAATCACGTTAACCGTAACTTGTTTTACGTTTGGCGCGGTACCTTTGATAAAGATAGTGCCATTTGCTACATTGCTCACATACTCAGGAGTAACAATCGTATCTGTATTATCCTTAATCCGCAGTTCCTTACCTCCGCTTCCACCAAAAATGGTAAGGTTGGTCACGGTTGGAGCATCAATATAACTCACATAGATCGTTTGGGTGACAGTTGCACCACCGCTGTTGCCGGTAAAGGTAATACGGTTTAATCCCGCATACAGTTTGAGGCCCACGATCGACATTTTGGAACCGTTGACCAGAATTCCAGCTCTTGAACTGGTCGTTTTTTGGTCAACACGCGGTGGATTTACGTTTGGATCAACGATTTGCTCAACTGTATAAGAAATACTTCCTCCATCCACGTTATTGAGCGTTGCATCCATATCGATTTTGGAGCTGTTATGCTCATATGGATTGGTTAGTGTAGAGTTATTCAGTTGTTGGTTGTCGAAGTCAATATAGTTCGCGGCATACGCTCTTCCCATTGGGAAAGAGGTGGCGAGTGTGCCAACTACCATCACAAAGGCTAGCAGCACCATAAACGCTTTCCTAACCATGTTTCCCCTCCTAAACTGATTTCTGTGACAAATTTTGCATGTCTACTATTCTCTTTCTTTTTTATCGGCAAAAATCCCAAAAGGCAATAGGGTCCATCGACCTGCCGCGACATTTTTTTCGGGAAAACAAGAAAAAGCTCCCGACTTGTCTTGTCGAAAGCTTCCTTGGGCATTCCTGTATGACAGGCAAATTGATTTATGCTGGCGTTATTGATTGGCGATTGCTTTTTTTATTAGCTTTACATCTGTCTCCAGTTGATCTACTCTCATGATTGTCTCGTTAAGCTTTACCTCTTGCTCACTATTATGTGCTACCTGAGCATAAATGTTATCTAACTTCTTGTGAACGGAAGCAATGTCATCTTTGGTTGCCATTGTAGCCTTGATCATGGTTACGTCTTGTTTCAGACTACCTACTTCATCTTTTAGATCTCCAAGTTCTACCTTAATTCCGCTTACATCTTCCTTAAGGTTGTTTACATCTTCTTTAAGGCCGTTTACCTCTTGTTTAAGGCCGCCTACTTCATGTTTTAAATCTACCAGCTCCACATGAATTCTGCTTACATCCTCTTTCAGTTTCGCTACATCTTCCCTAATGTCTTTTACTTCTTCCTTTACGATCTGCCTTACTTCCGTCAAAAATTCACTCTTAAAATTGGTCAGCAGTTCCTGGAGCATTTTTTCCACCGTAAATCAGCTCCTTACATGCATAATCTCTTTACGCAATTTTAGCATATCACTTGACAGAACATTTGTTCCAGTTATTATTTATATCTAACAGAAAAGCCACTTGTGGTTGAGATAAGTGGCTTGAAATAAACAGGTTCTTTAATTAGTTGCTTCTTCTCGTTGCCGAAACCTTCAACTTGATACGGCGGTAGGTGTTGATGACCGGACGGTACTTGCGGCCGATCAAGCCGACAATTTCGCTAACCATATGAATAACGATAAGTAAAACACTCAGAATAATGATGGAGGCCCAAAATGCCGATTTGGCCTGGGTAAACCAAATGGTTGCCTTGGTTAACAGGATCGCCGTTACACCGAAGAAAATGCTCATGCAGTAAATCGCGATAACCGCAGAGCGATGGGATAAGCCCATTTTGAGCAGACAGTGGTGAAGATGTCCTTTGTCCGGGCTGGAAATCGGCTGTCTGTTCACAATTCGCCGAATAATCGCGAATAACGTATCCCAGAGCGGTACGCCCAGCACGACGATTGGAATGATGAAGGAAACGAACAACGCTTCCTTAAAGCCCATGATGGACAGCGCCGCCAGGTTAAAACCCAAGAAGAGCGCTCCTGTATCGCCCATGAAAATACGGGCCGGATGGAAGTTGAAGTAGAGAAAGCCGATGATCGCTCCCAGAAGAACGAAACAGTAGATGGCAACTGTTGTGTCATTCATGATCAGCGCCATGATCGCCATGGTAGCTGTCGCGATGGCAGAAACACCTGCGGACAACCCGTCCAGGCCGTCAATCAGATTGACAGCATTGGTAACGCCGACAATCCAGAACATCGTTATCGGTATGGCCAACCAAGCGAGCCATCCCTGCGTAAAATCAATCGTACTTCCGCCAAACGGCAGGTTTACGACTCCTATTTTCAGCCCGAACGGAATGGCTACCAGGGCAGTCCCAATCAATTGCCCGAGCAGCTTCCATTTCGGAGACAACTGCATTTTATCATCAAGCATTCCCGTGATGAGAACGATTGTTCCTCCGATAAAAATACCGATCATCTCTGTACGCTGCAACGGAACAAACAAGAAAAATGCGACAACATAACCCAGGTAAATCGCCAAGCCACCCATACGCGGCATAATTCTTGTATGTACCTTACGATGATCCGGTGAATCGACGGCTCCTACCTTTTGCGCCAAGCGCTTCACATAAGGTGTAGCCAAAAATGCGACTACCATCGATGTTAAGAGCCCAAGGATATAATTTACCACCATTTTGGTTCTCCTCTCTTACCACATCAATCGCTAACGTCTTTTCTCTTTCAATACGGCCAATAAAAATCTAGGGATGGACAATTGTCTTTTCCATCGGGACGGCTGCTTCAACAAACGATAAAGCCATTCCAGATGGAGCTTCTGCCAGATTTTCGGGGCACGTTTCACCGTACCGGCCAGTACGTCAAAGCTGCCGCCCACACCCATGGCAAGAGAGATGTTCAATTGATCCCAATGTTTCGCAATCCACACATCCTGTTTCGGTGCTCCCAGTGCCACGAACAACAAATCGGCCTCGCTTCTGGCGACTTCTGAAGCAATCGCTGCTTCTTCATCAGCCTTGAAGTAACCGTCCCGTGTTCCAACAATTTGTGCGCCAGGGTATCTGTTCGCCAGTTCTTCTGCAGCCCGTTTGACCACAGCGGGAGCGGCACCTAACAAAAAGACTTTCCAACGCTCTCTGCTGGCTTGTTCCATTAAGCCTTCCAACAGCTCAATTCCCGTTACACGTTCGGTAATCGGGTAATTCAGTATCTTGGCGGCATACACAATCCCGATGCCGTCAGGTACCACATAGGCTTGTTCCACAATTTCCTGAAACCGTTGATTTTCTTTCGCTAACATGACGACTTCAGGGTTGGCTGTGACCACGTGAGTCCGCTCTCCTGAAGCTATCCGGGCGGTGAGATCTGCTACCGTCTCGTTGAAACCGCTTGTTTGAAACGGCACTCCGAGGATTCTTACGACTTTCATCGCCACATTATGCCTCCACCCTTACTACAATTCAGACGTTGTGAAGAAAGAAAAAGTTTCACCGTTAGCAATTCTACTCCAAAAGAAAAACACATTCAAGATATATTCCGCCCGTTGAAAGAATTAACCAACAAACGAAACATACCATTAAATGTGTTTTATGCCTGTTTATTTCAAAGCAAACATCAAATCGCCCTCAGCAACTACCTTGCCGGCTACGCGTGCTACGCCATGGCCTTTGCCGATAGATCCGCGAAGGCGAGTTAATTCCACTTCAAGCTCCAGGGTATCGCCCGGTTTTACCTGCTCTTTGAAACGAAATTCATCCACTCCGGCGAGCAACCCAATTCTGCCTTTGTTTTCTTCGATGCTGAGTACGGCTACAGCGCCCACTTGGGCCAACGCTTCCACGATCAATACCCCAGGCATAACCGGGTAATTGGGGAAATGCCCCTGAAAAAACGGTTCATTCATGGTAACGTTTTTGATTCCCACAGCCCGTTTCCCTACTTCCAATTCCACGATGCGGTCAACAAGCAGAAACGGATAGCGATGCGGCAAGATCTCCTGAATTTGTGTAATGTCAAGAACAGTCGTAAGCTCCATCGTGATCATCTCCAATCATTTTTTAATACCACTTGACTACATATCGACTAAATAATGGGGCGTATGAAGTAATCCATAACAACTTATGCTATGGGTAATCCCCTCTCCGTTACCCTGGATCAGGGGTTGAGATACAGGAGCACTTCTGCTTGAGAAGTGCTCTTCTCCATTCCTTGATTCCTTGTTACATGGCCCGATTCAACAACCTGACTTTGGCCAAGTAAATTGCGCTGGTAACGAAGGAAAAAGCAATGACAATCCAGAGTACCTTTTCCCCATTCGAAAAACGGAACATTAAAAGGGTAAAGGCTATATAAAAAAGAACTGTCGTCAACTTCCCGAATGCATTGGCTGGCACTGTCTTCTTGCCGCGAAAATGAAAAACCGCCGATGTGACAATCATGCCAACATCCCGCGCGTAGAAAAATAATGCGGCCCATAAACTGATGCGTCCCGTCAGGAAAAAAGAAGTAATGACAGCTAACATCATCAGTTTGTCTGCCAACGGGTCCATCATTTTGCCAAAATCGGTGATCATCTTATATGTTCGGGCTATATAACCATCAACGATATCGGTAACGCCTGCCAAGATTAAAATCAAATAAGCGATTTCTACATGATAAGGAATAGCAGAAAAGAAAATATATAGGTATACAGGGATTAACATGATGCGAAAAACGGTAAGCGCATTCGGTACATTCACCATTTATCCCTCCATCTGACTCTGCCTCTAGGGCCAGAAGCGGTTACATCCCGCCGGGCTATAGCTAACGTTGCGCCCGGCGGGGCCACGAACTATTAAAGAAAACCGCTTTATGTATTATACTCTGTTGTTTCCATTAGCATCAACCTTCGCTTCCATAAAGTTTGACAGCTTGGACAAAAAAACCCACCCGACTTTAGCTACGCTTAAGTCGGGCGGGGCCCCAATCTTAGTATTCTTCCCATTATGATTATTTGCCGGCAAAAATAAGATCGTACATGTGCTTATACGTTTGGATGCTGAAAACCTCAGACACCGGCTGCTTCCCAATTACGCTATAACCGATGACTAGACCGATTACTAATGACAGGAACAGAAGAAGAGGAATAAGCAAAAGCTTGCCTGCCACCGCGAACCATGGCTTGCCTTTTCTTTTGGGGGAATGCTGCCCATCCTCCTGTTTTTGTGCAGGGAAGCGGCGCCCTTCTATATGATCCATTTCAAGTTTCCTCCGTCTATCGCTTAGAATTAGCGGCTGCGAAGCGAATTGGCTATGCCCATCATTTGATCGGAAATTCCGATGGCACGCGAGTTAAGCTGATAGGCTCGCTGTGCAACAATTAGTTGGGACATCTCCTGGCGCAAATCCACGTTGGACATTTCCAGTGCCCCTTGGCGAATACGTGGAGGGGTTTTGTTCACATTGTATTCGGGACGGTTCGGGTCATTCAACACACTCAATACATTGCCCGGATTGGTCTCTCCTGCAGGCAATGTTACGCGCAGCTGATTATTTCCTGCTTCCACGTACTGGTCGGGGTTGGGAACTTCCCAAATCGGAATTCGCAAGCCGTTGTTTCGATCACCGTCGACAGAGATGCGTCCGTCCGGTTCAACCTGAAACCGCTTGTCCTTGGGTATCTCAATGGCAATTCCCCGGTCATCCACCAGCACATCTCCGGACTCCGTTACCAGATTGTATGATCCTTGTGGGTCCGCTTCCGAAATCGCCAAGCGGAATGCCCCGTCCCGTGTCAGACGATATTCTTCTTTTTGCAGTACTCCGTTGCTGTCCAGGATGCGATGACTAACCAGAAAAAATCCGTCTCCTTCAATCATCAGATCGGAAGGGATATCGGTCACTTTGGCTAGTCCTTGTGTCAGATCAAGCCTGGTGTGGCCCACCTTGACGCCGCTGCCGATGCGAAGCCCTGCCGGAGAGGTTCGCTGTTTATCCGTGTAGGGCTGTTCCTTCATCGTATCCGTCAACAATTCAGAGAAAGCAACTCCACGGCGCTTGTAGCCAACCGAGTCGATATTGGCAATGTTATTCGCCGTATTGTCAATCGCGAGTTGAAGGCTTCTGAGTGCAGATGTCGATATATTCAGCGATTGCATCTTTCTATTCCTCCTCCTCTTTATCCGCCAACGCGTCCGATTTCATTCACGGCTTTCTCCAAGGTTCCGTCTATCGTCGTAATCACGCGTTGATTCGCCTCATATGCACGAAGCACGGTCATCATATTGGTCATCGTCCGGGCAGGATCAACGTTAGCTCGCTCAATCCATCCTTGGCGCACCGCATAAAACCCGTTGTACGCCGGGTTATCATCCACATTGGCCGGTTCCCCTTCACCTTCCCACCGGAACAGGTTGTTGCCTTCCCGAATTAACAGATAAGGATTGTTGACTACTTTCAGGCCGATTCGGGCAGGCGTACCGTCCGCTTCTGTCAATTGCCGGTATGGCTCGCCCGCAGAATCGGGGTCCGGAATGAAGATGGCACCTGTTTCCGTAATCTTCACTTTGTCGCCGAAATTCACTTTGGTACCGTCTCCGCGATAATCGATGTTGTTGATCACAATCGGAATTCCGCGTCGATCCAACACATTGTAGCCGTCTTGTGTCACAAGATAGCCTTGCGGATTCACGATAAAACTGCCATTTCGCGTATAACGGATATCTTTTGGATCAACCGGAGCAAGCGGATCCTTTGCCTTGGCGACAGCAAAAAACAGGCGAGGCTGCACGTCTTTGCCGTTCACCACCGCTTTGTTGTCAGGATCGATTGGCAGGTTGTCTGTTAACGCCAAATCATACGGCTGTTTCGTTTCTTCTATATCACCTTGCGTAAAAATCGGGAGCGCCTCAGGCATGTAAGCTCCCGTATGCAATTTGCCAATCGGCACAGGTTGTCCGAGAAAATTGGGCCATCCCTCTACATCGGGGCCTTCTTTATCACGAATGCGCGAAAGAAGCTGTTCGGGAAACGCTCGAATCACTCCTTCGTCTTCTTTAAAACCAGGAGTGTTAATATTCGCCAGGTTGTTGGCTAGAGATTCCTGACGGCGCTGCATGGCAAACATACCCGATGCCGCCGTGTACAACCCTCTGATCATTCCTTTTCCCTCCGCTCTTCCTTAACTGACATTTGGCCAAGACTTCAAGATGAGAGCCTTATCTTTATTTATCGGGCAAAAAACTTGCTTTTTTTATAGGCTGGCACTTTATCAAGATATTCCAGCATCATTCCGGTTCCTTTGGCTACGCACATCATCGGGTCTTCTGCTACTAATACAGGAACTTTGAGCTCATCGGCAAGAAGCTGATCAAAGCCATGCAAAAGAGCACCTCCCCCAGTCAAGAAAACGCCTTTGTCGATAATATCGGCAGAAAGCTCAGGAGGTGTCCGCTCCAATACGTTTTTGGAGGCTTGTACAATCGCACTCGCCGACTCAGCCAGGGCTTCTTGGACTTCTTCGGAACGAATTGTAATGGTTTGTGGCAAACCTGTCACCATATCGCGTCCGCGAATATCCATTTCATCCTGGCGTGTGCCGGAAACCGTACCAATATTCACTTTAATATCTTCAGCTGTGCGTTCTCCAACCAGCAATTTGTATTTGTTCTTTATGTACCGCATAATGGCAAGATCGAATTTGTCTCCTGCAACTTTAATGGATGAGGACGTTACGATGTCTCCCATTGAAAGCACGGCTACGTCAGTTGTCCCGCCGCCGATGTCAACCACCATGTTGCCGGAAGGCTGGAAAATGTCCAGACCTGCGCCGACAGCAGCTACTTTCGGTTCTTCTTCAATATAAACTTCACGCGCTCCGCCGCTTCTTTCCGCTGCTTCACGAATCGCCTTTTGCTCCACGGAAGTAATGTTGGTTGGGCAGCAGATCAAGATGCGCGGGCGGGCAAACATATTCTTGGCCCCTATCTTGACAAGAAAATGTTTGAGCATGGCTTCAGTAATTTCAAAATCAGCAATAACTCCATCGCGCAATGGCCGAATAGCCACAATGTTGCCTGGTGTGCGGCCTACCATGCGGTGCGCTTCATGGCCAACTGCGAGAACCTTTTTGCTTTGGTTATCTATCGCAACCACTGAAGGTTCATCGAGAACGATTCCTTTTCCTTTCACATAAATCAAAACATTGGCCGTACCTAAATCGATACCGATATCTTTACTAAACATAAGGGCCTCCCTGTACCATTCACATTGCTACATCTAATAATAGGATTTTATTCGTGAGAGGACAAGGAAATCCTTTTGGACAATCCTCCAAATTTCCCAGATTCATTCTTCGTGCCTATACACTTTCTTCCTGTTCCACCCGGGCCTTTTTGTTCTTGCGTTTATATTTAATTTTGGTCGCTTCCCCTCCCCGCAAGTGTCGAATTGCTTTGTGATATTCAAGAATTTCCTTCACCTGGTTCGCCAGATCCGGATTAATCTCAGGCAATCGCTCGGTCAAATCCTTGTGTACCGTACTTTTGGAAACACCGAACTCTTTGGCGATCATGCGAACCGTATTGCGCGTCTCAACAATGTATCTCCCTATTTTGATGGTTCGCTCTTTGATGTAATCGTGCACACCCCTCGCCCCCCTTATCGGAATTGTCTGTTACAATATATGGGTAGGGAAGGACACATATTCTACGTTTCCAAGCCTGACAAGCAGACAACATGACAACTTTTTTGGAGGGCATGTACTAAGAAAACCCAACCCTGGGCTTGCGCTGTAAAAGTCGCTACGAAATGGACAATCGTTTTTCCCCAATGGCTACACGAATAGAAAGAAAGGTTAACTACTTTAACAATTTAAAGCAGTTAACCTTTCTGATCTAACAAAAAGATTTCGTTTTATCGAGTCTCTGTTTCTTCTTGAGTTAAGTACTGCATCGGATTCACGGGGTTGTCATCTACCCGAACTTCAAAATGCAAGTGGTATCCAAGGGATTTCTCAAACACGTTGCGGCCTGCGGTACCGATTTTTTGATCTTGGGTAACCTGATCGCCAACCTTGACATCTACTTTTTCCAGGCTCTGATAGACGGTAACCATTTTGTTGGCGTGTTCAATCTCCACCAGATTGCCAACCAGCGGATCATTTTCCACCTTCACTACTTTTCCGGCGAGAGCTGCCGTTACATCAAAGGCTTTGCCGTCAGTAGACTTGAGGTCAATACCGGTATGAGGAATGTAGGAATCATCATACTTCACAAGGGCGGACGCTTGCTTCTCTTTGCTTTCCTGATCGTCAAAGAAGCTCATTCCTACCTCGTACTTGACACCTTTGGCAATCGGCCAAGCAAGTGGTTGTGCCGTATTGCTGACAGGTACCGCTTCTTCATTCTTCTCGGCCACTGCCGGATGATCGGTTTGCTCCGGATTGGTTTGCGAAACGCCATCCATCAGTTGAGATTTGTCGAAGATTTGATTCACAGCATTTCCTTGGTACCACATCACAATAGCGAGAATGATTGCTGCAGAGCCGATGTAGATTGCCGGAAAAGCCCACTTCTTACCCAAGAATGTTCTCCAGGCTGACGCTTTTTTGAAAGGGATTGGTTGGTTTGGATTTTTTTGTTCTTCCATTTTTTATCACCTCATCCCTCAGTATCGCCAGAATTGCGGCGTATAAACCTGTGGAACAAGGGAAAATTAAAAAAATATCTATTTTTTCTTATCCGCTGATGACTTTTTGATAGTTTTGCAGAGAGATGCCTTGATAGAAATACTTCACGATCTGTTCAGCACTTTTTCCGGATTTGGCCATTCCGTTCGCTCCCCACTGGCTCATCCCCACTCCATGGCCATACCCGCGGGTGGTAATCCATATCTGGTCTCCCTCTTTCTCCAAATAAAACGCGGCTGAATTAAGCCCCAGGCGTTCTCTCGTTTCTCTACCGGTAAATTCTTTATCTCCGATGCGAATTTTGCCGATACGATTGCCGGTCGTCCGCTCCAGAATCGTGTACCAGTTGCCATTGCTGCTTACCGCTTGATCAAGGCGAACTCCCATTTTTTGTTCGAACTCTTTTACAGAGACCACCTTTTTCTCTTCGAAACGCGGCGATTCCCGGTCCCATGGGCTGGCCACGCTGCGCAGGTACGGGATGGACTGATTCCAGTATTCATCGGCATTCTCGGTAAATCCGTTACTGGTTGAAAAAAAGGTGGCATCAATCGGTTGTCCTTGATAGGTAAGGACGATTCCGGCAGTCTCTTTCACAGCTTGGGCGATTCTTTTCCGTTTCCATTCATACAAATCACCCCATCTCGCCTTGCGCTCTTGATCATCCAGATACGCCTGATGCTGCACCGTATCCAAAACCTGTGCCCCCTGAGGCACGTCATCAAATTTGCCTTCTTTCAGCCTGCGGATAATATACGTGCGGGCGGCCAGCGCCTGGGCCTTCAACGCCTCCAGTTCAAACTCGGCTGGCATCTCAGCAGAAACCACCCCTTCAATATAGGTTTCGAGCGGAAGTGTTTCTACCTGTTTTTTTTGTGTACGGTACACTTTGACCATCACCTGGCGAGACTTATCTTTGATAGGGGAAGCTTGTTCCACTTCAACAGTGGGAGTAGACAGGGGAGAGAAATAGAAAACAAGGGAGGCAGGTACGAATACGAGGAGAATCGGAAGTATGACGAGAAGAAAAAGAATGTGGCGTTTCATAAAAAATCATCCTCCTAAACGTTTCTGGACAAACTGAACATTACAGTCTATGTCGCGGTTTAGGAGGATAGAACGCTGCAAGAGTTAGGAGAGTCGGGAAACAAACCGCCCAATTCGCTCCATTGCTTTATCTAATTGTTCAAGCGAAGTGGCATAAGAACAACGGATATGCCCTTGTCCGCTGTCGCCGAATACATCACCCGGAACGACGGCTACTTTTTCTTCCATCAACAGCCTTTCCGCAAATTCATTAGCTGATAAACCGGTAGACTGAATCGATGGGAACGCATAGAAGGCGCCTTCCGGTTCATGACAGGAAAGCCCGATTTGCCGGAATGATTCTACGACAAAATTGCGGCGATGCTTGTAGCTTTCAACCATTCGATCCACATCATCCTGCCCAAAGCGAAGCGCTTCGATCGCAGCCATCTGCGCCATCACAGGAGCACACAGCATCGTGTATTGATGAATTTTCAGCATGCCGCTTAACAGATCAGGCGGAGCACACACGTACCCGAGCCGCCAGCCCGTCATGGCAAACGCCTTGGAGAAGCCGGAAATTAAAATCGTTCTGTCTTTCATTCCCGGAAGCGAAGCAAAGCTTTGATGGGTATGGGCATAGGTCAGCTCAGCGTATATTTCGTCAGACAGTACCAACAAATCGTGTTTTTCAATAATCGGAAGGAGCTGCCGCCATTCTTCGTGAGTCATCGTGCTTCCTGTCGGATTGTTCGGATAACAGAAAATAATCGCTTTGGTTCGGTTGGTAATCATGGATTCCAGTTCTTCCGGAGTCAGCTTAAAGTTATGCTTGGCTGACGTATGCAAGAAAACAGGGACCCCCCCTGCCAGGCGAATCACCGGTTCGTAAGAGACATAGCAAGGTTCTACAATCAACACTTCATCGCCCGGATCCAGGATGGCCCTCAGTGCAATATCAATTGCTTCACTCGCTCCAACGGTTACCATTACCTCTGTTTCCGGATGATAAGAAGTAGCGAACCTCTCTTCCAGATAACGGCTGATCTCACGGCGAAGCTCAATCATACCTGCATTGGAAGTATAGGCCGTATACCCTCGCTCCAGCGATGAAATGCAGGCTTCCCGTACTCTCCACGGTGTAATAAAGTCAGGCTCGCCCACTCCCAACGAGATAACTCCTTCCATTGAAGCGGCAAGGTCAAAAAAGCGGCGGATACCTGATGGCTTGAGAGACGAGACCGTTTGGGAGAGCCGGGTTCGCGTAAATAATTGTCCACTCATGGAGTAACCACCATTCTTCTGTCATCATCCCGTTCTTCCAGGATGACGCCGTCATGTTTATATTTCTTCAAAATGAACGAAGTAGCAGTGGAGATAACCGAATCAAGAGTAGCCAATTTCTGCGACACGAAGTTGGCCACTTCCCGCATGGTCTTGCCTTCCAAAATAACGCACAGATCATAGCTTGCCCCTGACATCAGATAAACCGCTTGGACTTCAGGAAAACGGCTGATTCGTTCCGCCACCTCATCAAAACCGACATCGCGTTTCGGTGTAACCTTTACATCAATCATCGCCGTAACGTATGGATTATCCTCAACCTTCTCCCAATTGACAAAGGCAGGATATTTGACGATTACTTTTTCTTCCGTCAATCTTTTGATGGCTTGCTCGATTTCATCAGAAGGGAGAGCCAGCAATTTGGCCATTTGCTCAGTCGACAAGCGACTATCTTCTTCCAAAAGACGCAGCAATTCCCGTTGCTTTTGCTTATCCATCGTTTCACTCCATCCTTTTTCTCTGATTCAATACAGCTTGAACCTATCATAGCACAGAAGGTCGGGTCCCTAAAGGGAAAAAAAACCTTAATAGAAAAGACTTCCGTTATTAGCGGAAGTCTCGGCTTTTGTGATTATGCAAAGTTAGGAGATAAATTCACTTTTACAGGCTGCGGTTTGGTTTCGCGCAATTCCGCAACAGGCTGCTCAACCACTTTGACTCGTTCGATGTTGGCTCCAAGCGCTTGCAGTTTACCGGTAATATCCACATATCCCCGGTCAATATGATGCAGACCGCCCACTTCGGTTTCTCCTTCGGCTATTAATCCGGCCAAAATTAATGCGGCCCCAGCCCGTAGATCGGTCGCGCAAACCTTGCTTCCGGTCAGCTTAATACCGCCTTCAATGATCGCGCTGCGCCCTTCAATCTTAATGTTGGCACTCATGCGGCGAAACTCTTCCACATGCATAAAACGATTCTCAAACACGGTTTCCGTCACAATGCTTGTGCCTTCGGAAGCTAAAAGCAATGCCATCATTTGGGATTGCATATCCGTCGGGAAGCCCGGGTATGGAAGTGTCTTCACGTCTACAGCTTTTAGCGGACCAGTCCGGCGTACGCGGACACCGTTCTCATGCTCCTCAACTTCTACACCCATCTCCCGGAGCTTGGCCGTGATCGGCTTCAAATGATCACAAATTGCTCCTTCCACAAACACATCGCCGCCCGTAATCGCGGCTGCCACCATAAATGTTCCTGCTTCAATCCTGTCAGGGATCACGCAATGAGTGCAGCCCTTCAGGCGTTCCACGCCCTCAATCCGGATGGAACCGGTTCCCGCACCGCGAATTTTGGCACCCATGCTGTTCAGGAAGTTAGCCAAATCCACGATTTCCGGTTCTTCTGCCGCATTCTCGATGACAGTAATCCCTTCTGCAAGAGAAGCGGCCATCATGATATTTTCGGTAGCTCCCACGCTGGCAATATCCAGATAAATTTTGGCTCCTTTGAGGCGTCCTTCTACTTCAGCTTCGATAAATCCTTGTCCGATGTCAATCTTGGCTCCCATAGCCTCAAATCCTTTGAGATGCTGGTCAATCGGCCTAGTCCCAATTGCACATCCGCCCGGCAGAGCGATACGCGCTTTACCTTTTCGGGAAAGAAGCGGCCCCATTACCAGAAAAGAAGCTCTCATTTTGCGAACCAAATCATATGAAGCTTCAATGCCGTTCAAGTTGGTGGCATTAATTTTCAAAGTTTCGCCATCATATGTAACATCAACCTGGAGTGTTTTTAATAACTCGCAAATTGTATAAACATCATCAAGCGCTGGTACGTCATGAATGACGCTTGTTCCTTCTTCCGCAAGAATCGATGCTGCAATAATGGGAAGTACTGCGTTTTTTGCGCCTGAAACTTTCACATTTCCCGCTAATGCCTTACCACCGCGGACAACGATTTTTTCCAAATGATATCCCTCCGCGTAGCTTTAGTATTCCGCTGTGATGATCGGTGTCCCTATTGTGATCCGAGTAATGGAGTGAAGGGTATCCAGATGAGTTGCCACCTGAACGTTCATCTTGCTTTGCCCAGTCGTGATGTAGGGTTTCCATAACTCGGTGTGGGCAGAGATACTAAGTACCGTCTCATCTTGAAGGCGCTCAATTTCACTCGCTTCCAAGGCAGAGAGAACGGTACGAACCTTGTCCCCCTGCTGATCAACACTCAGTTTATCACTGTATATTCCGCGAATACAAGTGCTAAATTGCGGAATCCTTGAAGCCTTTTTGAAGAGTGCCGTTACTTGACCACGCCATTTTTCAACATCTTGTGAATGAATGCGATTTCCTTTCAACCTCAGCACAAGATATGTATGAAACGCTTTGTCCTGAGGTACACCAATCATCCGGAAAAAAATTGAAGTTTGCCCTTTTTGTGCCTGAGTTTCATAGACAACATGGTCTTCCTCAGGAAAAACATTAGCCTGACTCGGCAAATCCAACCTCTCACTCCAGTCATTCGCCAGCGTGAATAGGTCTTTGGTCGTGCGGACAAATCCCAGATCGATGCTTGTTCTTACTTCAATCTCTGTCGGTTTTGCTCCGCTTGCTTCCATGGCTTGGATGATTCTCCCGATGGTTTGGTCTTTCGTCTCTTCGGCCCAAGCAGCAGGCAAGCATAATGCTCCCAAAACAGCTACAAGAACAAGCCATTTCGGCCAAATTGATATTTTCCCCATGATTCTACTCCCCCATTTTTTCCCCGTTAAAATCAGTTTGTACGGAAAAATGGAGGCTTATACCAGTTAAGAAAAACGTTGTCCCGTTCGAACCCTACTTCCACAGTTCCTTAAGCATCATGGACCAGCCCAAGTACTCCATAAAAAAGCTGGCTACCCCGTGACCGACAAAGACAGCCAAGATGATCTGCAGAAGCTTTGTCTGAGCGCTGTCCGGTCTTTTGACAAATAAATCAAGGCGAAATGCCTGCAAGGCCCACCAGCTAAGACCAATACATACAATGGAAACCAAAATATTTACCAAAGCCGATACCCCAAATGCTCCCATTCTCTTCACTCCTACACACCGTAAAATACTTGCCCGACCATAGAGTATGTGATTCATTCAAAAAAGAAGAGGGGCCGGCCATTTCGCCGTTCCCCCCTTGATTATACACGGATTATTTACTTGGTACTACCAGATTGCCAATATCGAAGTTCGCATTAAAGCTGTTATGGATGTACTGCGTTGCCACTTCCGGCACGATCCCGAAAGCAAAGGTAGCAATTACCGCTACCGCTACGACAAAGGCAACGCCAAATGGCAGTTTAAGCCGCGCTTCCGTTTGGCCTGAGCGCATGTACATTTGACGGATAATGCCGAAGTAGTAGTAGTAAGAAACAACGCTGGTTGCAATCATGATGGCGGACAACCAGAAGTGCTTCGTCAAGATTGAACTCATGAAAATGTAGAACTTGCCGAAGAAACCTGCCGAAACCGGAATCCCTGCCAGCGAGAGCAAGAAAATCGTCATGGCTACCGCTGTAAACGGTGCACGATGATACAGTCCGGAGAACGCCTTAATCTCTTCTGTTCCCTGATCGCGTGTTACTACCATAATAATGGCGAATGAACCGAAGCTCATCAGCAGGTATGCGAACAAATAGAAGATCACTTGTTCAAAGAAGAAAAACTTCGTAATGGTCACAAACGGAACCAACAGATAACCGGCTTGGGCAATACCGGAGTAAGCCATCATCCGTTTCACGTTGGTTTGTCGAACAGCCATGGTATTACCGATGATCATCGACAATCCCGCTACGATGGACAGGAACAGGGTCAGGTTGTGCGGACCTCCGTACACACCGTAGAAAGCAAGGAACATCAAACGGATTACCAGAGCGAAACCGGCAGCTTTGGATACCACCGCCAAGAAGGCTGTAACCGGAGTAGGCGCTCCTTGATAAACGTCAGGAGCCCACATGTGATTCGGAACGGTCGCAATTTTGAATCCAAGGCCGGATACCATTAAGGCAAACGACAAGAGCACCAGAAATTCGAATCCGTTGGAGTAAGCATCGGCCAAACGTGACGCGATTTCGTAAAGGTTCGTTGTACCGGTAATCCCGTACAGGTAAGACATACCGAACAGGGTAACGGCAGTCGCAATTCCACCGGATACCACATATTTAAATGCAGCTTCGTTGGATTGCAGGGCCGACTTGCGCATACCTACCAATACATAAGAAGAGATAGAAAGCAATTCAAGCCCTACGAACAAGGTAATCAAATCTGCGGAAGAAGCCATAACCATAGCCCCTAAGAGACCGGTCAAGAGCAGATAGTAATATTCGCCCTGATGAGTAATTTCGCCCTTTTGCATATAGGATTGCGAAAGAATCAAGGTAAATGCTACCCCGCCTAAGAACAACAATTTAAAGGCATTGCCGAAATCATCCACGCGCAGCATATCGGCCATATAGGAATATGGTTTATCGAGCGCATTCACATTGGACATTACGAAGAATCCTGCAAGAACAACGCCTGCCAGAGCTAACCAGCTAAGCAATGCCCGGCTTGTTCTTTTGCCCATAAACAGATCGAGCAAGGAAAGCAACGTTGCACAACCGAGAATGATGAGTTCGGGCAGAAGGTAGCTCCAATTGTACTGAGTCAAAATATTTGTCGTCATGGTTGCTTACCCCCCTATCCCTTGAACGATTGGCACGATTGTTTTCAATGTTTCTTGCAGCGGATCGCTAAGTACCGCCGGATAGATACCAATCAAGATGATGAAGCCCAACAATACCACCATCGGAATTACTTCAACCGGTTGTGCATCAGCTAGTTGAAGATAACGCTCCTGTGTAGGGCCGAATGTTGTACGAAGGATAGCGCGAAGCAGGTACGCAGCGGTCAAAATCAGCCCGAGTGCACCAACAGCCGCAACGCCCGGCATCACACCGAAAAGTCCCAGGAAAGAGAGGAATTCGCTGATAAATCCGGACATGCCCGGCAGCCCCAGAGAAGCCATGGCCGCCGTCAGCAGGATGCCGCTGACAAATGGCATCGACTTCGCTAAACCGCCCAGTTCGGAAATATCGGATGTACCGACACGCTCCCAGATTACTCCGATCAGGAAGAACATCAGCGCGGAGATAAAGCCGTGAGAAACCACTTGGAAGATGGCTCCCTGGAACCCTACGGTGTTCATCGCGGCAAATCCGAAGAGAACAACACCCATGTGGCTGATACTGGAGTAAGCCATGACCATTTTGAGATCTTTCTGTACAAAAGCAATGATTGCCCCGTACAAAATATTGATCAGACCAAGCACAGCCATCCATTTTGCAAACGAGTACGCCTGTTCAGGGAAGAATCCGATTCCCATACGCAAAAGACCATACGCACCCATCTTCAGCAGGATACCGGAGTGGATCATAACGATAGAAGGCGGTGCTTGTACGTGAACTTTCAGCATCCAAGTGTGGAACGGGAAGATCGGCAGCTTGATGCCAAAGGCAATAAACAAGGCCAGGAACAAGCAAAAACGAAGCGTTTCACTCACATGCTGAAGCATCGGATTGCTTGCCTGGGATAATGCTTGTGTCAATTCACCCATGTTCATGGTGAGATCGCCATTGGCATTCGGTACATTCATATAAATCGTGATGAACGCAATCAGCATAATCGCAGAACCAACGCCGTTGTACAACAAGAACTTGTTCGCGGCACGTTCACGCTCGGAGTACCCCCAAATCCCGATCAGGAAATACATCGGAACGAGCGTCATTTCGAAGAAGATGAAGAACAGGAACAAGTTTTGGGTAGCGAATACCCCGAACATTCCCATTAACAGGATGTGGAACAGAATGAAATACTCTTTCAGACGTTTTTTGAGATGAGTGGAAGCGATGGCTGCAAGAGTTCCGATTATGGACGTCAGCAAAACCAACGGCATGGAAACCCCATCTACACCCATTTCATAATCGATCTTCAAGGAATACAGCTTGCCAGCCTGATCGAGAGTAGCCGGAATGGTGATCCAGTTTGTCTTCTCTACGAACTGCATGTCAGGCTTTTGATAATCAAAATGGGCAAACAGCATTAAGGACAAAACAAGCGGTAAGAGGGTTCCGAGAATCCCGATTTGCTTAACCACGCCACCCTGATGCTTCGGAATGAACGCGATGACGAGAATAGCAAGAAGTGGTGAAAACGTGATCAGCGTAAGCAACATGCTATTTAACACCAGGGACACCTCCAAACGCTGTAAGTCCGATTACTAGGAGAATGAGACCAACCAACACCACAAATCCGTATGTTTGCATCTGTCCGTTCTGAATACGAGCGTGTGCGGCCCCAATACCATTCGTAATAAAGACTACCAATTGCACAAGGCCGTCTACTACATAACGGTCAAACAGATCAAGCACCCAACCAATTGATTTAAGCGGTTGAACAAACACAGCGTGATAAATTTCATCCACATAATATTTGCGGTAAGAGAGCTGATACAGCCAAGGCATTGGGCGAGCAATCCAATCGCGGGAGAGCGACTGCTTTGCATACATGAGATAGGCCAAGGCAATACCGAGTACGGAAACGAGAATCGCCATGATTTGGACCCAAGCAGCTGCATGGCCTTCTTCATGTCCAAATGTATTGGCAATCACTTCACCTGTTGATCCAGACAATAACCAATGATGCAAGACCGGAGAGAACGGCGTATTCACAAAACCGGCGATAACCGCAAGTATCGCAAGCAGAATTAACGGTAAAGTCATAACAGCAGGTGATTCATGCGCTTTTTCATGGCCTGTACCTCTTGGCTTTCCGACAAAGGTAAGGAAGAACAAGCGGAACATGTAGAACGCTGTAAAGAACGCCGCAATAATTGCCATCCACAACAGATCCATCCGGCCTGCTAGGTAGACGGAGCCGAGAATTTCTTCTTTGGACCAGAATCCGGCAAACGGCGGAATACCGGCGATCGCCAGGCAGCCGATCAAGAAAGACCAAGCGGTAACCGGCATTTTCTTCCACAACCCGCCCATTTCGAAAATGTCCTGGGTATGAACGGCATGGATCACGCTGCCTGCTGCCAAGAACAGCAATGCTTTAAAGAACGCGTGAGTCATCAGATGGAACGTACCGGCTACATAACCGGCAGCTCCTGCCGCCCCAAGTGCCAGCATCATGTAACCAAGCTGGCTGACGGTTGAGTAAGCCAAAACCCGTTTGATATCGCGCTGAGTCAAACCGATGGATGCCGCAAAGATAGCTGTAAATCCTCCGATGTAAGCCACTACATTAAGCGCTGTTGGAGAAGCGACAAACAGCGGATATGCTGCCGCTACCAAATAAACACCCGCAGCAACCATCGTTGCGGCGTGAATCAATGCAGACACTGGCGTAGGACCTTCCATCGCGTCCGGCAACCAGGTATGGAGCGGGAATTGACCGGATTTACCAACGGCACCAATAAAGATCAGGATAGCCGACAGCGTGATCATCCAAGGCTCCAAACGGCCCGCTGAAATTGCATTAAAAATCTCGGAGTAATCAAAGCTTCCTGTCCACCAGAACAAAAGCGCAATCCCGATAAACAATCCAACGTCACCGACACGAGTCACGATGAACGCTTTTTTCGCTGCCGCTTTTGCTTCCGGTTTAAAGAAGTAGAAACCTACGAGCAAGAACGAACATACCCCTACTAACTCCCAGAAGATATACACCTGCAGCAAGTTGGGAGAAATCACAAGCCCTAACATGGAGAAAGTAAAGAGCGACAAATATTGATAGAACACCGGGAAGCGTTCGTCGCCATGCATGTATCCTTTGGAGTAGATTTGCACAAGCAAGCTGACGAATGTAACGATTACCAGCATCAATGCATTCAGTTGGTTAACCTCATAGCCCATACGGACGACTGTATCGCCGATTTGCAGCCAGTCAACCACGTATTTGAAATCCGTTGCCCCTTCTTTGAATCTCTCCAAGAAGGTCATTACTGCCATGGCAAAGGAGATTCCGATTGCCAGAACTCCTACAAAAACCGATCCCTCTTTCAACTGACGACCGAACGAGACGATCAAGATGAAAGCGAAGAGCGGAAAAAGAGGGATAAGCCAGGCGTATTGCATTATCGTATCCATATGTTCACCTATCCTTTTCCTTTTCTAGCGTTTCATCGTGTCCATCTCGTCAACATCCACAGTATCGCGGTTTCGATACAGCGAGAGGAGAATGGCAATTCCGACTGCTACTTCTGCCGCCGCTACCGTCATGGTAAATAACGTGAAGATTTGGCCTGTAATGGAGGCAAACATTCCGTATTTGGCAAAAGCAACGAGATTGATATTTACTGCATTCAGCATCAGCTCGATGGAAAGAAGAACAATGATGGCACTTTTTTTGGTTAGGGCGCCATACAATCCGACACTGAAGAGAATCAGGGCGACCAATAAATATGAGGATAATGGTACACTCATCCTTTGTCCCCCTCCTTCTTCGCCATGATAATTGCACCTACAAGCGCAACAAGCAACAGGACAGACACAAGTTCAAATGGAATCACGTATTTCGTGAATACTTCAATACCGATTTGTTTTACATTGCTTATGGCTGGATCAGAAGGGTTTTGTGTTCCCCCTGGCCATACGGTGTTTTGAATCCCCATGAATACGGTGACAAAGAACGCAGCTACACCGATGAAGGTAAGAATCTTGTTTTGTGCCCGGTTTACTCCCGCCTCATTCGCATCATGTTTGGTCAGCATTATGCCAAACAGCATCAGGATGGAAATGGCTCCTGAATAAACAAGCACTTGAGAAACCGCTACAAATTCAGCCTCCAACAGAACGAAAAGGCCTGCGATACTAAGAAACGTCACCCCTATGGCTATCACCATATGTACAACCCGGTTGAAGCTGATCATGAAAACAGCTCCCCCGATTGTTAACAGGGAAAGGATAAAAAACGCTACAAATGAAGCACTCATTGTTAGTTTTCCTCCCTGACGTTTGTATTGTTATCATCTAGCCACTTCAGGTTTTTAAACAGTTCATCTCTGCTGTAAGTAGCCAGCTCATAATTGTTCGACATGACAATGGCATTTGTCGGACAAACCTCTGTACACAAGTCACAAAGAATACAGATTTCAAAGTTAATATCATACGTGTCGATAATTTTGCCCTTCTTCGTTGGATCCGGATGCGGTTTTCCGGTTAACGAGATACATTCAGTCGGGCAAATACGTGCACATTGGTTACAAACAATGCATTTCTCAGGTGAAAAGTGCTGAATTCCACGAAAGCGCGGTGGCATCGGGTACGGAACGTCCGGATAGAAATGCGTTACATTCTTTTCCGTCAGCTTCTTTAAAATAAACCCCAGCCCTTTTGCAAAGCCTAGCATTGTGTTTCCCCCCTTACGATTTGAATGGCTTTAGCGGCTTACTGCCCCAACGAACCGTTCTGAACAGAAATGACAACGGCTGTCAGCAGTATGTTGAAAAGTGCAAGCGGCAGAAGACCTTTCCAAGCAAATGACATCAGTTGGTCAACACGCAAGCGAGGCATGGTAGCACGAAGCCAGAATTGGAAGAAGACATACAGTAAAAACTTCAGGATAAACCAAACGACTCCCGGAATAAAACTTAGGAATCCGAAAGGCGGAAGCCATCCGCCCAAGAACAGGATGGTAATGAGCGCTCCCATACCGAACATATACACGTATTCAGCCAACATGAACATGGCAAAACGGAAGCCGGAATACTCAACGTGATAACCGGCAACAAGTTCTGACTCTGCTTCCGGCAAGTCGAACGGTGTGCGGTTCAGCTCTGCTTGTGCTGCAATCACGAAAACGACAAAGGCAATAAATTGCGGAACAATATTCCACACGTCACGCTGCGCTTCAACGATGTCACGCAGGTTCATGCTTCCCGTCATCAGGATAATCCCTACAACCGACATGACAAGCGGAACTTCGTAACTGATCATCTGGGCGGCAGAACGCAATCCCCCGATAAGGGAGTATTTGTTGTTCGAAGCCCAACCGCCCATGATTACACCGATTACCGTAATACCGGACAAAGCGATGTAATAAAGTACACCGATACCCAAATCGGCGAAATGAATTTTATCTGTGAATGGAATAGCCGCCAGTACAGCAAACGCAGGAGCATAGGCGACTACCGGAGCTAATGCAAACAGCACTTTGTCAGCATTTTTCGGACGGGTATCCTCTTTTAACAACAGCTTTGCCACGTCAGCTACTGTTTGGAGCAAACCGAGCGGACCCACCCGGTTCGGACCAATACGCAATTGCATCCAACCGATTACCTTACGTTCAAAATAGATTGCATAGGTAACGAATCCTAGAACGACCAATAAAAGAGCTACCCCTGCCAAAAGAAACAGTATGGTATTGGTCAGAGAGGGCGCTTGGTGTAAAAGTTCCGTCATTACGCGTCAACCTCCCCTAACACGATGTCGATACTACCCAAAATAGCAATCATGTTTGCCATATTTTCTCCCTCTAACAGCTTCGTAAGGATCTGCAGGTTGTTAAAGGAAGGGCGGCGGAGTTTCAAACGCCATGGCTTATCCTTACCTTGGCTTGCGATGTAGACGCCGATTTCTCCACGCGGCGATTCAACGCGGACATAAGTTTCACCGACTGGCGGACGAAGCACTTTTGGAACTTTGCCCATTACTTCCCCTTCTTTCGGGAACTGATCGAGAGCTTGTTCCAAAATTCGCAGAGATTGCTCAATTTCAGCAAGGCGCAGCTGGTAGCGAGACAAACAGTCGCCTTCTGTAGCGGTTGGCACATCAAATTCAAAACGGTCGTAAATACAGTATGGTTCATCTTTGCGAAGATCCCATTTCTCTCCTGTACAGCGAAGCAAAACACCAGACAAAGAGTGGTTAAGGGCGGTTTCACGGTCATATTTGCCGATGCCTTTTAAACGGTTGATAAAGATTTCATTCCCGCTAACCAGACGATGGTAGTTCGTCAATTCCTTCTTCATGTATTGAACGAAATCTTTCGCCTTCTCAATCCATCCCGGAGGAGCATCCCACTTTACGCCGCCAATCCGCATGTAATTGTAGGTTAAACGAGCTCCGCACAATTCATTGAACAAATCGAGAATCTTCTCGCGGTCACGGAAAGCAAACAAGAATGGGCTCATGGCCCCGATATCGAGAAGATAGGTGCCCCACCACACAAAGTGGCTGGCGATGCGGTTTAGCTCCATCACAATCAGACGAAGGAATTCTGCGCGTTCCGGAATTTGAAGACCCATCATCGTCTCAACTGCATGACAAAGCACATAGTTATTCGTCATAGCGGAAAGATAGTCGAGTCGGTCTGTATAAGGAATAATTTGTTGATAATTGAGGTTTTCTGCCAGTTTTTCAGTTCCCCGGTGCAGATAGCCGATTACCGGAGTAGCTTCTTTGATTGTTTCCCCGTCGATTTTTACAACCAAACGGAACACCCCGTGCGTACTAGGGTGTTGCGGGCCGACGTTCAGGAGCATTTCTTCAGTACGAAGCCCTGTATCCACGAATGATTTATTTGCAGTTGATGTCATATCAGCACTCATCTCCTACACCCCCTCGTCGAACTGTTCATAGTCTTTACGGAGAGGATGACCTACCCAGTCATCAGAGAGCAAAATTCGACGTAAATCCTTATGTCCCGGGAAATTAATGCCGAGCAAATCATAAGTCTCCCGCTCGTTAAAGTTTGCCCCCTCCCAAATATCCATTACAGAAGCAACGGTAGGAGTTTCACGGTTTGTTTTCACTTTCACCGCAATACTTTGTCGATTTTTATAAGAATAGAGATGATAATAAACTTCCATGCGATCCTCGTAATCTACCCCATGCAAGTTGGACAGATACTCGAAGTGCAGTTCTCCATCTTCTTTGAGAAGTTTGGCCACATCATGAAGTCGTTCATTTTTTACAACGATAGTCGGCACATCTTTGGCCAATTCATTAATATAGGAAGCTTCTATCACATCAGAACCTAATTTAGAAGTGATTACTTTCACATACTTATCCAAGTATGGCTGGTTTTTAGATGGAGCCTTCGGTGCTGCAGCTTCTGCTCCTGTCTCTCCTTCCGCTCCGGCTACTTTCGCTTTCGCGGCTGCGGCGGCTGCTGCTTTGGCTTTTGCTGCTGCGGCTGCTTTCGCTTTCGCGTCCGCATCATCTCCGCCAGTTTCCTGAGGCGCTCCGCCTTCTGCTTCCCGCGCCGCCTTGGCTTTTGCTGCGGCTGCAGCGGCTGCTGCTGCTTTGGCCTTTGCTGCTGCGGCTGCCTTTTCTTCAGGAGTAGGTTTGCGTTTTTCCTCACTCATTGACTGGTCACCTTCTTCCCAGTCTTCGCTTCATAGCGAATCTTTTCTTGTAATTTATTAATTCCATAGATAAGGGCAACTGGACTTGGTGGGCAACCAGGTATGTACACATCTACCGGTACAATCTGATCGACACCTTTTACTACGCTATAAGATTTGATATAAGGCCCGCCTGCTGTTGCACAAGAACCCATTGCCACTACCCATTTCGGTTCAGGCATTTGGTCGTATAAACGACGTAAAAGCGGTGCCATTTTCTTCGTTACTGTTCCGGCAACAATCATCACGTCTGAATGGCGAGGGGAAGCCCGGAAAATAACTCCAAAACGGTCAAAATCGTAATTCGAACCGCCTGTAGCCATCATTTCGATCGCACAGCAAGCCAATCCGAACGATAAAGGCCAAAGTGAGTTACTGCGTACCCAGCCTTTAAGCGTTTCCATTGTTGTAAACATCACATTCCGCTTCATTTCTTCCTGCAGCTCAGGCGCAACGTTCGTAAGATCTAGCTCCATTCAAGCACCTTCTTTCTCCAGGCATAAACTAGTCCAATAACTAAAAGCAAAATGAAGATAACCATTTCTACTAAAGCAAAAAGGCCTAGCTGATTATACGCCACTGCCCATGGATAGAGAAACAATGTCTCAACATCAAAGATAACGAACAGCAGGGCAAAAATATAATACTTAATATTAAACCGGACCCAACTGTCCCCAACGGGTATGTTACCACTTTCATAGGTCGTCTGCTTTTCGGGAGTAGGATTGTTAGGGCGAACCAATGGTCCAACAATACTGACGGTAGCTACCGGAAGCAGTACGCCAAGGAAGATAAAGATGGCAACAATCACATAATTGTTTGCATAGATTGCACTCATCGAATTCCCCTCCGTTGTACTGAGTACAAGAAAATACCTACATCATTATAGCAAAACCCTATTCTTGTGTCTAACAAAAGCCTTACTATTGTAAGAAATACTTTGTTTTACCTCTTGACACAATCAGAAAAAAGGCTTAGAGATATTGTCCCTAAGCCTTTACAATATTAAACACTTGTATATGTTTTTATGTTTTCAGGACTTAAAATTTAGCTCGATTTAGCCTGGCTTACGGTATATTGGTATCAATGGGTTAGTCTTTTTTCTTGGAAACCTCGATTGTCAGCTCGGTTTTGCTCTTGTTCTCTTTCAGTACTTTTATTTGGATGCCCAATTGTTGGAGAATCTTACCAACATCTTCTGCACCAGGCATGCTGTAGTCGTTTTTGTCATAGAAAACTGGTACAGCAGGCAAGCTATCGTAATCCAACGTTCCGTTGATGTAGTTAATATGGATACCGGAAGTCTCATGCAATCCGAATGCCGCATCGTTTACTTGATAACGGTCACCTGCTGGCTTGCTCTCATCGCCATCCCAGTAACGAACGTCTTGGTGAGCGTCCACCACTCCGATAAAGCCTTCACCCGGGTGATCCCCTGTATGGTTGTCAGAAGTCTTCCCATAACGGCCGTCGTAATACCAAACGACCATACCAGGATCGTAAGCAAAAAATGTCATGTTGCGGTTGTAGTTAGCCAGACCTTCATCAACGCCATTGTGCGTACGGTATTCAATCAGATAGTACGCTTCGTGCATGGTTCCGGTGCCATCAAAGTGAGTAAATCCGTCCAGGTCAAACTTAGGTTCTCCTTCAGCATCATCTTCAAATACAACCTTGCCGTCTGCTTCTACTACATAGTTGTCAGAATAGAACGCATCCAAGGCCAATCCGCCATCTGTTACATAGTTAAATTGTATTTTGATTTTCTTGCCGGCGAATTCGGACAGGTCAATCTCTTCTTTCACCCAGCCCTTGGTATCGTCGTCCCAAGTTTTGAATTCTTTTTTCAGGTAGTCACCTGTAGCTGCATCGATGATATGCAGGTAAAGAGCGTCGTATCCGGTTTCGATTTGTCTCCATGCGTCGAAGCTGAGTTTCACTTCTTTTGCACCAGTCAGATCGATTTCCGGAGATGTCATTTTGGTGTTGAGATCGTCACCTTTGTCGGAGAAGTATGAGTAATCGCCTTCATACGGTTGAACTGGCGGCTTCGCTTCTACCTTTGGCAAGTTAATTTTGAGGACCTTGTTCTTCGGATCCATGCTTACGCCTTCGTCAAGGGTAAACTTGCGTTTCGTTTTGATGTCTTCTTGATCGATTACACGCGGTTTCAACCAGTTTCCGCCATACCTTGCTTGCAGCTCAAGTTTGCACCAAGGATCAAATGCTGTCGGCTGGGTACCCAAAATAACTCCGTTCCAGCTACCGGAAGACATGATGGACCAGGAACCAACCGGAGACCCCAAGCCAGAACGAGTCGTATCATATAGATCCGGAAGACCAAGGTTGTGGCCATATTCATGAGCGAAAACACCCACAGCGCCATCTTCTGGCTGGATCATGTAATCATATGCTTTCAATTTGGTCCCAGGAATCGGAGTTGGCTTTTTCAAAGTCCAGCGATGCGACCAAATGGCTTGGTCACGCTCACCAGTTTCTTCACCGACACCAGCGTGAACAACCATCAGGTTATCCAACAACCCATCCGGCTCCATAATGTTTCCATCACCATCAATATCGTACGGGTCGCGCTGGTCATATTTTTCTTCGTTACCTTGGATCGATTCACCAACAGCTTCAAGAGTTTCCAGCACAAGATCACGAGGTGCCTTGTCGTTGCCATCCTCATCATTGCCGCCGTAGTAGGCTTCATCATGTTGTGCCGTAATCCAGGGCGTAACGACTCCGTCAACGGACCAGGTTCCACCCGACTCCTCATAGTAGTATTGAGCCATCGTAGTCAGCTTTACACCTTCAGGAGTGCGGTAGCCATATGGGTTGAAGAGCATATTCTCATAATGCTCCTGGCTGAAATCTTTGGTCCACAGACTGTCTTCCGCTTGAGGAAGCTGATTGTGGGAGAAATCCGGGTACTCAACCAAAGCCATGACGATGTTATCTTTGTGAGCGTCACGGAATTTCGCCTCTTTGGAATCTTCCTTCATGTTGTTTGCCTTCTTGCTAATCTTGGCATCGGCTGCCGCCTTCGTCTTAACCGCTTTTTTCCCGAAGCTGGAAGATGTATCAATGCCTTCCGGAATGTCGCGTTTCATAACGTACCTGGTTACTGCTTTTTCGATTTCTTCCGGCGAAGCATCCTCATCAATCATACCCTTCTTGATCAAGTTCTTTGCCAGACGATCAAAGTTAATGACTCCCCAATCGATCTGTTTCTCCTGTTGTTCGAACTTCTGTGATTTCGCTGCAGTTGAAAGAGGTGCTACTACCACGGACCCCAGCACTAGAGCAGAAGAGAGGAGACCTGCCATGACCTTGCTGATCTTCAATTCAACCATCCTTTCCATTCGTGTTAATAGTTGAAAATTAAGAGATGATCAAACAATAGGAATGTATGAGAGATAACATTAATTATTGCAAGTTTCCTATTATTTCACCAATTCTTAATCTGTTCTTAACAAATTCTGGATAACAATCCAAATTCCTTTTTTATTCTTTAAAATTTTTTTATAACAAAAATCTATTTTTTTAGATAAATTTATTGGCGCGATTCGGCAAGATTTGCACAACAAGAAAAATCGTTGTCCTTTCGTGCCTCCGTTACAGCTTGCGCAGCTGCGATCAAGTCCGGCTTCTCTCTCATCGTCAGGAAGTGGTCAAAACCGTAGCCTTGTCCTTCGTTTTGCTGCTTGACCACTTTTTTTACCCACCCGGCCATAACTTACGTGGCGCCGGTCGGGACCCTTTTTCTCCTGACGATTTTTGCCCACCCGGCTTAAGCTACGCTAAGCCGAGCGGGGCCCCAGCGAGCGCCTGGGCTTGCGCTGTAAAAGTCGCTGCGAAATGGACAATCGTTTTTCCCACTGGCTGCGCGATTGGAAAGAAAGTTTAACCACTTTAATTTAAAGCGATTAAACTTTCTTTTATAGCACAAAAAAAGAAGGACAAGAGTCCTCCCTCATGCTTACATTGATATTGATATGGAATTATTGGACAGCTTGAGGATTTTTATCGCCTAAAAAGTCCTCATAAATACGTTCCCACACAACACTGATCTCCATTTTTTCGTCTTCCGGAATCTCTTGAATATTGTCGATCGGCTGTTTCAGGTAAGGCACCAGTTTGATCAGCACCTCAAGAAGAAGAGAATCATTTACTTGTAACATTTCCTTCAGGTCTGCCTTGGAGAGATGGAACGTTTCTTCATCCTTTTCATGCAGAGCAAGAATCAATTTGCTGAAGATCGGGTGAACCAGCGCTTCCAGTTTAATTGTGTTTAACGCCATTTTTTCAACGTCTGTCAACGTGAAAATATCTTGTACATCCGGGAATGGTGTGATCGGTACGTCCCAAGCATCACCTTGATCAAGAACTAATCCCCACTTTACGAACAACTCAATTGCTTCATCGCGGGAAGAAGGATATGTATATCCGGACCGTTCCAAAAATTCCCGATGTTTCTCGATGTGCTGACGGTACCCTTCATAAGATTCCTCTGACTTGAATAAGCTTTTTTCAAGCGGAGCAAACGTGCCTCTCAAGCCTCGGATGCCGTCGAGTGCCTTATTCATTTCTGCTTTGGTATCAAATTTGGATACAACATAGCAGAGCCCTTGAAAAAGAACCTTCATTTCATGTGAAAGGATACTTCCCCATCCATTAGCAGTAAATCCATTCGGTATAATTGTATCATCGTTCGCCGTTTTCCGGACGTCTCGAATTGTTTGCATGAAGCCACTCTCCTTGCCAATGTATTGACATCATTAGTAGTAAGATTCCCCAAATGGCACAAAAATCTATATCAGAACTATTATACACTTAAAGTGGTGTGCATTACCAATAAAAAACCCTGCCCTCCCGGCTATATCCCGGCTAAACCGCATCGTCCTGACACATCGGTCTGTGAAGAACAACAGCCTGTAGCAAGTAAAGGAATGTAGCGGGTAAAGGCCATGCAACGAGTAAAAATCCCTGCCGCATATCGCAAGCAGGGATTCTCTATTAACGTTTATTGGTGACTTCAAGACGCGCCATCGCACGTTGCAAGGCAAGCTCTGCACGACGCTGATCGAGGTCAGGGTGCTTCTCAATGAGGCGTTGCTCTGCACGCGCTTTTGCTGCTTGGGCACGAGCTACATCGATATCTTCCGGCAGCTCAGCTGTTTCAGCAAGAATGGTTACTTTATCGCCGCGGACTTCCATGAAGCCGCCGCTAACGGCGATTTGCGTCTCTTTGTCGCCCTCGGTTTTGATCCGAACTGGCGCGATTTTCAGCGGGGTAACCAGCGGCATATGGTTTGGCAAAATACCAAGATCCCCATCAACGCCGCGTGCAATTACCATTGTTGCTTCACCGCTATAGACAACCCGTTCGGGAGTTACGACTTCAACTGTCATCTTGCTCACTTACCGTCTCCCCTTTCCAGGGTTGTCTTACTGCATTTTCTTCGCTTTCTCCACGGCTTCTTCAATTGTGCCTACATAGAGGAAAGCTGCCTCTGGAAGATCATCGTGTTTACCTTCCAGGATTTCTTTAAAGCTGCGAACCGTTTCTTTCACTGGCACGTATTTGCCAGGGAATCCTGTAAACTGTTCGGCAACGTGGAATGGTTGGGACAAGAAACGTTGTACGCGGCGTGCGCGAGCAACTGTTTGCTTATCTTCATCGCTCAACTCATCCATACCCAAGATTGCGATGATATCTTGCAATTCTTTATAACGTTGCAGGATTTTTTGAACGCCACGAGCAACTTCATAGTGCTCTTGACCAACTACATCCGGGCTCAACGCACGGGAAGTAGAAGCAAGCGGGTCAACCGCAGGGTAGATACCCAACTCGGAGATACCGCGGTCAAGGTTTGTTGTCGCATCCAAGTGAGCAAACGTTGTAGCCGGAGCCGGGTCTGTATAGTCGTCCGCTGGTACGTAGATCGCTTGGATGGAAGTAACGGAACCTTTTTTGGTAGAGGTGATACGCTCTTGCAAGCCACCCATCTCAGTTGCGAGGGTTGGTTGGTAACCTACCGCAGATGGCATACGACCGAGAAGTGCGGATACCTCGGAACCTGCTTGAGTAAAGCGGAAAATGTTATCAATGAAGAGAAGCACGTCACGGCCTTCTTCATCACGGAAGTATTCTGCCATGGTCAAACCGGTCAAGGCAACGCGGAGACGCGCACCAGGCGGCTCGTTCATCTGACCGAATACCATCGCCGTTTTGCTGATAACGCCGGAGTCTTTCATCTCATGGTAAAGGTCGTTCCCTTCGCGGGTACGTTCACCTACACCAGCGAATACGGAGATACCGCCGTGCTCTTGTGCGATGTTGTTGATCAATTCTTGGATCAATACGGTTTTCCCTACACCCGCACCACCGAAGAGACCGATCTTACCACCTTTAACGTATGGAGCGAGCAAGTCAACAACCTTGATACCAGTTTCCAGAATTTCTGTAGATGTCGCTTGTTCAGCAAACGTTGGAGCTTGACGGTGAATTGGATCACGACGCGGAACATCGCCCATTTCTTGCAGGTCGATCGGTTCACCCAAAACGTTGAATACACGGCCCAAAGTTACTTCACCTACTGGAACAGAGATTGGAGCCCCTGTGTCCACTGCTTCCATACCACGAACAAGACCGTCAGTAGAAGCCATCGCAACAGTACGCACGATGTTGTCGCCGAGATGCACGGCTGCTTCAACAGTCAAATCGATGTCGCGCTCACCGGAGTTTTGCGCTTTGTACTGAATTTTGATCGCATTGTAGATGGCAGGTAATTGTCCACGCTCGAACTCAATGTCTACTACTGGACCCATTACCGATACCACGCGTCCTTTCGCCATCTTGCTTCTTCCCTCCTAAAAGCTTACTTGTAAAGCCTGGTTGACGATTACAGCGCGTTCGCACCTGCGACGATCTCAGAGATCTCTTGCGTAATCGACGCTTGACGAGCACGGTTAAAGAACAATGTCAGACGGTCAATCATATCACTAGCGTTATCCGTTGCGTTACCCATCGCCGTCATTTGAGCACCATAGAAAGCCGCTTTTGCATCGAGCAACGCACTGTAAATCAATGTCTCAGCGTACTTCGGCAAGAGCACAGAAAGCACTTCTTCTGCAGAAGGCTCGTATTCATAGTTGATCTTGCGCTCCGCACTTTCTACGGCTTGCAACGGGAGCAAGCGGGTAACTTGAGGTATCTGCGAGATTGCGCTTTGGAACTCGTTATAGCAGAGGTACAATTCGTCAATTTTCTCGTCTGCAAACAAATTCACTGCTGCACTCGCGATTTTCTTAATGTCCGAGAAGGACGGACTCTCAGGCAATCCCACAACCTCTTCCATCACCGGGAAATTGCGCTTCTTGAAGAAGTCGCGGCCTTTGCGTCCAATGACAAACAGCGCGTATTCATCCTGAGACTTATGGTTTTCGCGAATTGTTTGAACAACCTTGCGGATCATGTTTCCATTGTATCCGCCTGCCAGACCACGGTCAGATGTAATAACGATATAACCGGTCTTTTTCACAGGTCTGGATTGCAGCATCGGATGTTTCGCACTCGATGATCCGGAAGCAATACTGGCGATTACTTCTTGGATCTTGCGCGCATAAGGGCGAGCTGCTTCTGCTTTCTCTTGCGCACGGCGAAGCTTAGCCGCTGCCACCATCTTCATCGCTTTGGTAATTTGACGGGTATTCTTGATACTTTTAATCCGACGCTTTATTTCACGTGTTCCTTGAGCCACTCATTTCACCACCTTGGGGATGCGTACCAGGTAAATGCCCCGGCACGCAAAAGATGTCAATTATGCGGGAAGATTAGCGGCTTGCAGCGAAGCCTTTTTTGAACTCTTCGATTGCCGCATTCAATTCTTTTTCATCCGGCAAGTCTTTGGTTGTGCGAATATGTTCGAACAGTTGTGGCTTGTTGGAGTCAATGAAAGCGAGCAGTTCTTTTTCGAAACGGCGAACGTCTTCCACTGGGACATCATCAATAAAGCCTTTGGTTGCTGCATAGATAGAGATAACTTGCTTTTCTACCGGCATCGGTTCGTATTGACCTTGTTTCAAGATCTCAACGACGCGTTCACCGCGAGTCAAGCGAGCTTGCGTTGCTTTATCCAGGTCAGAACCGAACTGGGCGAACGCGGCCAATTCACGATATTGTGCAAGGTCGAGACGGAGTGGACCGGCAACCTTTTTCATCGCTTTGATCTGAGCAGAACCACCTACACGGGATACGGAGATACCTGCGTTGATCGCTGGACGTTGGCCTGCGTTGAAGAGGTCTGTCTCAAGGAAGATCTGACCATCCGTGATGGAAATAACGTTGGTTGGGATGTACGCGGATACGTCAGATGCCTGTGTTTCGATGAATGGCAGAGCAGTCAAAGAACCTCCGCCCAAGTCATCGGAAAGTTTCGCTGCGCGCTCCAACAATCGGGAGTGCAGGTAGAATACGTCACCAGGATATGCCTCACGACCTGGAGGACGGCGGAGCAAGAGAGAAAGCTCACGATAAGCAGCCGCTTGCTTGGACAGGTCATCGTATACGCAAAGTACGTGGCCGCCTTTGTACATGAAGTACTCGCCCATCGCTACACCGGCATAAGGTGCCAGGAAGAGAAGCGGAGCCGGGTCGGATGCAGTTGCGGATACAACGATTGTGTATTCCATTGCACCGTGTTTTCGGAGAGTTTCTACTACACCTGCTACGGTAGATTGCTTTTGACCGATCGCTACGTAGATACAAATCATATTTTTCCCTTTTTGGTTGATGATTGTATCGATCGCTACAGCGGTTTTACCTGTTTGGCGGTCACCGATGATCAACTCACGCTGACCACGGCCGATCGGTACCATGGAGTCAATCGCTTTGATACCGGTTTGGAGAGGCTCATGTACGGATTTACGAGCCATAACGCCTGGAGCGTTGCTTTCCACCGGGCGGAATTCAGTCGTATTGATTGGGCCCAAGCCGTCAATAGGTTGTCCGAGCGGGTTCACAACACGGCCAAGGAGTGCTTCCCCTACAGGAACTTCCATGATGCGACCTGTACGTTTTACCGTGTCGCCTTCTTTGATATCGCGGAATGGTCCAAGAATAACCACACCCACGTTATCTTCTTCCAAGTTGAGTACCATACCCATTACGCCGTTTTGGAACTCAAGAAGCTCCCCGGCCATGGCCTTTTCTAAACCGTGTACACGTGCGATACCGTCACCGATTTGGATTACTGTACCTACGTCTACCACTTCAATTTCAGCTTTATAGTTAGCAATCCGCTCTTTTAAGAGGGAGCTAATTTCTTCTGGTCTGATTGCACTCACTTATCTTTCACCCCATTCATCCAGACATCTTATAGTTGATGCGCGAAGTGTTCCAATTTACGTTTGATGCTACCATCGTACAGACGATCGCCGATTTTCACCACGACGCCACCCATGATGGATGGATCTACAACGGTTTGAATGCGAAGCGTCTTGTTGAGTAATTGCCCAAATCTCGAAGCCAATTGCTGCGCCTCTTCTTGGTTAAGCGGTTTCGCGGTGGTAACAATTGCATCGGCGATACCACGCTCTTCGTTCGCCAATCCAACATAATAGCTTGCAATCTCAGACAGTTGGGATTCACGGCCATTATCAATCAATACACCCAAAAAATTCATGGTTTCATCCGCTACGTGTTCTTGAAAAACTTCTTTTAACAGGTTTTTCTTCGCGTCAGCAGCAATGTGAGGGTGCATTAAAATTCTGGTAAGATCTGCGTTTTGGTTGACAGCTTCCACAATCAATTTCAATTCGGCTTCCAACTTATCGATCAGCCCACGCTCTTTGGCTACTTCGAACAGTGCACGAGCATAGCGCTTGGCTACTGCTCCGCTCATAGGCGATCCCCTACTTGTTTGAGGAATTGATCAACGCTTGCCTTTTGGGCAGCTTCATCCAATTCTTTCTCAATAATTTTGGAAGCGAGCAATACGGAGAGTCCTGCCATTTGGTCACGCAGCTCAGCTTTTGCTTTTTCCACTTCACGAGCCAATTCAGCGGAAGCATCTGCTTTCAATCGCTCAGCAGTCGCTTTCGCTTCTTCTACAATTCGAGCGGATTCGTCATTTGCCTGTTTGGTTACACGATCAAGAATTGCTTTTGCTTCCGTACGCGCTTCATCCAGGATACGGCGTTGCTCAGCCAAAAGCGCTTCTGCTTCCTGACGATTGCGCTCAGCAGCAGAGATTTCGTTTTCAATATGCTGACGGCGTTTTTCCATAACTGCCATTGCAGGTCCCATCGCAAACTTGCGCACCAACAACAAGAGCACAAGGAAGACGAGAGCCTGGAACAGCATCGTGCCCCACTCAAGGGATACGGATCCTAAGTCGATCATTTGGTTCACTCCTTCCTGACATACAGGAGAATCCTATACAAACTGGCTTCCTCTCCATCGTTACGAGAAGCCATAAAACACTACAAAAGAGAGGCGAAGGTCAAGCCCCCGCCCATTTGATACTTTTGACTACTACAGACGGCCGAAGAGGATGAAACCGATCGCAACTGCGATGATTGGAAGCGCCTCTACGAGACCCAAACCTAAGAACATAAGACCCATCAAAGATCCACGTGCTTCAGGTTGACGAGCAGTACCTTCGATTGTACGGCTGATAACCAAACCGTTACCAATACCTGCACCAACAGCGGCAAGACCAAACATTAAACCTACGGCGATAGCCAAATCCATTGTAAAATACCCTCCTTAAGGTGATTACACAAATTTTAGTTTGATTTGATGATTAGTGGTGATCGTTCACTTTTTGTGAAATGTACACCATGGTAAGTGTCGTGAAGATAAATGCCTGCACAGAACCTACGAATACGGAGTAACCGAGCCATACGACAAGCGGCAGAGTTGCAACAACAACTCCCGCACCAAGCAATACGGAGATCAAGACCTCACCGGCAAAAATGTTACCGAATAGACGCAATGGAAGCGTCAGCGGTTTGATGACGAACTCTTCCATCAAGTGTAGCGGCAAGATCCCCGGGTTTGGCTCAATGTAATGCTTGAGGTATTTCCCGACACCTTTGCGAAGTCCCAGGTAGTGTGCATACAAGAGAACCAGAAGCGCTAGAGAGAACGTTACACTAGGCGCAGCAGTAGGCGATTTCCAATAGGAAACGGTTACTCCCTGTTCTTCAAGTTCCTTAGTGATTGCTTCCTGTTTATGGTGCTGTGCTTCCTCTGTTCCGGAAAGCGTCAACATATTCATAAAGCTTTCGCTGATATGTCCTTTGTAGGTAACGTTGACGTTAAACAACAGACCGAGCTGGTTTCCGACAAAAATATAGAGGAAGAGCGTCAGTCCCAGTGTCACAAATTTGGCGGAGGTTTTGGCATCCATGAAGTTGCCGGCGATTCCTTTTACGAAATCAATAACCCATTCCATGAAGTTTTGTGCACCGCGCGGCACCCCTGCCGACATATTGCGAGTCAATCCCAAAATGAGAAAGAACACCACAAGAGCAGTTACTACAGTCATAATCATTGTTGGTATGTCAAATACCATACCTGCCACTTCAAAACGCGGCGAAAAATGATGCATGATTTCACCCCTTTCTATCAGCTATTGGTGTAATAAAACAGGAGACAACAGAAAAAAAGACGGTAAGGCTCTATTTTAAAAATCGATTAACCAATAAGAGACTTAGGAGTTGGATGAGGAATAGACCGATCAAGACACCGGCCAGCATAAAGTGTTCCGGGAAACGCATCGTCAGATAGACTGCAAATCCGGCAACGACCAAACGCTGCATCATGCCCGTTCCCTTGGGGCGAACCTTGGGATTCACGGCTGATTCCCCGACCCGCCACGTCTTGCTCCAGAGTACAGCACCGTTAATCACGCTTGCCGCCATCCCTAGCAATAAGCTTTGTAAAAATAAACGACGCTCAGGCAACAGGGCCCAGAGTGCCATAACAATCGCCATACTAAAAAAAGCATAGCGAAATACCATGCGCATTGCCGAGGTAAACGTTTGCATCTTCAGTGCTCCCAACTACAAGTAAGCGCGTACGAGCCGATAAACACTATAAACACCGGTTCCTAATCCCAAAAACAAACCCACAATCATAAACCAAGGATTTGTCCCATACACGCGATCTATGTATTGCCCCAACCAAAATCCAGCTAAGACACAGACAGCCAAATCGACTCCGATCAAGCTGACAAATATAATGGCCTGCCACGGATTATCCAGTTTAGACAATCGAAAGACCCCCTTTTTTCACAAAAGGAGAGGGCGTGAACTTGCCTCATGCCCTCATCCATATTAACGAAGAATTATTAGATTTGTCAACTTTCACTAGTATTCAGCCACAAAGCGTTCACAATTCGTTCACAATTTCTCTATTATTGTGGCGACCCCTTGACCTCCTCCGATGCATAGAGTTGCCAGGCCATATCTGGCTTCGTCGCGTTTTTGCAATTCATGTACAAGTGTGACTAAAATCCTTGCACCGCTGGCACCAATCGGGTGTCCCAGAGCGATTGCTCCACCGTTCACGTTCAGTTTGTCACGATTGACTCCCAGATCCTTGCCAACCGCCAAAGACTGTGCGGCAAACGCTTCATTCGCTTCAATCAAGTCCATGTCATCCAAAGTGAGAGATGCTTTTTCCAGCACGCGTTTGGTTGCCGGAACGGGACCGATACCCATTATTTTCGGGTCAACCCCGGCACTTGCATTGGCAACGATCCGGGCCAATGGTTTCAGTCCCAGCTCATCCGCTTTTTCACGGGACATAATTAATAAGGCTGCAGCTCCGTCATTTATACCGGAAGCATTTCCGGCCGTAACGCTGCCGTCTTTTTTGAATGCAGGACGCAGTTTGCCAAGTGCTTCTACAGTTACTCCGGCACGCGGGAATTCATCCACTTCAAACAGCAGCGGATCGCCCTTTTTCTGAGGAATGGCTACCGGAACAATCTCGTCTTTGAATCGTCCTTCGGCAATTGCTCTTTGAGCCTTTTCCTGACTCCAAGCAGAAAACTCGTCCTGTTCTTCACGTGTCAATCCATAGTGTTCACATAAATTCTCCGCCGTAATCCCCATGTGATAATCATTAAAAGCACACCATAACCCATCTCGAATCATGGAGTCTACCACTTTGGAATCTCCCATCCGGTAACCGCTGCGTGCACCTTCCAAAAGATAAGGAGCTTGGCTCATGTTTTCCATGCCGCCGGCCAAAATAATGTCAGAATCGCCAGCCAAAATAGATTGTGTTGCCAGATGTACCGCTTTCAAACCAGAGCCACAAACTTTGTTGATTGTCATCGCCGGAACTTCATGACCAAAACCCGCTTGAATCGCTGCCTGTCTTGCCGGATTCTGGCCGAGGCCCGCCTGCAGCACGTTGCCTAATATCACTTCACCGACCAATGACTTGTCTACCCCCGCTCTGCTTAATGCGGCTTCCAGTACCACAGCACCTAGTTTGGGAGCACTAATACCTGCCAGTGATCCTTGGAAGTTTCCGATTGCAGTGCGTACAGCGCTGACGATGACAACTTCTTTATGACTCATCGTTACCACTCCTTGGGAAAATTGTTTGGACATCTACCTCAAATTAATTCTTTCTCAAGTCGTAATATTCCTGCAATATTCTAAACAGTTCGCAATTATACCCCCCGGCTATAAGTCGGCTAAACTCAACGTCCTTGTTGCGCCGGGCGGGAGCAAATGAAAAAGCCAGACCGCCTTTCCCTTATCACCTGAGGGCAGACGTCTGGCTCTTTGGCTATTTCTTCTCCAAAATACGATACAACGCTACGACGAACACAGAGCGGGTCGTCGGTTTGTTCGGCTCAAACTTGTTGCCAAGCGGGTCCATTAATCCAAGTCCGACAATATTATTGATGGCCCCAGCCGCCCATTTTGGCCAGGACTTCTTGTCGGTTAAGGATTGCGCGGGCGCCGCTTTCTGCTTCAGGAGCCGGTCAAGAATGACAGCGGCTTCGGCACGGGAAATGGTTTTGTCCGGCTTGAATGTTTTGTCATCGTAGCCTTTGACAATTCCCTTCGAGAGTGCCACTTGAACCGCTCCCGCAGCGTATGCAGGCACTTTGTCCTTAAAAGAGAGTTTTGGCTTATCCGGAAGCTTCCACTCGTACACACGGGCCAGCAAGGTAACGAACTGCGCACGGGTTAACGGTACTTCCGGTCCGAACACGTCCGGTTCAAGGCCTTTTACATAGCCTTTGGCCGCCATGCTGGCAATTTCCGTGCGTGCCGGATGATTGATTATATCGAGGAACGGTGAGTCGCTCGCGGCATCCAGATAGTAAGGAATATAGGTGCCGTAAGAGTTCACCTGATAGATCCAGTTGCGGTTTGGGTCCATTTGTCCGCTTAATACGTCAAACGTTTGGTTCGCTTCATTGACGTACAATAATCCAATCCCTTTTCCTTTGATCCACTGTTTAGGGGTAAAGGTAAGCGTAACCGGATGTGTGCTCAACTGATCCTCTTTACCCTTCTTCAAGGCAAGCGGCTTTAGGCTAAAGGAATAATCGGCCGGGACATAGCCGGGAACCTGTCGCTTGACGATCGATTGAACATCGATTCTTGCTTTATCTAAAAATGCTGCCGCCGATTGGAACGAGTAACCCATATCCAGCTCGGTACCCAGGGAGAGTTTGCCTGACTTTGCCGGAATGACGTCTGTTCCGGTTACTTTTTTAGAAGCGTCATACGGATAAAGCAAGGAAAGCTCGTCAAAGTAAAGCGTTCCTTGTTCCGGTCTCAGCTCTGTCTCTTCCGGCTTGTTCACAATGTAAATGCTGCGCAGAGACAGCGGATAAACAGCATCAGGCGGGAAGGAGCCCTTCACTTGTTTCCAGCCTGTCCAGTCAATTTGCTTTGCCAAATCTACGTAGTGGAGCTTCCCTTTGGCATCAATCACTTCTGCCCGCAGCCAATGATTGCTGTTATCGCCGAAAACCCATACACCTAAGCCAAACGGCTTGCCTGGGATTGGAACCGGATTGGAACCGATGCGTCCGTAGGCGATTCGCACATCGGTTTTGGGAGCGCCGGCAAAATTGTAGGTAAGCTCCGCCGACTTTTTGGAGCGATAAATCGGCGTATCGTCACCGGTAACTGCTTTGAAGGAGCCTTGTTTACTTATGCTTTCAGGATACGCCGTATGATACATGCCAACCTGATTGTCAAAGGTAAGCCACGGCTGCTCCATCTCTCCGATAATTACCGGTACAGTGGCGGAAACCCCATCATAGGAAAGTGTCAGATTGGCTTTTCCTTCATGGTCTCCAGCCACGATTTGCAGGTTGTCGTTAAGTGCCGCCAAATTGGAATCAACCGATCCCGTCACGCTTTTGGGAGTAGCTGTGATCAGCTTGCCGTTCTTCGTTTTGACCTTCACATCGAGATCCATGGTTTGTCCAAGTCCCACAAACACAGGTGAAGGAGAGATATCAATGCTTGCAATGTCGCTTCCGCTGAATACTCGAATTTGCCGTTGTTGCGTGATTCCGCCGACTTGGGCCACTAGTCCGACAGTTCCCGGTTTTGTAGCGGTAAACCGGTTATTTGTGATTACACCGGCGTCTGACTGCGTAGAACTCCATACCACGTCGGACGGGTTAATTTTGAAAGGCAAATAGTGATTATCGTAGCCTTTGGCAGCGGTATACTCCGCTTCCTGGCCGATCAAGACCTCAGTAGGCCCGACAATTTGGAAGCTGACAAGCGAGCCAGGCGTTGCCGTATTGTAAACAGCCAAGCCGGTCGGCACCCTGCGTTCCGAGCCTTCTTTGGGCTGCATGGCCACCTTCGCTTCCGTTTCTCCCGGAAGTCGGGTCGCCATGGCGGTTGATCCTCCGCCATCGAAGTTCATCGCCCGATAAGCACCCAGCTCGACCATGATTTGCGCCAGTTCAGCCAAGTTGACACCGCGGCTGGTTGCGCTTTTCTCAACCGCAACGATCCAGAGCGTTTTCCCATCTTGCGAGATACCGACTGCGGTATGGGCGTTAATTCCCTGAACGTAGCTGTCGGTAGGAAACGATGTCAACGGAACACCCTGATCAACCAAGAGGACGTGCCCGCCTACCGCTTGTGCCCAATCCTGATCAGTCGGGGTGGTTTGATAATCGATTTGCACTTTGGAGCCGATCGGTACATGCTGTTCCAGGAATTGAGCAGCCTGCCCATTTCCCCATAATACGAACCCGTTTGCCGGGATCGTTGCCCCCGGTTGATCGACGCGTAACTCGGTTGCCACACCGTCAACAAATACAACTTCCACCACATGTTTATAATTCGGGATTACTCCCAGGCTTGTCTTGCCGAATTTAGGTGTATACAGATTCAATTGGTTGACGTGGCTTTTTAGCCCGTCACCGGGGTTATATTCTTCCTTGTTTATTCCCCGGAGCGTATAAGCCGTTCCATCTTCCGCGGTTACCTTACCCTGAAAGCCGAACTTGGTGATGGCTGCCGTCTTGTCACTGGTAATCCCAAAGCTGTACCAAAACGGAATATGCGCCATGGAGGCAACCAGCTCTTTGTCTTTCATGACGATTCCAAACGGTGCCCCGCGCTTTGTTGTGTTGAAGAAGTCAGCATTAACCGCGGCAATCGCTCCTGTCTCGTTAGCCATCTGGGAGACCGTTTGCTTACTGGTTAATTGCTGATTGGTTCCGTAAATCGGCTTTACTTCCACGTATGGATTATTCAAATCTACTTTTGTGACATAGATGGTTGCCGATTGGGTTCCAAACATTTTGGAATATTTGTACAGCCTCGTTCCTTCCCCTATCGGCGTCTGCCATCCCAACGCGAGTGAACTGACCGAATTGGCGGCTTGGGCAACTTCAGAAGCCATCGGAATGATGGAACCCCAAGCCAGAACTGTTGCGGCAAACAGCGACAACAGCCTCTGCGATCTCTTCTTCATCGTGTAACTCCTCTCCAACCAAATCTATTACTCTCTGATCTCTATAATGGTATAGACGTAAGAAGATTGGGGTAAGTTTCATTTTCTATGGATGAGAAAAGCGATTAACTTTCTTTTCAATCCAAAAAGAAGGAGACGCCGATTCGACGCCCCAGATAAACAGAGGAAAAGCTATTTTCGTTGAAAAACCTCACTGCTGTTTTGTTTTACCCGGTTGAAACGGCTGCGGACGTTCCGACAAAATGCCGAAGTGATACAAAATGGCGTCCACAATCCGGCGGGAAGCTTCCCCGTCCCCATACGGATTAGCTGCTTTCGCCATTTTCTCATAGGCAGCGGCATCGGTTAACAGTTCATTGGCCAAGCCATAAACTTGTTCTTCGTCCGTTCCCGCCAGTTTCAGGGTGCCTGCCTCAATCCCTTCCGGACGCTCTGTTGTATCCCGCAACACCAGCACAGGAACACCCAATGACGGCGCTTCTTCCTGTACACCGCCTGAATCAGTCAGAATCAAGTGGGCACGTCGTGCAAAATTGTGGAAATCAAACGCATCAAGCGGAGCAATGAGATGGATCCGATCATGACCGGCCAAAATTTCTTGTGCCACCTCTTGCACGGCAGGGTTTAAATGGACAGGGTAAACGACGGCGATATCTTCGTGCTGTTCCACCAGACGCCGAACAGCCCTGAAGATACGGCGCATCGGCTCACCGAGATTTTCCCTGCGATGAGCTGTCATCAACACCATCTTTTTACCGGCAACCTGCTCCAGAACGGGATGCTGGTAGTCGTCGCGAACGGTCGTATGCAGGGCGTCAATGGCCGTATTGCCGGTAATGTAAATAGCCGACTCCGGCTTGTTCTCGCGGCGCAGGTTATCGGCAGATCCGTCTGTCGGAGCGAAATGAAGATCAGCCATGACTCCTGTCAGCTGTCGGTTCATCTCTTCCGGGAACGGAGAATACTTGTCCCATGTGCGAAGTCCCGCTTCTACGTGACCAACGGCAATTTGATTGTAGAAAGCAGCCAAACTTGCCACAAACGTAGTCGTGGTATCACCGTGCACCAGCACAATATCCGGTTTCGCTGTCTTCATCACCTGGTCGAGGCTCTCCAAAGCGCGAACCGTCACATCAACGAGAGTTTGCCGGTCTTTCATGATGTTCAAATCAATATCAGGCTTAATCCGGAAGATTTCCAACACCTGATCCAGCATCTGCCGGTGCTGCGCCGTGACACAGACGATGGGCTGAATATGCTCAGGGCGTTTTTTCAATTCGTGCACCAATGGGGCCATTTTAATGGCTTCAGGGCGTGTTCCGAATACAGTCATTACTTTGATTTTACTCATATGAACACCTACTTCGTCCCGAATAGACGGTCACCTGCATCGCCTAATCCAGGAACAATATAACCGTGGTCATTCAGTTTTTCGTCCACGGCAGCTACGAAAATGTCCACGTCCGGATGTTCGTCTTGAACCAATTGAACCCCTTCCGGAGCGGCGATCAGACACATTAATTTGAGATGTTTCGCACCGCGATTTTTCAGTGCGGTTAGTGCTGCCGAAGCCGATCCGCCAGTAGCAAGCATTGGGTCAATGACAATCAAATCGCGTTCTTCAATATCTGTAGGGAGCTTTACATAGTACTCAACCGGAGATAATGTTTCTGGGTCGCGATAAAGTCCAATATGCCCAACCTTGGCAGCCGGAATCAACTTCAAAATACCGTCAACCATGCCAAGTCCAGCCCGCAAGATTGGAATTAACCCTACTTTTTTGCCGGAGATTACTTTCGCATTGCAAGGACCAACCGGCGTCTCAATCACAGTATCTTCAAGCGGCATATCGCGGGTAATTTCGTACGCCATCAGTGTTGCCACTTCGTTCACCAGCTCGCGGAATTCCTTGGTTCCGGTATGCTTGTCTCGAATAAAAGTAAGCTTGTGTTGAATCAGCGGATGGTCAAACACATAGACTCGACTCATAACATTTCCCCCGTTTCTGTTCATCCAATCGTTTTCAGTAACCAAAGTACAGTCCAACCGCATCGTTAATTTGGACACATCTTTCTTATCATAAAGGAGCATAAGGGCAACGTCAATTTTTCAGAAATTGAGAAAAAACCTCCTGCATAGGCTGGCAGGAGGCTCGGTAATGTATTCTGTCTTCCGGATATTAGATTTCAAGTCCTTCATACATTGGGAAACGGGCACACAAGGCAGCTACACGTTCGCGGGCTTCCTGGTGCTTATCCGTATCTTCCGGATTCTTCAGGGTCAACGCAATGATAGAAGCTACTTCTCTCATCGCTTCTTCATCAAAGCCGCGGGTGGTTACCGCCGGCGTACCCATACGGATACCGCTGGTTACAAACGGGCTTTCCGGATCATACGGAATCGTATTTTTGTTGGTGGTAATATTCACCTCATCCAGCAAATGTTCAGCCACTTTACCGGTTAAACCGAGGTTGCGAACGTCAACGAGGACAAGGTGATTATCTGTTCCGCCAGAAACCAGCGTAAGTCCTTGTTCGATCAAGGCATCGGCAAATGCCTTTGCGTTTTTGACAATGCGGGATGCATACTCTTTGAATTCCGGTTGGAGCGCTTCGCCGAACGCGACAGCTTTGGCAGCGATGATATGCATCAGCGGACCGCCTTGAACTCCCGGGAACACAGACTTATCGATCGCTTTGGCAAACTCTTCTTTGCAAAGAATCAAACCGCCGCGTGGCCCGCGGAGAGTTTTATGGGTAGTGGAAGTTACAAAATGGGCATGCGGCACCGGATTTGGATGAAGCCCGGCTGCAACCAAGCCAGCGATATGCGCCATGTCTACCATGAGGTAAGCCCCTACTTCATCAGCAATCTCACGCAATTTTGCGAAATCGATGATGCGCGGATATGCGCTTGCCCCGGCAACGAGCAATTTCGGTTTGTGCTCAAGCGCTTTGGCACGAACGACATCGTAATCAATCTGATGCGTCTTTTCATCTACACCGTAATCGACAAAATTGTAGAGTGTACCGGAGAAGTTAACAGGACTTCCGTGAGTTAAATGTCCGCCGTGTGACAAGTTCATACCCAATACCGTATCGCCCGGCTTCAAGATGGCAAAATAAACAGCCATATTGGCTTGAGCCCCGGAATGAGGTTGTACGTTTGCATGCTCTGCTCCGAAGATTTGTTTTACCCGGTCGCGAGCGATGTTTTCGGCAATATCGACATATTCACATCCGCCGTAATAGCGACGGGACGGATAGCCTTCCGCGTATTTGTTGGTAAGGACTGTTCCTGCAGCTTCCATAACGGCACGGCTGACAAAGTTCTCGGATGCGATCAATTCGATTTTGTCACGCTGTCTGCTTAACTCCAGGCGTACTGCTTCCGCTATTTGCGGATCTTGCTTTTTCAAAAACTCGAACATGGCTTATCTCCTCCTAGATTTGTGGGGTTTCCCCTATTGGCTAAATAAAGTTGTAGGGTTCATTATGTACCGGACTACGAGCAGCTGTTGTTAGCTTGTGTCATCTCGTAAACTGCTCTTGCGCCTCCAATCAGTTTCGGACGGGTGTAAGCCGCAGTCACATGAGCTTCACCAATGGAACGTAAACTTGTCCGAATTGGAACGGCTACACGCTTTAGATGCATGCCGATAAACGTATCTCCAATATCGATTCCGGCATCTGCCTGTATCGATTCCACCACAACGGGAGAGTTCATCTTCGTGTAGGCGTGGGCAGCCATCGCACCGCCTGCTTTCGGGACAGGAATGACCGTTACTTCTTCCAGCCGAAAATTTTCCATGGTGGCGCGATCTACAACCAAGGCACGGTTTAGGTGTTCACAACATTGAAAAGCCAAAGCAAAGCCTCGTGCCAAAGCGACCTCTTCAATCCCGTTGAACAGGGCTGCTGCTACCTCGGCACTTCCGGCTTTCCCGATCTGTTTCCCTAACACTTCGCTTGTACTGCAACCAATCACCAGAATTTTACCCGCGGCAAGAGATGCTTTGTCCGCGACCTCGGTAACAATGGTTCTTACCTGCTGCATAATGAGGGAGAAATCCACCTTACTTCACTCCCACGTGTTTTACTGTGAAAAACGTCTCGACGTTTTTCATCAAATTGGATGTGACCGCTTGCGGTCTACAGAAACGGTCATGACCATTTCTGCTCGATCTCCTTAATCTTTTCCACCCTTCTGGTATGGCGTCCGCCTTCAAAATCGGTTTCCAGCCAAATTTTTACAATCTCCAATGCCAAACCAGGCCCGATTACCCTTTCACCCATGGCAAGGATGTTGGAATCGTTGTGTTGGCGGGTTGCCTTGGCAGAAAACGTATCGTGAACGAGGGCACAACGAATGCCAGGTACCTTATTTGCCGCAATGGACATTCCTATCCCTGTCCCGCATACCAGAATTCCGCGATCAAACTCCCCTGCCGCCACCTTCTCGGCAACCGGTAAGGCAAAGTCGGGGTAATCGACAGAAGCTTCGCACTCACAACCAAAATCTTCGAAGGCAATATTCATTGATGCAAGCAACTGCTTAATCTCTTCTTTCAGTTTAAAACCGCCGTGGTCGGCAGCCAGCGCCACTTTCATGTTGGACCTCCGTTTTCATCATTTTCTTGTATTATACATGATTTCTTCACAAGGAAATAGATAAGGCAGCATTTTTTCGCAAAAATACCGATAAAACTTTACATTTACTATATCGCGTAACAAAAATGTTCGGAATTTATTTTACCAATAAAAGGCTGATACTGCCAAGCAGCAATACAGTCACCGAAGCGAACGGGTTAATTTTTCATGCAGTTTTTCCAGTGACTCGTCTATCTCGCTGGCGCACTGTTCGTAGGTTCCCAGGCTGCCTCCGAACGGATCGGCAATATCAAGATTATGGCTGCAGCCGATGTATTCTTTGAGGGTAAAGGTTTTGTGCGAAGCGTCGGGGAACCATTCCTGAATGGTGTCCTTATGCGCTTTGGTCATGGTAAGAATGATGTCCGCCCACGAGACCAATTCTTGATGCAGACGCTGGGATTGATGCTGATGACGAATTCCGCGGTTTTCCAGCACTTTGCGGGCATGCTCGGAAGCTTTTGACCCATCCAGGGCTGCTATCCCCGCTGATTGAACCGATATAGAAGAATCCTTGAGTTTCGCACGGAACAACGCCTCAGCCATCGGGCTTCTGCAGGTATTGCCCGTACAAACGAATAGTATACGCATTCCGTACCTCCTGTGACGATCGCATCCTTTTGCATACTACCTTGTTTATAGCATAAACCGGATACCAAATACCAATAGGATAATTCCCCCCAGTACTTCACTGTACTCGCCAAGCCAGCCGCCTACGCTTCTTCCCAAAATGAGACCACATCCCGCCATCATCGCCCCCATCAGGCCGAACAAAATCACGGCAAGAAAAATATTTACCTCAATAAGTCCGAAAGAAAAACCAACAGAAAGCGCATCAAGACTGACGCTGAAAGCAAATAAAAATAAACCCAACCCTCTTGTTTGCATCATACTGGATTCATCTGAACGAAAGAATCCGTTCCACAGCATATGCAACCCAAGGGTCATGAGGATGCCGCCGCCAATCAAAATAGCGATACCGCCTATAATCTCGGAAAGATACATGCCAATAAAGAATCCCAAGAGAGGCATTCCAATGTGAAACAGTCCGATCGTAATGCTTACTTTGATAATTTCTTTCAAGCGCATGCCGCTCATGCCGACTCCGATTCCCAAGGAGAACGCATCCATTCCAAGCGCACAAGCAATCATTAGCAAAGTGAAGAACTGCCCCCATTGGATTAATGAAAGATCCATGAATAGCCACCCTCCCTGTCACTTCACCTTATGCGGACAAGAAGGGAAAGATTCGTCCTACACGCTGATTATTCTTCCACCTGCAGCTTTCTCCAATCTGTTCATGACAGCAAGCCCCATGTCAAGCTTGGGGAACGCTTCAGCGATCATGAACTCCACGCCAAGCTCGTCGAACTTGCGAAGCGTGGCATACAAATCACGGGCCACACTGCTCAAATCCCCGATTGAGCCGCATTCCAACACGACATCGGCGTATTCTGTCTGTTCCCACAGTTGAACGGTTTCTTTGGGAGCAAGAACACCTGTTTTTTTGCCATGTTCCTTGGCCTGTTGGAGCATTTCGGTCATTTTTAACTGAGCCTTTTGAGATTCTCCCGAAACAATCCACAACTCGCCCTTCGGTGCATAGTGCGTATATTTCATGCCGGGAGAACGGGGCGTTTGCACTTCTGCAGCGAGAAAAGCGGGGTCAATCTGAACTTCTCCGATAACTTCCTGCAGCTGTTCCAAGGTAATGCCGCCCGGACGAAGAATCATCGGCGGCTCAACCGTCATGTCCAAAACCGTTGATTCGACACCTACTCCTGCGCTGCCGGCATCCACTATTCCCGCAATCCGCCCCTCTAAATCTTCCAGCACGTGCGCAGCTGTTGTAGGACTTGGACGACCGGAACGATTGGCGCTTGGGGCTGCAATCGGCACGCCCGCTTCCCGGATCAACGCGAGCGCAACCGGATGATCAGGCATTCTTACTCCAACCGTGTCCAGATTGGCCGTTACCCTTGTGGCTACTGCATCCGTCTTGGGCAGGATAACGGTTAACGGTCCCGGCCAAAAAGCGTCGATTACCTGCCTTGCTTTTGGCGGAATCTCTCTCGCAATCATGGAGATCTGGGCCAGTTCGCCGATATGAACAATTAGCGGGTTGTCGCTTGGCCTGCCTTTTGCGGTAAATATTTTTTCCACAGCCTCATCTCTCAATGCATTGGCACCTAGTCCATATACAGTTTCGGTCGGAAAAGCAACTACCTCGCCTTCCCGCAGCAGGCGGGCGGCATCCACAATATGTGCACAGCTTGGATTTTTCTCCACATTTTTATCCACATTCCAAACTTTCGTTTCCATCTTGCAAACCCTTTCTATCCGTTGATCTGCAACGGTTCGTTTCCCTAGTATAGAATCTCCCCCTAAAGTTTTCAACAGCCTGTGTATAACCTGTGGATAAAAGCAAGTAAAAAAACCTACCTTTCAAATGAAAAGGTAGGAATAGGGGGAGCAATATGAAAGGTTATCAAAAGAAAGAGACAAGCTTATCCCATAAGTAAAATCGCACTTCCACTTCAGGAACGGCCGGGGCTTCTGCCCTTGCCACCTCATCTTGCCGTTCAAGAAGTTCTTGCTGCGGCTGTTCATTCACAGTATTATCCACATAATCCACAATATCTGCGGATGTTTTCTCGCGCATCAGCCGCTTCTCTTCTTCGAGATCATCGTATTCACGCGTGAACCATGGCTGCTGCTGTTTTTTGGCAACTACGGCATCTCCATTGGACATATCAATGAAGCAGAGAGGCGGGAACAATACGCACCACCAGTTTTGGCCTTTGGCTTCTCCGATCCGCACACGCAGTGCTTCATAGTCACCGGCCGGATATACATAAGAGCCGTACAATTTGGTCGGAAACGGCACTTTGCCGAAATCAACCACTGCTTTATAAGAAAAACCATATTGTTGAATGGTATTGTCTACGATTTGTTGAAGCTTTGGCAATTTCTTTGCCACAAATGAACGGGCTTCGTCATATGAATGCAGGTCCTTTACCCATTGGTTCATCTGCTCCACAATGGAATCGCGTACTTTGCGTTTTAGCCATTGATCCTGAAAAGAATCACTGTTGGCAATGATTCGAAGCCGAATCGACTCTTTGGGAATAGGCCCGTTGTCCAGCGCATTGGCTGAAGCCGACCGTTGTGCTTCCCAACTCATGATCACCATCGTGAATGCAAACAGAATAAAAAAGAACCGCTTCATTATGACCGTCTCCCCTCATTTTCTCTAACGGAAGGATTTCTTATCTCTCTAGCCGTCAGTATAGACAGGAAATCTATCATTTATACGCGGTTCTCTATCAAATTTATACCCATCCTACTTTAGCTGACGTAACCCGCTCGGCCACAGCGTAGGCTACGCCGAGCGGAGCCCAGAAAAGCGCCGGGCGGGGCAAGTCTAGAATCGGCTTCGCCAGCCCAATACCACCCTGTCGATTCCCGCCAAATCGGGAACAATCAGCACTTCATCAATCTGATTGGAGGATTGAAGCAGTTCGGCCACAGCTTGAGCTTGATGAATCCCCACTTCAAAACCGACAAGCGCCACCGGTTTCAAAATCTGCGGAAGGGCTGAACAAATCCGGCGGTAGCAATCAAGCCCATCCTCTCCGCCATCCAACGCCAATATGGGTTCGTAATCACGAACTTCTTCGTCCAGTTCATTCACATCCGCGCTTGGAATATAGGGTGGATTCGATACGAGAATATCCACCTGCTTGTTACCCGAGATGAGCGGCTCGGCTAGATCGCCGTTCAGAAATTGAACCCGCTCGGCCACTCCCAAAGCCTCGGCATTCCGGCGTGCTATCGAAATGGCATCCATCGAGAGATCGATCGTAGAAATATTCCATTCCGGGCGCTCACATGCAAGTGTCAGGGCAATAGCTCCACTTCCCGTCCCAATATCAACAACATCAAGCGGTTCTTCATTCAACCAAAGCTGCCCGGCTTGTTTAAGGATCTGTTCAATTAATATCTCTGTCTCCGGACGAGGGATTAAAACACCAGGTGCGACACAAAAATCCCTCCCGTAGAACTCTTGCTTCCCGATCATATATTGAATCGGTTCGCGCTTGGCCCGTCGTTGACAAAGAACGGCCAGCTTTTCAACCGCCTCTTGGGCAATTGGTTCTTGCATGGAAATCAAGAAGGCGGTTCGGTCCATATTGAGGACATGGCGAAGCAGCAGTTCCGCTTCGAACTTAGGGTCCGCACTTCCCGCTTCCCGTAAAAAAGAAGAAGCCCCCAGATGGGCTTCTCGGATCGTCGTTATCTTCATCGCATTAAGCGGAAGCATGACTTTTCATCAACTCCGTCTGTTCATGCAGGATCAGGTTGTCAATTACCTCATCCAAATCTCCATCCAGGATGGTGTCCAGCCGGTGCAAAGTAAGACCAATGCGATGATCGGTTACGCGGCTTTGCGGGAAGTTGTACGTACGAATACGCTCACTTCGGTCACCAGTTCCCACCAGGCTCTTGCGTGTCGCATCCTGCTCTGCCATCGCTTGCTGCTGATAGAAGTCAAACAAACGGGCGCGAAGAACGCGGAGCGCCTTTTCCTTGTTGGAGTTCTGTGATTTCTCATCCTGACAGGAAACCACAATTCCCGTAGGAATATGCGTTACGCGAACAGCCGATTTGGTGGTGTTAACACTTTGTCCGCCAGCGCCGCTGGAACAGAATGTATCCACACGAATGTCTTTTTCGTTCAACTCGACTTCCAACTCTTCTACTTCCGGTAACACAATGACGGTGGAAGTAGAGGTGTGAATGCGGCCGCCCGACTCAGTTGCCGGAATGCGCTGCACCCGGTGTGCACCACTCTCGAATTTGAGCTTGCTGTATGCACCGCGGCCATTTACCGAGAAGATAATCTCTTTGTAGCCGCCAATGTCCGTCGGGTTCGCTTCGAGGATTTCTACTTTAAAGCCATGACGCTCAGCAAAACGGGTATACATACGGAACAAGTCAGCAGCAAACAACGCCGCTTCGTCACCGCCTGCCGCACCGCGAATTTCGACAATTACGTTTTTGTCGTCATTCGGATCTTTCGGCAAAAGCAGGATTTTCAGTTTTTGTTCCAGTTGTTCCTTCCGTTCAGTCAGGTCAGAGATTTCCATCTTGACCATTTCCCGCATTTCGTCGTCCAGCTTTTCTTCGAACATCGCCTTAGCGTCTTCCAGCTGCTGCACAACAGATTTATATTCACGATAAACGGTTACTGTCTCTTCCAAAGAGGACTGTTCCTTGGATAATTCCCGCAACTTTTTGGTGTCATTGATGACGTCGGGGTCACACAATAGGTTGGTAACTTCTTCATACCGCTCTTCAACTGCAGATAAGCGATTTAACACCGTAATTTCACCCCAAATTAACAAATTGCTCGATAACAGTATAATTATAGAAGAAAACCACATATAAGTCAAAGAAAAAAGGCTCAGGATCATGAGCCTTGTGGGGCCCGCCCGACGTAGCGCTAGCTGTAGTCGGGCGGGTTATTTACCGGTGATACCCGTCGTTGGAGGTAATATGAAAATCGTAGCGCGGCACTTTTTGCGTTAAGGCCGTAATCACCCGCCGCTCAATATCTCTTGCCTGACCTGCCGTTACATTGGGTATCAAGTCTAACGTTACATATGCATTATCTCCGCTCAAGGTGATTCTCGCATTTTCCACCCCCGGCACGCTCTTTGCCATCATCTGCAGGTTGCGGACATCCAGCCCTGTATTCTGAACCTCCTGATGACCAATCACCAGATTCGGATTATCGTTTCGCCCCATCAATTCATCCCGGTCTTCCACTGGATAACTTCCCCGATCAATCACATCCCGGTTGTAATCGGTCACACGAGTGGAGTTTTGCGTTGGATCCATGCTTCTGACCCCGTAGCTCCGTCCATCGGGAGAAGAGGTTGAGTTGCAGCCTACCATTGCGGCCAAAAGACTGCCGATTAAGCCGAGCGAAAAACAACGCAGCCAATTGAATACCGGTTTTTGCATAACAAAAGCCACCTCCTGTTGATATGCGTAGTTTGTGCAGGAAGTGGCATTATTTATCCTTCTTGCGGAATCTTGCAGTCAAATTTCATGAATGGAGCATTCTTCTTCCGACTGTCGTCCTAAACTGTTGACGGGGGGATTGTAATAATGGCGGCGACAAACACTGCTGTACGTCTCTTCTCCGCCGATCTCGATGGTTTGTCCCGTATAAACCGGTTCACCGTCTTTAAACTTCAAAATATGCGTCGCTTTCTTGTTGCAATATACGCAAACCGTCTTGATTTCCTCAATTTTATCCGCTTCACACAACAAGTGTTGGCTTCCTTCAAACAACTCGTTTTTAAAGTTTTTTAACAATCCGTAGACAATTACCGGTATTTGCAGGAGATCAACAATATTGGCAATTTGAGAGACATGATGCGGACCAAGGAATTGCCCTTCATCAATCAAGACGCAATCAGGTCTGCTTTCCTGCTCTTCCACAATCCGAAAAATATCAGTCTCGAAATGAATCGGAATCGCGTCACGGCTTATTCCCACCCGTGAAGCCACTTTGCCAACACCGTATCGATCATCAATTGCCGGAGTCAGCACAATCACTTTTTTGCCTGATTGCTCATAATTATGTGCTACCGTTAACAGTTGTATGGATTTGGATGCATTCATTGCACCATATCGGAAGTATAGTTGTGCCACCTTGCGTTTCCCCCTAAGAAAACCCACCGAGCCCGGCGGGACCCCAACAAATTATTAGCCCTTCGTTCAGGCAATCATGTACCATCATACCATTTTGGGTCGGTCCCGCCAATGAGTCGTAGAAAGAAAAAAACCAGGCAGAGAATCCCTACCTGGTTCTTGGTTTGCATTAAGAAAGGTTGTATTTGCGTTTGAAACGATCTACACGTCCACCTGCATCTACAAATTTTTGTTTACCTGTGAAGAATGGGTGGCAGTTAGAGCAGATCTCTACGCGAAGAGCTTGTTTCACAGAACCGGATTCAAACTCGTTACCGCAAGCACAAGTAACTTTTACCAGATTGTAATTAGGATGAATTCCTTGTTTCATCATTTCCACCTCTTTCCGCCCTGAATCGTCTACCGAAACAGAGTTATATAAACGCACATGAAAAGATATTATCATGTCCGGTTAACGAATGCAATAGGCTGTTGTTAGACCATTTTTTTGCTGCGGCGCATGTCTTGCGGGGGAATATGGGTAAAGGAGCCGATGACAACATCTGGCAGCTCTTGCTGATAAATCTCAATCGCCTGTTTCATCCCGAAAATTTCGCCCTGCGCCTTCGGAATCATCGCCAAGTAGCTGTCGGGATCAATATTTAGATTGCGAAGCTGAATCAGCTTAATCCCTGTACGGCGGATAAACTCGATCATCGCTTCCATTTCTTCTTCGCGGTCAAACACTCCCGGGAAGCACAAATAATTAATCGACGTATACACACCTTGTGAGGAAGCGTATTCGGCGGAACGAGCCACGTTCTCCAGCGTATAACCGCGCGGGCGATAATACGCGTTGTAATGTTCCTCGATGGCGCTAATCGTACTGATCCGCATCAAGTCAAGGCCAGCATCTACGATCCCTTTGATATGATCGGTCAATCCGGCATTGGTGTTGATGTTGATATACCCCATATCCGTTTGCTGGCGAACCCGGCGGATGGCAGGAATAATAATCGAGGCCATTGTTGACGGTTCCCCTTCACATCCCTGCCCGAAGCTGATTATGCTTTCCGGCGTTTGCAGATGGTGAAGCATTACCTCTACCAATTCGTCCTCTGTCGGCTTGAAGTTCATTCTCGTCTGTGGTGCCACAAATCCGCTGTCTGCCGGCTGTTCGGAGATGCATCCGAAGCATCCGGCATTACAGGTATAGGAAACGGGCAAAGCTGCTTCCCAGCGATGGAAGAAGTTATTGGAAGCCGTCAAGCATTCGTATTCCAGCGCGCAATGGGATAGATGCTTTAGAATGCGATTGTCTGGGAACTCTTCCAGCGTTTTACCGACCAAGCTTCTTAATTCGTCCATCGGATAGTTGAGCGGATTCCATTTTGGCGGCTCGTCGCTCTTGCGTCCGGCAACCCAGAAACCACCATCCTTCCAAACAACTGCGGTATATCCAAACAACGGAAATTTTTTCTCTTTGTCTTTCTTTACATATCCGGGCAAAAGCAATCGGGTATATCCCTGCGGCAGCAAGGCGCCAACTGCGGTATATCCCGACAGTTTCATCATTTCACCAGTTTCAGGATCCATCCCTACAGGTTCCGTATCCGGCAGGCTAACCAGCGTCGCCCCCTCCGGCAACGGAATCAGCTCTTCTTCGAGGATCTCGGTTAACATATCACCGTTTCTGGCAACCGACCAGATACCCGGATGATCATAAACCTTGCCACACTCGTCCGCATATACCAAATTCATTGTGTACAATCCCTTCCCTGTTTTGCTGCAGACATTGTATCGTATTAAAAGAACGTTGTAAATGTAAGGGAACCCTCACGGACAGGGATTGACCAGTTTCAGCGTTATCTAAGATAGCGAAGCGGATTCATGGGAACGTCATCTTGTCTTACTTCAAAATGCAGATGGTACCCGGTTGAATCACCCGTTCGACCCATGTAGCCTATTTTTTGTCCGCGTTGAACCACTTGCCCGATTGTCACCAGGATTTTGCGCAAATGGGCATAGTAAGTATGCAAACCATCTCCGTGATCAATAACCACCATGTAACCGTATCCTTCATGATTGGCACCGGCATCGACAACAACGCCATCCTTTGCTGCCAGGATCGCCGTATTTCCCTTGGCTTCATTCCACAGATCAACGCCCTTATGCATTTTGCCCCATCTCATGCCAAACCCGCTGGTAATCGTCGCATCCTGAACCGGCCAGTCCATCATTCTGCTGCGAAAGATACTTCGGCTGGCCGCTTGCGCCATTGATTTTCGGACCGGAAAGTTGCCTGCCATAACCGGTTTTGCTGCCGCGATGGGTATGTACAAAACCTGTCCAACATACAGGTTATCCGGCAAAACCTGCAGAAGAGGGTTCCGGGCAATGATCTTTTGCTTCGGAATATCATATCGTTGAGCGATTTGCTCAAGTGTTTCGCCACGGCTTACGGTATGCGGCACATGATTTTGTCCAATGACCAGTTTCATACCGATTCCTACCATGTTGGGATTGGATATCTTGTTTTCTCTGATTAACTCCGTCAGCGTAATTCCGTACTTGTAAGCAATCTCTGAAAGCGTATCTCCCGGTTGAACGGTATACGATATCGCAGCCGCTTGTGGAGCGTACTCTCCTGATGATGTTAAAGAGGCAAACGGATTAAATACTTGAAACAGTGTTTTTTCAATAACGCTTTGTTTGGCCTCTTCCGAATTGGCAAACGTCATTGGCATTTCCGAGTATCCCATTCCTGCTTCCTCCTTCTCACCACGATCCTTTTATCTCTATGCGATCTCCGCAAAAAAAATGACGGCCTTATGATTTGGCCGTCGTTGTGGATTGTTTGGTGCTTCGACTGGTTCTTGCCGTTGAAGTTGTTGTTGCCGTTGCTGTCACTGCTGCTTCCGACCTGGAATCTTTGAGATCGACCGTAGCCAAAAATTCTTCATTCGTCTTGGTGTCTTGCAGCTTCTTCAGGAACGACTCGACAAATTCCTGGCTGTCGGACATGCTCTTGCGAATCGCCCAAAGTTTGTCCAACTCTTCTTTGGAAAGCAAAAGTTCTTCCCTGCGTGTACCGGACCGGCGAATGTCGATCGCCGGGAAAATACGGCGCTCTGCCAGCTTGCGGTCTAGATGCAATTCCATATTGCCGGTTCCCTTGAACTCTTCATAGATGACGTCATCCATTCTCGACCCGGTTTCTACCAAAGCTGTCGCCAGGATCGTCAAGCTGCCGCCTTCCTCAATGTTCCGAGCCGAACCGAAGAATCTCTTGGGACGGTGGAAAGCCGCTGGATCGATACCGCCCGACAGCGTGCGCCCGCTTGGCGGAATGACCAAATTGTAAGCGCGTGCCAAACGGGTGATGGAATCCAGCAGAATGACCACATCTTTTTTATGTTCAACAAGCCGTTTCGCTCGCTCCAGCACCAATTCCGCAACCTTGATATGGTTTTCGGGCAGTTCATCAAAGGTAGAAGCAATTACTTCACCTTTAACAGAGCGCTGCATATCGGTTACTTCTTCCGGACGTTCGTCGATCAATAGCACAAATAAGGAAATGTCCGGGTGATTTTCTGTTATGCTGTTGGCAATTTCCTTCAATAACACAGTTTTACCTGCTTTGGGCGGGGCCACAATGAGTCCGCGCTGTCCCAAACCAACCGGTGCCAACAAGTCCATAAGTCGGGCTGAAAGCTTGGAGGGTGTTGTCTCTAAAACTAGCTTCTTTTGGGGATAAAGCGGTGTTAAGGCGGGGAAGTGAAGGCGTTCTGACGCCAATTCGGGGTCTTCTCCGTTTACTGCTTCCACTTGCAACAAGCCAAAATATCGTTCATTTTCTTTGGGAGGGCGAACTTTCCCTGATACCAGGTCACCCATTCTTAGGTCAAAACGCCGTATCTGTGACTGAGAAATATAAATATCCTCAGAACTCGGCAAATAGTTGATCGGGCGCAGGAAACCGTACCCTTCCGGCAGGATGTCCAGGACGCCTTCCATAAACATCAATCCGTCTCGTTCCGCTCTTGCTCTCAGAATCGCGAAGATTAGTTCCTTCTTTTTCATCTGCGAGTAAGACGTGATTTGGAACTCTTTGGCAAGCTTATATAGCTCGGTTAACTTCATTTCTTCTAACTCGGATAACAGCACGTACTATTCCACCACTCTTTACGTCTTCTCTTCCTCTATTCTAGCCTAGGATTTACAATACAAATCGCGGTTTCCGCTCCAAGCGATGGTTTCCTTCAATGAAACGCACTGTTCCTGTCTTGGCCCGCATGACGACTGAATGGGTAGTTGCTCTTGTCCCTTGGAAACGCACGCCGCGCAAAAGCTCCCCATCTGTAACCCCTGTGGCAGCAAAAATAGCGTCATCACCTTTGACCAAATCATCCATAAACAGAACTTGGTGCGGGTTCTTCAACCCCATTTGGATACAGCGCTGCTCTTCTTCCGGACTCTGCGGCAAGAGCTTCCCTTGAATTTCTCCACCCAGACATTTCAGGGCAACGGCAGCCAATACGCCTTCCGGGGCACCGCCGGAACCAAACAAAATGTCTACGCCCGTATCAGGAAACGCGGTATTAATCGCCGCTGCTACATCGCCATCCGGGATTAATTTGATCCGGGCTCCCGCCTGGCGGATCTCATGAATTACTTTTTGGTGACGGTCTCGATCCAAGACGATGGCGACGAGGTCACTCATATCTTTTCCCAATGCTTGCGAAAGGGCTTTGAGATTATCAATGACCGGCGCATTAATATCTACCTTGCCCACTGCTTTGGGGCCTACCGCAATTTTCTCCATATACATATCAGGTGCATGCAGAAGATTGCCACGGTCCGCAATGGCAATAACCGAAATAGCGTTCCACGTCCCCTTGGCCACGATATTGGTTCCTTCGAGAGGGTCGACCGCAACATCTACATACGGTGGAACACCTTGTCCAAGCTTTTCCCCGATATACAGCATCGGAGCCTCGTCCATTTCTCCTTCGCCGATCACCACGACCCCTTCCATTGGAACGTTCTCAAATTCTTTGCGCATAGCCGTCGTCGCTGCATCGTCCGCTTCATCTTTCTTGCCAAGTCCCATCCAACGGGCTGAAGCCAAAGCTGCCGCTTCCGTTACGCGCACTAATTCAAGCGTTAAACTCCGCTCCATCTTTAACCTCTCCTTTTATTGGCGATCCTTTGTTTTTGAAGGTTCTATTTGCATTCCGTCTGTTTTTGGATCTTCCGAAGCGTATCTGCTCCCAGACTTCGTAATTTTCCCACTAAATTCTCATAACCGCGATCAATATGCGACAAACCGTCAATCTCGGTTATGCCTTCCGCAATTAATCCGGCAATTACCAGTGCTGCCCCAGCCCGCAAATCAGTTGCCACGACTTTGGCTCCCATCAATTTCTTGCCACCTTCGATGATGGCTGATCTGCCTTCCACTTTCATGCCGGCTCCCATTCTTCGCAGCTCATCCACATGGCGGAAACGAGCTCCGTAAATATTGTCGGTTACAATACTGGAGCCATTGGCCTGAGTCAAAAGAGCCGTCATCGGTTGTTGCAAATCGGTCGGGAAGCCCGGATACGGATTGGTTTTCACATCAATTGATCGGTATTTTTCTTGCCCTATCACCCGCACGGTGTCATCTCCGACTTCGACAATCGCTCCCAATTCCCTCAGCTTGGCCGTAACAGGCTCTAAATGCTTAGGGATAACGTTTTCAATAATTACATCTCCACGGGTTGCAGCAGCGGCAATCATGTAGGTTCCCGCTTCAATCCGGTCAGGGATAATTGTGTGTCGGCATCCGTGCAGTTGACTGACGCCTTGTATACGAATGACATCTGTACCGGCACCTTTGATATTGGCCCCCATATTGTTCAATAAGGTTGCTACATCTACAATTTCCGGCTCACGCGCCGCATTTTCAATAATCGTTATGCCCTCTGCCCGTGTGGCTGCCAACATAATGTTAATCGTAGCCCCCACACTTACAATATCCAGATAGATTCTGGCACCTTTCAACTTCCGTGCTTTAATTGTCATGACGCCGTTTCGATTTTCTACTCGTGCGCCCAACGCTTCAAATCCTTTGATATGCTGATCTACCGGTCTCGGGCCCAGATCGCATCCGCCCGGCAAGCCGATTTGCGCTTCGCCAAATTTGGCAAGCAAAGCACCCCATAAATAATATGAAGCACGCAGTTTTTTTATTCGCCCGTTCGGCATCACAATTTGTTGAATAGACCTGCTGTCAATTTCCATCCAGTCTTCTTCAAACAGAACGTCCGCTCCCAATTCACGAAGCAGCTCTACGTAGATCTCAACATCTTGAATATGGGGCAAATTTCCGATCACTACCGGGCCGTCGGCAATCAATGCGGCCGGGATCAAGGCTACCGCACTATTCTTCGCCCCACTGATCACCACTTTGCCGGAAAGCGGTTTACCCCCTCGTACGATCAGTTTCTCCATTGTTCGCTCTCCCTAGGTTTACTCGTATCTTTAGCAGTCGGCGTTCTCCCGAAAGGAGCACCTTCTCCTGCGGGGAAAAGGTGCTCCAACATCAATAACCGATTAAAACCGCTACTTTTGCATGCCTTCCCAGTCGGCCAGGAACTTTTGAATTCCAAGATCCGTAAGCGGGTGCTGCAAAAGCTGCTTGAACACTTTATAAGGAATTGTCGCTATATGAGATCCACGGCGAGCCGCTTCGGTGACATGCAACGGATGGCGAATGCTGGCAGCGATAATCTCTGTTTCAATATCATGAACAGCAAAAATTTCCGCTATCTGCGTAATTAGTTGAAGCCCATCGTGTCCGATATCATCCAAACGTCCCAAAAACGGAGAGACATATGTAGCTCCAGCACGTGCTGCTAAAAGTGCCTGGTTCGGATTGAAGATCAATGTTACGTTCGTTTTGATTTTTCGCTTTGCTAATGCCTTTACCGCTTTCAATCCGTCTTCCGTCATCGGGATTTTTACGACGATGTTTTTGGACAAAGAGGCCAATTTTTCGCCCTCTTCAATCATACCCTTGGCATCAAGACTGATAACCTCGGCACTAATCGGACCGTCTACTATGTCGATAATCTCTTTCAGAGTCTCGATAAAATCACGGCCTTCTTTCGCAACAAGCGAGGGGTTGGTTGTAACGCCGGCCACAACGCCCCAATCATGAATCTCCCGTATCTCTTCGACATTGGCTGTATCTATAAAAAATCGCATGGGCACCCTCCTAATTAGGCACGGTTGCTGCTACCAAACAAACGCATTTTACCTTTAACAACTTCTTTAATTGCTTCACGAGCAGGACCGAGATATTTGCGTGGGTCGATTTCTTTTGGTTTTTCAGCCAATACTTTGCGAATCACTTCTGTACAAGCTACCTGGTTCTCGGTATTTACGTTGATTTTACCTACACCATGGCTGATTGCAGTGACAATCGCTTCGTCCGGAACACCGGAACCACCGTGCAATACAATCGGTGCGCCAATGTTTTTGGCAACTTCATCGATAATATCGTAATGAATTTTTGGCACGCCTTTATATAAACCGTGAGCTGTACCAACGGCGATTGCCAAATAGTCAACTTTGGTCTCTTCCCAGAAGCGAATCGCTTCATCCGGTTTAGCCAAGGCTGCATGTTCTTCATCTACAGAGAGGTCATCTTCAGTACCGCCGATTGTGCCTAATTCGCCTTCAACAGAAACCCCAACCGCATGAGCAGCTTCAACTACCTGCTTGGTCAAACGAATGTTTTCTTCCAAAGGATAATGGGAGCCGTCAAACATGACAGAAGAGAATCCGGCACGGATACATTTCATGACAACTTCAAAGCTGCTTCCATGGTCAAGATGGAGTGCAACAGGTACACCTGCACGTTCTGCAGCCACTTTAGCCATCGCTACGGTATATTCAAGTCCCATGTAACGCATCGCGCCTTCGGATACACCGAAGATTACCGGAGACTTTTCTTCGATCGCCGCATCTGTGATAGCTTGCACGAACTCAAGGTTGTTGATGTTGAATTGGCCTACCGCATATTTATTTTTCTTTACGTCTTCTAAAAATGCGGTCATAGGTACGAGTGGCATAAGCATGATTCCTCCTCCAATTGTTGTTGTAACAACACGGCTTATTATACCACAATTGAACCCAACTTAACAGGTGTCCATTTGGTTAACAGCTTTTCACCCTGCCAACTGCTGATTCACGGCATGGCGCAACTCATCAATATCGAACGGTTTGGTGAAATGGGTAAGTGCACCCAACTGAGTTGCTTCTTTAATCATGTCAAGCTCACCGTACGCCGTCATCATGATCACTTTGATATTCTGGTCGATCTTCTTGATGTGTTTCAAAATTTCTATCCCATCCATACCTGGTATTTTCATATCAAGGATAACGAGATGGGGGTGTTCCTTCTGCACGATTTCCAATGCCTGTTTGCCGTTTGCTGCTTGAAACGTTGAATATCCTTCCTTGCCCAGCACCTCATATAAAAGGATTCGGATTCCGTATTGATCATCTACTACTAACACCTTTTTCTTTTGCATTTTCCTTTCCCCCTAGTGAAGATGATTAGGATTATTCTGCATCAAGAGCTAGTATCAACGTTTAAAAATTCTCTAATCAACAGGAAAATCCTCCCTTATCTGCAAGAAAAGATATTCTTTGGCTAGTGAAAAAGGAGAATGCTGAACCCGCACTCTCCTTAATCGAATATTATATGTCAAAGGTTACTTTCTGTTCTTCAGCGCGGCTTTCACAAATTCTCTAAACAACGGCTGCGGTCTGTTTGGACGGGAAGTGAACTCAGGATGGAATTGGGTAGCCAGGAACCAAGGATGGTCCGGAACTTCAATAATCTCCACCAGGCGGCCATCCGGAGATGTGCCCGCAAAGGAAAGACCGGCTTGCGCCAATTGATCGCGATACTCGTTGTTTACTTCATAGCGATGGCGATGGCGCTCATAAATCAAGGTGCTGTTGTAAGCCCGTTCAGCCAGGCTGCCTTCAACTGCCTTGGTTGGCCCAATGCCAAGACGCATCGTTCCGCCCATGTCTTCAACTTCTTTTTGTTCCGGAAGCAAATCAATGACCGGATATTTCGTGTTTGGATTGATTTCGGAGCTGTTTGCTCCTTCCAAACCTGCCACATGGCGCGCATACTCAATTACAGCGATTTGCATGCCCAGACAGATCCCCAGGAACGGGATGCGGTTTTCGCGGGCATAGCGAGTCGCGGTAATCTTTCCTTCAATTCCTCGATCACCGAAACCGCCCGGAACCAAAATACCGTCTACATCCCCAAGCAATTCGGCAACGTTATCCCTTGTTACTTCTTCCGCATTTACCCACTTGATGTCAACATCTGCGTTGTTGGCGTAACCTGCATGATAAAGGGCTTCCGCCACGGAAAGATATGCGTCGTGGAGTTGAACGTATTTACCGACGATGGCAATACGGACTGTCTCTTGGAGGTTCTTAATCTTGTCAACCAGCGCCTTCCACTCTGTCATGTCAGACTTGCCGCATGGCAGGCCCAGATGGCGGCATACATAATCATCAAGCCCTTGCTCCTGCAGCAACAGCGGTACTTCATACAATGTATCTGCATCAACCGCTTCAATAACAGCATTTTTGTCAATGTCACAGAATAACGCCAGCTTATCCTTCATCTCTTGGGAAAGAGGTTGTTCTGTACGTGTAACGATTACGTTCGGCTGAATACCCAGACTGCGGAGTTCTTTTACACTGTGTTGGGTCGGTTTGGTTTTCATTTCGCCTGCCGCTTTGATGTATGGAACAAGCGTAACATGGATATACATGACGTTTTCGCGGCCGATGTCGCTTTTAATCTGACGAATCGCTTCCAGGAACGGCAAGCTCTCAATGTCGCCTACTGTACCGCCAATCTCGGTAATGACAACATCTGCCCCTGTCTCTTTACCCGCCCGGAACACTCTTTCTTTGATTTCATTGGTAATGTGCGGGATGACTTGAACGGTTCCGCCCAGGTAGTCACCACGCCGCTCTTTTGCGATTACGGCAGAATAAATCTTACCGGTTGTAACGTTGGAATTGGCATTCAGATTAATATCAATAAAACGTTCATAATGGCCTAAATCAAGGTCTGTTTCGGCACCATCGTCGGTTACGAAAACCTCACCGTGTTGATACGGACTCATCGTACCCGGGTCCACGTTGATATACGGATCAAACTTTTGAATGGTAACCTTAAGACCCCTGTTTTTTAAGAGACGCCCAAGAGATGCTGCCGTAATCCCTTTCCCAAGTGAAGATACAACCCCACCTGTAACAAAAATATACTTCGCCATCAGTTTTGTCCCCTCTTTCCCTGTTCCGATCAGAAAATGTGCGTATATTATAGCGGAGATAGCTTCATTAAAAAGAAAAAACAAAAGCGCTTCCTATCCCGTTCTTACACAGGTAGGGGTCACTTTTGTTTTATAGCTTTCCATATTTGGCATTTCTTCATGTGAAGCCCAAGCAGTATTTTATAATGCCTGTTGAACCAAAGTCAAGGATTGATCATTAATCCTCTTCATTTTCTTCTTCAAGCTCTTCGTCCACCAAATCCTCTTCAAACAGCTCTTCTTCATCGAGGTCTTCTTCAATCTCATCATCGTCATCCAGGTCTTCGTCGATGAAGTCCTCTTCATCGTCGTAGGCAATGAGATCGTCATCTTCTTCATACACTTCATCCAGTTCTTCATCCAATTCGTAATCGTCGTCGAAGTCGTCGTCGGAAACCAGTTTTTTCTTCTTGCCGCCGCCTTCTTGACTTTCTTCCACTGTTTCCATTGGATACCAGCGTTTCAAGCCCCAAGTGTTATCTCCCAGGCAAATGAAGCGTCCGTCGATGTTTACTTCAGTATAGACTTGAGCTATCATAGACATCATTTGTTCTTCAGTCATGTTACGTAGCGCGGCAATCTCCCCCATTAATTCACGGAAATTATAGGGACGGTTTTGTTCCTTTAAGATCTCAAATGCGATGTCAACCATCGCCATTTCATTAAGCTTCTCTTGATCGATATTTTGGAGTAATTGACTCAAGCCGTGCACGTCCTTTCACAACAATAACTTGGCTATCATACAGTATTCCTCATTTTAACCGAAAATGCAAGAGTTTCAAACTATTGTCTTCCCATGGGGAATCAGGGCCAAATAAGAAAACCCACCGGGCTATAACTATCGTTGCGCCCGGCGGGGCCCCCAACTTATAAATTCTTATCCACTCAGAAAAACGTTGTCCTTTCGTGCCTCCCGTTACAGCTTGCGAAGTTGTATTCAAGTCCGGCTTCTCTCGAATAGAAAATGGCAGACGTGTGATCGACTTTGAAAAACTGCAAGAATTGACTTCGGCGGATTTTGCGAATATTTAAACGAACAGCGTCAAAACTAGAAGCAGCAGTAATGATTGGGGTTTGCCTTGGACACTTCATTTATTCCTATTTTTATACCTATTCCGTTGTGAGTTCACGAAAACGGGGATCGCGCGATTGATTTGCTGGGTAAATAGCCTATAAACTGTTCTAAAGGCAAGCCAGTAAAAACCGGCTGTTTTCTTCAAAAGTACCTTCACCATCTCTACAATACTTAGATTTTAGGAAGAGCCATTCTACATCTCGTTATTCGCAGACTCTTGTTTTTTTAAATATCGCCATCAAACTCCAGGGTGTCAGCTGCGATGTGACTTGCTTCCAATCCCATTAACCTTTTGATAAGATGAAAAGCTAGATAAATCCCTGCGTCAGGCCCTTGCGAAGTAATAACATTCCCCTCATCCACAAACTTACAGTCGCGAATTACGGTTACTTCGGGAAAAATTTTCTGCATAAAATCAAGCGCTTTACGGTTGGTTGTTGCCTTTTTTCCGTTTAAAAGTCCCGCTTGTGCCAAAACCAAAGCACCGCTGCAAACTGATGTCATCAGTTCCACATTTTTCATCCGGGCGTGAATCCATTTAATTACCTTGTCATTGGCCATCACCTTTTTGATATCTGGGAAAAACGCGCCGGGAATTAGGAGTATGTCAAAATGCGGAGCGTTCTCAATACTGTAATCAGGCAATATGCGTAGCCCATTGCTGGCTGTTACCGCTTCTCCTGTTTCCGAAATGGTATAAACCAGAAACGGCTTTTGTTTATCTCCTTCCTTCCCAAGAAGCATATTCTGAACTTCATCCGTTGTGTATCGGGCGATTGAGAGAATTTCAGACGGACCGACGAAATCAAAAGCGTCAACCTGATTAAATACGAGAATTCCTACCGACCATTGTTTTTTCAAAGCACATCCCCACTCCTTATTCGTTGTAGTTTAAAAGATCCTGAGTTACGTTCTGCGTTAGCTTACCACTTTCGAGATTACGAGGAACATATCGGCACCGCCATAGTATGATAGAATTATCCCGCCAACACACGAACCGAGGTTTCCGAATACCGCAGATGAAACTGCGAACGCAGCTGCCAGTGTGCCAGCGCCCAAAGAAACCACCAAAAAACTACTTGTTTACAATCATCATCAATTTTTGAACCAATTTTCTGGGGAGAAAACGAGTCGCCATGATGCTTAGAGAAAACCTTTTCCCAGGGATCTCAATGGGCCTTCCCTTGATTAGAGCCTCATATCCGGCCTGAGCTACAATGGAAGCAGACATGCCAAATCGGTTATACATTTCCTCCATACTCACCATGTTTGCTGCCTTCACAAAATTCGTTTTCGTGGGCCCGGGACATAGAGCCGTAACGGAAATGTCTCCATACCGTTTCAGTTCATTTGACAAGGATTCAGAAAACGATAGTACGTAGGCTTTTGTTGCAGCGTAAACACTCATAGAAGGCATGGAAATAAAAGAGGCAATGGAGCCAATGTTTAAAATCCTGCCAAATTTCTGGCCTATCATATCTTGCACAAACAGATGTGTAAGTTCAGTCAAAGATACCATATTTACATGCATCATATTGTGCTGTTGTTGAAGATTCAATTCATCAAAATTCCCCTGCAGACCAAATCCAGCACTATTGATAAGAACATCAACCCGCTGATTTTGACTTTTCACTTCGTTGTAGACATCCATAGCTGCATTTGGTAATGAAAGGTCCTTTTCAATAATGGTAATCGTGATATCCTTTGCCATGAGCTCCGCACGAATTTCCTCTAATCTCGTTCGATTCCGAGCGACAAGGATAAGATTATTTTCCTTTTTTGCAAAAATCTTCGCAAATTCATATCCAATTCCACTGCTGGCTCCTGTTATCAAAACATTACGGTTTTTCATCAATATTACCTCCTGAGTTCAATCAAACCTGGTGCTCATCCTGCCGAAATCGAGGAGAGCTATCAGTCAGTTGGTTGAATTTCCCATAATAGACCAAGATCAGCAACAGCCCAACCAGAATAAAGATAACCAGCAGGAGTTTCAAGAGTCCCGGCAAAAAGACTACAGCTATGACAGTCCAAGCAAAAAACAACGACAGTGGACTTGTTACTCGAAGTAGCATGTATACAATTTTAAAGTATCCTGAACGGTATATGGGTGTAGATTCTATTAGTAGGATCAGCGGATTCACTATGGTTCCAAAAACAAGGGGTATGACCACGTAATTTGGAAACTCCATTTTTGTACAAAATTCCAACAGATACACAAATGCGCTGGCAAAAGCTTGCGTGAAAAAATCGAGATGGGCTGATTTTAGCTTTCTGGGGTTCGTAAAAATTTTCGTTAACGGTGAATTCTTTTGGTAATAAACAGCCGCAAGCGGCAGGGACAAGACCAGTCCCAGCATAAAGGAAAACATTCCCCACTGTAAAAGCTGTATGTTCATTTCTTTTCCTCCCTAAGTACATATGCAAATTGCAGTATTTTAATGGAAACCAAATTTCTTTTGTCCGTCCGAATGACTTACGAGTTTTTCTTTACCTGCAAGTAAACTAAAGAGAATCATCAGTGCGATCACAGCGAAACAAGCAATAAATACGTTGGAAATACCTATGCTTAATCCCGCCTTCATAAGGTTGATAAGTTCTTGTGGTATTCCAGCTTGGAGTTTTCCATTCAGTAACAGATTCGGATCCTCAATTCTTGCCAAAATTTGTGGCGAAATGTTTGTAAAATCTTTCGCAATTTTATCCATAGAGGTGCTCAAACCGAGATTTACAAATATCGCAAGAATATTGCTTCCTACTGCCATTCCGATATTCCGATAGAAAGAGACAAGCGAGGTAACACTCGTGGTATGTTCTTTTGACACGGCATTCTGTGCAAGAAGAGTGGTAAGCGGCATCAGCGGCCCCATACCTAATCCCATGACAATAAGTGTAATCAACAAAAACAAGGGAGTAGAGCTAGCTTCTAATTGAACGAAAGCGACACTGCTTCCCGCCATAAGGATTGCCGAAAAAACAATGAGGGCTCTAGCTGACATTTTCGCCATAAGATGACTTCCCATGGCTGCTCCTACCATAAGGGCTATAATCATTCCGGTTATCAAATTTCCAACCTGTGTGGCAGTCCCTCCCCAAATCCCTTGAATGAAGAAAGGAATATAAGTCATTACACCGATCAAAACGATCCCTTGGAGGAACGCGATACTTGTGGATGATACTACCTTACGATTAAAAAGCTGTAATGATATGATAGGCTCCTTCGCTTTTTTCTCAATTTGGATCAAGAGATAAGAGAAAAAGAAACTTGTCGTAAATAGACCGATAATCTGCCATGATAACCAGCCATATTCTTTTCCTCCCATAACCAGCCCCAGCATGAATGGTGTAATAGCCATCACCAATAGAACCGTACCGGCATAATCAATAGATGCTTGTTTACTCACTTTTTGCTCCTTGTAGAACAGAAGGATGAGAATGGTTGCGATCACACCGAGCGGGATATTGATGAGAAAGACCCAGTTCCAACCAAAGTGATCAGTTAAAAAGGCACCTACAATGGGTCCGGCAATCATGGAAACGCCGTTTACGATCGCAAATAACCCTTGCATATGGCCTTGTTTCTCTGGTTTGACAAGGTCAAATATCATCGAGAAAGCAATTGGCATCAGCGGTGCTGCTCCCATTCCTTGCAAGGCACGGTACAAAATAAGCTGTCCCATTGTTTCTGCATTGGCTGATAAAATTGACGCCAACACGAAAGTAATAAATCCGATCAATAGAAACGGTTTCTTACCGTATTGATCCGCTAACTTTCCGAAAACCGGAATAAAAATCGTTGAGGTTAAGAGATAAACAGAAAATACCCAAGAAAAGATATCCATGCCACTCAAGTCTGAAACGATTGTGGGTAGTGCAGATGCCATGATAGTGTGATCTAAATTCTCCATGAATACGCCCAATAACAGAGCGATAAGAACAGCTCCAACATTTGTCTTCAAATGAAATCATCCTTCCACTTCACAAAATATACTATACGGCAGTACGGTATATGAAATGCTAAAATTTTTTACATCTCTCCTTCCTGGACAATCATTTTTTTCACCAAAGAATCGGAATGGGTGAGAAATCACCCACCCTCTTCTTATTTAAGCATATGGGAGTGATGGTTTTTACTTTTCATGATGGAAAGCAATAACCCTAAACTATTTTCAACCTCCTGCCTACGATCACTCGGGATTTGAGACAATATGTGGTTAAACATATTGTGCAATTGACTTTGGATAAACTGTAAAGTGTCCAAACCTGCATCAGTGAGGCTAATTAAAACTTCTCTGCGATTGGTTGGATTGAGATCTCGCTTTAATAATCCATGTTTAACCAAGGGTTCCAGCGTTCTAGTCAAAGTCGACGGATCAACACCTAATGAGATGGCCAAATCTCCATTACGCAGAGTTTTCGTGCCAATTTCCATAATGATATGACACTGTTTTGGAGTTAAGTTCGCGACTACCGACGTTTCTCTCCCGAGTAGTCCAGACATTTTAATAACTTCATTTACAAACTCATGGAAAAGTGATGTGTTCATTGGAACTCCTTTCACTATATTGAACACCATACAAAAAATGCATAATGTGTATTATTGTATGATACAAATATAACCGCCATACAAATATATGTCAACAACATTTTTATTGCTTTTACGATCAAGGCACACCTTATTATTTTATTTTTATTTGCAAAGTTCCAGGATCCTCCATCGTATTTTTTCCTTCCGTTGCAAGCCATAAAATAATTCAAATTGAAAAAAGCTTAATGGAATCCTGAGAAGATCTATGAGGAAACTCTGTGCCAGTTTGAAATCGGTGATATAGAGCATCTTAACGAATTTGTTTATGGCCTTTTTGCTTGAAAAGTCAATCAACAAAAAGACGGAAGATTCTAAATACCAATTAATACCCTAAGTTTACTGCTATGCCCAACAAGTTAGTTTGCTTGACAAGAACCATAAAGTTTTATGCAATGCTAGTGCAATATTACAAAAAAATCCCTCGGGCAAAAATGCTCCGGGGGATCTTGTATTTAGCCGATGCTGCCATGCCAGAAGAACTGGGGTCCCGCACGGCACTGCGTAAGCTAACGCCGTGTGGGTAACTTTACATATTGCGGCGGTATTGTCCGCCTACTTCGTAAAGGGCTGCGGTAATTTGACCAAGGGAAGCCACTTTTACCGTTTCCATCAGCTCCGCAAAGATGTTGCCGCCGGAAACAGCCACTTCCTGGAGTCGGCGAAGCGCCGGACCGGCTTCTTCGCGGTGAGCCTCTTGGAAGGCGCGCAGGTTCTGAATCTGCTGCTCTTTCTCCTCCTCAGTCGCTCGTGCCAGTTCAATTTCGTAGTCTTCTTCAGAAGAATTCGGGTTGAGGAAGGTATTAACCCCGATAATCGGCAATTCACCGGTATGTTTCTTCATCTCGTAGTACATCGACTCATCTTGAATTTTGCCGCGTTGATACTGGGTTTCCATCGCGCCCAATACGCCGCCGCGGGCACTGATCCGCTCGAATTCCTGAAGAACAGCTTCTTCGACGAGGTCCGTTAACTCTTCGATAATGAAGGAACCTTGCAATGGATTTTCGTTCTTGGCAAGGCCTAACTCTTTGTTGATAATCATCTGAATCGCCATCGCACGGCGTACGGAATTCTCGGTTGGCGTTGTGATGGCTTCATCGTACGCATTGGTGTGAAGCGAGTTGCAGTTGTCGTAGATCGCAATCAATGCCTGAAGTGTCGTGCGAATATCGTTGAAATCCATTTCCTGCGCGTGCAGAGATCGGCCGGACGTTTGAATATGGTACTTCAGCTTCTGGCTGCGCTCATTCGCTCCGTACTTGTTCTTCAACGCAGTCGCCCAGATACGGCGGGCAACGCGTCCAATCACGGTATATTCCGGATCAAGACCGTTGGAGAAGAAAAAGGACAAATTCGGCGCGAAATCGTCAATGTGCATGCCGCGGCTCAGATAATATTCAATGTAGGTGAAGCCGTTAGCCAGCGTGAAAGCCAATTGGGAAATCGGGTTGGCACCCGCTTCGGCAATATGGTACCCGGAGATGGAGACGGAATAGTAGTTGCGTACTTTGTTGTCAATGAAATACTGCTGAATATCTCCCATCATCCGCAGCGCAAACTCGGTTGAGAAGATACACGTATTCTGTCCTTGATCTTCTTTCAGGATATCCGCCTGAACGGTTCCGCGGACAGTAGCCAACGTGTAGGCTTTAATCTTCTCAAGCTCCTCCGCATTCGGCTGGCGTCCTTCCCGCTCCACAAACTTCTCCACCTGTTGATCGATGGCAGTATTCATATACATGGCAAGGATCATCGGGGCCGGCCCGTTAATGGTCATGGAAACGGATGTGGACGGCGCACACAAGTCAAATCCTGCATACAGCTTCTTCATGTCCTCAAGGGTACAGATGCTTACGCCACTGGTACCAATTTTACCGTAAATGTCCGGACGGTAGTCAGGGTCTTCCCCGTACAGCGTAACACTGTCAAACGCGGTACTGAGACGCTTAGCTTCATCGTTCTTGGACAAGAAGTGGAAACGGCGGTTGGTACGCTCCGGTGTTCCCTCTCCGGCGAATTGGCGTCTTGGATCCTCCCCTTCACGCTTGAACGGGAATACCCCCGCGGTATACGGGAATTCACCCGGTACGTTTTCTTTCAAGGACCACTTGAGAATCTCGCCCCAATCTTCAAACTGCGGGAGGCTTACCTTCGGAATACGGGTACCGGAGAGAGATTCGGTATACAGCTTGGTAACAATCTCCTTATCCCGTACTTTGGTAACGAGTTGGTCTTGTTTATAAGCTTCTTTCAAGGAAGGCCAATTGTCGAGAATACGGCGGCATTCAGGATGCAGCTTGCTTTCAAAATGAGCGATTTGACGATCAATTGCCGCAATCAAATCGTTTCCATTTTCCAAATTGGCGGCGAGAAGCGTCTCCTTCGCGCCATGCAATTGATACAACTTGCGGGCAATACCCGACTGTTCTTCCGTAAATTTGCGATAATTACGCACAGTATTCGCAATCTCCTGAAGATAGCCAATACGGTCTGCCGGAATCAGCGATTTCTTCTGGACGGCTACCGGAGTGGAATCCAAGTGGCCTACATTCCAATCAACACCCGTTTTCTCCACAATTTTTTTCATTACTGCGGCAAACAGGACATTGGTTCCCTGGTCGTTAAATTGGCTGGCAATCGTACCGTATACAGGAATCTTGTCATCCGGCAAATCAAACAGGCTGTGATTGCGGCGATACTGTTTGCGCACTTCACGAAGCGCGTCCTCAGAGCCTTTGCGATCAAACTTATTGATGGCAATCACATCGGCAAAATCCAGCATATCAATTTTCTCAAGCTGAGACGGAGCCCCGAACTCACTTGTCATGACATACATCGCGACATCACAAATATCTTTTACTTGGGCGTCTCCCTGGCCGATACCGCTTGTCTCCACGATAATCAGATCGAATTTGGCCGCTTTCAACACCTTCAAGGCGTCTGTTACTGCCATAGACAGCTCGGAGCCAGATTTACGGGTCGCCAAGCTTCGCATGAAGACGCGCGGCGAATTGTTGGCGTTCATGCGAATCCGGTCCCCGAGAAGCGCTCCGCCTGTTTTTTGCTTAGACGGATCGATGGAGAGAATGGCAACCGTTTTATCGTTCCATGTATGGATGTAGCGGCGTACCAGTTCGTCCGTTAATGAACTTTTTCCCGCTCCACCCGTACCGGTAATCCCTAACACGGGAATGACGTGTTCAGGCTGCGGCAGTTTTTCTTCAATCGGTTGAAAAACAGAGGAATTCTGGACGGCATATTCCGCAACAGAGATTAAACGGGCTACCGCTTTATGGTTCTGTTCACGCAATTCTTCAATCTCTCGTTCTACCTGCTTCACTGTCGGAAAGTCAGTTTCTCGAAGCATGTGATTGATCATGCCCTGCAGGCCAAGCGTGCGTCCGTCGTCCGGTGAAAAGATTTTCGCAACCCCGTACTCTTCCAACTCACGGATTTCACGCGGCACAATAACTCCGCCGCCGCCGCCAAAAACGCGAATATGGCCGGCACCGCGTTCTCTCAAGAGATCAATCATATACTTGAAATACTCCACGTGGCCGCCCTGATACGAGCTGACAGCGATACCCTGCACATCCTCTTGAATGGCCGCAGTTACTACTTCGTCAACGGAGCGGTTGTGCCCCAGGTGAATCACTTCCGCACCAGAGGATTGAAGAATCCGCCGCATGATATTGATTGAGGCATCATGGCCATCATACAGGCTGGCTGCCGTTACAAAGCGAATTTTGTTCGTCGGGCGATACACTTCTGTTTCCATTTCTCGTACCTCCTCTTACATTCCTCTATTTAACCGATTTCACTAAGTTAACCTACTCGTTACCTACTCGGCGCTAACTTCCCGCAGCAGAAGGGCTGTCTGCTTTTCGATATATTCATCCAGCGTGTAATGCTTGTGCATGGTCCAGCGTCTGAATACCCACATTTCACCCAGTACCATAATGTTGTGAGCCATCAATTTGACATGCTTCTCATCGATTGTAATCGATCCGTCGGCAATGCCTTTTTGCAGGATTTCTTCAAAAATCGCGGTAATGGCTTCTTCTCTGCCAAGCACATAGCGAAGCGTCTCGAGCGGCAAAGACTTGGTTTCTTGATAGATAAGGAGTACCCGGTCGCTCATTTGGTCCATCACGCGGAAAAAGCTTCTTAGCGCCATTTTTAGTACTTTGAGCCCTGTTCCTTTAAACGTGATGGCTTCACGCAAGCGTTTCTCCACCTCTGCATGAATCGCGTCGCAGACTAGATAAAGGACATCTTCCTTGGACTCGATATATTCATACAGCGTCCCGATACTAAAACCGGAAGCCCTGGCAATCTCTCTTGTCGTCGTTTTGTGAAATCCCTTGTGAATAAACAAGTCAACAGCTGCTTCGATGATTTGTTCACGGCGTTTTTCTATTAATTTGGGATCCTTCACCAGAGAAGGAATCAGTTTCTTCTTTTCAATCACGTCAGACTCTCCCCTTCCCCTGACTGAGCGTTTGATCAGAGGATATTTAAGAATTAAAGATTGCGGCACCTCTTTTGTACTATTATACGTCTAGAGGAATCTGCTCTACAATCCTTAAATCTCACGATGACGTACGCCCATGAACTATTCGTGAAACCATTTCTTGACTATCTCATCAGCTACGCCGTATGGATCTTCCCGTCTTGCCGCTACGTTAGCCAATTGTTCGGCAAAAGCTCCCGACTCAATCCCGCGAATCATCCGCTGATAGATTTGATGGTTCACAATATCTACAACTTCCTCACGCAGATGGCGGGATCTTCTTTGCTCCCATTCCCCGCTTTGGTGAAGATATTCATGGTGACGGATCGTTTCCTGCCACAGTTGATCAATGCCTTGGTTCTGGGTCGAAATTGTTTTAATTACCGGCGGACGCCACGGGGCATCATGTTTGACCAAATCCAGCATCTGCTCCACTTCGATTTCCAATTTATCCGCGCCCGGAAGATCTGCCTTATTAATGACGAATAAATCGGCTATCTCCATGATCCCTGCTTTGAAAGCCTGAACCGAATCTCCACCGCCCGGATTCAACAGCACAAGGGTGGAATCGACAATATTCATAACATCCAATTCAGATTGGCCAACCCCAACCGTTTCGATCAGGATGATGTCACACCCGTATGCATCCAGGATTCGGACAGCATCTTTGGTGTTGCGGGATAAGCCGCCGAGACTTCCCCTCGTTCCCATGCTGCGGATAAACACCCCTGGATCAGTTGCATGCTTCTGCATCCGCACCCGATCTCCCAGCAATGCCCCGCCCGTAAAAGGACTGGTCGGATCAACTGCAACAATACCGACACTCAATTGTTTGGAGCGAAGATAGCTGATGAGAGAGTCTACCAGTGAACTTTTCCCCGCACCGGGAGTACCGGTAATCCCGATTAATTTGGCTCGTCCGGTATAAGGAAAAATCTCCCGCAAGATTTGGGTCCGCTCCGGATAATCGTTCTCTATGCAGGTAATGGCGCGGGCTGCCCCCCGCACATCACCTGCGAGAATCCGACGAGTAATTTCGTGCATAACGTTGTTCCCTCTATTCTTTGAGGAGGTAGTTACTAATTACGACACGTTGAATTTCGTTTGTACCTTCATAGATTTGGGTAATTTTCGCATCGCGCATGAAGCGTTCAACCGGATATTCGCGGGTGTAGCCATATCCGCCAAAGATTTGCACCGCTTCCGTCGTTACTTCCATTGCTGTATCGCCGGCAAATACTTTGGACATGGCAGATGCTTTGCCATACGGCAGTCCTTGATCTTCCAGCCAGGCAGCCTGATAGGTGAGCAAACGGGCAGCCTCAATCTTGGTTGCCATATCGGCCAGCTTGAACTGGATCGCCTGCAACGCGGCAATCGGTTTGCCGAACTGGTTGCGTTCTTTGGCATAATTAAGAGCGTGTTCATAAGCTCCTTGGGCAATCCCCAAAGCTTGTGCCGCAATTCCGTTACGACCTCCGTCAAGGGTCATCATGGCAATTTTGAAGCCTTGGCCTTCTTCACCCAGCATGTTTTCTTTGGGTACGCGAACATCTTCAAAGATTACTTCTAATGTTGTGGAAGAACGGATACCCAGTTTCTTCTCTTTTTTACCCATAGTGAAGCCCGGCATTCCTTTTTCGACGATAAATGCGGTAACTCCTTTATGTTTAAGCGTTGGATCGGTAACGGCAAACACAATATAAATTTCCGCTTCACCCGCATTGGTAATAAAGATTTTGCTTCCGTTCAAAATATAATGGTCGCCGTCTTTCACCGCAGTTGTGCGCATGCCGGCAGAGTCGGAACCGGAGCCAGGCTCGGTCAAGCAGTATGCGCCCATTTTCTTGCCTTCTGCAAGCGGGCGGAGGAATTTTTGTTTTTGTTCTTCCGTTCCAAACTTGTAGATCGGCCAACTGGCCAGCGATACATGAGCGGAAAGGGTAACACCAATCGATGCGTCAACACGGGAAAGCTCTTCTACCGCCAAGACATAGCTTACATAGTCTGCCCCTGCTCCGCCGTATTCTTCCGGCCATGGGATACCGGTAAGGCCAAGCTCAGCCATCTTCTCGAAGATGGAACGATCAAAACGCTCTTCTTCATCGCGTTCCGCTGCTGTAGGGGCTACATGCTCCTCAGCGAAATCCCTGATCATTTTGCGCAGCATTTCTTGTTCTTCGGTTAAACGAAAGTCCATTTCTCTACACTCCTGACAATTAGGTTTATGAGAATAAATGCTTAGCGATAACGATTCTTTGAATCTGATTGGTGCCTTCGTAGATCTGGGTGATCTTGGCATCGCGGAACAAGCGCTCCACCGGATACTCACGGCTGTAGCCATATCCGCCGAATACCTGGATGGCTTCTGTCGTGATTTTCATTGCCGCATCGGAAGCAAAACGTTTGGCCATGGAAGCTTCTTTTCCGCAAGGGCGTCCTTGGTTTCTAAGCGATGCGGCCTGGAAGACAAGCAGTCGGGCAGCCTCAACCAATGTAGCCATATCGGCCAGCTTGAAGGCAATGGCTTGCTTATGGGCAATCGGCTCTCCGAATTGCTTGCGTTCTTTTGCGTATTCTTTGGCGTACTCAAAAGCTGCTTCCGCAATTCCCAAAGCTTGTGCGGCAATGCCGATCCGCCCGGAATCGAGGTTAGCCATCGCAATGGTGAAGCCGTCTCCTTCTTTTCCAAGCAGATTTTCGGCAGGCACTCTTGCATCTTCGAAAATCAGCTCTGTCGTGTTGGAGCCATGCAGACCCATTTTCTTTTCTTTCTTCCCGACGGTAAATCCTGGGGTATCTTTTTCGACGATAAACGCACTGATTCCTCTGGTTCCTTTGGAAGGGTCGGTTACGGCAAATGTAATATAAACATCCGCTTCGCCGCCGTTGGTAATAAATATCTTCGAACCATTCAGAATGTATTCGTCCCCTTGGCGGACCGCTGTTGTACGAATACTGCCGGCATCTGATCCGGCACTTGGTTCCGTGAGTGCAAAGGCGCCAAGGTATTCTCCAGCCGCCAGCTTTCTGACGTATTTATTCTTTTGTTCGTGACTGCCGAAGTAGAGAATCGGATTGGTGCCTACAGATGTATGGACTGAGAGAATTACCCCTACTGTCGCGCTAACCTTGGATATCTCATGAATTGCCAAAATATATGACATGAAGTCCGCGCCGGCTCCTCCCCATTCTTCCGGAATAGGAATACCCATTAATCCCATTTCGCCCATCTTCTTGACAATGTGGCGCGGAAATTGTTCCGTTTCCTCCATAACCGGAACAAACGGAGCGATTTCCTTCTGGGCGAAGTCGCGAACCATTTTGATCATCATTTGCTGTTCTTCGGTCCAACGAAGATTCATAATTGTCCTGCCTTTCCGGTGTCTGGGCAGGCGGCATCAACTAAGATGTCCGCCACGTCACCAATTACTGATATGTGTAAAAACCGCGGCCTGTCTTTCTTCCCAACCAACCTGCTTTTACGTATTTGCGCAAAAGCGGGCAAGGGCGATACTTGGAATCGCCGAATCCTTCGTAAAGAACTTCCATAATATAGAGGCAAGTATCCAGCCCGATAAAGTCTGCCAACGTGAGCGGCCCCATCGGGTGGTTCATGCCCAGTTTCATTACTTCATCAATGGCTTCCGGAGTAGCAACGCCTTCATATACGCAATAAATTGCTTCATTAATCATCGGCATCAGCACGCGGTTGGAGACAAAGCCCGGGAAGTCATTGACGCTTACCGGCACTTTGCCCATTTGCTTGGACAAGTCTTCTACCAATTGATATACTTCATCAGCCGTTTGCAAGCCGCGGATAACCTCGACCAGCTTCATGACCGGTACCGGATTCATAAAGTGCATGCCGATTACCTTCTCAGGACGCTTGGTGACGGCAGCAATTTCCGTAATCGGAAGGGAAGATGTGTTGCTCGCCAGGACGGTGTGTGCCGGACAAACTTCATCCAATTTCTTGAAGATTTCCGTCTTGATCGCCATATTTTCCGTTACGGCTTCCACAACGAAATCTGCGTCTTTCCCGTCAGCAAGATCCGTCGAGAGAGTGATGCGGGCAAGGATCGCCTGCTTTTCTTCCTCTGTCATTTTGCCTTTCTCCACGTTGCGGCTTAAGTTTTTCGTAATCACAGACAATCCGCGTTCCACGAATTCCTGTTTCACGTCATTCAAAACAACTTGCAGTCCTGCTTGAGCGGCTACCTGGGCAATCCCGCTGCCCATTTGTCCGGCGCCCACTACCATAAATTTTTGAACGTTCATCTTCTCAACCTCCAAACATTTAGTCGACTTGCAGCAAAACGGCATCTCCTTGCGCTGCGCCGCTGCAAATAGCAGCAATGCCAAGTCCGCCTCCGCGGCGACGAAGCTCAAAAATAAGACTCATGATAATGCGGGCGCCGCTTGCTCCAATAGGATGTCCAAGTGCAATCGCACCGCCGTTCACATTCACCTTTTCCTCGTCCCAACCGACGATTTTGCCGCTGGTTAAGGTAACGGCAGCAAACGCTTCATTCACTTCAAACAAATCAATATTTTCCAACTTCACTCCTGTTTTTTGGAGCAGCTTGTTTATGGCCAGACCTGGTGTCGTCGCGATATAAGGAGCCTCAGCCCCAACCTGCGCGTGTCCCAGAATTTTGGCGAGCGGTTTCTTGCCCAGCTCCTGCGCTTTAGCTTCCGACATGACGACCATCGCAGCCGCACCGTCATTAATTCCCGGAGCATTCCCTGCGGTGATCGTGCCATCCTTCTTGTAAACAGGGGGCAGTTTGGCAAGCACCTCAAGCGTTGTTTCGGGGCGCGGACCTTCGTCTTTGCTTACGACAACCGGTTCCCCTTTCTTCTGCGGAATCGTTACACTTACGATCTCTTCATCAAACAAGCCGTTGGCAATCGCTTGCGAGGCCCGAAGCTGGCTGCGGTATGCCCACTGATCCTGCAGTTCACGGCTGATTCCGTATTCCTGCGAGACATTGCTTCCGTGTACCGCCATTGGTACGAAGTCAAACGGACAAGTCAAACCGTCGTACATCATCAGGTCCTTGATTTCTCCATCACCCATGCGCAAACCGTACCGGGCTTTGGGCAAGGCGTACGGAGCGTTACTCATGCTCTCCATACCGCCGGCGACAATAATCTCAGCATCGCCGGTACGAATAATCTGGTCAGCCATCGTTACCGCTCGCATTCCGGAAGCGCACACTTTGTTGATCGTCTCACTTGCCACTTCCCACGGGAGTCCCGCTTTGCGAGATGCTTGGCGGGACGGAACCTGACCGGCACCGGCCTGCAGCACCATCCCCATAATAACCTCATCCACTGTGTTACCGCTTACACCGGCACGCTGCAAAGCCTCCTTGATAACGATTGCCCCAAGGTCAACAGCAGCCAAATCTTTCAATGCCCCTCCAAACTTGCCAAACGGCGTTCGAGCAGCACTTACAATGACAGAACCCATCCTTCGCTCACTCCTTCTCCAATGATTGAAACTTTCAACCAACCGATTGAGCGGTCGCTCGCCTTCATACCCTCATCATAGCAAATATGCATACAGACTAGAAGGGGAAAAAGGTTATTTTGCAAGAAATGAATATGGGAGCCGCACCGTTTGTCATGACGGTACGGCTCTTTCTTCCTATTGATAAGCTTGGTGCCCCGCCCGGCACACCGACAGGCTAGGCCGGGTGAGACTTTTAGATTGCTTCGGCTAAAATCTCGGCAATGTCTCTGGTTTTTACTTGTTCGTCCATTTCCTTCATTTTTACGCCGTCACTCATCATGGTTAAGCAGTATGGACATGCGCTGGCAATTGCCGTTGGATTCACTTCAAGCGCTTGCTCCGTACGAGCTACGTTGATGCGGGTACCTTCATGCTCTTCCATCCACATCAAACCGCCGCCCGCGCCGCAGCACATACTGTCGCAGCCGCTGCGTTTCATCTCGACAATCTCGACTCCAGGAATCGCTTCGAGGATCACTCTTGGTTTGTCGTAAATCTCGTTGTAACGGCCAAGATAGCAGGAATCATGGTAAGTGATGCGTTCCTTAACTTCCTTGGTTGGCTTGAGCCGGCCTTCCTTCACCCACTCTGCCAACAATTCGGAATGGTGGTACACTTCCGCTTGCAAACCGAACTCAGGATATTCGTTTTTGAACGTGTTGAATGCGTGCGGATCACAAGTCACGATCTTCTTCACGCCGTATGCTTCAAACAGGGCGATATTTTCTTGGGCAAGCTGCTGGAACAAGAATTCGTTACCGATGCGGCGGGCCGTATCACCGGAGTTCTTTTCTTCGTTGCCGAGAATCGCAAATTTCACGCCAGCTTCATGCATCAGCTTCACAAAAGCGTGCGTAATTTTCATGCTGCGGTTATCGTAAGATCCCATCGAACCTACCCAGAAAAGGTATTCAAAATCATCGGTATCTTTCACAGTCGGAACTTCAAACTCGCCGTTCAAACCTTCAATCCATTTGGTGCGGTCTTTACGGTTAATCCCCCATGGGTTGCCTTGACGCTCCACGTTGTTCAGGGCACGCTGCGCTTCTTGCGGCATGCTTCCTTCCGTCATGACGAGGTAGCGGCGCATATCGATGATTTTGTCGACATGCTCGTTCATAACCGGACATTGGTCCTCACAGTTGCGGCAGGTTGTACAAGCCCACAGCTCTTGTTCAGTAATAACGTCACCAATCAGGTTAACGGAAAACTCAAAAGTATTTGCTTCCGCTCCTTCAGCAGCAGCCGCCGCTTCACCAGCCTGCATGGCAATTTGGTTGGCTTGCGTGTCAGCAAAGGCAAAGCTAGGCATCCATGGCGTGCGGGATGTAATCGCCGCACCTTTTTGCGTTAAGTGATCGCGCATTTTCACGATCAAATCCATTGGCGACAACATCTTGCCTGTGCCTGCCGCCGGACACATGTTGGTACAGCGTCCACACTCTACACAAGCGTACAAGTCAATCAACTGAGTTTGGGTAAAGTCTTCAATTTTGCCTACGCCAAACACTTCTTGCGTCTCATCTTCAAAGTTGATGGAAGATAATTTGCCAGGCGGATCAAGCTTTTTAAACCAAACATTGACTGGCGCAAAAATCAAGTGAGCGTGCTTCGACTGTGGTACATATACCATGAAAGAAAGCAAGATCAAGAGGTGCATCCACCAGAATACATAGAACAAAGCGGCAGCCGTTTGTTGCCCGATACCTCCGAACAGACCGGCAATCAGAGAAGAGATCGGCGCATAACCGGACGGCTCATGGCCCAGCCAGATTTGTTCGAAGCCAAGCGACAAGAGGACGGAAGCCATCAAAGTGGAGATGAAGATTAGAACCAAGCCGGCTTTGAAACCGCGCTTCAACCGCTTCAGCTTTTCAATATAGCGGCGGTAGAACGCATAAGCTACAGCAAGAAGAATGAACAGAGTGGTAATCTCTTGCATCAAGCTGAAATATTTGTGTGCGCTTCCAAACGGAAGTTCAAAACCTTTGATCAATCCCTTGAGGATCAGTTCCAGGGCACCAAATTGCAAAATGATAAAGCCGTAAAACATAACGACGTGCATAAAGCCGCTTTTCTTATCTTTCAGCAGCTTTTTCTGAAACAGAACGTTCTCCAATACGAGGTTTAAACGTCTGTTAAAGTCATCCTTGACGTCACCCTTTTTCCCCAGCTTGATGAAAAGGTATCGGCTGTAGACGACGTGGGAAAACAGGTACAATCCATATGCCAAAACCAGGAAGAATGCGATGAGGTTTAATAATGGCAGGAAAGAAGACAAGGTTCTCAGCTCCCCTTTATATTTTTTCTTTTATCATCTTGTTTTTTATATTAACAGAACTACCCCAAAAAATGAATGACTATTCATTCAAATTTTCATAACTTTACAATTCGAGTGTACTTTCGTTCTTTTTTGACTGAGCGATCGCTCAGATGATGCTTATCTAGACTATATCACATTCCTGTCGATTCGGCTATGGTAGATTATGAATGAAAAAAGGATTCAGCACCACGATTGGTGGAATCCTTTTCTTTTTCTTTTTTCCAGTTTATTTGCCTGACACGTCCAAATGATCGGCCTCTGCTTCTTTTTGTGCTTTCTTGTCCTGTTGTTCTTTCCGTACATCGGCGAGGGATTTCACCTTGGTTTGATGGATTCGCTCGTTCCGTTTCAGATGGGCTGGTTCCAGGTTGTTGGCTTCATCCTTCATCAACGAAGCGATTCCTACGTGCCTGCCTGCTGCCGCCTTACAGAATTCGCAGTTTTCGGCGTCATGCGCTTGATAGTTCTTCGGCTCCGGATAAGAGGTGATGACGCCTTCGAAATTGCGCAGCACCACTTTATCGGCCGATTGGGAGATGATATAGTTGGGCATCACCGGAATTTTGCCGCCGCCATGCGG
>JBHGXW010000043.1:0-75428 GCA_041920465.1 Paenibacillaceae bacterium | reverse complement strand
GCCGGGTGGGTAAAAAAAGTGGTCAAGCAGCGATACGAAGGCCGATGCTACGGTTTTGACCACTTCCTGACGATGAGAGAAGCCGGACTTGAGTACAACTGCGCAAGCTGTAACGGAGGCAAGAAAGGACAACGTTTTTCTCACTTTTGCAAAATTTTTACCTGAACGGCGCGGTTACTGTTCGTCCCAAATCGCGCAGCAGCAGGGTGAAATCGTTTGCCGCATTCGTTAAATTGGCGCCCACAGTGGTTGGACCAGACGTCATGTTCAGTCCGAAACCGCGAATATTTTGCGACAAGGAACGAATTCTGGTAACCATTGTTGCGTCAGAGGAAACTCGAATGTTGTGGTTGGGAGCAATGGCACGTACAGCAGAGTGAACCTGACGCTCAATCACGTTGTGCTGACTGGCTGTCATGCCGCTTGTTCTCGTGTTGATACCGACAACGATATCATTCCCGCGGACAATAGCGGTTGCTCCCTGCACGCCAGGAACGTTGTCAGCTGCACTGGCGACCCGGTCAGCCAAGCTGTGGTCGAAAGCGCCGGCTTGGTTGATTTGGTGACCGGTTTGCGCTGGTGTCGTGTTCCATCCGGTGTAACGGTAGCCCGTGTAGGCACCTGGTGTCGTTGTGTAGGCACCTGGCGCTGTTGTATTGGTGCGGGCTTGATAGGTCTGTGTTCGGTATCCTTGGTCAACTGTGTTTTGGGTGTGAAGTCCGGACCTGGGTCCGTACACATTTCCGCAGGCTGTAACCGTAGAGGCAATAATCAAGCAAGATAAAGGATAGATCCATCTTTTCATTTTCAAATCCACCTCCATTCCTAGTGTGTGAACGAGGTGGTGTGTGTACTCAGGAAGTATGCACCAAAGAGCCGCTAGAAAAAGCAGCACCGTAACCGTCCCAACCGATTTTTGAAACCAGTTGAGGAGGAAAGCTGGTAAACAGAGAAGCGGCTTTCAGACGAAAACGAGTTGAAGTTATCCCCGTGAATGTTCCAGCTTGATATATATAAGCCGTTGGAGCCCAGATGAGCCATTCAGTACCTTTTGATGATACGGAATCGGCAAAAATTTTGGGGATGATGAGGACCTCTTCCTGTTTCAAGAGCCACTCATGAAACCGGACAGGAGAAGATTCTTGCAGATAGGGCTCGCAGTGACGCAGGATTGTACGAAAGGAATCAGGTCCAAACAATACCACATACTGGCTTTTTGGCTGAATGGAAGAATTTACGGGCATGCGCTTTTTTGTCATCTGATGAAACCAGGTCTGCTCCATCTGCAAATAACGAAGCTCATCATCAGCAGGCAAGAAGCTGCTTCGATAATCGAACCAATATCCCGGCAAACGCAGGACCGCTTCCGTTTGATTCGTTTCTGAATCGATTCCGTTGGATTGGATCAGCTTTTCTTTTGTTAGTACCAGCCGGTATTGATATTGATCAAGCCAATCCGGCTTTTCCCCCGTCAGGAAGATGTGTTCAATTTTCGGATCAAAGCGAGGCACGGATGGGAATTGGTCATTTTCCAAAGCTGAATCTATCCTGCTCATCTTCCCGAAAAAGCGCAATTTCCGCCATTCATCAAGCGGCAGATGAGGCATTTGGGTCCAATCCGATGAGATTTCGTGAAGAGAGATGGTATCATCCTCCCAACCAAGCAGCAATTCACCGTGGTTAAGCAGTTGGGGGATGCTGTTTGTGGAGAGGATGGATGTCTGGCGGAAGTGTAAACGGAAACTGACCGGTTTTGGCTTACCCAACTGTGCGGGAATAGCGGTATCCAGTTGTTTCGAAAACGCTTTTGCAGTAATCATGGTTTCACAAACTCCTTGTCCTGTTTATCTGGCGATAAAAATGCGTAGGCTGGGACCCCAACTGTCCAATAGGGATGGTTTGGATCATGCTCCAATTGAATCGGGCCAAAACCGCCGATTGCCGAAGACAACAGCTTGTCCAGTCGGCCGTATATCCAGAAGGGGGATTGCCTGCTAGACAAACCGTCAAAATATTTGTGTGAATATTTTGGTAAAAGGGCGTATGAAGCCGTTTCAGCGTCAAAATGAAAAGAGTCAATACCCTCCAGAACGTTGACGGCTTCTTCATCCACTAATCCTTTTGTTTGCAGTTGCCGAATGATTTCTTCCGGTTGGGCAGATATTTGATCGTCTGTTGCGAGGATGGGCAAGTGTAAGGAGAAGTGGCCGCCACAAAGGAAAGGCAGCTTTTGATAGAAATGGTGAAATCCTGGTTGGATTCCCGATTGTGTCAACAAGGGACCCGGAGGCAAAAGAAATCCTAATGGATGAAGAGGAGTAAATCCGGGTGTTCCTTCCAACGGTAAAGCATGCAATTGATTTCTGGCGTGTTCGGGTTCGCCATCGGCACTTATTTGTAAAGCGGCAAATATGAATCTTGCCAAAATAGAGGCATCCATCAAAAGATAGGAATTTGTATGAACATGTTCGGGACGTTCGCAAGACTGCTTGGAGGGAGTAAATCGCGCCTGATGCCTTGCAAATTGTTCCGCCAAGGAGACAAGCACAGGATCGATCAGCAGCGGTTCGTCCGTATCTGAACTGTATCCGGCGATCAGATGATGGGATTTTTCCCCGTCAAATAATTGGTGATTGGCTATAAGCCGTCCTATGGCAACAGAATGAGCCGTACCATTGCTTCTTAGCGTATGAATATATTCCCGGACTACCTCAATTGTCGAAGTAAGAGATGTGTTTGGGAGATGTTGAAGGATTTTTTGGTGCTGGGTTTCAAAAAGAGGGTAAGCGGGCTTGGGCAATCCTTGAGGTAGATGGTCTGCGGGCATAAGTAACGGCGGCAGTTTACGTTCAACCTTTTCAAGCTGCCGGATCAATTGCAGGGTGTATTCGTCTTTACGTAATTGCCGTCTGGCCAGATGGAATGCACTTACCATCGCTGCCTGTGAACCACCTTCACAAAAAGCTTGTCCGACTAAGCCTTCCGGTGATTGCAACGTAATCATCATATAATCATTCGTCCCGTTTTTTCTTTCGTGAAACGAGCCGTCTGACCATATGTAGCGGTTCCACTTGCGGATCGTCTGATAAACGTACGCGTATAATCCATAAGTGTCAGCCAGGTTAAAGATGGTTTCTTCCATTGATGCAATCGAAGGATATATTCTATTTGCCATCCGTTTACCTCTCCATGAATATTTTCTATTATTTTACCATTTTTACCAGCTTCCTTACACAAAATTTATAGATGTGCGTTGTTAAGATTACATGGAACTGTTATGATGGAGTGTATGTGCACACATGAGGAGGAGAATATGAAACGCCCAGACATTCGAAATATCGCGATCATTGCCCACGTTGACCATGGTAAAACAACGCTGGTGGATAAGCTGTTGATTCAATCCGGAACATTCCGCAGCAATCAGCAGGTAGAAGAGCGGATGATGGATTCCAACGACTTGGAGCGCGAGCGCGGCATCACCATTTTGGCGAAGACAACCTCTGTAAAATATAAAGACTATACCATTAATATCTTGGATACACCGGGCCATGCTGACTTCGGCGGTGAAGTGGAACGGATCATGAGCATGGTGGACGGAGTGCTATTGATTGTGGATGCATTTGAAGGCTGCATGCCGCAAACCCGTTTCGTCTTGCGGAAAGCCCTCGAAGCCAAAGTAACGCCGATTGTCGTAGTCAACAAAATCGACCGTGACAATGCGCGTCCGCAGGAAGTTATCAATGAAATTTATGATTTGTTTATCGACTTGGATGCAACAGAAGATCAATTGGACTTTCCCATCGTTTATGCCTCCGGTTTGCAAGGGATTGCCGGGATGGAGCCGGACAACCTGGAAGGTGATTTGAAGCCTTTGTTTGACACGATTGTGGAGCATATTCCTGCACCGGAAGCGGATGAGAATGCTCCGTTGCAAATGCAGGTTACCATGCTTGACTACAATGACTTTTTGGGGCGAATCGGGATTGGCCGGATTTACCGCGGAACGCTTCAAGTAAACGATTCGGTTATGGTGGTGAAGCGTGACGGCTCCATGAAGCGGATGCGGATTCAGAAGCTGTTCGGCTTCTCCGGTCTGCAGCGCGTGGAACAAAAATCGGCACGTGCAGGCGATATCGTGGCGGTTGCCGGTTTGGAAGACATTAACGTTGGGGAAACCGTTTGTGATCCGGAAAACCCTGATGCCTTACCGCTTCTCAAAATTGATGAACCAACTCTGCAAATGACTTTCCTCGTAAATAACAGCCCGTTTGCCGGACGGGAAGGAAAGCATGTAACCTCTCGTAAGCTGCGCGATCGCCTGATGGCCGAATTGGAAACGGACGTGTCCCTTCGCGTAGACGAGACGGATTCACCCGATGCGTTTATTGTTTCGGGACGCGGCGAACTGCACTTGTCCATCCTGGTTGAAAACATGCGCCGAGAAGGATACGAGCTGGCAGTTTCCAAGCCGGAAGTTATCATTCGTGAAATTGACGGGCAGAAAATGGAGCCGGCAGAACGATTAATTATCGACGTGCCGGAAGAGTATACGGGCTCCGTCATGGAAACGCTGGGGATGCGCAAGGCGGAAATGGTAAATATGATCAACAACGGATTCGGCCAGGTTCGTCTTGAGTTTATCATTCCATCCCGCGGTTTGATCGGTTACCGTACCGAGTTCTTGACCATTACGCGCGGATACGGAATTCTTAACCATTCCTTCGACAGCTACCGTCCGCTGATTCAGGCGGAAGTGGGCGGACGTCACGCCGGCGTGCTGATCTCCAGCGAATCGGGAACAGCCACGACGTATGGCCTGATGTCGGTTGAAGACCGCGGAATCATGTTCATTCCGCCGGGCACGGAAGTATACGAAGGCATGATTGTGGGCGAACATAACCGGGACAACGATTTGACCGTAAACGTATGCAAAGAGAAGCATGCGACCAACGTGCGTTCTGCAACCAAAGAAGAGACGGTGAAGATGAAAACACCTCGTATCTTGACTCTGGAAGAAGCATTGGAATACTTGAATGATGACGAGTTGTGTGAAGTGACTCCGCAGTCCGTCCGTTTGCGCAAAAAATATTTGACCAAATCAGACCGCGAGCGCTACGCCAAGCAAAAACGCTGGGAAGCTCAACCGCAAGCTTGAAATTGCCCACACGGCTATCGCTAACGCTAAGCTGCACAGGACGTGCTAGTGTCAGCGATGCGGCAGGACGTCGCGAATAGCTGACGGCCGAGTGGGGTCCAAGAGAATGAAGCCGTTTTGGGGCGAATGTGTCCAAAACGGCTTTTTATTTTTGACACCCAAATAGGCAACTGATAAAGTAAACATGATACATGATTTTTTATTTTGTCCAAAAAGCTGTGGAACCCCCCTCACACAATGAAGGTATAACCAGGTGGGGTATCTATTGTTAGAGGTGAAACTGTGAAAATCGGATGTCATATAAGTGTAGCCAAAGGTTTGGAGCAAGCTGCAAAAACAGCTATTTCCTTAGGCGCTGAATCATTTCAGGTATTTACCAAAAACCCGCGTGGTTTAAAGCCGAAAAAAGTGGATGAGAAGGATGCGGCCAAAGGGGTAGCGCTGATGCAAGAGCATGACCTAACGCTGGTCTGCCATACTCCGTATATCACGAACCTGTCCACTCCTAAAGATGATTTGCAGGAAGCAACCATTCGCTCTATTCTGGAAGATCTGCATATTGCCGAAAGCTATGGAGCAATTGGTGCCGTCGTTCATTGTGGCAAGCACGTTGGAGAAGGAGAAGAGTATGGGATTCGCCGGATGGTTGAGACACTTGATCTCATTTTGGAGCAATACGAAGGTCCGGTAAAACTGCTTTTGGAAAATACGGCCGGACAAGGATCGGAGCTGGGGCTTACCATCCAGTCTTTAATGGATATCAGGGCGGCTACGAGATTCCCGAATAAAATCGGATTCTGTTTTGACACCTGCCACTCCTTCGCAGCCGGACAATGGAGCCTGGAATCTTTTGATCAATTGGTTCAGCAGATGGAAGAAACCGGGTATATGGAACATCTGGCAGCGATTCATTTCAATGACAGCAAAGCGCCGTTTGCCAGCCAAAAAGACCGCCATGAGAAGATTGGCAAAGGGGAAATTGGAAGCGAAGCCTTGGCCAAGTTCCTGACAAGCGGCAAATTTGACCATTTGCCGGTCGTTCTGGAAACGCCGGTGGAAGACGAGCGGGAGTATGCCGATGAAATGAAATATCTGCATCAACTGAGACAAGCCGGGTTTCAAGTTTAGCGACGGGGGAGAAACGGGAGATGGAATGGTTTGATCTGGTATCCAACTATGTGCCAGCCAATAATCCTCATAGTACATATGACGATCTACGCATTTGGTTTGATGATAAACGGGTTTATGTGATCTTCGTATATCTGATCCTGGTCTACTATACCGGCTTTGCAACGCGTATTCGGATGCCGATACTCAAAACATTGCTGCTCATAGGAGCGATGTTTATCGGGGCCCTTTTGTTCGGCATTCTGGATGTCATGGATTTGCCGGTGAGAAGCGCGTTGTTCGTGGCGCTGATTGTCATGCTCTTGGCACGGTTACGCCGAAAAGACTTACGTGAGGGTTCGTAGGAGGAATCGTATGAAGCTGGAAGACGCATTGTTTAATTGGCTGCAAATCAAGGTGGTGGCGGATGCACGTCCTAACGATCGGTCTGCTGTCGATACGCTGGAGTTTTTTACTGAGATCCTAAACGAGGATCATCACATCAGCGGCCTTTCCTATACGAAAGATGCGACCATGTATACGCTCAGGTTTACGGTGGACGAGAAAACCAAAACACAGATGTATGATCGGGAAGCCGTGGAGCAGCTTCTTGTCGCAATTGAGAATGAACCAAAATTTAATATTGAGTAATTACCAAATGCCGGGGAGCTTATTCCCCGGTTTTTTTCACATCTTTTTCTTGCCGCGCCTATCGCTTCAACTGCAAGAATTCGAGGATTTTGTTGGTCAATAACAAAAAAAGCTTTCCTCCTTGTTTTGGAAAGTGGTAGGATTACTTTAAAAAACTTTAGCCGAAGCGTAAGAAAGGATGATGATCATGTCAAGTTCTCAGTCCTCTTCATTTGGTTACGCCTATTTTATGTGGAATATCGTTCCTTTTGAAGAAGCCAAGGTAAGTATTGCTACACATGCTTTGAATTATGGTACAGGGGTTTTTGAAGGGATTCGCGCTTACTGGAACAAGGAGCAAAAGCAGTTATATATTTTAAAAGGGCATGAACATTACGTGCGGATGCTGCAATCCTGCCGAATTATGAAAATTCAAATTAAGGAAAGCGTGCAGGAGATGATGGATGCGACTATCGAAATCTTGCGCCGGTCCGGTTACCAGGAAGATGTCTATATCAGGCCGCTTGCTTATAAAGCAGACCCCGTCATCAAAGTGAAATTGAGCGGGATCCGTGATGAATTCAGCATTTTTACCGTTCCGTTGGGTGATTACCTGGATGTGAACAAAGGCTTACATATCGGCATTTCTCCGTGGCGCCGGCTCGATGATAACGCCATTCCGACCCGGGCCAAGGCAACGGGAAGCTACATTAATGCCGCCCTGGCCGTAGATGATTTGATCGCTTCCGGCTTCGATGACGGCATTATGCTGACTCCGGACGGACACGTGGCAGAAGGAACTGCCTCTAACCTGTTTATGGTGCGGGGCGACAAGCTGATCACTTCTCCAGTATCTGATGCCATCCTGGAAGGAATTACACGTACCACTCTGTTGGAGCTGGCGGAGCAAGCGGGTATGAATATAGAGGTACGCTCCATTGACCGTACGGAGCTGTATGTTGCCGATGAACTATTCCTCTGTGGAACAGGCGTTCAGCTTGCTCCTGTGACCAAAGTGGATCATCGTATCGTTGGCAACGGAGAACCGGGAGAGAAAACGCTCGCCTTGCAAAAACTTTACTTTGATGCGGTTCGCGGCAATAATCCGGCTTTCCAGCACTGGCTCACGCCGGTATATACGAAATAAGAATGGCACCCCCAAAAAGAACGGGAAGTCTTATCAGAAGGCTTCCCGTTCTTTTTGTATGTGTGCCCGCTTCTGTCTTCGTAGAAAAATTTGCCGTCCTTTTCCATAAAAGATCAGGCTGAAAAGAGAGATCGCCGCCAGCATCAAAAACATGGTACGGCCACCGTAGAGTGCAAGCACGAAGCCGCCAGCCCAAGGGCCGATAAAATTCCCCAATTCACTAAAGCTCTGAGCGCCATAATAGGTTCCTCTCATACTGGGGGGTGTGATTTGATCAAGCAAAGCATACTCAGCAGGAACGGCCAAAATTTCTCCGATTGTAAACAAGACCATCGCGGCAATGAAGCCAGCCCATCCGGATGAGAAGGCAAATCCCGTTTCGCCTATAGCAAACAACGAACTGCCAAGAATCAATCGTCGAAACAGACTGAAGCGCTCTGACCATCTGGTTAGGGGAACCTGAACACACAAGACCGTCAAACCGTTCACACTCATCAAGAGGCCAAACAGCTTAACGCCGTCCGCAAAGTTTTGTGCGAGGTATTGGGAAAGGGTAACAGACATTTGCCCGTGTACCGTCATCAGCAGGATTCCTCCCAAAATAAACAAAAAAAGTACAAGGTCGCTCCGAAGCACCTGCCATGCTTTGCCTGCTGTTATTTTTTCTTCGCTTGCTTCACCAATCGATTCCCCGACAAAAGCCGGAAATAAGACCGCCAGTACGATTGCATAAACCAGATAGAGGCAGCTCGTCAGAATAAACGTAAAGGAACTTCCGCCAATCCCAAGCAAAACCCCGGTCATTGGACCTATGGTAAAGCCCAGATTAATGGCCAAATAACGATTGGAAAACATCCGAAACCGCTTGTTTTCAGGTGTCAAATCCCCCATCAATGCTTTGGAGATTGTTCCAAAGAAAGCACCCGCCAGCCCTCTCAAAAGACTAGAAGCAAGAAGCGAAGCAGGGTCAGTCGTATAGACAAATCCAAGAAAAGAAATGGAAAGCGCAAACAAGGAGAGAAGCATGAGCCGCTTCCTGCCGAGAAGATCGGACAGAAGACCGCCGACGAAGCCGCCCAGCGCACCGGCCAGTGGACCAGCACCAATAATAAATCCGATGCTGGCCGCGTCAAGATGAGTGGTTTGGTGCAGATAAATCGCCAGAAACGGCATGCTCATCGAACTGGTTAAAAAAATGAAAACAGTGCCGATCATCAGAACGTGAACCATCGGATGATACTCACGGATATAAAGAGAGAGCTTATTCATTCGATTCCTCCTCTTTTTGCAGCAGTTCCTGCAATTGACCTTGCATCCGCCCGAAGAACCCTTCTCTGAGCGAGTAAAAGGCAGGCGTGGTATGGCCGACATGATGGCTGCGAATGATTCCGGCGCGGCGCAGGGCGGTTATATGATGATGTACTGTACTTTTCGCCAGCTTCACATGCTGCTGGATCTCTGTCAGCGTCCGCGGCTTTTTCGCGATAAAGATCAGAATGCGCAGCCTTTTCTCATCAGATAAGCATTGTGCGGTTTGCAAAAAACTTTGAGTTACGCTTTCCTTGCTTTCAATCATCTGCTTCGCCGGATACAAACAGGTAGCAATGCCTCTGAAGAAATCAAGAACAGTGGAAGGATAAGCATGATACTGCGGAATCAATATTACTTGGCTTAGCTGTTCGGCAGGCTCAATCCGCAAGCCGTCCGTCAATTCTTCAATGAGGTCGGCAGGCAGGAATTGTCCAGAGCGGTCAAGCTGACGATTCGCCTCTTCCTGTAAAAAGGTTAAAATCTTTGGATCAAGCTGCTGGAAATAATGTTTGTTCCACATGGACAGCAGATAGGTGCTGCGGTCACGGATTTCACCCAAATTAAGCGGAATGGAAGTAACCCAGGGAGCCAATCTTTCGTACAATTCACCGGCAGGCAGTTGTCCAAACCATGCCAGAAAGTCTTCAACCGTCTCCTTCTTGGGGCATTGGGAAATGAGTAAGACGACGCGGTGCAGTACTTCCCATCGCTCGTCTTCCAATTCACGAGCGTAGTCAGCCGGAAGCTTTTGCTTGGTCTTGTTGTACCAGGTTTCATCCAAGTGAACGTTTTTTAGGTTGTGATAATTGGTAAACACGTAAAAGCTGATCACCAGCTCATAAACAGGAGAATAATCGACAGATATAGAATAATCGCTTGTCATTCGATCACCATAGAACAATAGATTTTTGTTGATAAAATTCTAACGAAAAACCCCTTCTTTTGTCAATCGTGGTTTGGTAAAGAATAATTGCTCAACCATTGCAACCTTTTACCAAAATCCGCCGTCTGGAGTGGTGAAAGCAGCCAGAAGCCGTAAAAGCTTTTCTTACAACTTTTGAAAGGGGAAAACGAAAGAATGAAAAAATATTTGACCAAACCTGCTATTGCAGTACTTGCAATCGCAGCTCTTGCCGGAGGTCTTACGCCGGTATGGGCAAGTACATCTACAGGCACAACCGCAAGCACTTCCACAAGTTCTGACAGCAAGGTTGTCATGGCCGACAGTGATCATGAGTACACCCGTTATCGATTGAAAGATCTGGTGGAAAATGACCCTGCAACGTTAAACCTGCTTTTAAAAACACAATCCGACTATTTGTACCTAATTGTTGACGAATTGGACCTGGATGTAAAAATGTCCGCTTTTATCGAGGATCACGCAGATGAATGGGAAAAAATCTATAAAGATCACTACGCCGATATTTATCTGGAAGTCCGTTTTGACGAACAGAATGGTTTTGTTTCCTTAAATCAAGAGACCAAGAACAATATGGTTTACATTACCGGCAAAGTAACGGACGACGTAGATAGAGTTGTTCTTACTACTCCGAATAATGGCAAGATTGAAGTATATAGCTTCACAGACCACACATTCACCGTCACCATTCCTGCCGTTATCAGTGCGACTCCACAGTATGTAACCTTGAAGGCGTACGACGGAGATAAGCTTGTAGATACAGATAAACTTCGCATCAATACAGGGACAGCGGAAGAAGGTGACGTGATTGTCCATAGCACTGCCGCTTATCATGCGGATCAACATGTACTGAAGGTACTCGGGATTGTTGCCGCTTCCGCTGACAAGGTTTACGTGACATATGGCGGAGTGAAAAAAGAAGCGGCTCTGAAAAAAGTGTGGGATGGCACCGAAGCGTTCTCCGTTTCTTTCGATGTGGAGAATCCAACGTCCAAAGAGGTAACGGTAGAGGCATATGAAGACGGAACCAAGGTAGATTCAGAAAAAGTGGATGTAACCAATCTCAATCTCCCGGACTCAGGAACTACCAGCACGTATTCCATTAAAGGGACGGCAACGATCAGTCCGAGGTCCAAAACCGTTTCGATAAATGGTTCGATTGAAACATCGGCTGAATGGGACGCTTCCAAGGTGAAGCTGTATGCAACTGCTCCGGACGGCGTCAAATACCAAATCCAATTCAAAGACAAAAATCAGTTTGCAGCCACTTTGCCGTTCAAAAACCGTTCTTTCAGTTCGAAAGGCGTAACCATCGAATTATACGAAGGAGACAAATTGGTGGCTCAAGCCGTTATTCCACACGGCGTGCCGGTAAATGTAATCCCTGCGCCTGTTCAACCGCAAATTCATCCTGTAAAAGTGAAAATGGATGAGGAGAATGAACGGAAAGAGCAAAAGCTGGAACATGGCAACAAAAAAGGCCACGGCAAGGGACACGAGAAAAAAAAACAGTAAAAAATGATCAGCCAAAAAAGCTGATCAAACTGGGGAAACCGGTGAAATCGTTGAAACCGGTAAAGCCTGTCAAAATTCAGTAGGGGCGCCTGGAGTAATAATTGTTCAGGTAATCGACAATTTGTCGGATGTAATCCCCGATAATCGGGATGGAGAAAAATTGACTGATAAATGAACCGAGGATGACCAGCACGATAGCTGTTCCCAGAGTCAACCCAAGGCCGCGGGCAAGACCTGCCAAGAAATTGGTGAGTAAAAGCCTCCGCGGTCTTGTGTAGTTCAGCAGGATATCGGCTATCTCTGTCTTTTTAAGGAAGAGGGATAGCCGGTCCATCCGGTTCTTCAACTGCTCGATTTCATCTAGCCTCTTCAGGAGTTGGTCCATGTTAGCCATCAATTCTTCCGTAGGTGTTGGACGAGTCATAACAGTACCTCCTACGAATTAGTTTATCCCAGTTTATAGAACCGATAAGCCGACTTCAAGTATGTGAGGAAAGAATTGCCTTTTTTTATGCGGCATGGGTACAATATTCATATGAACTTTTCAAAAGGAGGAAGCGGTATGGCTGAGACAGTTGCTAATTCTCTTTCGGAAGAATTGTTTCAATACCTGCAAAAAGAACGTTTTGTTTTGTTGGGTACGATCGACCATGAGTCAGGTGCCCCGACACTGAGTGCAATTTCATGGGTATTTGCTCCCAATCCGCAAACCATCCGTTTTGCGGTGGACAGCCGTTCTCGAATCATCGCCAATATACAAAAAGAGCCTAAAGTGGTGCTTAACCTGATTGCCGCCGGTTCTACCTTTGCCATTAACGGCAAGGCAACATTGGCCAGTGAACGCATGGAAGAGGTGCCGCTGAAGCTTGCGATGATCGAGATTTCGATCGAGTCCGTGCGTGATGTCATGTTTTATGGCAGCCGCATTTCCGTTGAACCTCAATATGAGAAAACTTATGACAAGAACGCTGCGGCGAAGCTGGATAACCAAGTCATGGCCGCATTGCGTAAATAAGAAAAGAGAAAGGACAGCAAACTCGCTTGCTGTCCCTTTAAATTTAAGAAGCGTGTGACCGTTTGATCGGGTCACACACTTTTTGTTGGATAAAGTGGGTTAGTTGGGGGCCCCGCTCGGCGCAGCGATAGCTTAAGCCGAGTGGGTTTTCTTACGCTTGCAAAACAGGTGTTGGTTTGGTGGTGGTATCAGACATTGGCTGTTTGAGACGTTCACTGTAGCCGTTCACCCAGAGAGATTCGATCAAATCCATCTCTTCTTTGGTAAGTGGAGCCACTTCCGAAGCCATCGCGAATTCTTTAAGATTTTCTTCGCTGGTGAAGTTAGGTAAAACGGTTACAACGGATGGTTGATAAAGGGAGAATTGAATCGCCAATTGGCCGATGGTTCTCTCTTTGCCGTCAAACAATCCTCTCGCTTTCATCTCATTCACAACTTCAACACCGGCTTGCATCCAGTGGGCAGGACGGTGATTACGGTGGTCGCTCTTGTCGAAGTGCTTGTCAGGATCATATGTGCCGTCCAACAAACCGGAAGCATGCGGTACACGGACAATCAATGCGCGTTTTTGTTCGTCAGCTACAGGAAATACGTCACGCGCAGGATCTTGTTCCACGATGTTGTTGATAATCTGGATGGCTGCGTATCCCGGACGCTTCAATGCCGCAATCGACTCTTCCTTCCAGCCGATGTCAGGTCCCATCGCCGCGCCATACTCGCGAATTTTCCCTTCTTCTTTCAGACGCTCCAGTGTTTCATGAACTTCGTCGTTCAACACGGTTTCCATTCTCGGATTGTGCAGCTGGAAGAAGTCAATGTAGTCGGTTCCGAGACGCTTCAAGCTTTGCTCGCAAGCGTAGCGGATATGTTCTTTCGACCAGTTCTGCGGCAGTTCGGAGTGGCCTTTGCGTTCTCCCGGCAAATTGTAAATGTCATAGCCGAACTTGGTGGCAATGACGATTTTGTCACGGACATCTTTGAAAGTGTCGGCAAGAATGGTTTCACCAAGACCGTTGCCGTACACATCAGCTGTGTCGAAGAAATTGACACCGTAATCTTCGTATGCGCTGCGCAGCAGTTTTTTGCCGAAATCCACATCAGTTACGCCCCACCATTTGGTAGCGACCGACCATACGCCGAAGCCAACTTCAGACACTGTTAATTCGGTACCAGGCATTGTTCTATATTTCATTATGTAAACTCTCTCCTTACATTGTGATTTTTGTCCTCTCTATCTTAACATGTTTGCCATCTGGTTTACATTGCAAAACGGTGTGACAAATCTTACAGGTTTGTGAAAAATTCATGAACAAACCCACCCGGCTCTACCTGGCGCATTGTTGCGAAAGGAGTGCTGCTTTCGGGTGGGCTTTTCATAAATTGTGTCCCCGCCGGGCGCAACGATATTGATGGCTCGGTGGGTTTTCTTATTTTTGCAGCGGAATTTTGGTGTTCCCCTGTGGCTTTGTGTCAGTGTTATTGTTCATGCGCTGCTGATTTTGCAAGGTGTTTGGCTGTTCACGCGGCTTCACATTGCTCGGCACCTGCGGGATGATTCGTCCGACAATATCAGCCAGTTCTTCCAAAATGCCGGCGATCGGCCTGCCGCTTCTTATGTCAGCCGCCATCTCGCGCAGCCGCTGGACAATATCAGGATCGGCTGTTACGATCGCATTTGCCCCCTGCGGATCTTCTTTTAAAGCTTCGGCCACAGAGTATTTAATAACGCCTACTTCCGGACGGTCAAGGGTTGCTTTGACATCAATCCCTACAATGGCATAGTTGCCTAATACAACTGCAGTCGCATCATTCACGTTTTTTACACGGGTGGCCAATTGCACAAGCCTTTGCGCTTTGGCTTGCGGAGACTGGTTGTATTGCGGTGTAGGAGCCGTTTGCTGCACCCGCTGGGTTTGTATCGGCTGCTGATTAGGTGGAGGTGCCGCTTGATTGGCAGGAGGATTGTTGGGGGTATTGCAAGCCGAAAGAAGCATCGCCACGACCGGGATGAAAATCATATGTTTCACGAGTACCATCCTCTCATGTTGTTTTATCTTTGGTGAATCCGTACGTATGAACGGATACTGGGCTTTCTTCATGTATCAGAAATGTAGAAAGCTTCCAGAGTCTACATCTTGATTCATCGGAAAAGTTACCGCTAAAGAAGGATTCGACTACGTCTTTGAAAAGGCTTCGATCAGAAGCTTTTCTTAACAGATAAGAATTTAGTTGGGGGCCCCGCCCGACGTAGCGATAGCTTTAGTCGGGTGGGTATTCTTATTGTGAGCGTAAAGATAATGTTTCATTCTCGCCCCGTTTCGTCTATCTGTCTGGATCAATTCATACACTTTATTACAATCGCCCATTGAAAGTCAGACCATCGTCAGTCCATTTGCATAAAGTATAAGAGAAGGGTTATAGGAGGCGAGATCTTGAGAAAAATCTACGTACTGGACACGAACGTACTCCTGCAAGATCCGTTGGCGATCTTCTCGTTTGCCGACAACGAGATCGTCATCCCCGCAGTCGTGCTGGAAGAGATTGACTCGAAAAAGCGCTATACTGATGAGATTGGTCGTAACGCCAGACATGTATCCCGTCTGCTTGACAGTTTTCGTCAAAACGGACAACTGCATCAAGGGATCAGGCTGGAGACGGGGGGCTTATTACGGGTGGAACTGAATCACTCTTCGCTTTTGAAACTTCAAAAGCAGTTCCACGAAATCACCAACGATAACCGCATTTTGGCGGTCGCCATTAATCTGCAAGAAGAAGAGAATGTGTTGGCGGAGCCGCGTCCGGTCATTCTGGTGAGCAAAGACGCTCTGATGAGGGTAAAGGCTGATGCCCTCGGTTTAAAGGCGGAAGATTATTTGTCAGATCGCGTCGTCAGGGAGTACTCCAGTATTTTTCCGGGATTTTACAAGATGAATGTCGATTCCGGGATCATTAAATCTTTTTACGCCAATCGGAAACTGATTTTGCATCAAGTTTTTCCTCAAACTACATTTTTTCCTCACCAATTCTTGATTCTGAAAGATGAATTGAATCCTTCCGTCTCTGCTATTGGAAAAGTAGACGCAGAAGGCAAGATCATGGAGTCATTGGTGGTTGATGATGACCCGATTTGGGGAATAAAGGCGCGTAATGTTCAGCAGCGGATGGCCATCGAGCTTTTGCTGCGTGATGATATACACTTGGTGACAATGACGGGCAAAGCAGGAACCGGGAAGACACTGCTCGCTCTGGCGGCTGGTTTGTTGCAAATCGAGGATATGCAAAAGTACAAAAAATTGCTTGTCGCAAGGCCCATTGTCCCGCTCGGCAAAGACATCGGCTACCTGCCGGGAGAAAAGGAAGAAAAATTAAGGCCCTGGATGCAGCCGATCTATGATAATTTGGAATATCTGTTCAACACGAAACGACCGGGCGATCTCGACAAGATATTAGCCGGAATGGGCAGCATTCAGGTGGAGGCGCTCACCTATATTCGCGGAAGATCTATCCCCGGACAATTTATCATCATTGACGAAGCGCAGAACCTGACAAAACACGAGGTCAAGACGATTCTCACACGCGTGGGGGAAGGCTCGAAAATCGTTTTGATGGGCGACCCTGAACAGATTGATCACCCTTACCTGGACGAAAGCAATAACGGCCTTACCTATGTTGTTGAAACATTTAAAGACCAGAGGCTTTCCGGACATATCAAGCTGGAAAAAGGTGAACGCAGTGTCCTGGCCCAGTTGGCTGCCGATATCTTGTAAGAAAACCGTCTCTTTGGAGGCGGTTTTTTGGTATAGGAAGCCGGATCTGTCCCATACATTTATACAAAAGGGGGAGGATCCAAATGGTAGACCTGAATTCATCTATTTCATTTTTGGTTTATATTACGGCTGTTTCAAGTGCGGCAGCAGGCGTGACCGAAGCGTTCAAAACGATTGTTCCGTTTCTTGGCACCGACTACGAAGCGGCAGATAGCAGCTTGGATAATCACAACAAGGCAGCATGGCTGAACCACTACAAAAAATTCCTGAACATTTTGCTCTCGACGGTTTCCGCCGGAGTGATTATCGGACTGACCAAAATTGATCCCGGCCTCATTTTGGCTGGAGCAGACCGGATCTATGTGGAGAATTCCTGGGAAGAAGGGATTTGGGTCTGGGGAATCGTCGCCGTATTCGGATCACCTTTCTTCCATTCGCTGTTGAAGATTCTGGAAGGTTACAAACAAACGATGAATAACGGTTCGATCAAACCGAAACAAATGGTGGGAAACAACAAAAAGTAATTTAGAGACAAACTTGCCGTGGCTCTTGCTCCTGTTATAAGATAGGTACGAAATGGCAAAAAAAAGGAGTAGTGCGACAAGATATGAGAAGACATACCCTTCTGATCGGCCTAATCGTGGCTCTGTTATTCCTCGTGGGCGGATGCAATCAAGGAGCAACCCCTCCCAATACTGCTGCCACCACGCCGGCTCTCGCGGAGAAGTTCGATCCTGAGAACCAACAGGAGTACGGGATGCTGGGTGTCTATCTCGGACAAGGCATCAAGGAAGCGATGAATCAGTTGAAGCCGACACGCTATGAATTTATGGATGCAGTATCCCGGCAAAGCATGACCGTTGATCAACTGGCTAAGGGAGAAGGAACCGTCTCGACAGGGATGATCATGATCGGTAACTCACAAATTATCATGAAAGTGAGGGGCGGTCTCATCGAGAGCCTGATGACCGGCGGAATCTCTGAAGCGGAAGGAAAAACCATCAGAACAAACCGAGGTGTAGCCGTATACGATTCCATCGACAAGGTAAAACAAGCATATGGTGAAGCGCAGGGTGACAAAGAGTTGATTTATAAAGGCTCCAAATATCAGATGCTATTCAGCATTGTGAAAGATAAAGTGGTCGGTTACCGATTTGATTTGGTACAATAGAAGAGAAGAAAAAAGCTTTTCTTCGGATGACCCGATAGAAAAGCTTTTTTTATGGAATGTAGTTTCACTATCATTATCTGGTGGTATAATACTCTTGTTATTTTTTGACTTGAGAGGATGACAAAACGAACCATGAAATTCAGAAATTTCTTTAGGGTCTCAATTCGCCAAAGATTACTGCTTTCATCAATTATTCTACTCTTAGCGCCTAGCTTGATCATTGGCATTTCTGCTTATGACAGCGCCAAAAACAAGCTGGAAGATCAACTGACATTTTCTTCTGAAGAAAACATCAAGCTGCTTAACGACAGCATCACCCAATTCATTGAAATGAAAATTAAAGATACCGAATTCCTCGCGAAAACCATCAAGCGCGAACAATTTGCGCCAAATGCCGCCCAGGGAATCAAGGCGATGCTGGATCGCTACCAACAGCTTCATCCCGAGATTAAAAACACTTATGTCGGTTCGGAGACCGGGTTGATGATTTTATCACCAGACGCGAAACTGCCGCCCGATTTTGATCCGCGGAAACGCCCGTGGTATCAGGACGCGTTTGCCAAAAAAGATCAAGTTGTTCTGACATCTCCGTATGTTGACGCATCGTCTGGCGAGGTCATCATCAGCACATCCCGTACCACATCAGACGGCAGCGGTGTAGTCGGACTTGACATTAGCTTGAAATACTTGGGAGAACTGGCCAAGAAAGTAAAAATTGGTGAAAAAGGATACGTCTTCATCCTGGATAAAGACAAAAAGTATCTGGTTCATCCAACCGGCAAAATTGGCGATGTCAATACGGAATCGTATGTGAACAGCATGTACGGACAGGATGAAGGGGTTCTTGAGTTTCAAACGGCGAACGGCAAAGAGATGGCAAATTACTTAACCAATAAACTGACTGGCTGGAAAATTGCCGGATCGATGCAATCCGAAGAAGTGTCCCAGGCGGCAAATCCGATCTTTGTAACCACCGGCCTTGTCATTCTCTTCGCTTTGATTCTCGGATTTATCCAAACTTTCTTCATCAACCGATCCATTACCCGTCCGCTTTCCCGATTGGTAGACGCAGCACAACAGGTAAGCGAGGGCGATTTGACCCAACACATTGGCATAGAGGCAGCACATGAGCTGGGACAGCTTAGCCAGAGCTTCAACAAGATGAGTGACTCGCTTCGTTCCGTGCTTCATCAATTGGCGGATACGACGGAGCAGGTGGCTTCCCTGGCAGAAGAATTGACAGCCAACGCCGAACAGACCAGTCAAGCAACCAGACATGTAAGCATGGCGATTGAAGAGGTATCTGCCGGAGCGCACAATCAGGTGCAGGGAGCGGACGAAAGCGCCAGAGCAATGGAAGAAATGGCGGTTGGCATTACGCGGATAGCCGAAGCATCTGCTCAAGTATCGGAAGCGGCAAGTGAAACGACTGCAGAGGCAAGCCAAGGGAACCAATCGATCCAGAAGACGGTTTCCCAAATGAACTCGATTAACCACTCCGTCCAAGACTCGGCTACGATTATACAACTGCTTGGCGAACGTTCACAAGAGATTGGGCAAATAGTGGAGGTTATTTCCGGAATTGCCACCCAAACCAATCTGCTTGCCTTGAACGCGGCGATTGAAGCGGCACGTGCAGGTGAACACGGAAGAGGATTTGCCGTCGTAGCCGATGAGGTTCGTAAACTGGCGGAACAATCCAATACGTCTGCCAGCCAAATCACGAACCTGATTCAGGAGATCCAGCACGATACCAACCGCGCCGTCATCTCGATGAATACGGTCGTCAAAGAGGTGCAAGACGGACTGAGGGCAGTGATTGAAGCAGGCGAAGCATTCCAGCATATCTATGAATCGTCCCAAAATGTTGCCGATCAAATTCGTGATATTTCCGCCACAGCCCAAGAAATGTCGGCAGGCTCCGAGCAGGTTGCTGCCTCCGTTGACGAGATGGCCCGGATCGCCAAGGATTCAGCCGGCAATGCTGATCGGGTGAACGCCCTGTCAAAAGAACAACTGCTGTCCATTGAAGAAATCTCCCATTCGGCGCTCTCGCTCAGCCAGAAAGCACACGAATTGCAGCGCCTTATTGAGAAGTTCCGTCTATAACCTCTAGCATTACCTTGTATTTGGCGGCAATGTGCAGAGCAAGCTCCAGATGGTTTGAATCAAGCAAATAAATGCTGTCCGGTTGATCATGGATTTCGCCAATGATATGTTCGCGAAGCTGCTGCACAACGGCCCAGTCTGAAGCTGGGTCGTTTTCATTTTTGGTGCGACAAAATCTCTTTTACCTGTACCAACTGCTTAGAGTCGGCAACGATAAACATTTGCCCGAATCGGTCGATTATTTCAACCTCATCCCCGATTTTATGGATCATCTGAGCGTAAAAGCCGGGCTATTTACCGCTTGGAATTTCCATTTCGATGGTCCATACACGTCGAATCATTGTAGCACCTCTGTCATCTTTGGTACTATAGAATGTACCATATGTTACCTTATCGGTTGAACAGAAGAAAGGAGTCATCATCATATGACGATTAAAATCCGTTCGTTTAGCTTGGGGCCATTCCAGACCAACGCATACCTGATTACCAATGAACAGACAGGCGAATCTCTTGTGATTGACCCGGGGATGCAGCCAGCTGTGCTATTAGATGCGCTTCGAAACGAAAAAGTAGCGGCAATTCTGTTGACACACGCCCATCTGGATCATATTGGCGGACTGCAAGCGGTTCGCAAGCTGACAAAGGCACCTGTATACATTCATCCGGAGGAGCAAGCCTGGCTGATCGATCCGGTCCTGAACGGTTCCCAGTTATTCGGTATGTCTGAGCCGATTGTCTGCGACCCGGCCGAACGCGAGCTTCAAGACGGTCAAACACTGGAGTTAGCCGGTTTTACGATACAAGTGCTGCATACTCCAGGCCATTCACCTGGCAGCTGTTCATTTGTGATTGGACAGCACTGTTTCAGCGGTGACGTCTTATTTGCGCAATCAATTGGCCGTACCGATCTTCCGGGGGGAAGCTTCGAGACGTTAATGGCAAGTATTCAAGACAAATTGTTTGAATTGGACGATGACACGATTATTTACCCCGGTCATGGATCGAAAACCACCATCGAGACAGAAAAAATGTTTAATCCGTTCGTCACCGGGCTTTTGCGCTAACATCCAGGTGTGCGGTTGGTCACAGAACGTTCATTCATGATTTTTTCTGCCTACTAGTAAAGACGGGGAAAGCTTGCTAAACTAAAAAAGATAGTTCTTGTTTGCATTTATATGTCATTTTGTGGAAGAATAACGGGTAACGTCGTCTGCAAAACGAGGAGGTAAGGAATATGTTCGGATTGTCCATTAGTGCGGTTTTGCTTTTGACAGTAATGATCTGTTTCTCCGTTTCTGCTATTCTTGTCTGGTATTGGGCGAAAAAAGACGGGCAGTTCCAAAATGTTGAAGAGATCAAATATAGGATGCTGAACGACGAAGAAGATTTCGATGAGATCAAAAATGGATTGCAAAACTCCTGATAAAAGGCAGCGAAGAAGCGATTGTATCGCTTCTTTTTTTAATACGATAGCTTTTGTTAAAAAATTTGGCTTCAGAGAAGTGGGAAGACGGGAACGGATCGGTAAATTGAACGGTGTTTGGAGAGATGTACTCCTTTTGGAAAGAAGAAGCCCTAATATTGGAGTCGATTAAAAGAAAAGGTCAGGAAAAGTCCTGACCCTCATTTATTCACCAGTATTAACAAACTTTTCTATCCGATGTTTGATCGCATCACGCACTTCACGGAATTTATTCATCACTTCGTCTTCAGTTCCTGTTGCCTTGGCTGGGTCATCAAAGCCCCAATGCCACTTCACGACGTTTCGATTGGAGATCACAGGGCAGTGTTCATCAGCATGGCCGCATAACGTAATAACATAATCTGCGCGATTCAGAATCTCAGGGTCAATCACGTCGGAAGTATGGGCAGAGATGTCTACACCAGCTTCTTTCATTACTTGAACGGCACGAGGATTTAAGCCGTGAGCCTCAAGTCCTGCGCTTTTTACTTCGTATTTTTCACTGCCAAGTGCCTTGAGAAAACCGTCTGCCATTTGGCTTCGGCAGGAGTTCCCTGTGCAAAGAAAATAAACAAGCTTTTTACTCATGAATTACTCTCCTTTTTCATGAATGATTTTGTATACCAATGCTGCAACGATGGTAGCGAGGATGGTTGCAACAATGTAAATCCAGAGGTACTGTAGACTCCCGGACATGAGGGCGGGACCCAATGAACGGACAGGATTCATCGAGGCACCGGAGATTGGGCCTGCAAACATGGCTTCCAGTCCAACCGTCGCACCAATCGCAACACCGGCAAACGACTTGGTTGCTTTTCCATGTACCGCAGAGCCGAAGATGACCATCATGAGAATGAAAGTAAGGATAAACTCCAGGATAAAGGACTGCTGCCAAGAGAATCGCGGCAGTGTAGCCCCCAGGTTAGCCGTGTTGCCAAACATATATAGAAGGGTTGTACTGGAAGCGATAGATGCCAGGGTTTGCGTAATGATATAAGCTAAGGCATCCTTGAAAGGAATGTCACCATGAACAAGAAATCCTATGGTTACAGCCGGTTTAAAGTGAGCACCGGAGATATGCCCAAATGTGTAGATGAGTGCCATGACGACAAGGCCAAAAGTTAGGGCAATTCCTACGTGAGTAAGACTTTGCGTCAAGGAATTAACGATAATGGCGCCAGTACCGGCAAAGATTAAAAAATAAGTTCCGATAAACTCTGCAAGTAATTTATTTTTCATTTTCTTCTCCCGTACATACAAGTAATCCGTCTGCCTCAAGCTGTTTCAACTCATCTGAGTAATCAGGAAGATTTTTCAGGGTGTACCCGATTCTTTCCAGTTGTTCGCGATTCAGGGAGTAGAACACCCACATTCCTTTTCGGGATTCCGTAACCAGGTTAGCTGTTTTTAAACGTGTCATGTGTTTCGAAATAGCGGGTTGTGAAATCTTGAAAATGGGTACCAGTTCACATACACAGCAATCCCGGATGTTAAGCAAAGCAAGAATTTTTAAGCGTGTAGGGTCTCCCAATGCTTTAAATGCTTCTGCCGCTTTTTTCAGGTCCATATTAATCACCTTCTAACTATATAACGATATGGTTATTTTAACTTAAGCCGTAATCAATTTTCAACAATTACATTACGGCTAAGCAGGATTTGAAAATATAGGCTAATTCATATGATCAATGATCAAATTGGGAATGCAGGCTCTCATATGTTTCGTAATCTCTTCGTAATATTTTTGGTGATTGTTTAATTGGGTATCGGATAACTTTTCCATCGGTATTACTTTAAAGTTGTGCCAATTCCTGTAATATCCGTAGGTCGGTGCAAAAGCAGGTTTGTCCATCAGAATCATGGTTTTTCCGTTTTCGGTTTTCTTGGTGATGTCAATCCCGATTACACCGCCGATCAGCTGATAAATGCCTTCCTGAGCCGAAATAAAGTTTCCCAGTGAATAGGCAACAAAAGTGGTGTTCCCGTATTTCCCTTTCACCCAGGCAGGCGGCTGAAGTACATGCGGGTGATGCCCGATGATGATGTTCACTCCCATGTCGGCCAGTTCTTGCACCAATTCCTTTTGTCTCACATTGGGAAATCTCTCATATTCAGTCCCGAAGTGAAGCGAAACGACGACTACATCACTGATTTTTTTGGCCTTTGCCACATCGCTTTTGATCAGGTTCAAGTCAATCAGATTGATTAGATAAGGCTTTTTTACTTTAATTCCGTTTGTTCCGTAACTGTAGGCAAGAAAAGCAAAGCGGATGTTGTTTTTTGTCAGGACTCTGATTTTGTCTCGGTCTTCAGGAGACTTGAACGCGCCGGTATACGGTATTCCAATTTTGTCCCAGTATTGTAATCCGCTGAGTACCGCTTTTTCTCCTCGGTCAAGGGTATGATTGTTGGCAACAGTAACCAGGTCTATCCCCATGTCTTTTACTGCATCTCCAACTTCAAAGGGGCTGTTAAAAGCAGGGTAAGAAGATAAGCCGATACCTTTACCGCCGATCATCGACTCTTGATTGGCAATTGCCAAATCAGCATCACTTATATATTTTTTGACTTCTGAAAAAATTGGTTTGAAATCGTATGTTCCGTCCTTTTTTTCTGCATCCTTGTAAATGGATGAATGAATTAATACGTCACCTATAGCCCGTAACGTCACTTTAGCTTCGGCTGAACTTTCAACCGGTTGTGCATTTTCAGCCGGTTTAGAACTGCTGGTTTGAAAACTGCTGGCTTGAGAAGCTGGCGGAACTGACGGAACTGTCGAAGCTTTCTTTTGGGCTTCAAATGCCGGCACTGTATTCCCGCAGCCAACAAGAAATAATATCATAAAGAAAACAAGACTCTTGCGCAAAATATTTCCCCCTAACACCAAAACTACACCGGAAAATTTTAACAAATGAATCTGCGATTTTCCACCAATTTTTTATCAATAAAATAGACTAGCCAGCGCTAGTCTTTAAAGCTTGGGGCCCCGCCCGGCACAGCGGTTGATAAAGCGGGCGGGTATCTTAAAATCCAAATCCCAGTTCAAATTTTAGTTGAAGCTGCAGTTTTTGATCGGCGAGAGTTAAGCCCTCGACCCGGATGTTGGGAGAGATTTGGTTGGGATAAAAACCAAGATTATATTCCTTTTCCAGTTCGTCAATCGTGGTTTTTGGCAGCTCAAACCCGTCAAAAACAAGTTCGTTCATATGAAACTTCAGTTCAGTCGGCGATTTTAATTCGTACTCTCCCACAATTTTGAGATTCATTTGCTGATAGCTGCCATCGACAATCAACTTGTTATTGGCAAATTGAAAATGAGAGCCTTTGAAGAGCTCATTCTTCTTCGTCAGGAATTGGTTGAACTCGTCTTCACCGATGATCAGCGTATGGGTGAACAATCCGTTAGATTGAATATGGTCGGGTGTAGCCAACTCGCGCATGTCCGTCATCGTGGAAGCAAGTGCGGAGAAATAGGTGCGGAAAGCGGGCAATCCGCGGTTGCGCCAATCTTCAATGAGATGATCCATCAGCGATTGAACAGAGGTAGGATCCTTTAGGGTTTTAAGATTCTTTTCTTTTTCTTCCTGAATCCGCTTGATCTCTGCCAACTGCTGCTCAAAATGGGCACGCAGATCTTGGACTTTGCCAAGCCGGGCTTGTTTCTCCGCTTGCAGTTTGGAAGCTTTGCTGCGTTCTGTCTGGAAGTTTTCCAGTTTGGCCATATCGTGTTCAAAAAGAAGCTGCAAGAAATCAAGCAACAAAAGCAAATCGTTGAAATCTTTGGTTTCAAACAACAGCGAGAGAAGAGAGCCGCGTTCTCCCGTGTAGTACGCCCTGACGACGTCTCCTGCATGTTTACGCATCTCTTGAATGGTGCTTTCTTGTTGGGCCAACTGGAGGTCCAAATCGTCAATCTGTTGAAGCAGATTCTGCTCTTCTTCCTTCACTAGTTCCAAATTTCGCTCCAGTTCCAATTGGGTAAAATGCTGCTGCAAGATGAGCTGTTCGATGGGTAACCGCTCCTCCGCTTGAATGGCAAACGGAGGAGTGAGCAAGCCGATGATCAAACAAAGGATCAGGTATCTTCGCATAGATTCACCTTAGAAGTTAGTACCGTTCATTAGGGTGGATAATGGAACAATTTCTTCCGCTTTTGGCGTACCGATTTCCCATTTTGGCGGTTGACCAATGTTGGTTAATTGTTGGTCAAAGGTAATGCCAAGGGTTAAAGAGCCCTGCTCATCCGGCGGTGTAATTTTCATTTTCAGGTCCAATAATTGATAAGGGAAGTTGTTGTCTTGGTCAACGACGGAAATGAAGTCGGCTTTCTCGATGTGTAAGGATTTCTTCCAATTGTCGCCATTCGCTTCAAACTGTTTCAGAGCGTCCTGCAGATCCGCTTTTGTTTTGGTTAATTCATCCTTATTCATATCTTTGCCCAATTCCGAATTAGCCACCGCGTCCAATACTTCCGGAATGATCGAGCCAAGCAGCTTTTTCACGAACGGAGCGAAGTTGTCGTCGGTTAACTGGAATTTGACAACCCGGCCTTCTTTTGCCCCTTCCGGAAGCGGGAAAGCATCTTTTGGCACATCGCTGAAGTATTCGTTGCCCAGATGCCTGAATGCGATATCAGCAGCTTTTTGTGCAATCTCACGCTGAGCTTTGAGATTTTGGGTAAATTGAATCTGCTGTCCGCTCATCTGCTCAAGCTGTTTGAAGTCGATTTCGACGTACTTGCCCTTCAATTGCTGCAGCCCAGGTAAGAAATCGGTCGCGGGAACCTTTGCCCACAGCTTTTCTTGATTGAACAGGATCGGCATGTTAAAATTCATGGACATGCCTTGCAGTTCAATTTTGGCATCGAGAATCAGTTCTGTTTGGAAAGGTTCGGCAGATGTAGCTCCGTGGAAGGAAAGTTGCGATTTTTTCAACGCTTCTATAAATGCAGCCGCGCTGGGATCTGATTGCAACAGAGCAGGGTCGGCATCAATCTGAAACTTCATTGTGCCTTGAAAGCTGTAAGAGTTGTGTGCTGCCTGCTGTTTAAACGCATCTGACAACACGTCTTTGGCTGTCCGCATGTCTTTGCATCCTTCCAGTAATAAGCTTACCAGAAAGAAAGCGAAAAACAGCGGCAGGAAGATCTTTTTACGCATGCTTTACAATGCTCCTTTCCAATAAAGTGGCAATACTCTTTCATTATAACGACTGACGGCAGGTTTGTGTGTCGATTGGTAAAAAATGTTTTGTAAAAACTGTAGAATGGAGTCTTAACGCTTATGGAAAATCTGCTATCCCTGGCGATTCAGAGGGAAATTGAGCAAAGTCCCAACCGGATCATCCCATTTGCAAGATTTATGGAACTGGCCCTCTACCATCCCGAGCTTGGTTACTATACATCGACAAGGAAGAAGGTTGGCAAAGAGGGAGACTTCTATACAAGCGCGACGGTTCATCCCGTCTTTGCCGAAACGCTGGCAGATGCCGTCTGCCGCTGGTGGGAAGAACTGAAGGCGGATCATCCGGCATTGATTGAACTGGGCGGCGGAACCGGATATATGGTGAAGCACATGCTGGAACGAATCAAGGCAGACAGACCAGATTTCTATGAACGGATGCAAGTCATTCTGGTTGAGGCAAGTCCTTTTCACCGGGAGCTGCAGGCTGAGTCGATCGCCGGCTTTTCCGGACGCAAGGTGTGGTATTCGTCGATAGAGGAAGCGGCAGCTTGTGAAAGAGTGGAAGGCGTAGTTGTCTCCAATGAATACTTCGACGCCTTTCCCGTCCATATGCTGACTCGGGATAAGGACGGCTGGCATGAAATGGGTGTGGCTATCCGTAACAGCCAATTTGCGGAGGAACGTATGCCGTGCTTGACCGATGAAGTAGCGGCCTATCTTCAGGAGGAGAATTTGCAGGTTCGATCCGGCATGCGCCTGGAAGTCAACCTGGGAATGAAGCAGGCCATCAATCAGATAGCCAAATTGCTGAAAAAAGGGTATGTGCTGACGATTGATTACGGTGATTTGCAAGAGGAATTGTACCATCCGAGCCGAAACCGCGGAACCCTGATGTGTTATTACCGCCATCAGGCACATGAGAATCCGTTTATCCATATTGGCGAACAAGATATGACGGCCCACGTCAATTTCTCGGCGCTGATGAAATGGGGAGAAGAGGCAGGACTTACAACGGTTAGCTTTCAGCGGCAAGACGAATTTTTGATTCAGCAAGGAATCTTGTACAAAGCGCAAAGCCACAATGATTCCGATCCGTTTACAAGTCAGGCGATCAAACGAAACCGGGCCATCCAACAGTTGATTTTGCCGGGAGGAATGGGGGGAGTGTTTCGCTTCCTTGTGCAGAAGAAATCATATTAATTCAAAACAAAAAAGATGCTCGCCACACGAGCATCTTTCTTTGCTTACATCATCAACTGAAGGAAAGAATGTTCTCCTCCGCCGAGAGGCATCATGAAGAAAGTGTAGTAAGTAAAACCTACAAAAGAACAGAACATAAATCCGAAGAAGATTTTTAAGTAGGTCTTTTCGGATAATTGCATGTAGCTGAGAGCTACAAATACGCCTGTCAAAGCAAAAAACAATAATGCCATTTTCGTAAGAGAGCCCCAAAGAGCCATAAGTGCAATCATCAAAGTCCAAAAACCTAGCACACGATACATGCGATCCATCCGCAATCCTCCCCTCTGCAAAAATTTCCAACAGCAAGATTTCCATTCCATTATAATGGACATGAAGTGGAGTGTAAACGGGAGTCTATGACGTTTTTATGAATGAATCAGAAAGTATGAGCTTCCTGTGACTACACCTCTGATTCATCGGAAGAGCTTTCATAGCTTTTATTCTTTCGGCAAACGAGCCACGGTATAGGTGCAAGATTGGCAGCCGTTCATCATGGACTCTTCTTCCTTTAATTCAATCTTTCCAAAATACGCTTCAAATATACCGGCAAGTAACGCGTTGTGCATTTTGCATACACTCTGCGGATATCTTTTGGCAGCATCGGAGAATGTACAGTTAAAGACACGGAAACGGATGGTGTGATCATCTGATACGTTTATTTCAGGATTGAGGCCCTGGGCTATGATTAAACGGGTGATGCTGTCAAGCGCCTTTTGAAAAGGCATGTTGGCCGGATCAAGTGAGTTTTCCGCCATCGCTCTTCTTGCTGCTTCCAATCCCATGCGATGTCCCATTTTAATCAAAGCTGATTCTGCGTGCTCACCTAAAGACATTAGGGTTTCAATCGCGATGTCAGCAAGGGTTTGATAATCACGCGGAGGAAATTGTAAACTTACCACTTGATTGGATAAAGAGTAAAGCCTGCTGGGACGGCCACCTTTCCCGCTCTTATCGGAGATTGATTGAAGCAGGTCAACGTCTTCCAATTTACTTAAATGCAGACGGGCCACATTGGGGTGGATTGAAAAGTGATCGGCCACCTCTTGGACAGTAACAGCTTGACGACTGGAAGCGATGTACTGGTAAATGGAAAAACGGGTGGGGTCAGCAAGAGCATTGGTTAATTTTTGAGCATCGTTTTCCATACGCGTACCCCCTTTCAAATATTGTCGAAATCTAGTGTAGCGGATTTTTTCATGATTGTTAAGCTTGTAACATACATTTCACAATAATACCTCAAAGTTTAGATTTATTATATTAAATACTATTGACACAGTGTTTTTAGCATCGTTATAATTTTTACTAGAGAAAAGTAAGTAATTTTGCCGATTCTTTCATAAGGGAGAAACGGGATGGAGGGGTTGTCATGGCGACTGCTACCCAAGGACAAACAATCACCTTTTTTACATATCCAAGCTGTACATCCTGCCGAAAAGCGAAGGCGTGGTTAACGGAAAATGGAGTTGCATATGTGGAGCGGCATCTTTTTAAAAACCCGCCATCTGCAGAAGAGCTTTTGGAAATCATCAAAATGACCAGCAACGGGGTAGACGAGCTGTTATCTACCCGCAGTCAAAAATTTAAAAATCTCGACATAGACATTGAAGATTTAACCGTTCGCGAGCTGTTGGAATTTTTGAGTGAAGAGCCGCGTCTGTTGAAACGCCCGATCTTGACAGATGGGGAAAATGTAATCATCGGTTATAACCAATCTGCCATGAAAAATTTGCTGGCATAACGAAAAACTACCTGGGAGTGATGGAATTGACATCACTTCCTCTTTTTTTTGCCATCTGCTGGGGATAAAATAAATGAATCAGCAAACGGAGAGGAGATTTGCGTTGTGAAAACGATACGCACGGAAATTACAGGGGGTATTGCGCTTATCACCTTCAGTCGCCCGGAAAAAAGAAATGCGATCAGCCTTGAGATGGTAGAGGAAATTGGGCAGTTTCTGAATCAATGCCGTGATGACTCCGCTGTCAAGGTGATCATTTTCACCGGTGAACAAAATGTGTTCGTCTCAGGTGGCGACCTGGATCAATTAATGAAGGTGCGGGGAAAAGAACAAGCCTATCCTCTCTTGTCCAGGATTGGTCATTTGTTAAGTGAGATTGATCAATATCCCAAACCGACGATTGCCATGATAAACGGCGCTGCCATTGGCGGAGGCTGCGAATTTGCCGCTTCGTGCCATTTTCGTTTTGCCAGTGAAACGGCCGTTCTGGGTTTTGTACAGATTGGTATGCACATTACCACCGGCTGGGGGGGAGGCAGCCGTCTGTTGGACAAGCTCGGTGAAACGAACGCTCTTTCCCTTCTGTTGACAGGCGAAAGAATAAAAGCTTCGGAAGCGAAGCAGCTTGGATTCGTCCAGGAAATTTATCCTCAAGAGAAGCTGCAAGAATCTGTGCTTGCCTTTGCCGGTAAAATCGCGGCTCAGCCTGCAGAGAGCATTGCAGCGTACATGCGATTATTGGCCTGGAAACGGGAAGGAATCGGTAAAGAGGAACGAATTCGAAGAGAAATTGAACAGTGTGCCTCCCTGTGGGGCAGTGAGCAGCACGTTGCGGTTGTTCAGCGTTTTTTACGTAAATAGGCCAACTAGTTTTCGAAGCAAAGTAGAGTCCCTCCCGTTTAAATAATCCAGGGCTTGGAGATACTTTTTCTAGGTCGATAGGTTATCATTGCTTCTTTCCTATCCAACTCCACTGTACAATCATTGGAGAATGATACGTTTTCTAATAGAAAGAGATTCTACGAGAATAGGGAAAAGCATAGAATGAATTACATTCACCTCATATGTACACGGGAGGGACATCACATATGGTAGCTTCAAGACAGGACGCATGGACAGACGATGATGATTTGGTGCTGGCGGAAGTAACACTCCGTCATATTCGCGAAGGTGGAACACAGCTGGCGGCTTTTGAAGAAGTGGGACAGCGCTTGGGCCGTACCGCTGCAGCTTGCGGTTTTCGCTGGAACAGTACAGTCCGCAAACGCTATGAAGCAGCGATAGCCATTGCCAAGAGCCAGCGGCAGCAGCTCAAAAAGTCAGGGCGTCTGCCGGCTTTCACGGAATTCGCCGAGGACGATTACGTGGCAAAAAGTAGTACGAACCAACCGGCCGTTGAAGAAGTCGCCAGCCATTCGGCAAGCACACTGGCAACCGTCACCATGCAAGACGAAGAACAGCAATTGGATAACGCCATCCGCATCTTGATGAAACATAAGGATGTGGTACGGCGCGTCAAACATCTGGAACGGGAATTGGAACAAAAAGAAGTGGAAATCAAAGAATTGCAGGAAGCCAACAGCAAGATGAAAAAAGAATTGGACAGCGTGCAAAACGTAAACGAAGACTATAAAGCATTGCTGCAAATCATGGATCGTGCACGCAAGCTGGCGTTCCTCAAGGAAGAAGAGCCTTCCAAACCCGTATTCAAGATGGATGCCAACGGCAATTTGGAACGGGTAGAATAAAAAACTGCCCACCAAAAGAAGCGGGAGACGAATCCCGCTTCTTTTGGTTTTTGATCTATGTCAGTCTTTTATTGTATCTGTTATTCTTGCATTTCTACGCCTTCCGGAAGCCATACATACGGGTTCTCCCCCCGGTCGCGCACAAAGTTGTACTTCACCGGTTTGAAACCCATTTTCAACCAGAACTCATCGGCGCGGCAGCGAGAGTTGGTTTTGATCGGACAGCCAAAGCTTTTCGCGTGGTTGACAAGAGCTGTCCCGATATCCTTGCCGCGATAATCAGGCAGAACTTCCAGCTTCCACAGTTCGTAATAATCTTGTGGAGGATTGAAGTAACGGTCATATTTGCTGTCAATTTTATACAGACTCATCCGAGCGATTAATCGGGTTCCGTCATATACTCCATAGAACGGAGATTCGGAGTCGTTCTCGATGATGTTTGATTCCAAATCCTCCTTCATGGATAATTCTTCCAGGCCGAATTCGCGAAATTTCTGGAATTCCTCTAAGGTCTTATAGTTTATGCGTAAGCGTTTAACTTCAAACATAACTGTTTTACACTCCCCTCATGACGGATACCTGTTCATTTCTCCATTTCTATTATACACAACTTTGCAACAAATTCTCTATATTCAGGACAACTCTGTGCATTTTTGCCTGATAAATGGCAATGATTCCGTTTTCCTGCAAGGATTTTGAAATTTCCTGCTAGAACAATCGTCAGAGAAATGGCAAAATAGAGAATAGATGATGAAGAAGGGAGAGTAGCCATGCGTAAGGTGCTGATTGCCAACCGCGGAGAAATTGCCCGCCGGATTATTCGTACATGCAAGAAACTTGGAATTGCGACTGTCGCCGTATATTCGGAAGCAGACAAAGCGATGCCGTTCGTGCGTGAAGCTGACGAGGCCGTTCATATTGGACCTCCGCCTGTTCCGCAAAGTTATTTAAATCTTGAAGCCATTATTGCGGCTGCCAAATCAACAGGTGCCGATGCCATTCATCCCGGATACGGACTGTTGTCGGAGAACGCTTCATTTGCCAAGAGGTGCCAGGAAGAGGGGATCACCTTCATTGGGCCAACCCCGGAAGTAATTGCCCAGATGGGGGATAAAGTGACAGCCCGCCAAATCATGCGTGAAGCGGGCGTGCCGGTTGTGCCGGGAATAGAGGCCGACATGCCGACAGTGGAAGAAGCGATTCTGCATGCCAACCAAATCGGATATCCTGTCATGCTCAAAGCAAGTGCGGGCGGCGGCGGAATCGGAATGCAGGTATGCAAGAGCGACGATGAGCTTAAGCAAGCCTTCCAGTCAGCAAAGGGGAGAGCCAAAGCATACTTTGGCAATGACACCATGTTTCTTGAGAAGTATGTGCAAAACCCGCATCACATCGAGGTGCAAATTATTGCCGACCACCATGGCAATTTCCTCCATGCGCTGGAGAGGGAGTGCTCCATCCAAAGACGCCACCAGAAGGTAATAGAAGAAAGCCCGTCCCCTTTCCTGGATGACGAGACTCGCCGGAAGATTTGTCAGGCCGCACTTGATGCAGCTCGTGCTGTCCGTTACACAGGTGTCGGGACCGTAGAATTCATCATGGATGAGAATAAAAACTTCTATTTTTTGGAGATGAATACCCGCTTGCAAGTAGAGCATCCTGTTACAGAAGAGATGACAGGAATAGACTTGGTTGAAATCCAGCTTCAAATCGCCAGAAACGAAGTGCTGTCCATCAGCCAGTCCGATATCAAGGCTCACCGTCATGCAATTGAACTGCGTGTCTATGCGGAAGATCCCAAAACCTTTTTGCCTTCCCCCGGCACAATTGCCGAGTATCAGCCGCCGCAACTGGATTATGTTAGAATTGATGATGGGGTAGAAGCGGGAACACAGGTGACGCCTTTCTATGACCCGATGATCGCCAAAGTAATCGTGACGGGCACGTCCCGGGAGCAGGCGGTCAACAGGGCCTGCGAAGCGGTTGAAGCCTTCCATATCAGCGGAATCAAGACCAATCTTTTGTTTTTGCTTGAAGTATTGAAAGATGAAGACTTCAAACGCGGAGTCTATGACACCCAATTTATCCAAAAGAAAAAGAATTAAAAGGGATGGAATCAACCTCATAACTGCAAAGGAGTGTATCAGATGAAAAACGTAACAGCAAACATGGCAGGTACCTTAATCAATGTTTTGGTTCAAGTTGGAGACACCGTAAGCGCAGGTCAAGACGTAGTCGTAATGGAATCAATGAAAATGGAAGTGCCATTGCAAGCGGAAACAGACGGCAAAGTTGTTGAAATCAAAGCAAACATCGGAGATTTCGTGAACGAGGGAGATGTTATTCTCATACTTGAATAGTCTTTCGTTTTATGTTTACTAACTGAGCGCTCGCTAGGTTTGGTTAGAAGGAGGCCTGCGATGGATATTCGAATTGTGGAAGTAGGGCCGCGAGACGGTTTGCAAAATGAAAAAGAGATTGTCCCAACGGAAGTAAAAATCGCTTTCATCAACCAATTGGCCGATGCCGGGCTTGACTTTATCGAAGCCAGCTCGTTCGTCAACCCCAAATGGATTCCCCAACTGGCCGACGCTGTTGAGGTTTTGAACGGCATTGAGAGGAAGCCGGGTGTCACCTACAGTGCGCTGGTTCCAAACAAAAAGGGATTGGAGCGGCTACAAGAAACGAAACTGGAAGAGATCGCCGTTTTCATGTCGGCAAGCGAAACGCACAACCAAAAAAATATCAATAAATCCATTGAAGAAACCTTCCCTGTGCTGCGTGAGGTAGTGGAGGAAGCCCTGCAGATGGGCATTCGTGTACGAGGATATGTCTCCACAGTATTTGGCTGCCCGTATGAAGGCGAGGTGCCGATTGCAAGTACGCTGAAAGTGGCGGACGAACTGTTTTCGATGGGAGTCTATGAAGTGTCAATCGGAGACACAATTGGGGTTGCCACGCCGAAACAAGTGCATGAGAAGTTTGCCGAGCTTGTCAGACATTTTCCGACTGAGCGCTTGGCCGCCCATTTCCACGATACCAGAGGAACAGGTCTGGCTAATGTGGCAGCCGCTTTGGATGAGGGGATTCGCATTTTTGACAGCTCAATCGGCGGACTGGGTGGATGCCCGTACGCACCAGGGGCTGCCGGCAATATCTCAACAGAGGATTTGGTTTACATGCTGGAGGGGATGGGGTATCGGACAGGTGTCGATTTACCGCGCTTGCTGCAAGCAGGCTCCTTCATCCAACATCATCTGGGACGGGAACTGCCCTCGAAGATGCTGAAAGCGCATGGTGCGGCAAATTGCAAGGACAGGGGAGGAGAAACGGCATGACGGTAAGTTTGCGCCGTGAGGGCCAAATAGGCATTCTCACGATTGAACGCCCTGATGTATTTAATTGTTTGAATCTTGAAACTCTACGAACAATGAGAGAACATATCGCCAAGCTTGCTTTTGACAAAGAGATCCGTGCCGTCGTGGTGACAGGGGCGGGCGAGAAAGCTTTTTGCGCCGGAGCCGATTTGAAGGAACGCCGGACAATGAGTGAGCTTCAGGTACAGGAGTTTATCCGGACAATCCGCGATACGTTCACCGAGTTGGAACGTTTGAATAAGCCTGTCATTGCTGCCATTAACGGAGCTGCGTTCGGCGGAGGGACGGAGCTGGCGCTTGCTTGCGACCTGCGCGTGATGAGCGAGAGCGCACAAATGGGCCTGACGGAAACCTCGCTTGGCATTATCCCGGGAGCGGGTGGTACCCAGCGCCTGCCGCGGATTGTCGGCAAAGCGAAAGCAAAAGAACTGATTTTCACCGCACGACGCATCTCGGCTCAGGAAGCACTCTCGATAGGCTTGGTTAACCGGGTTGTGCCGGCCGATCAAGTGATGAATGCAGCTTGCGAGCTTGCGGAAGAAATTGCGCAAAATGCACCGCTTGCTTTGGCCCAGGCCAAAATGGCGATTGATTTTGGCCTTGAAGTCGATCTGCAAACCGGTCTTGCGATTGAGAGCAACGCCTATCAAGTGATAATTCCGACCAAGGACAGATTGGAAGGATTGGAAGCATTTAAAGAAAAACGAAAACCAGTTTACCGCGGTGAGTAACAAAGGAGGCAATTATGAGCAAACACATGGAGGATACTCTGCATGAACGCGCGGCACAGGTAAAGCAAGGCGGAGATGCCAAATACCACGAGAAGCTGAAAGAACAAAACAAATTGTTTGTCCGAGACCGCCTCAAATTGCTGTTTGACGATGAGTTTATGATTGAAGACGGTTTGTTTGCCAACTTCATGGCTGGCGATTTGCCGGCAGACGGTGTGGTAACGGCCATCGGCAAAGTGAACGGGCAAACCGTTTGCGTCATGGCGAACGACTCGACAGTAAAAGCAGGTTCATGGGGCTCCCGCACCGTGGAAAAAATTATCCGCATTCAAGAGACTGCCGAAAAGCTGAGAGTTCCGTTGATCTATCTGGTCGATTCAGCAGGGGCGAGAATCACCGACCAATTGGAGATGTTTCCTGGCCGCCGCGGTGCGGGCCGCATTTTCTACAATCAGGTGAAGCTGTCCGGTAAGGTGCCGCAAATTTGCGTCTTGTTTGGACCGTCTGCAGCAGGCGGCGCTTATATTCCTGCATTCTGCGACATCGTCATCATGGTAGATAAGAATGCCAGTATGTATCTGGGATCGCCGCGCATGGCCGAGATGGTCATCGGTGAAAAGGTGACACTGGAAGAGTTGGGTGGCGCACGGATGCATTGTTCTGTAAGCGGTTGCGGGGACGTTCTGGCCGCTAACGAAGAAGAAGCGATTGAATCGGCACGACGTTATCTTGCTTTCTTCCCGGCCAACTACGGCGAGAAACCGCCGGTTGTGGAAGCAAAAGCACCGAATCCCAACGCCAAAGACATCGCCACCATTGTGCCGGAAAACCAAAATACGCCGTTTAACATGCATGATTTCATTGACGCTTTGGTGGATGAAGGCTCTTTCTTTGAAATGAAAAAATTGTTCGCTCAAGAGATCATCACCGGACTTGCCCGTCTGGACGGAAAGCCGGTTGGAATCGTTGCCAACCAGCCTCGTGTAAAAGGCGGCGTGCTGTTCGTTGATTCCGCCGATAAAGCTGCCCGTTTCATCAATTTGTGTGATGCGTTCCATATTCCGCTTCTCTTCCTCGCCGATGTTCCCGGATTCATGATCGGGACAGCGGTTGAGCGGGCGGGAATTATTCGTCACGGAGCGAAGATGATTTCGGCAATGGCGGAAGCGACTGTTCCGAAAATCTCGATTATTGTGCGGAAAGCATACGGTGCAGGCTTATACGCCATGGCAAGCTCGGCATTTGAGCCGGATTGCTGTCTTGCGTTGCCAGGGGCGCAAATTGCCGTAATGGGCCCGGAAGCAGCCGTCAATGCGGTATACAGCAACAAGATTCAGGCGATTGAAGATCCTAAGGAACGCCAAGAGTTCATCATGGCGAAACGCAAAGAATACCAGGAAGATATCGACATTTATCTGTTGGCGTCCAATTTGATCGTAGATGGCATCGTTGCTCCAAGCGACCTGCGCCGGGAACTGATTTCCCGCTTTGAAGCCTACCAGAGCAAGCGCCAAATCTTTACCGACCGCAAGCATCCGGTTTATCCGGTCTAAATCAAGAGGAAGGCAGAAGGTCACGCCCGGTTAAAGCATAAGCTTTGGCCGGGTGTTTTTTGATATGCGTCTGCTTTTTTGACGGTTTTGTTTCAACCAGGTGAAAATAATTACGTCAAGTAAATTTTCCTATTTTCGGATGAATAGCTGTTTGGTATGCTTTAGAAAAACAGGACTTTTGACGTGAGTTGGGGGCGCAATTATGCATGTGGTAATAGTTGGGGGCGGTTCTGTCGGAATGCTTATGGCTGCCAGACTTCAGCATGGAGGAATAAAAGCCCATCTCCTGACTCGAAGCAAGGAACAATCCATCTGTATAAGAGAGAAACAGCTAACATTGGAACAATTGGACAACAAGATCATTCAAGTTCCTGTTGCCGCGACTGTTTCTTCGGATGAATGGCCGATTGCCGACGTATACCTGCTCGCAGTCAAGCAGACAGAACTGAAACAGCTTCTTCCCTCGCTCAGGAAACTTCATTCTGATGTACGGATTATCGCGATGCAAAACGGAATGGGACATAAAGAGGCATTGGAAACGGCAATAAAGCCTGATCAATTGTTCTTTGGCGTCAACACCGAAGGAAGCCGACGCCTCTCGCACACACAGGTGAAGCATACAGGCAAAGGTATGATTCGCATCGGTCCATGGGATAAACGAGAAACAGCCGATCCGGTAATCAAGAGATTCGTCTCTCTGGCTGGCGAGTGCGGGATTCCCATGCAGTACGTCGAAGAAACATGCTCTCTTTTATGGCGCAAATTGCTTGCCAACGCTTTGATCAATCCGTTGACCTCGTTGTTCGAAATTGCCAACGGGGAACTTCTTCCATCTCCCCACATTATGAGCATAATGCGCGGAATCTTTGAGGAAGCAGTCAGGGTAGCTCAAGAAAACGGTCAAAAAATTACTGAAGATGATTGGCAGGATATTCTGGCAATCTGCCGAAGTACTTCACAAAATTATTCTTCGATGTTGCAGGACTTGTTAAACGGCAAGCCGACTGAGATCGATTCGATTAACGGTTATATAGTGGACAAGGCACGCGAGCTTAACATCACGGCACCAATGAACGAGACACTGTATCGGGCGGTTCTTTTAAAATCAAGCCTGCGGCGATCAAAGGGAGAGACCTTTGATGCAAATTTTGACTAGTATTTGGGGCGTGTTTACGACCGTGCCGTTTCTTGCTTTCCTCGTGGTATACGTATTGCTGGCAGTGGGAACCAAGGATAAGCGAAGGGCTGTTCGCTGGTCTGTTAACGTCACGAACGTTTTCCTGATTCATGCCGTTACTCTGGCGTATGGAGAGATTTGGCCGGATGGAATTTCGGTCTGGCTCTGGGTGTTTTTGCTGTTTGCCGTAATTGCCGGTTTGTTGATGTGGCTGCAAAAACAGAAACGAGGACGAATCTATCCGGGCAAGATCGGTTTTTCCACGTGGCGCATCTCCTTTCTGCTGTTTAGCATTGCCTATGTCGTGTTGTTTGGGACTGGCATCTGGAAATTGATGCAAATGGGTTAATTACATAAAGCGCAGGTAAAACAATTCAATGATTCTTTGGTCGAACAGAAAGAAGGTGTATTGATGCGGCTTCCAATTGAAATGGTAGGTCAAAAAATTCGCACAGTTCGCAAAGAAAAAGGCTTTACACTGGAAGTTTTGGCGTCTCGGACAGGGTTAAGCAAGGGGTTGTTAAGTCAGGTAGAACGGGGAATCTCACAACCATCGCTGGAGTCGCTCTGGCGTATATCCAAAGCATTGGGAGCAAACTTTTCCTATTTTTTTGAAGAGATTGACCATAATTATGTGCATATCATCCGCAAAGACAAGAGAAGAATGATTGTTCTTCCGGAATCGACGGGAACCTATTCGGTTCTGTCAACCGGCAGAAAAGCTCGGTTGGGGATGCTGGAAGTAAGGCTTCAGCCCGGTGAAGAAACTCGCGATCAGCTTGTCCAGCATGAAGGGGAAGAGTGTTTGGTCATCGTCAACGGTACGGTGAACGTGAAAATGGGCGATGAGTCGTTTGATCTGCAAACCGGAGACAGCGTCTATTTTGATAACGCTCAATCTCATGTGATTTCTAACACGGGAAACGAAGAAGCCGTAATCATCTGGTCCGTTACTCCGCCTCAAATATAATGGTATATGGGAATGCATAAAGTATGTGCAAGACAACCAAGCAATTGGTTGTCTTGTTTTCTTTCGCAGCTTTTTCCATGCTATAATGCTGTCAGAGGAAACAGGAAAGAAGGAAGAGACATGAATATAGATAGCATCTTACTTTCTAAAAGTAATAAATTGGTGGAAGATTATGTCCAAACAAAGGGATCTGCAATCCGGTTTTTCCACTATCCACCTTATGAGTGGGATTCCTATCATGCTCGCCTGAAATGGCTGCAAACCCGCTCCTATCCACATCGGGAACAACTGGCAGACGGACTATTGGCATACAACCGCCGCGTTGGAAATGATCAACGTGCAATAGAGCAAATTGAAACATTGCGCAAACCCGGAACTGTTGTCGTGATCGGCGGGCAGCAAGCAGGGGTTTTAACCGGACCCTTATACACGATTCATAAAGCGGTAAGCTTGATTCAGACAGCGAGCAGGCTGCAACGCCGGCTAGGGGTTGAGGTTGTCCCTGTTTTTTGGATTGCCGGGGAGGATCACGACCTCGATGAGATAAACCACGCCTACTCTACGGAGGCAGACGGAAAACTGGTGAAGTACAAGCTGTCGATGAAGAAGGCGGGCAAAGGATCGGCCAGCCATCTTCAAGTGGAAAAAGAGCAGATGATCCGATTCGTAAAGCAGTTTTTTGCCGATCAATTGGAAACTGTACATACTCCGAAGCTTAGAGAAATGCTGACAGAAACAGCCAACCAATCGGAGACACTGGTGGATTGGTTCGCTCGACTTATGGCCTTTCTCTTCGGCAAGCACGGGTTGGTTCTGGTTGAGTCCAGCTTGCCTTTTATCAGGGAACTGGAAAAAGCTGTATTTCAAGAAATGGTTTCCCGGGCTGAGCAAATTCAGCAAATTCTTGCTAGCTCTGCAGCCAATCTGCAAAAAAGCGGGTATGTTCCGCAGCTTCAACTGGACGAACGGCAAGCTCACTTGTTTGTTTATCACAACAATGAGCGATTGCTCATTTATCAAGAAGAAGGTCGTTTCTTTACCAAGCATCGCGAACTTGTCTTTACCCGCGAAGAATTGCTTCAACAGATCGAAACGAACCCTGCGCGGTTTAGTGCCAACGTTGTCTCGCGTCCGCTTGCCCAAGAGCATATTTTTCCTACGTTGGCCTTCATCGGAGGTCCGGGTGAAATCGCCTACTGGGCCTATTTCAAAACGTACTTCGCAGAATTGGGGTACCAATTGCCGATCGTTTTGCCGCGTACCTCCATTACCTTGCTGGATAGGGCAGTGAAGCGATGTATGGCGCAGTTTGATTTGGACTTGCAGCAGGTTTTGCAGGATTTCTCCAGTTGGAAGAGCCAATTTGTCAACGGTTTGATTGACCCGGATTTATCAGAGCGTTTTATCCAGACAAAAAACGAGATTTTGGCCTTATACCGGCCGTTGGTGGAACAGGTAGTAAGGATGGATCCGGGGATGAAAGCGATGGCATTGAAAAATCTGCAGCGTTTGGAAAGAGAAATCACATTTTTGGAAAGTCGCAGCAAACAGTCCCAAATCAATAAACATGAGATCCGGTTAAAGCGGTTGGACCGCATTGAAACATCACTTCTTCCGTTTGGCAAGCTGCAAGAGCGCGTTCATAACGCATTCAGCTTCCTGAATCTGCATGGGCTGGATTTGATTGATCGGATCGTCGCCGCAGATTTCGGATTTGATCCGGCGCACAAGGTCTTTTATATATAAGGAAACAAGGAGAAAGAATGGCTGTTCGCGGCTTACCACAGGTGTGTGCAAAGAGGGAATTGCCAAATTGAAACAGGTGTGAAAAAAAGGAACTCATCCAAAAGGAGAGTTCCTTTTTCCGTTTTTCTCAAAAAGAAACAGGACGATCACAATCAACAGCGGATACAGCGCAGACCAGCCGAGGAATGGATACAAGCCGCCGGTTACGATCAGCGAGATCCAGGCTGCAATCGATCCCAATTTGTGTCCAGCGAGCAAGCGGACCCCGGCAAAACAGCCGCCGATGTAGGTAGCGAAGAAGGTGGCATTTGGCAGCTCGATCAGCGTCGCCAGGTTAATCCATCTGTTGTACAGAACTGTCAGCACAATTACGAAGCATAGAGACAAGAAACCCAGCCCGCCGATTGGGGTGGAATACTTGCGATGCAGGATGCCAAACCATTTCGGGGCAATTCCTTCTTTGGAGAGCGCATAAGCGGTCCTGGCAGCAGCACTTACATAAGCATTGGCCGTCGCGATACAGATGAACAGAGCGGTAACAGCCACAACCCAACCGCCGAATTTGCCAAGCGAAAGTTGGATCATCACGCTTAAAGACGCTTCCGATAACCCGTTGCCGTAGCTATGAGTGGCAACGGTCATAAACGCGATCCCGAAGTACAAAAGTGCCACAATACCGGCGCTCCAGAAGACGCCGCGGATTGCGTTTTTTTGCGGGTCTACAAACTCAGCCGACAAATGGGTGACGGCTTCCCAGCCAATGAAGCACCAGAACAGCAAACCGGCTGCCTGAACCACGCTTAACCAGCCATTCGGCAAAAATGGCGTGAAGTTGTTGACGGTAGCATGCGGAATCGAGGTGCCAATCGCCAACAGCAGGATGGCCAAAATCAGGGAAACGACAATCGTTTGCACCTTGCCTGCCACTTGCAAGCCGATGATGTTCATCACCACCACGCTGATCAGAATCAGGGCAGCCAATGTGAATACCTGCGCGTCACCCCAATTCAGCAAAACGGAGACGTATTTCGAGCCGGTTATCGCCAGAATAGGCGCACCGATCGGTACGGAGGAGAGGAAGAACCATCCCACCATGTTTCCTAACCGGTCTCCGTATGCCAGGCGGACGAAGTGAGAGACACCGCCGGCATGGGGATGGCGAGCAGCCAGGAGGCCCATAGTGATCGCCATCGGAATCACCAGAATCGACATAGCCACCCAGGCGATAATGGAAGCAGGTCCTGCCATTTCTGCAGCAAGGCCGGGAATTAACAAAATGCCCGAACCCAATACAGCCCCGATGTACAAGGCGACGATTTGGGGAAATGATAAGGTTTCCTGCAGTTCGCCAGAATGAGCGGAAGCTTTGTTCATGCAAATCCCTCACTTTGTTGTCATTGTTGCGATTAGTGTAACATAGACTGGGAGATCAGAATTATCTATAATTATTGATATTAACTATCGGAAATGTCGATTGAACGTGACCAAGAGATACTAGATTGTATGGGAATGGGGGACTATTACAAATGGATACACGCTATCTGCAAACATTTCGGGAAGTGGCCAAATCGCAAAGCTTTACCCGGGCGGCAGAAACGTTAGGATATGCCCAATCAAGTGTCACCACCCAAATCCAAAATCTTGAAACGGAATTTGGCGCTGTTTTGTTTGAGCGCTGGGGGCGCAAGATCCGGCTGACTCAAGAAGGCGAGCTGCTCTTGCGGTATGCCGATCAAGTATTGTCTATATTGGATGAAGCCAAAGAGCGCTTGTCTTTGGAAACGGCAATGGAGGGTACGCTTACCATTGGAACGGTGGAATCATTAGCCGCCTTTTATCTACCGCCTTATCTGCAAGAATTTCGTCGGGAGCATCCCCGGATGAAGGTGCTTCTGCAGCCGGGGGTTTGCCATGATTTGCGGCAGGGAGTGAGAGACGGGGTTTACGATTTTGCCATTGTGCTTGATTATCCGCAAACCCATCCTGATCTGGCCTGTATTCCGATTCGGGAGGAACCGTTGGTCATGATTGCCTCACCCGATCACCAGTTAAGCAAAGCGGAGCGTGTAAACCCGGAGGATTTTGCAGGTGAGACGTTGATTGTTACGGAGTCCGGCTGCAGTTACCGCTTGATGCTGGAAACGGTTTTGCGCGATTCGGGAACAAGACCGGAAACATCGTTTGAGTTTGGCAGTTTGGAGGCAATCAAGCAGTGTGTGGCATACGGACTGGGAATAGCCCTGCTCCCGCGCATCGCCGTACAGGAGGATGTTGAAAAGGGAAAACTGGTCATCCTGCCGTTTTCACATCCGGAGATACGCGTCTGCACGCAGCTTGTCTACCATAAGAAAAAATGGATTCCGCAAGCGTTGCGCAAATTTTTCGATCTGCTCTTGCGGGACACCGTTCAATCGTAAAACTGCCATAAAATAGATGAATGGCTCGGACGTGTATGATAAGATAGTGAATGATTGTTTTTTTTAGTTTGTTTGATCGAGAAGGAGGACGAAATCCATGAACATGGTTTCCGAAAGCATTGTTAAAGATATGGCATTGGCGCATAACGGGCATTTGAAAATTGATTGGGTAAAAGAACATATGCCGGTGTTAAACCGCATCCGGGCCCGTTTTGAGCAAGAGAAGCCGTTCGCGGGACTGAAGGTGGCCATTTCCCTGCATTTGGAGGCGAAGACTGCTTATCTCGCGAAGGTGATTCAAGCAGGCGGGGCAGAGGTAACCATTACCGGATCCAACCCGCTTTCGACTCAGGATGACGTTTGCGCGGCATTGGTGGAAGACGGAATCCGCGTTTTTGCGAAATACAATCCTAGTCCGGAAGAATACAAAAGCCATCTGATTAAAACACTGGAAACCCGCCCTGATTTGATCATTGACGATGGCGGCGATCTGGTATCCATCCTGCACAGCGAGCGCCGTGACCTGTTGGCCCAGGTGCGCGGCGGCGCAGAAGAGACAACAACCGGTATTCTCCGCCTGAAAGCACTTGCTAATGAGGGCAAGCTGGAATTCCCGATGGTTGCCGTTAACGACGCGTTCTGCAAATATTTGTTTGACAACCGTTACGGTACCGGACAATCCGTATGGGACGGCATTAACCGCACCACGAACCTGGTTGTGGCAGGTAAAACGGTTGTTGTTGTGGGCTATGGCTGGTGCGGCAAAGGCGTTGCGATGCGGGCAAAAGGTCTTGGCGCCAAAGTAATTGTCACCGAAATCGATGCGATCAAAGCTGTGGAAGCGTACATGGACGGTTTCGAAGTAATGCCGATGAGCGAAGCGGCGAAACACGGGGATTATTTCGTAACGGTGACAGGCAACCGCGACGTAATCCGCAAAGAACACTTTGAAGTGATGAAAGACGGAGCGATTCTGTCTAATGCTGGCCACTTCGATGTCGAAGTAAACAAGGTAGAACTGGAAGAACTCTCGACATCCAAGCGTGTGGTTCGCAAAGACATTGAAGAATTTGTCATGGCAGACGGTCGGAAATTGTACTTGCTTGCGGAAGGCCGCTTGGTAAACCTGGCAGCAGGCGACGGTCACCCGGCAGAAATTATGGACATGACTTTCGCGCTGCAAGCCGTTGGTCTTGAATATGTGAGCAAAAACTACAAGGAAATGGGCAAAAACGTATTGAACGTACCATACGAATTGGACGAAATGGTTGCACGCTACAAGCTGGAGGCGCTTGGCAAAAGCATCGACAAGCTGACGCCGGAGCAAAAAGCATATCTGGAAAGCTGGGTCGAATAATCAGCGAACCCGTTAAAAAACATGAAGAAAAAATCCTGCATACAAATGCAGGATTTTTTTTTATAATAGCAAATAGGTAAACGAGTGGGGAAAAGTGGGGGAAAGTGGTGCCCCTTGGGAGGAAAGTGGGGGATAAGGCGTGTTCATGGGCGAGTACCAGCATACCATCGACGACAAAGGCCGCCTGATCATCCCGGCGAAACTCCGTGAGGGACTCGGGCTTTCTTTCGTGATCACCCGCGGACTTGACCAATGTTTGTTTGTCTACCCGATGGACGAGTGGAAAGCACTGGAGGAAAAGCTGAAATCTCTCCCATTTACCAAAGCGGATGCGCGGGCCTTTACCCGTTTCTTCTTTTCCGGAGCAACCGAATGCGAGTGGGACAAGCAGGGAAGGGTAACAATACCGGCCAATTTGCGTGAACACGCCCGTTTAAGCAAGGAGTGTGTCGTGATTGGCGTATCCAACCGCGTGGAGATTTGGAGCAAGGAATCATGGGAGAACTACTTCGATGAATCCGAAGGTTCCTTCAACGAAATCGCGGAGAAACTCGTCGACTTTAATTTGTAATCTAAGCGGGGGGACACATCTTGTTTCATCATATTACCGTGTTAAAAGAAGAAGCTGTGCAAGGATTAAACATCAAACCGGACGGTATCTATGTAGATTGTACGTTGGGTGGTGCGGGACACAGCAGCCTGATTGCTTCGCGTCTCGGCGAGGGAGGGCGCTTGATCGCCATCGATCAGGACGATACCGCACTGGCTAATGCCAAAAATGTATTAGCTCCCTACCAGGACAGGGTTGTACTGGTGAAAAGTAATTTTCGCTACATAAAACAAGTCGTGCAAGAGCAAGGATTTGCCGGCGTTGACGGAATTCTGTATGACCTGGGAGTTTCTTCGCCGCAACTTGACGAAGGAGAGCGCGGCTTCAGCTACAATGCGGATGCCCCGCTTGACATGCGAATGGACCGGGAAGCTCCCTTAACCGCCTACGATGTGGTGAACACGTGGGACGAGAAGGAGATTGCCCAAATCATTTGGGAATACGGTGAAGAGAAGTTTTCTCGGCGGATTGCCCGGCAAATCGTCACAGAGCGGGAAAAAGCGCCGATTGCGACAACGGGACAGCTGGTGGAGCTGATCAAGGAAGCGATTCCGGCTCCGGCAAGACGATCCGGCCCGCATCCGGCCAAACGGACGTTTCAAGCGATCCGCATCGCAGTCAATGATGAATTGGGAGCTTTTCGAGACGCCATTCATGATTCCATCCGGTTACTCAATCCGTATGGCCGGGTAAGTGTGATTACTTTCCACTCGTTGGAAGATCGCATCTGCAAACAAGCATTTCAATCATTTGCCCAAGGATGTACTTGTCCGCCATCATTCCCGCAATGCGTATGCGGCAACAAGCCTGTCGTCAAGATTGTGACACGCAAGCCGATTTTGCCAAGCGATGCGGAACTGTCTGACAATCCGCGTGCCCGCTCAGCCAAACTGCGCATTGCCGAAAAACTGGCCGATTAAAATGGCAACGGAAAAAGGGGGATTAAAGTGAGCTATTATTACCGAGGAAATTTAGCAGTCGAGCTGGAACGGTCCAAATCTGCGACTTCTCGCAAGAAGCGAACGCTCATCATCAAGTCTGCCATTCCGATGAAAGAAAAGCTCTTATATTTATTATTTGTCTGTTTGATTGTATCCGCTGTCGGATTTGTCGGTTACCGTTACGTCCAAATTGCCGAATACAATTATCAAATCCAAAAAACAAAAAAGGATATCATGGCGATGCAGGAGCAAAATGCGGCGCTTCAACTAAAAATAGACCAGATGAGCAGCCGGGAGGAAATTTTGCGCACGGCAGAAAGCCAGGGAATGGTGCTTTCGCCCGGTTCTGTCCGTGTAATCTCTCCTGATGGGGTTGCTCCCAAGAGAACAGTTGCGAAAGCGAATTATTAACATATGTTACTCTCGCGAATTTTGCGGGGTAACTTTTTCTTTTTTCTCTTCCGATACTCTTTCTAGAGGTGAAGATCAGTGGATCCGAAACGACGCATAAACTGGCGTACGTTGTGGTTTGGTGCTGGATTAATCTTGCTGTTCATGGGATTGCTGGTCAGGGTATGGTGGATTCAGTCAGTGGAGGCTGCCTGGATTATCGATTTAGCCAAGAAACAGTGGGAAAGGGATAAACATATCCGGCCCACTCGCGGCTCCATCCTCGATCGTAACGGTGAAGTGCTGGCCTATGAGGGCAAAGCGTACACGTTGAATGCCGTTCTCCGGCCGCGGAATGAGGAAGAAGCCAAACGGATTGGCGATGACTATGTCAAAGATCCGTTTGAAACAGCGCGAAAACTAGCACCAATTCTCAATATGCCTGTAGAAAAATTATCCAATATCTTATCAAAAAGCGGTGTCTTGTACGTCGAAGTGGGACGGGAAGGCAAGAAATTAACGGAAGAGCAGAAAAAACAAGTTCTTGCCTTGCAATATCCGAAAGACGCAACCGGTAAAGAGAGTGAAGTAAACCAGCTGCCGGGAATATTTCTCACGGAAACGACTCGCCGTTATTATCCCAACAATGCCTTTCTCTCACATGTATTAGGCTACATGTCGTATGAAGACAAGGCGGAGGCAGGAATCGAAAAAGAGTTTAACCAGGAGCTGCAGGGAGAACCGGGAGAGCTGCAGATTATCAAAGATGGTGCCGGTTACTCGCTGCCTGACGGTGAACAAAAGTACAAACCGGCCAAGGACGGGTTAAACGTAGTCCTCACCATTGACCGGCAAATACAAGACTACGTGGAGCAAGCGTTAGACAACACCGAAAAGGAATACAAGCCAAAACAGATGACGGTCATCGTAGCCGACCCGAACACAGGCGAAATTCTGGCGCTGGCCAACCGCCCGCAGTTTGATCCGAACAAGTATTGGGATATCAACGACTACCGTGATCAGCGCAATGCAGCAATTACCAGCATGTTTGAGCCTGGTTCCACATTCAAGATTATTACGCTGGCCGGAGCGATTGAGAAGGGTTTATTTCATGAAAATGAAACCTACCAATCCGGGGCGTACACCAAGGTGCCAGGGAAGCGTATCAACGACCACAACAACGGGCAAGGTTGGGGGAAAATTACGTTTTTGGAAGGGGTTCAGCGCTCCAGCAACGTAGCTTTTGTCATCCTGGGTTACGAGCGTTTGAAGAAAGACCTGCTAAAAACCTATTTCGATCTGTTTGGCATCGGCAAAAAGACAGGAATTGAACTTCCCGGAGAAGTCGAAGGAAACATGGAGAACTTCTTGCATCCCCGCTCGCCGCGTGACGTGGCTGTAACCACCTTCGGACAAGGGATTGCCGTAACCGCGATTCAACAAGTGGCGGCGATTGGCGCCATTGCCAACGGTGGAGAGCTCTTGAAGCCGCACATTGTCAAAGAATTGCGTGATCCTCATACAGGCGCGATCGTGAAGCGGTTTCCAAGGGAAGTGGTCCGCCGCGTGGTGTCGGAGAGTACGGCCAAGCGTGTGCGCGACATTCTGGAAACGGTCGTAAGCAGCAAAAAGGGGACCGGACAAGCGTATGATATCCCTGGCTACCACGTAGCCGGAAAAACAGGAACGGCGCAAAAGTATAACGAAGAAACCGGTAAAATTCTGGAGGGCCACTACATCGTCTCCTTTATCGGGTTTGCACCGAAAGACAATCCGCGCCTTCTGGTTTACGTAGTCGTAGACGATCCTGAGACGGACCAACCTTCCAGTCTTTTGGGCCGCTTGACCGTAGCGCCGATTTTTAATTCCGTAATGGAGCGAAGCCTGCAGTACTTGCAGCAAAAGCCGGATCTGACGCAAGCCAAAGAGATCAAGGTGAAGCAGACGGATAAGGTGATGCCAAACTACGTGGGAATGGCCACTCAATCTGCCATCATGCGGGCAAAGCAGGATGGGTATGCGACGGAGACCATCGGCACCGGCACGAAGATCGTGGGCCAGTATCCGGCTGCTTTGGATAAAGTATATCCGGGAAGCAAGGTGGTGCTCATTACCAACCAGCTGAAAGACGTACGCATGCCTGATTTTAAAGGGAAGTCGCTGAGAGAAGTAATGGAGTTTTCCTCACTCGTCGGACTTCATGTAACGGTTTATGGCAGCGGTTTTGTACAAGAGCAAAGCATTCCGCCCGGCACCGTCCTTACAGGCAAAGGAAATCTGCAAGTCAAGCTGGTTCCGCCAACTCCATAATCAGTTCTAACTAGTCCCTCTAGTGAATAGGGTAAAAAAGACAAACCTATTCGCAAGGGGGACTTTGCTGTGCGGGTATCCAATGTTACCGTACGCCGCCGAATTTTTATCGCTCTGATTATCGGAATCGTCCTTTACTCAGCCCTGATTACGCGGCTCGGTTACATCCAACTCGTTCAGGGACAATGGCTGCAGAATGAAGCGCATAATCTGTGGAACCGTCAAATTCCGTTTGAGGCAAAACGGGGGAATATCATGGACCGAAACGGCGAGGTGCTGGTGAAAAACATTAGTGTTCCTTCCGTGATGGCCATTCCCGCCCAAATCAAAGACCCCAGGGAAACGGCGCGGAAATTGGCGGTGGTGCTCGGACAGAAAGAAGAAGATATTTACGAAGCCATTACCAAACGGCAGTTGATTAACCGTGTACCGGGGGGACGCAAGATTTCGGAGGAGAAAGCGAAGCAGATTCAGGAAATGGGGCTTCCCGGCATCCAAGTAGCGGAGGATTCGGAACGTTCTTATCCGAAAGGGGAGTTTGCCGCACAGGTGCTTGGCTTTACCGGTATTGACAACCAGGGATTAACCGGCTTGGAGCGGGTGTATGACAAGTTTCTCAAAGGAACTCCGGGATATGTTTCATTTCCGGCAGACGCAGCCGGGCGGATGATGCCGGGAGAAGCAGAAGAATATGTGCCGCCGATCAACGGAATGGACATGTATTTAACGATTGACTCCAATATTCAATCGTTTATTGAACGGGAGCTGGATCAGGCAATGGTGACCTATCAGCCTGATGATGCGCTGGCGATTGCGATGAATCCGAAGACCGGCGAAATTCTCGGGATGGGCAGCCGCCCCACATTTGATCCAAGCAGATACCGGGATTATCCGGTTGAGACGTACAACCGCAATCTGCCCATCTGGAAAACCTATGAACCGGGTTCAACCTTCAAGATTGTGACATTGGCGGCTGCTCTGAACGAAGGGGCGGTAAATCTTAATGAATCGTTCTATGATCCCGGCTACATTACGGTGGCGGGCAGACCTTTGCGCTGCTGGAAGCGGCAAGGACACGGCTCTGAAACGATGCTGGAAGTCGTGGAGAATTCCTGCAACCCCGGTTTTGTCACAATGGGACAACGGCTTGGCAAGGAACGGCTTTTTCAATACATTGACAAGTTTGGGTTCGGCAAGAAAACAGGAATCGATCTGTTGGGAGAATCAAACGGGCTCATGTTTAAATTGAACAAAGTAGGGCCTGTAGAATTGGGAACCACTTCCTTCGGCCAAGGGGTATCCGTTACACCGATTCAACAAATGGCTGCCGTTGCTGCAGCGATCAACGGCGGCAAGTTGATGAAACCTTACATCGCCAAGGAGTGGCGCGACAGCATCACGCATAGTGTCATCGGCAGAACAGAACCCACCATGGTCAGACAAGTAATTACCGAAGAAACGTCCGCCAAAGTTCGCTATGCTCTGGAGAGCGTCGTGGCCAAAGGAACGGGGCGCAATGCCTATATCGACGGCTACCGCGTCGGCGGAAAAACGGGAACAGCGCAAAAAGTGCAAAACGGCGTCTATTCGCAAGGGGAGTACATCGTATCCTTCATTGGATTTGCCCCGGCGGATGACCCGCAAATTCTCGTCTACATCGCTGTTGACAATCCCAAAGCGCAAGCATTCGGCGGTTTGATTGCTGCGCCGATTGTCAGAAATATTCTGGAATCTTCGCTGCAATATATGAAAGTGCCTAAACGTCAAAATCAAATCGAGCGAGAATATCAGTATGGCGACAAAAAATATTACGAAGTTCCTGACCTAACCGGATTAAGCATGAAAGAGATCACCACATCTTATTACACCATGCCGCTTGAAGTATCCGGGCAGGGCTCCTATATCGTGAAGCAATCCCCATCTCCCGGCGTCAAAGTAGAGGAGGGCTCAAAAATTCGCATCTTCCTTGGTGACAAAACGGTCAATTAGCTATACAATAATTCTTCGTGGAGAGGGTCTTTTTTATAACAAAGGCTCTCTCACATCCTTGTTTTGAAAAGCATGTACTTTTGTCTATACTAAGGTGGAGAATGGGGTGCCATACTCATGCAGCTGAAGGAATTACTCGCTCCTCTGCTACTGGTTCACGTAAACGGAGACGACAATCTTGAGATTACCGGATTAAGTGTGGACTCGCGGAAAGTGAAACCGGGAGATTTGTTTATCTGTTTGACCGGCTATACGGTAGACGGTCATCAATACGCCCAACAAGCGGTAGAAAAAGGAGCAGTAGCCATTCTTTCGGAAAAAGATTTGGATGTTAGCGCTACGGTGGCAGTTGTCCCGGATACAAGACGGGCAATGGCGATTGTGGCTGATCTTTTTTTTGAATCGCCTACCCAGGAATTGAAGCTGATCGGGGTAACCGGAACGAACGGCAAAACGACGACGACTCACTTGATTGATAAAATATTGTCTGACCAAAAGAAGAAAACAGGATTGATTGGAACGATTCATATGCGGATTGGAGACGTGTATGAAGAGATCAAGAATACTACTCCTGATGTTTTGGAATTGCAGCACAGTTTTCGACGAATGAGAGAGATAGAAACCGAATATGCCATTATTGAAGCATCTTCTCATGCTCTCGATATGGGACGGGTTCGCGGTTGCGATTTTCACATTGCCGTGTTTACCAATCTTACTCAAGATCATCTGGACTATCACAAAACCATGGAAAACTATTTGTTTGCCAAGTCGCTCCTTTTTTCCCAGCTTGGCAACCGCTACGAGCATCAGGCGATGAAAACCGCTGTGCTTAACGCAGATGATCCGGCCTCAGAGGTGTTCAGGCGCGTGACATCGGCCCGTGTCATCACTTATGGAATTGAAAACAAAGCAGATGTGTCTGCTGTCCATATACGAATGACTGGCAGAGGAACTTCCTTTACGGTACATACTTTTGTCGGAACGATTGATTTGAATTTGCAACTGATGGGGAAGTTCAACGTATACAACGCTCTGGCTGCCATTGCGACGGCTCTGGCAGAAGGGGTTCCGCTTCGAGATATCAAACAAAGCCTGGAAGAAGTAAAAGGTGTCAGCGGACGGTTTGAGCCGGTAGATGCTGGTCAGAATTTCACCGTCATCGTTGATTATTCCCATACTCCGGACAGTTTGGAGAATGCTTTACTAACCATTAAGGAATTTGCGCAGGGGAGAATTTTCTGCATCGTTGGCTGCGGTGGAGACAGGGATAGGAGTAAACGCCCAATTATGGCCAAAATTGCAACAAACTATGCAGATGTAACCGTCTTAACTTCAGATAATCCTCGTTCCGAAGAGCCAATGGCGATTATTCGCGACATGCAAGAAGGCCTGCATGAGGTGGATCCAAGCTGCTATGTCTTGATGGAGGATCGGCGTGAAGCGATTTCCTTCGCGATCTCGCAAGCGAAAGAGCATGACGTCATTCTGATTGCCGGCAAAGGCCATGAAACCTATCAGATCATTAAAGGAGAAGTGCTCCCGTTTGATGATCGGGAAGTGGCCCGTGAATCGATTCTTTCCTTGGTGAATAAAGGAACCAGATAGAATCACTTCGTATTTATACTTCGGAAAGGAGGTTGGGGCATGCCTTTTGACAATGTCCTCATCATCACGATTATTGCTTCATTTTTAATTGCAGTATTAGTCGGACCGCTATTCATCCCGGTGCTTAGACGGCTGAAGTTCGGCCAAAGCATCCGAGAAGAAGGCCCCCAGTCCCATCAGAAAAAAGCGGGAACGCCTACCATGGGAGGCACCATCATCCTGCTCGCGTTGGTGTTTACCGTATTGAAATTTGCCAATACCAACATTGAGGTTATCTTCTTGCTGTTGCTTACGCTGGGCTACGGACTTATCGGATTTTTGGATGATTTTATCAAGATCAGCAAAAAACGAAATCTCGGATTAACGGCAAAGCAAAAATTTGCCGGACAGATTCTCCTGGCCATTATCGCTTATTATCTTTTAATCCGCATGGGGCACGATACCTCCTTGCATTTGCCGGGAACTCCGTGGAATATAGAGTTAGGCTGGTTGTACTTCCCGTTCCTTATTTTCCTTTTGGTGGGCACTACCAATGCCGTCAATATTACGGACGGACTTGACGGCCTTTTGGCTGGGACGGGGGCAATTGCTTTTGGAGCTTACGCGATCATCGCCTGGCTGGCCAGCGATCCGGATACGGCCATATTCAGCGCCGCTGTAGTCGGGTCGGTTCTTGGCTTCCTTGTCTTTAATGCCCATCCCGCCCGTGTCTTCATGGGAGATACCGGCTCGCTTGCGCTTGGCGGTGCGCTGGCCGGGATTGCGATCATGACCAAGACGGAACTTCTCTTGGCCGTGATCGGCGGGGTATTTGTCGTCGAGACGCTGTCCGTCATTTTGCAGGTTATTTCGTTCAAAACCAGGGGAAAACGGATCTTTCGCATGAGTCCTCTGCATCATCATTTCGAATTGACGGGTTGGTCGGAGTGGCGTGTGGTTGTCACTTTTTGGCTGGTCGGAATGGTTTTTGCAGGACTGGGTGTGTACTTAGAGGTGGTACAATAAAATGGACATCTACTATCATCAGCAAGTGGTCGTATTAGGTTTAGCGAAAAGCGGTGTGGCGGTTGCAAAACTGTTGCACCGCTTTGGCGCGCATGTGATCGTCAATGACAAAAAGCCGCAGGTAGAATTATCCGGAATAGAAGAACTGGAAGCTTTGGGCATCCAGGTGATTACGGGCAATCATCCTGACGATCTGATTCACAGCGGAATCTCGCTCGTCGTCAAAAATCCCGGCATCCCTTATGAAGCGCCTCCGGTTCAAAAAGCATTGGAGCTGGGCATTCCCGTCATTACCGAAGTGGAGATTGCCTATCAGCTGTCACAAGCTCCATTGATCGGCATCACCGGCTCCAACGGCAAAACAACCACGACGACTCTTGTCGGCCACATCCTCAAGGAAGCTGCGCTGAATCCGGTTGTGGGCGGCAATATCGGGACGGTGCTGTGCAAGCTGGCGGAAGAAGTGAAGCCAGAACAGATTCTGGTGGCGGAACTAAGCAGTTTTCAGTTAATGGGTACTCGTACCTTTCGTCCGAAGATTGCCGCACTCCTAAATCTTTATCCGGCGCACCTTGATTATCATCACACAATCGATGAGTATTTGGCGGCCAAGGCAAAAATTTTCGCCAACCAGACGGAAACGGATTATGCCGTTCTTAATTATGATCAGGAAGCGGTTCGCAGGCTGGCGGATGCGATCGATGCAAAACCGTACTTCTTCAGCCGTACGCAAAAGGTAAGCCCAGGCGCTTATCTGGAAAGCGGCAAGATTGTTTACCGCCAAGAATCGAGTGAACCCGAAGTCGTACTCGATGTGAAAGATGTAGCTTTACAAGGAAAACACCACTTGGAAAATATCCTGGCCGCTGTCGTCATTTGCAAATTGGCTGGAGCCGACACAGCCTCGATAGCCAAGGTTTTGACAACGTTCCAGGGAGTGGAGCACCGGACGGAATACGTGGCAACCGTCGGGGGTGTGAAATACTATAACGATTCCAAAGCAACCAACCCGCAAGCGGCCATTCAAGCCATCTCCGCTTTTCAGAATCCTGTCGTGCTGATTGCCGGCGGACTTGATCGGGGGATCGACTTTAAAGAGCTTGTCCCTTTCCTGAAGGAACACGTCAAGGCGATTGTTACAATGGGACAAACCGCTCCTATTCTGTTGGACAGAGCCGAAGAGGCAGGGATTACCAACCGGATTCGCGTCGATAATGTGGATGAGGCTGTTCTGGCGGCTGCCAAGCTTGCAGAAGCGGGCGATGTCGTTCTCTTAAGTCCGGCATGCGCGAGTTGGGACATGTTCCCGTCCTTTGAAGTGAGGGGGAGCATGTTTAAGGAAGGCGTGCATAAACTTAGAACAAGCCTAGGATAAGACCCCTGATCTGGCAAGAGAAGGCAGGGGTAGTGCAAGAAAGGATGGCTTGCGATGAGTAAGGTACGAACTGCTCCTGACTTTTACATTATTTTTGCCACGCTGTTTCTTTTAGGAATTGGCATTGTTATGGTATACAGTGCCAGCGCCGTATTTGCCATGCACAAATTCGGGGATGCTTACTATTTCACCAAACGGCAATTCATTTTTGCGATTCTGGGAATTGCCTCCATGTATGTCATGATGAACATTGATTATTGGACGTGGAAAAAGTGGGCAAAAACCGGTTTTCTCACATCGATTGCGCTTCTGGTGCTTGTTCTTTTGATCGGAAAAGCAGTAAACGGGGCAAAAAGCTGGCTTGGCTTCGGGTCATTCGGGATTCAGCCGGGCGAGTTCGCCAAGTTCGGCGTGGCCGCGTTTCTTGCCATGTGGCTGTCCGACAACCAGAAGAAGATCATTTTTTTTCGCAAAGGTCTCGTCCCGGCATTGGCGATTCCGAGCATTTGCTTTGCGCTGATTATGCTGCAGCCAGACTTGGGCACAGGTGCAGTGTTGATGGGAATGGCCGTGTTGATGATTTTTGCGGCAGGTGCGAGAATCAGCCACTTCGCCGGATTGGGTCTGGTCGGGATAGCCGGCTTCGCCGGATTGATAATTTCAGCCCCGTATCGAATGGACCGGATTAAAGCATTTCTTGATCCTTGGGCATATCCTCTAAACGAAGGGTATCAAATCATCCAATCGCTTCTGGCAATCGGGCCGGGCGGACTTCTGGGGCTTGGCCTTGGCCAAAGCAGGCAAAAATTCTCCTACTTGCCGGAGCCGTATAACGATTTCATCTTTTCCATCGTCGCGGAAGAGCTTGGCTTTATCGGCGGAACGCTTGTGCTTTTGTTATTTTTGCTGTTGTTGTGGCGAGGTATGCGGGTAGCGATTACTGCCCCGGACATATTTGGAAGTTTGCTCGCACTTGGGATTATAGGAACGATTGCCATTCAGGTGTTAATCAATGTTGGTGTTGTAACCGGGATGTTTCCGGTCACGGGAATTACCTTGCCGTTTTTAAGTTACGGCGGATCGTCACTGACCCTGATGTTGACCGGAGTGGGTATCCTTTTGAATATATCGCGGTTTTCCAGATAAGATTTTTTGTTTCCCAACATTTACATTTATGAAAACAGGTGATTCATATGCGCGTCGTTCTGACCGGTGGAGGTACAGGAGGACATATTTATCCTGCGCTTGCGGTAGCTGAGGAGATTCTTCGTCATGAACCGCAGGCTAACTTTTTGTATATAGGAACCGGCAAGGGATTGGAATCCAAACTGGTGCCGAAGCGCGGCTTGCCGTTTGAAGAAATTGATATTTCCGGCATTCAGCGCAAATTGACACTTGAAAATCTGCGGACAGCATGGAAATTCATACGATCAGTTTCCCGTTCCAAAGAGATTCTGCGAAGGTGGAATCCCGATATTGTCATCGGGACAGGCGGGTATGTGTGCGGACCGGTTGTTTATGCAGCCTCTCGCCTGGGAATCCCCACAATGATTCACGAGCAGAACGTGGTTCCTGGACTAACCAATGTCTTCTTGTCCCGGTTCGTGGATCGTATCGCCGTATCCTTCGAAGAATCACTGGCGCACTTCCCTGAACACAAGGCGGTTTACACGGGTAACCCTCGTGCGACAGAAGTGCTGCACGGCGATGCCAAGGCAGGAAGAAATCTGATTGGAACGGATAAGCCGATTGTCCTGATCGTTGGCGGAAGCCGCGGAGCGCGTCCGATTAACGAAGCTGCCTTGCAAATGCTGCCGTTTATGAGCGAGCATCCCGATTATCACTTCGTTTATGTAACAGGCGAAGTTCATTACGATCAATTTGCCGCGGAACTGGCTAACCAAGGCCAGCAGCCTGCCAATTTGACAATTCTTCCGTTTGTGCATCAGATGCCCGATTTGCTCGCGGCTACTCATCTGATCGTTAACCGGGCAGGAGCTTCCTTCCTTGCCGAAATCACGTCACTCGGCATTCCGGCCATTCTGATTCCGTCTCCTTATGTGACCAACAACCATCAGGAGAAGAACGCCCGGGGGCTGGAGCGGGCAGGAGCGGCTGTCGTTATTTTGGAGCAGGATTTATCAGGGGCCTCCCTTGCGCAGGCACTCTCTCCGCTCTTAACCGACAGCAAGCTGCATGAACGAATGAAGCAGGAATCCCTTCGATTAGGCAAACAAGACGCGGCAACTGCCGTTTATCGCGTGGTGAAAGAGCTGGCAAAAGTGTAGATGGGCTTCTGTCACGCCCACCTGAAGAGCCGCATATGATGAAGCAAACACGTGATAGACTTAGTTCCCACCTAGCATTTGTGTCAGGAGGTTCACTATGAAGTACATCGCTGATGAGTTGATAAAAGCTGGTGTTGGAAAGGTTTGGACCAACGAGCCTCTCGCCAACCACACGACCTGGCGGATTGGGGGTCCTTGTGACCTCTTGATCCAGCCAAAGGATAAAGAATCACTCATTTTGGCTGTTCAAATCATCCATCGTCATAACATTCCATGGAAAGTAATTGGACGCGGTTCTAACCTTCTAGTGAGGGATGGAGGGATACGCGGAGCCGTGTTCAAAGTGGCTGAGGGCTTAAGTCACTGTGAGTTTAGGGGTGAAGAGGTGCGTGTTGGTGCCGGGTATTCAATGATTCGCCTTACGGTGGAAGCAGGCAAAATGGGGTTGACTGGTCTAGAGTTTGCGGGAGGTATTCCAGGCTCAGTTGGTGGTGCCGTCTACATGAATGCGGGTGCGCATGGATCTGATCTTTCACGTATTCTTAAAGAAGCCGAAATCCTCTTTGAAGATGGCGAAGCCAAGGTATTGTCGAACGAAGAGATGCAATTCAGCTACCGTACCTCCCTTTTGCAGGCGAAAAAAGGAATCGTGCTGGAAGCTGTCCTTCAATTGAAACAGGGTGACCGAAAAGAAATTGCGGCAGCTTTGGCCAAGTACAAGGATCGCCGCAGACAGACTCAGCCTTTGCAGCAACCCTGTGCCGGAAGTGTGTTTCGCAATCCACCTGGCGATCATGCCGGTCGATTAATTGAGGCCGCAAATCTGAAAGGCTATACAGTTGGAGGAGCACAAGTTTCGACAATTCATGCCAATTTTATCGTCAATAACGGAGGAGCCACGGCTGCCGACGTCCTCACCTTAATGGAGCATATCCAATCTACCGTCAAGGAGAAATTCGGGGTAGATCTGCATCCGGAAGTTTTGGTGGTGGGCGAGGGGTAACACGGAGGTGAAAGTTTGGAGGCTTTTACTATCGAAGGTGGAAAACCTCTGTCCGGTACGCTTCGGATTCAAGGCGCTAAGAATGCTGCCCTCCCAATTCTCGCCGCCGCTATATTGGCAGAAGGGCATTTTCATATCTACGATGTGCCGCATCTCAAGGATATAGAAGTGATGTTGAAAATCTTGACGGCATTGGGAGCCAACGTGCGGCATACCGATGGATGTGTTAGCTTAGATACGACTTCCATATCTGTCTCCCATGTTCCGGATGAACTGATGGGACAGATGCGCTCTTCCATATTTTTAATGGGCCCGCTCCTTGCTCGTCTTGGGGAAGTGACGATTTCACGTCCGGGTGGCTGTGACATTGGCGAGAGGCGGATTGATTTGCACTTGTCCGGATTGGCCGCTTTAGGTGCGAAAAGTGAAGAGTCGGAAGGATATATAACCTTCCGCTCCAAACAATTGCGTGGGACCGATATTTTCTTGTCGTTCCCCAGTGTCGGGGCTACAGAAAATATCATGATGGCGTCCGTTCTTGCCAAAGGAACGACCCATATTCACAACCCGGCGCGCGAACCGGAAATTATCGACTTGCAGAACTTCCTGAACGCGATGGGTGCCAGAATTCGTGGAGCCGGCACGGATACGATTGAAATCGACGGGGTAACGAAGCTTCGGGGTATCAGCTATCGGATCATTCCGGACCGGATTGTAGCGGGCACCCATTTACTGGCTGTGGGGATCGCACAAGGGTATGTGGAACTGACCAATACCATACCCAAACACCTGACCGCCGTAATTGAAGTAGCCCGTACTTGCGGTGTTGAAATCAAGACCCACCATGATATAATGGAAGTCAAAAGTACGTCCCGCCCAAGGGCGATTGATCGCATCATTACTTCTCCCTATCCGGGCTTTCCGACGGATTTGCAGGCCCAGATGATGGTGTTTCTCGCATCGGCGAGAGGCACGAGTGTGATCAAAGAGACGATTTTTGAAGGAAGATTCAAACACGTTAATGAATTATCACGAATGGGAGCTTCCATTTACGTAGATCTGGGTACAGCATTTATCCGGGGAACGAACAAATTGACGGGTGCTACCGTTGAAGCGACTGACCTCAGAGCTGGTGCAGCCTTGGTATTGGGAGGTCTCGCCGCTGAAGGGATAACGACGGTAGAGAAAATCTACCATATAGACCGGGGCTATGAGCGATTGGAATGGCAGCTGCAGCAGTTGGGTGCGTCGATTTCCCGGATAACCATATAAGATATGACATCGGTAAAAAAGCGGCATATCTCGACTATGCCGCTTTCACTTTATTTCAATGGTTTTGTTTTCAGATTGACATGTGGAGGGGCGGACATGGCAGTGTATAACGAGCGCATCCCGCAAGTAAAACAGATACCACCGAAACCGAAAAAGAAGGGGAGCCGCAAACTGCTCTTTTTGCTCTTTTCATTTTTTGTCGCAATCCTCGTCGTGATGTTTGTCCGTTCGCCATACAGCAAGGTGAGCGATATTCAAGTCTACGGCAATTCGATTTACTCTCCTGAAGAAATTATTAAAGCATCTGGGCTTTCCAATGGAATGCAGTTTTTGGGTGTATGGGAGAGCAAGGTGAAGGCGAATGCATCCGTCCTCAGGGCAGTAAAAGATATTACCGTTACACGTGAGTTTCCCGGTTCGATTCAACTCCACGTACAAGAATACAAACGGGTAGCGATTGTTATCGATGCTGCCGGCAATCGGGCTCCGTTACTGGAGAATGGTATTTTGTTACAAGAGAAAAATAACAAAAACCTGGTAGTGGACAGGCCGATTGTCCGAAACTGGAATTCGCCTGAACTGCTGCCGGAATTGGGCAAGCAATTAGCGGAGATACCTCCCGCCATGCTGTCGGAGATCTCCGATATCACACTCAGCCAGACACCTTATGACAAGCAGCGGATTACCCTGTTTATGAAAGACGGCAATCAGGTACAAAGCGTCATCTACCTTTTAGCCAAAAGAATCGTCTGGTATCCTTCTGTCGTCAAAGAGATCCCCAACGGAGAAAAAGGAATCATTTACATGCTGGAAAGCACTTGGTATAGCAAGTACGGCAGTACCGAAGTCCCTGAGCAGGAAGGCTCGGGTGAGGAGAAGGAGTCATCCGATCATGAAAGTACGTAAATTTCATATATATTTGACCTTTGTCACGATTTCCACGGGATTTCTGATCGCCAGTTCCGTACAATCGACGAAGCTCTTGGTCAAAGAGCGGGCAAAAGACCAGCAGTGGCAGCAAGAAACTCAGATGAACGAACGGATTCTTGCCGAGAAGGAGCAGAACCGCAAGCTGGAATTGGAGCTTCTGGCCCTGCAGAAGCAAGTAGGCAAAGTAGAGGAAGAGATGGCCCAGCGACAATCAGCTGCTGCAGATGTCTTGAAAAACCTGGAAACCGCGCGTATGCTGGCCGGAGTTGTCCAGGTGGAAGGGCCGGGAGTCGTGGTGACGATGCAGGACAATCCGAACGCAGCCAATTCAGGCGATATTACCAAGTATATTGTGCATGAACAGGATATTCGCCGGGTAGTAAATGAGTTGTTTGCTGCCGGTGCGGAAGGCATTAGCATCAACAACCAGCGCCTGGTAGCCAACACGGCCATTCGTTGTGTCGGGCCGACTGTCATTGTGAACGGAGTAAAGTCTGCTGCGCCTTTTGTCATTACGGCAATCGGCGATCCGGTCACATTAGAGAATGCCTTAAAACTGCCAGGTGGTGTAATCAATCTCTTGGAAGGCTATGTGCAAATTGATGTGGTAAAGAAAGATTTGGTCCAACTTCCAGCATTTGTCGGTGATACCAAAACAGAAAACAGCTCTTCATAATAGACAGGGATGGGGTTTCATGACGAGACAAAACCACAAAATGGCATTTATTCTCACTTCTATTAGTGCTATTATAGGTGTTATGTTAGCTACTCAATTGCAGAGCAAACACGATCCCAAGGTGACGGAATCACGCAGTATTACGGAACTTCGAATCTCATTGCAAAAAGAGTTGGAAAAACATAAGAGCCTTTTGGCGGATATGTCCAAAAACGAGCAGCTTCTTTATGAATATGAGACTTCACTGAACGCCGGCGAATCCGTCAGTGTGATGAAGGACGAGTTGGAGAGGGCGAAAAAGCTGGCAGGGCTGGTCAGTATGGAAGGAGAAGGAATTGTCGTTCGTATTGTTGACGCACCTTTGCCCAGCACCTCAGCCGCTTCTACAGATGCGGGACAAGATGCTTTATATCCGCAGAACCTGGTGGTAGACGAAGATTTGCGCTGGCTGGTCAACGAACTGTTTGCCAATGGTGCAAAAGCGGTGTCGATCAATGGACAGCGGTTGATTTCCACCAGCTCCATCCGCAACGTCGGGGAAGAGATCCAGGTAGATACCAAACCGATCAGACCTCCTTATGAGCTAAAAGCTCTGGGAGAACCGGACAATTTGCTGACCGGATTGAAGCTGGCCGGGGTAGAAGAAAACTTCCAGCTTGCCAACAAGCAAGTAATTATGGAAAAGCGAGAAAATCTGCTGATTTCCGCATATGACGGAAACAGAGTGATCCAATATATGAAACCAGTTAAAGCAAAAGGAGATTCATAGTCATGTGGTTGCCCGTCGTCGGACTCATTATTGGTCTGTCTGTTGGATTTTTTCTCGATTTGCGCATTCCGCTGGAGTACAGCAATTACTTGTCCATTGCGCTCTTGGCAGGCCTGGATACGATTTTTGGTGGCATTCGTTCCTATTTGGAAAAAATGTTTAATGTCCGCATTTTCATGTCAGGGTTCTTTTTTAACACATTGCTCGCGGCAGGTCTGGCATTTCTGGGCGGATTCTTAGGCATTGACCTGTATTTGGCCGCAATTGTTGCTTTTGGCGTGCGTCTATTTAACAACCTGGCCGTCATTCGTAGGATTATTCTATCAAGTTGGTTAAACAAAGTAGAATAAGAGATGTGACTAAAGTAACATAATTTAAGATTTCGATAAATTTTCATGCTAGAAAAAAAGGGAATGATTATCCTGTGTGGAATAATTTATGCAGATGTGTTCACTATAGTTATTTTGTAGGTAAGGAGGTGTCACAGGTTTGGTGAGTAACCATAATGAACTCATTGTCAGCTTAGATATCGGGACGTCCAAAGTGCGTGTTATCATCGGAGAAGTTAATGGCGGAACGATAAACATCATTGGGGTGGGACAAGCCCACTCTGAGGGGATCAAAAAAGGAGCCATCGTTGATATAGACCAAACCGTGCATGCCATCCGGGAAGCTGTCGATCATGCCGAACGCATGGTTGATGTGACCATTGAAGAGCTGTATGTTGGTGTTAGTGGGAATCACATTGAACTATATGAAACTCAAGGTGTCGTAGCTGTTTCGAGCGAAGACCGCGAGATTAGAGAAGAGGATATACGCCGAGTCATTCAAGCAGCAAAGGTTGTGGCTATTCCACCTGACCGGGAGATCATTGAAGTTGTGCCGAAGGAGTTCATCGTTGACGGCCTTCGGAGCATCAAGGATCCGCGTGGCATGATTGGAGTAAGGCTGGAGATGGAAGGAACGATCGTCACCGGTTCCAAAACGGTTATACATAACATCGTCCGTTGCGTAGAAAAAGCAAACTTGCGAATTGCCGGCATCTTCTTGCAACCGCTGGCAGCAAGCCGAGTCGCTTTGACCAAAGACGACAAGAACCTGGGCGTTGTTCTCGTTGATATTGGAGCCGGCTCTACTTCCATTGCGGTTTTCGAGCAGGGGCATCTCGTTGCTGTTTCGGTTATCGGCGTAGGTGGAGACCATATCACCAACGATATTGCGCTTGGGCTTCGTACGCATACTGATGTAGCCGAAAAAGTAAAGATAAAACACGGTTGCGCTCTTATTGACGAAGCATCTGAAGAAGAAAAGTTCAAGGTAACGCGAATTGGCAGCGATGTGGAAAAACAATTTACACAGGTAGATTTGGCCAACATTATTGAACCTCGTGCCGCTGAAATCTTCAACTTGGTTGAAGACGAGGTATATCGCATGGGCTATCAGGACGATATCACAGGCGGTTTTGTGCTGACGGGCGGAACGGTTTCCATGCCGGGAATGCTCGAATTGGCCAAGGAAGAGTTTAACATGCCTGTTCGTATCGCTATTCCTGATTATATCGGAGTACGTGATCCAGCCTACACGACTGGAGTCGGCTTGATTCAATATGCGGCTTCCCAGACGGAAAGGAAAGCGGACCGTAGCGCATCTGTTCATCGTAACGTCCAGAAATCAGGGACAATCAAGCAGAAGGAATCGGGTATTCTGGAAAAAGTGAAAAATTGGTTTAGTGAATTTATTTAAAGATTGGTAAGGTTATCGCTTCTCAAAACCAGGCGGAGTTTCGGCGGCCTAAAAAGCTTCCGGTCAGGCAGATAAAATACACCCCAGAAGAGATTTTATCGGGAAGCTTTTCGTAAGAACCAGTGAGGAGGAACTTTCAATATGTTGGAATTTGACCTAGACTTGGAACAATTGGCACAAATAAAGGTAATCGGTTGTGGCGGCGGCGGCAGTAACGCGGTTAACCGCATGATTGCCGGCGGTGTTAAAGGGGTAGAATTCATTACGGTGAATACCGATGCGCAAGCCCTGCAATTGTCTAATGCTGATATTAAACTGCAAATTGGTGAAAAATTGACGCGCGGCCTAGGAGCGGGAGCAAATCCTGAGGTTGGAAAAAAGGCAGCGGAAGAAAGCCGCGAAATGATTGAAAACGCGCTGCGCGGATCGGACATGGTGTTCGTAACGGCCGGCATGGGCGGCGGAACCGGTACAGGAGCGGCTCCGGTTATCGCAGAGATCGCCAAGGAACTGGGAGCTTTGACTGTTGGCGTTGTAACACGTCCTTTCTCCTTCGAAGGCCGCAAGCGCTCCATGCAAGCAGAAGCAGGTATTGCTGCGTTAAAAGAAAAAGTGGACACGCTCATCGTGATTCCAAATGATCGTCTGCTTGAGATCGTAGATAAAAATACACCAATGCTCGAAGCATTCCGCGAAGCGGACAATGTGCTGCGTCAAGGCGTGCAAGGGATCTCCGACCTGATTGCCGTGCCTGGATTGATCAACCTTGACTTTGCTGACGTGAAGACAATCATGACAGAACGTGGCTCTGCATTGATGGGCATCGGAATTGGCAGCGGTGAAAACCGTGCGGCAGAAGCGGCACGTCGGGCCATCTCTTCCCCGCTGTTGGAGACCTCGATTGATGGTGCCCGCGGCGTATTGATGAACATCACCGGCGGCAGCAACTTAAGTCTCTATGAGGTTAATGAGGCGGCTGATATCGTTTCTTCCGCGGCTGATATTGACGTAAATATGATTTTCGGTGCGGTTATTAACGAAGAGCTGAAAAACGAAATTATTGTTACCGTTATTGCTACCGGTTTTGAACAGAGCCAACAGGCCAATGCGGCACGACGACCTCAACCTCAATCGGCTTCCACTCGTCCCAATCAACATGCATCTGCGCCAATGGCTTCCCGTCAACGGGAAGAGGATGAAGAGAAGATTCTCTCCATGAGCAGCTTGGACAACCTGGATATTCCGGCATTTTTAAGAAACCGTCGCCGCAATAAGAAATAAAAATTAAAAACGCGTGTATGAGTGAAAGGGAGGGGCTGCCATGAATGGCAGCCCCTTTTCAACTCAAGTTTTTCCCGATGAAGCTGTTCTGCTTCACAAAAACCTTTCTACAAAAGACCTTTCTACAAAAAAAATAAAAAAAGCTGTCAAGAACTGACAGACTTTGAATAAACATTGATATATACTGTTTTTGCCAGACGGGGGTGAAAACGGTATGGTGGTGTATCTCGATATCATTCTACTCCTGAATTTCGCAATTGATACCTTACTCTTGTGGTTTACCGCTTTCTTTCGCAAGGAACGAGTAGTCTGGTGGCGGCTTTTATTGGCTGCGGCGTTCGGTACAACCTACATTGCCTTTTTCTTTTTCCCGACGTTCGCCGGGTTGTACCAGTGGGCAGTCAAGCTAATCTTCTCGATTTTGATGCTTTTGATCGCTTTTGGCTATTCCAAATTGGTGGGACTTATTCAAAATTTATGTATTTTTTATTTTGTCGCTTTTGTTTTTGGCGGCGGAGTCTTTGGTCTGGAGTATCTGCTATCCACGCAAAGCCAAATTGTTGGCGGTATCCTGATAACTCATAATGATGGCTTTGGAATGGGAACCAAACCTACCTTCGCCGTAATTTTAGCAGGTTTTATCGCCATCTATTTTTTAAGCAAGCGAAGTTATCATGCGATTCAGGAACCGCGCAGAGTAGAAGCCTTTCTTGTCGATGTCGTGATCAAGCTGGGGGGCCAGAGTATCATTTGCCGCGGATTGGTTGATACGGGAAACCAGCTCTTTGAACCTGTCACGCGCATCCCCGTCATGGTAGTAAACAGTCACCTGCTTGAGCATATTCTGCCCCCTCGTTTATTATCCCACATCGTAAGGGATAAAAGTAATTTGGACGGGTTGGATGACCTGCTTGAAGCATTACCCGATGAGTGGCATGCACAGATTCGGCTGGTTCCTTTTCGCAGTGTTTCACGGGGGATGGATTTCATGGTGGCAGTCAAGCCGGAACAGGTGCTGGTGATGCAAAACGGAAAGCGGTTTGAGACGAACAGGGTGCTGGTTGGTCTGAATCCCATTCCGCTTGCCGGCGACAACAAATACCAAGCTATTGTTCATCCTGCACTTATACAACAAGCAGAGGAAACCATTACGAGAGAACAGGAGGGTTAGCATGTTCGTTAAAATCCGTCTTCACGTACAATTGCTTTGGTATCGCCTATTGTTGTTCATTGGAGCTCGTGCCGAAGAAATTTATTACATAGGTGGCAGCGAAGCACTACCGCCGCCGCTCACGCGCGAAGAAGAAGAAATCTTGCTCGCTCGCCTTCCGTCTGGTGATGGAGCTGTCCGCAGCATGTTGATTGAGCGGAACTTGCGGCTGGTTGTCTATATTGCCCGTAAATTTGAAAACACGGGGATCAACATTGAAGACCTGGTCAGCATTGGGACAATCGGTTTGATTAAGGCGGTCAATACTTTCGATCCGGAGAAAAATATCAAGCTGGCAACCTATGCGTCCCGCTGCATTGAAAACGAAATATTGATGTACTTGCGGCGCAACAACAAAATTCGCTCGGAAGTTTCATTCGACGAGCCGCTCAACATTGATTGGGATGGCAACGAGCTTCTGCTCTCTGACGTGTTGGGTACGGAGAACGATACGATTTACAAAAATATTGAAGACCAGGTGGACCGCAAACTGCTGCATAAAGCACTGGATAAATTGTCCGAGCGCGAGCGCACCATCATGGAGCTTCGCTTTGGATTAGCGGGCGAAGAAGAGAAGACGCAAAAAGATGTGGCTGACCTTTTGGGAATATCCCAATCTTATATTTCTCGCCTAGAAAAGCGAATTATAAAACGGCTGCGCAAAGAATTTAACAAAATGGTGTAACGCATATTTTCCCATTCCAAGGAGATACTGTTCCTAACCGTACCAGAAAGTGGTTGTCCTCTCGACATCCGGGATTGGAACTTTCTTTGCTCCGAGGAGGGAACAAGCGTGACACGCAACAAAGTTGAAATCTGTGGAGTAGACACCTCCAAGCTTCCCGTGTTGACCAACAAGGAAATGAGGGACCTATTCGAACGATTGCAAAGTGGCGAGCACTCAGCCAGAGAAAAACTGGTGAACGGTAACCTCAGACTGGTGTTAAGCGTAATTCAGCGGTTTAACAATCGAGGGGAATTCGTGGATGATTTGTTTCAGGTGGGCTGCATTGGCCTGATGAAGGCAATCGATAACTTCGATTTAAGTCAGAATGTGAAGTTTTCTACCTACGCGGTGCCGATGATTATTGGGGAGATTCGGCGGTATCTTCGGGATAACAATCCGATTCGCGTATCCCGTTCACTTCGGGATATCGCATACAAAGCGCTGCAGGTAAGGGACAACTTGACCAACAAGCATTCCCGTGAACCCACCATTATGGAGATCTCCCATGAATTGAACGTTCCCAAAGAGGATGTCGTGTTTGCGCTTGATGCGATTCAGGATCCGGTATCGTTGTTTGAACCGATTTATCAGGATGGGGGAGATCCCATCTACGTGATGGATCAAATCAGCGACGAGAAGAACAAAGACGCCTTATGGGTAGAAGAGATTGCGCTGCGTGAAGGAATGCAGCGGCTGGGTGAGCGGGAAAAAATGATTCTTTCGATGAGGTTTTACCAAGGGAAAACGCAGATGGAGGTAGCGGAGGAGATCGGTATTTCGCAAGCGCAGGTCTCCCGTCTGGAAAAGGCTGCCATTGCCCATATGCAAAAACATGTTCAATTTTGATCAATACAACGGGGCTTCTCATGGAGGGAGCTCCGCTTTTTTTCTAAACGGATAAGAATTTATAAGTTGGGGGCCCCGCCGGTCGCAACGTAGCGCCGCACAGGACGTGCTAGTGCCGGCGACGCAACAAGGACGTTGCGCTTAGCCGGCTTATAGCCCGGTGGGTTTTCTTTCCTTTTGTTCAGCAGAAGAAAAACTTCGTCCACTCACAGCTCCTTTTAAGCGAAACAAAGCACAGGGAGCGAAAGAAGGAAAAGAGTCGGCATTCTTTACACCATTGAGAGGCCAAGTGATTTTCTTGTCGACTCCCTTCTGAAGTGAGCGGAGCGGACGGTAGACGCTACAAGCGAGCTTAAATAGAGCGAAGAGGGACGAAGTCTTTTCTTATCCCAATTTGCTTTCTTATTGTGTGGAAATAACCGGATGCTTTCACATATACATAAGGTAATGGCGAAAGTAGGTGAAAAAAGAGTGGTGAAAATCTCCGACTTTCAAACGAAGGAAGTTGTCAATATTCTGGATGGAAAACGATTAGGCCAGATCACCGATTTGGAAATCGATTTGCGGCACGGGCGGATTGACGCCATCGTTATCCCGGGACCGGGCAAATTTTTTGGCTTTTTTAGTTCAGGAAACGATTATGTGATTCCCTGGCGCAACATCGTGAAAATCGGCAAAGATGTGGTGCTGGTTCGTTTGGAAGAATCGTTACGCATAGATACGAAACAGCAAAATGAAGATGAATACCGATCATAAGACACGTTCAGAGACCGTGTCTTTTTTTCGACGGGAAGTTCTAAAGTTGCGATTTGACCGGGAAGCCGTTAAGATGAAAAAGAAATGGTCAATCGTGGGAAGAAGGGATACTGTTGGAGCCTTTTGTACGTTCGGAAGCGTCGGATATGTTGCATCTTCACGAATGGGAAAAAGCATTTCCTGATCTGGTCGTCGGATTTACGCTTCGGACAAGTGGCAACAGCCAAGGCCCGTTTGCATCTTGCAATCTTGGGCTGCATGTTGGAGATAATCAAGCAACGGTAGTGGAGAACCGCCGATTATTATGCCAGCGTTTGGGATTTGATTTCGACGCTTGGACTTCTGCTGAACAAGTTCACGGAACCCAGGTTTGTCAGGTTTCCGAGGGATTACGCGGTGCGGGCAGAGAGCGTCAAGAAGATGCGATCAGCTGCACAGACGGCATCTATACGGATCAATCCGACATTCTGCTTGCCTCGTTTTATGCGGACTGCGTCCCTTTGTACTTTCTTGATCCGGTGCATCATGCAATTGGGCTGGCTCATGCCGGATGGAAAGGGACGGTAGGCTTGATTGCCGAGGAAATGATCAAAGCCTTCCAGGAGAAGTATGGGTCAAAGCCGGAAAATCTGCGGGTTGCCATCGGTCCTTCCATCGGCGGCTGCTGCTACGAAGTGGATGAACATGTGATGCAGCATGTCCGTGAGCGAATTCCTGACTGGCAGGAGTGCGTCAAGGAGAGAGGGACAGACCGATACATGCTGGATTTGCCCGCATGCAATCAACAGGTGCTAATACGAGAGGGAGTTCTGCCCGGCAACATTCTAAGGACTTCGTGGTGCACTCATTGCCGGACGGACCTTTTCTTTTCCCATCGCAAAGAAGCGGGGAAAACGGGCAGGATGGCTTCATTTATCGGCTGGAAGAAGGAAGGGGGAAAGCAAAGATGAAATCAGTCGTCACCGAAAACGATGTCCGGGAACGGCTGAAGTTGATCGAGGAGCGGATTGCTTCAGCGTGCGAGCGAGCCGGACGCAGCCGAGAAGAGGTAAAAATCATTGCCGTAACGAAGTATGTGGATACTCAGGCAATCGGTGAAATCTTGAAAGCCGGGATTGAGCATATTGGCGAAAACCGCGTGCAGGATGCTCTGCCCAAATACCAGGCATACGGGCATCAGGGTGTCTGGCATTTTATTGGCCACCTGCAAACCAATAAGGTAAAAGACGTTGTTGGCCGTTTTACATACATCCATTCTCTCGATCGCCTTTCTTTGGCCCAGGAAATCGAGAAAAAGGCCGGTTCTCTGGGGATTACGGTTAACTGCTTTTTGCAGATCAACATCTCCGGAGAAGAGACAAAATTTGGGCTAAATCCCGATGATGTATTGGCTTTTGTACAAGAAACCAGTAATATGAAACATATAAGGATCACAGGTTTAATGACGATGGCTCCTGCTTCGGACGATCCGGAAGATGCGCGACCGGTTTTCCGCGGATTGAAGGAGTGGCAAACGCGCCTGCAAGCGCTTAAGCTGCCACATGTGACGGTTGAGGAGCTTTCAATGGGAATGTCTGGAGATTTCGAGGTAGCGATAGAAGAAGGAGCCACATTTGTAAGGCTTGGCTCAGTTCTTGTCAGGCCGTAAAGAGAATGCCGGGAAGATGGATAGTCTTGGGCAAAGGAGGTTGTGAAAATGGGTGTTATGAACAAGATTATGGGTTTTTTCGGGTTGGATGAAAACGAGGAGTATATCGAAGAGACGATTGAAGAGCAGCATGAAGAGGAAGAGTTTTATCCGAAGAAGCAGGCGGCAAAAATGAACAACGTGGTAAGCCTGCATGCGGCCCGCGAGCAGGCGGGAATCCGCTTGATGCTGTTTGAGCCGCGCCACTACAGCGATGCTCAAGATATTGCCGATAATTTGCGCCAACGCCGTCCGGTTGTGATCAACCTGCAAAGAGTGGAGAAGGATCAAGCGAAGCGGATTGTCGATTTTTTGAGCGGAACCGTATACGCATTAAACGGCGACATTCAAAAAGTAGGCGATCACATTTTCGTCTGCACGCCGGATCACGTTGACATTCAAGGCACCATTTCGAGCGTTGTGGAAGAATAAACTGGTAACAAGTCTAGAGGTGAATGAATGGCAGCTTATTTCGTAATTGTAAGAATTATTGACTTCGCGTTTACTGTTTATCAATATATGGTGATCGCTTACGTCTTGATGTCTTGGGTTCCACAAATGCGTGACACCGCGATCGGACAACTGCTCGAACGGCTGGTAGAACCGTTCCTCGCTCCGTTCAGACGGTTCGTGCCCAGTCTGGGTGTGATTGATATATCGCCAATCATTGCCTTGGCAGCCCTCTATTTTGCGCAATACGGGCTTATTTCCTTGCTTAATATGCTGGTATTCTAAGGTAGACGAGCATGAGTGTTTACGATCATTTTCGCAAAGAAGAGATTCCTTTCGTGGAACGGGCGCTGGAGATGCTTTCGCAAGTTGAGCGTAAGCAGACCATGCGCCTGACTGATTTTTTGGACCCGAGGCAGCTTTCTATCTTCCAGAGTTTATCTTCGCAGGTAACCGAAGTGTGTGTCAAAGCGGAAGGCGGCTACGAACAGGCGGAGCGAAAGCGGGCTTTGCTGTATCCGGCGTATTTTGTGCCGGAAAATGAGGATTTCCAGCTGGTGTTGGCCGAGATTCAGGGTGACCGGAGATTTGTCAAGCTGGAACATCGCGACATCCTGGGTGCCATTCTCAGTATCGGACTCAAACGGGAAAAGTTCGGCGATATCCTCTTGGACGATCAGGGCTGCCAGGTTATCATGGCGAGGGAAATTTTTGATTTTGCCAGATTGCAAATCACGCAAATTCACCGCATTCCTGTCGTACTCGAAGAAGTAGGCTGGGAAAAGATTCGCACTCCCGAGCAAAAGGTAACGGAAAAACGAATTACCGTCCCGTCTGGGCGCCTAGATGCCGTCATCGGGGAAGTATTTCATCTCTCCCGTGCCAAAGCGCTTGTGCCAATTCGGGCAGGGAAGTGCAAGGTAAACTGGAAGGTGACGGAAGATCCGGCCCGCCAGCTTCAGGCTGGAGATGTGGTATCTGTCGGCGGCTTTGGCAGATGCAAGGTATTGGAAATTTCCGGTCCGACAAGAAGCGGCAGGCTAAGCATGCTGATAGGCATTTTTGTCTAAAGCAGACAGCCAGTTTTGTTTTTTTAGTGAAATGGCAGGAAAATCAGAAGATACTGTCGAAATAAGAGCAACGATATACTGTTGAAGTGGGGTGTTCTCGTGCCGTTAACGCCATTAGACATACACAATAAGGAATTTAGTACAGGCTTCCGCGGATACAACGTGGATGAAGTGAACGAATTTCTCGACCAGGTGATCAAGGATTTCGAGCTGCTAATCAAAGAGAAAAAAGAGCTTGAAGAACGCGTCGCCCTTTTAAATGAACGAGTAGACCACTATAAGAGCTTGGAAGAAAATTTGAGCAAATCTATTTTGGTCGCTCAAGAAACGGCGGAAGAAGTAAAATCCAACGCCCGCAAAGAAGCCCAGTTAATCCTTAAAGAAGCAGAGAAAAACGCGGACCGGATCGTGAACGAAGCATTAGCCAAATCTCGCAAAGTAGCGATCGAGATTGAAGAATTAAAGAAACGTGCTTCCGTTTACCGCATGAGATTCCGCACCCTACTGGAAGCCCAGTTAGAGATGTTGGAAAACGGGGATTGGGATGATTTGGAAAAAGCATCCTCCCACATCGATTTGGGCGAATAAATGATTGACTTGGCGCCAAAAATGGAGTTATAATTACCAGCAAAATTTTCTTTTAATATCATCAGACGATGATCGGGACGAGTAAGCGAGTTAAGCGTCTGCCAAGAGAGCCGGGGAGAGGTGAGAGCCCGGCCAGAAGCGATCGCTGAATATCACCCGGGAGTTCAACAGGCTGAACCTGACACAGGGAATCCGCACATTTTCTGTGATAGAAGTAAGTGAGCGTGTCATTCGCGTTACGAATGGAAGAGTGGACGGTTTTTAGGCGTGAAAATCGTTCAATTGGGTGGTACCACGGGAGTCTTTCTCGTCCCATTGCGGGCGGGGAAGGCTTTTTTTATGGGTATATTAGTGAAAGGCAGAGTGAGTAAAAATGAGTATCGATTACAGCAAGTCGCTTAACTTGCCAAAAACCGATTTCCCAATGCGCGGAAACTTGCCTGCGCGCGAACCGGAAATTCAGTCTTGGTGGGATGAACAAGACATTTACAACAAAGTGCAGGAGCGTACCAAAGGACGCCCGATGTTTGTTTTGCATGACGGACCTCCATATGCCAACGGGGATATTCACATCGGGCATGCATTGAATAAAATCTTGAAAGACATCATTGTCCGCTACAAATCAATGGCTGGCTTTGACGCTCCTTATGTGCCGGGCTGGGATACACACGGCTTGCCAATCGAGCAGGCGATCATCAATGCGCAAAAGCTTGACCGCCGCAACATTGAAGTAAACGATTTCCGCAAACGCTGTGAAGAGTACGCCTGGCAGTATATCGACAAGCAGCGTAATCAGTTTAAACGTCTCGGCGTCCGCGGTGACTGGGAACATCCGTATGTAACGCTTTTGCCTGAATATGAAGCGCGTCAAATTAAAGTGTTTGGCGAGATGGCGAAGAAAGGTTACATTTACAAAGGCCTGCGCAGTGTCTACTGGTCCCCGTCTTCGGAAACCGCACTGGCTGATGCGGAGATCGAATACAAGGACAAACGCTCCGCTTCCATTTATGTAAGCTTCCCGGTTAAAGACGGCAAAGGAAAGCTGGATACAGACACAGGCGTCGTTATCTGGACAACAACCCCGTGGACCATCCCGGCTAACCTGGCTATCTGTCTCCATCCGGAGCTGGAATACAGCGTGGTGAAAGCGGACGGCCGCAAATTTGTGCTTGCTTCCGGACTCTTGGAAGCGGCTTCCAAAGAGATTGGCTGGGTGGATGTGGAAGTTTTGGCAACGTTCAAAGGCAGCGATTTGGAAGGCGTTGTTGCGAAGCATCCATTCTACGACCGCGAGTCGCCAATCCTGATGGGCGCACACGTTACACTGGATGCCGGAACCGGCTGCGTTCATACCGCTCCGGGACACGGGGAAGACGACTTTAACATTGGCATGAAATACGGAATCGGCGTTCTCTGTCCGGTTGACCATGAAGGTAAAATGACCAGCGAAGCGCCTGGCTTCGAAGGCTTGTTCTACGAAGACGCCAACAAAGTGGTTACACAAAAGCTGGAAGAAGTAGGCGCCCTGTTGAAACTTGGCTTCATCACCCACTCTTATCCGCATGACTGGCGGACCAAAAAACCGGTTATTTACCGTGCAACCGAGCAGTGGTTTGCATCGATTGACGGTTTCCGCCAGCAATTGCTTGATGCGATTAAAGAAGTGAAATGGATTCCGGCCTGGGGTGAAACACGTCTGGCCAACATGGTGGCGGATCGCGGTGACTGGTGCATCTCCCGTCAGCGTGTCTGGGGTGTGCCAATCCCGATCTTCTACTGCAAATCCTGCAATGAGGCGATTATTAACGACCAAACAATCGATCACGTTGCTGACTTGTTCAGAAAAGAAGGCTCCAAGGTCTGGTTCTCCCGCGAAGCGAATGAACTGGTTCCGGAAGGACTTGCTTGCCCGCATTGCCAAGCAACCGAATTCCGCAAAGAAACGGATATCATGGACGTTTGGTTTGACTCCGGTTCCAGTCACGAAGCGGTGCTTCGCGAGCGTGGCTTGAGTTGGCCGGCCGATTTGTACCTGGAAGGATCTGACCAATATCGCGGTTGGTTCAACTCTTCGCTTTCCACCGGTGTCGCCGTGCATGGCCGAGCCCCGTACAAAAGCGTATTGAGCCACGGATTCGCGCTTGATGGAGAAGGGCGCAAAATGTCCAAATCACTTGGCAACGTCGTTGTTCCGCAAGAGGTAACCGACAAGCTGGGTGCAGACATCCTGCGCCTGTGGGTAGCTTCCGTTGATTATCAGGCGGACGTGCGCATTTCCGATGCGATCCTGAATCAAATCGCCGAAGTATACCGCAAAATCCGCAATACGTTCCGCTTCCTGTTGGGTAACCTGGACGGATTCGACCCGAACAGAGACCGCGTGGCATACAGCGGATTAAGCGAGCTGGATCGTTATGTATTGTCCAAAGCGGCCAAAGTGGTCAGCCGCGCGCGCAGGGCGTATGACGAGTATCAATTCCATACGGTCTTCCATTCGATCCATAACTTCTGCACGCTTGATCTGTCTGCTTTCTATCTGGATATTTGCAAAGACCGCTTGTATGTGGAAGCACCGACCAGTGCAAAACGGCGCGCTGCTCAAACCGTCATGTATGACTGCCTGGTTGATTTGGTCAGATTAATCGCTCCGATCCTGCCGCATACGGCTGACGAGGTATGGCGCTATATTCCAGGTGTTCAAGAAATTAGCGTACAGCTAACTGACATGCCGGAAGTAAACGAACAGCATCTTAGCGTGGGGAAAGAGCTGGAGAGCAAGTGGGACCGCTTCATGGAAGTGCGTGACGAAGTGCTGAAAGCAATGGAAGAAGCACGCCGCAACAAAGTTTTCGGTAACTCCGTAGACGCCAAGCTGGTTCTTTACCCGAACGAGCAAAGCCACGCTGTGCTTGCTGCGATGGAGGATCTGGCAGATTTGTTCATTGTTGCCGACGTGGAGCTTCATCCTGCCGGTGCAGTAGCTGACGAAAAAGCAATGAAGCTTGAGAATATCGCGGTGCTTGTGCTTCCGGCAGACGGGGTGAAATGTGAACGCTGCCGCATCGTGAAGCAGGATGTTGGCCGTCATGAAGAGCATCCGGAGCTTTGCGAGCGTTGCTACGACATCGTGACCGAACATTACGCAGATGTGTTAAAATCCTAAAAAAGAGTATCGGCTTTTCTTTCACAGCTGACTATCAGCAAAAAGCGCTTCCGTTTCATTTTGAAGTGACCCCAAAAAGTTAGACAGTCATTTTATTAAGCAGCAAGTAAGGTTTGAGTTCGGTATTGCACTGGACTCAAGCCTTTTAATTTTGCCTTGATTCGTTTGTTGTTGTAGTAATCGATATATTTTGCTAACTC
>JBHGXW010000034.1:0-186900 GCA_041920465.1 Paenibacillaceae bacterium | reverse complement strand
GATCATCTTCCTAAGTTCGTTGCACGACGGACAAAAATCAAATCCTCCTGGCACAGTAGTTGCGCAATCCTTACATATTTCGTTGTCACAAGTCTCATGGTAGCCGCCAATCATTCTTCCTCTCTCGTCTTTTGCTGATGTACAGGAGTACCCGATGACAAAATCGCAGAGCTGTGTTTTCTTTCTTTTTGCAAAAAGAACATGGGTATTTGGGTAACTTGGAGACTTCAACCATGCCCTTCCCGCCCTTCTCACAAGTAATGTTGTGTTAATTTGATACCAACTCCTCCTTGCATTATGGTATGATTATCCAAATGAAATTTAAGGAGGCAAATTTTTTGAAAATTATTCGTAAAAATCCTGAAAATGTTGCACCTCCAATTGGATCCTATTCGCATCTCTCAATTGTTCCAAAAGGTGCAGATATACTTGTTCTGTCAGGGCAAGTTGGGACAGATCTTGATGGAAATATACCCGTAACTGTTGAGGAACAATTTAGAAATGCTTTAAACAATGTGACTCGTATTTTAAGTAGTGAAGGTGTAACATCAGAAGGAATAATTAAAATAAATATCTGGTTAACAGAGTTGATTGATCGGGCTCAATTTACTGCAATTTGGAACGAATTCCATAAAGGAAATCCACCATCCACAACATTGGCTTATGTTTCTGCTTTAGCTCAACCAACTCTAAAGGTTGAAGTAGAAGCCTGGGCAGCTCGATCCTAAATTGGCGGCCAAAAACCGCCTTTTTTCTTATTGGATCGGTTAGCTGCTATTTTTTTATTCATTTGGCCTAACTTACCGTTGTGTTAAGTTTCTAACGGTATACCCCCTATCCAACGTGATAAAATATTGTCCAAGAAAGGGGTAAAATCATGAACAAAGAGATGAAAAAACGATACAAACAAGATCTGATACATATCAGAAAGCTAATAAACGAATGAGACCCCATGGGTTTAATTCAAATGGGAGCACCAAAAGACGAATACGATTCATTCTCTGCTAGAATCCTCAGCATACTCCATACTTCAAAGAGAAGCTTTAAGGTTAAAGAGAGTCTCAAATCTTATCTAAGTGGTTTGGTTCATGAACTAGATAACCCTTCTTGCATTCCTGTTGGTGAGTCACTGACAAGTTGTTAGCATGGTTTAACAACAAGTAATTCAACATACTAACTATTTTGTGAATTTTGTATAATAAGTAGATCAAATCTGATAGTAGTTTATTCACTTGGCCCGCCTACTGACATGCCCTTTAGATTTGGATTTATTTTTAACAAATCGTCCAAACCATCAAACAGAGAAATACATATTTATAACCATATCGAAAAGGAGGGATAGGCTTTGTCACGTAAATGCTGCAGATGCAAATGCGATTCATCTTCGAGCTCTATGTGGTATCATGATTCACCTTCGTTCCGAGGGGGAGGTCAGGATGATCCGCCACCGTTTCGAGACGGGTTTCGACGAGATGGATTTCGAGATGGATTTCGAGACGGGTTTCGACGAGATGGATTTCGAGACGGGTTTCGACGAGATGGATTTCGAGACGGGTTTCGAGATGGATTTCGCCGTGATTTCAGAACCTTTGAGTCACCGGGGTTCAGAAGGTTTCGCGAATCACCCTTTTTCTTCCGAGAATCCCCGTTCTTTGGTCGTCGTTTTTTCTAGGCAAACTTGCAGAAGGCTGCTTCTCACAGTGGAAGTGGTCTTTTTTTCTTGTTATACATTGTGTTAAACAACTTAGACCTGCTCCCCTATGCTAGCCCTCCAATTTGGGAACAATGTACAGTGTTAGGAGGTCGAACCAACATGGAGAGTAATGAAACCAAGAAAACTATGCGGTTTTGGATATTTTCAGGTGTTGTTGCAATCTTCGCTTCACAGTTGCCACTATTACTGAAAAAAAAGCAACACGACAATCAAGCACAGCATCAACAACAAAAAAGACCTTGGTGGATAAAATTGCTTATATGGGCACTTATAGCAGTTACAATTCGGATTATTATTTGGTTGTTCAACTTTTTTACTTAATCCATCCCCCCATTTAACAAATTGAAACTTGTATAAAGTTCCCATAATAAATCTCGAGCTCCCTGTAAAAGATAAATTCGGGTTAAATCTTTAAAGTTAGGAGAACCCATATGGATCTTACAACTCTTATCAATGCTGGGAGGACTGTTATGGGAATTTTAAGCGGAAATCCACAAAACGAGCCAATGCATTACGGTGAAGTCTTTGGTGTTTGGAGTTACCTTGCAATAACCAAAGGATTGTTGGCAGGTTATCAAACATTCATTAATCACACTGGTGACAAGGATTTAAGAACATTTCTTGAAGACATGACACAAAATATGAAACAGGAAATCGAGCAAATTGAAAATTTACTTAAAATCAATGGAATTGGTTTACCCCCCTCTCCACCAGAACGTCCAACGGCAACTTTAGAAAGCATCCCTGTTGGTGCAAGGTTCAATGATCCAGAAATTGCAGCTCGTGTATCTTTAGATATTGCTGCTGGATTAGTAACATGTAGCCAAATTATGGGACAGTCAATTCGTGAAGATATTGGGATGATGTTTGGTCAATTCCATATGTCGAAAGCAACATACGGAGCGAGACTGTTACGTATTAACAAAGATAAGGGATGGTTAGTTCCTCCACCACTTCATCTACAAACACCCGAACCTGCTCATGTATAAAGATTTTCAAGACGGCTACCCAAGACTTTGGGTGGCCCTTTGTCTTTTTACATGATGAGCATTTTGATAAATTACGGTGATCCCCTCAACAATAACGGCATGGTATAATTTGGATGCGATTCATAGTTTATGAAGGGATGATTTCCATGTCGTTTTTTCCATACATATTTGTTTCCTTCACCTTGTCTCTCCTGATGTTTAGAATTTACAAATACAGGCTAACGCAATATAATCGCGAGAACATCGGGATTTCAGTTATTAGCATATTAATGACCCTTCAAATAAAACCCCCATTCATATTAGTCACAGTAGTTGTTCTATTCGTAATTTTTCTCTTCATTTTTCTTTGGGGGTCTTTTAAGAACAGGTAATTTAACATAATTGAGATTGTGTAAAGGTGGTCAATCTGTTGTCAAATGACCGTTTTTTAAAAAACAACAGGAGCCATAACCCCAGTATTATCAAGGGTTATCAGCTCCTGTTTTTTACGCTCCGATTACACTTCCATGATGATCGGTAAAATCATCGGGCGGCGTCTGGTTTGTTCGTATAAATAACGTCCAAGGGTGTCTTTTACGTTGTTTTTGAGTGAAGACCACTCATTTACGTTTTCGTCCATGCATTTTTGAAGTGTTTGGGTAACAATGCGGTTTGCTTCATCCAACAGTTCTTCCGATTCACGAACATAAACAAATCCGCGAGAGATAATGTCAGGACCGGAAAGAATCGTGCCGTTTTGCTTGCTGAGTGTAACAACAACTACCAGTATTCCATCTTGTGAAAGCAGTTTGCGGTCGCGGAGGACGATGTTGCCTACATCGCCGACTCCGAGTCCATCGATTAAAACATTGCCGGCATGTACCTTAGGGCCGAGTCGTGCCTTGCCCTTGGTTATCTCCACTGTATCTCCGTTGTCGAGCAGGAAGATGTTTTCGGATGGAATTCCCACTTGTTCCGCCAGAATTCCATGCATGCGGAGCATCCGGTACTCGCCATGAATCGGGATGAAGTACTTCGGCTTCATTAGGTTTAACATGAGCCGGAGCTCCTCTTGGCTTCCATGGCCTGACACATGCACTTTGCCGTTCGGGCCATGTCCACCGTAGATAACTTCCGCACCGACACGGTAGAGCTGATCGATGGTTCGTGCCACATATTTTTCGTTACCAGGAATTGGTGTTGCTGCAATGATTACGGTATCACCAGGTAAGATGTCAATTTTCCGATGGGCGGATCGGGCCATTCGAGTGAGCGCTGACATCGGCTCACCCTGACTTCCTGTTGATAAGATAACAACTTTCTCGGCCGAAAGTTTGTTTACTTCTTCCGGCTCAATAATAATTCCATCCGGTACGTGCAGGTAGCCCAACTCCATACTGATGTTGATTACGTTCACCATGCTGCGTCCGACAATCGTTACTTTCCGATTGTATTCCACAGCGGCGTCGAAAACTTGCTGAATCCGATGGACATTGGATGCGAAGGTAGAGACTACGATTCTTCCGCTCGCCTTGTGAAAAACGTCCTTAATCGCTTCTCCCACAGATCTTTCCGATCCCGTAAAGCCGGGACGCTCCGCGTTGGTACTGTCAGAGAGCAAACAGAGTACGCCTCTTGCTCCAATTTCCGCCATCTTGGCCAAATCGGCAGCCTGATTATTCACCGGCGTTTGGTCAAATTTGAAGTCACCGGTGTGTACTATCAGTCCTTCCGGTGTATCCAAACATACTCCTACGCAGTCCGGGATACTGTGGTTAACCCGAAAGAAAGTGGCTGTTATTTTTCCAAGGGTAATTTTGGAATCACTGTTAATCAAATGACGTTTGGTTTCTGCGAGAATCCCCGCTTCTTTCAACTTCGCTTCAATGAGACCTAGTGTGAGTTTGGTTGCGTAAATGGGCACGTTGAGGTGTTTTAATACGTAGCTTAGGCCTCCGATGTGATCTTCATGTCCGTGCGTAATGATGATCCCGCGTACTTTATCGCGGTTCTCTTCCAAGTACGTGATGTCCGGAATGACCATGTCAATTCCCAACATTTCTTCCTCTGGAAATTTAAGTCCAGCATCAATTACGACGATGTCATCGTCGCATTGAACCACGTACATGTTTTTTCCAATTTCGCCGACTCCGCCCAACGCGAAAATGGAAACGACTGAATGTAACTTCGACAATATCATGTACCTCCTATATTTAGTTGTCATTACACTCTAAGAAACCCACCCGACTAAAGCTCTCGCTCCGTCGTAGGATCCCCAATTTTTTAAACCGCCCCAAATCACTTGTTACTATTATACCCGATTACGAAATGGGAAAACAAGGTTCAGGAACAGCTTTTTTGCGGCCACCCTGTCACTACGAATTTGTACCTAGTTTTCCTTTGTTAAATAGCGGATATGTAAAGGTTAAGAAAAGACTTCGTCCCTCATCGCTCTATTTAAGCTCGCTTGTAGCGTCTACCGTCCGCTCCGCTCACTTCAGAAGGGAGTCGACAAGAAAACCACTTGGCCTCTCAATGGTGTAAAGAGTGCCGACTCTTTTCCTTCTTTCGCTCCCTGCGCTTTGTATCGCTTAAAAGGAGCTGTGAGTGGACGAAGTTTTTCTTCTGCTGAACAAAAGGAAAGAAAGTTTAACCACTTTCATAATGTAAAGCGGTTAAACTTTCCGATAACACTCGACAACACAAAAAAAGTAGAGTACACCAGGTACTCTGCTTTTTTTGCCTGTCTTACGTTGATGATTTATCTTAATAAAGTGTGAATATCCAATTGTTCCTGTTCATTCGGATAAACCAGCGGGAGTCTTACTCCCCCTACCTGTACCCCGATTTTTTCTAACAAGACCTTGATCGGACCAGGACTTGGATATTTGAATATGCCTTCAAATACAGGCAGATATTTGCGATGCAAGGCCGCTGCCTGCTGCAGGTCGCCAGCGAAAAACGCCTTCATCATCTCCTGCATTTCACGACCGATTACATGCCCTGCCACACTGACAACTCCAACGGCTCCAATGGAAAGAGCAGGGAGCGTCAAGCTGTCGTCACCCGAATAAAGTTCGAAGCCTTCAGGCGCTTCTTCAATAATCTTTGCCATCTGCGACAAGTTGCCGGATGCTTCCTTGATGCAGACGACATTGGAGATTTCAGCCAAACGCAGCGTTGTTTCCGCCGTCATATTCACACCGGTTCTGCCTGGTACATTGTACAACATTACGGGAAGCTTCGTTGCCTCGGAGACTGCTTTGAAATGTTGATACAATCCTTCTTGCGATGGGCGGCTGTAATAAGGAGCTACAAGCATGACAGCATCTACACCCGTCTCTTGCGCAGCCTGCGTGAATTGGATGCTGGACTCTGTATTGTTGCTGCCTGTTCCGGCAATTACCTGACAGCGTCCGTTTACGTACTGCACGACATGACGGAATAATTGAAGCTTCTCTTCTGCAGATAGAGTAGGAGATTCTCCTGTTGTCCCGCTGACCACCAACGTCTCGGTACCTGTCACGAGCAGGTGATCAATCAGCTGTTCGGTTTTGGCATAATCAATCTGCAGTTGTTCATCAAATGGAGTTACCATGGCGGTAGCCAATCGTCCAAACATAGCCACTTGCCTATCAATCCTTTCTCTTTCCTGTTACGAGTTTTAGCTATTTGTGAAGCTGGAATTGTTGATGCAAGGCGCGAACCGCTTTTACCATATCAGTCTCATGAACAAGTACCCAGATGGTTGTATGCGAGTCAGCCGATTGCAAAATCTGAATATCTTCGTTGGTTAACGCTTCGACAATTTGTGCCATTACACCTGGAACCCCGGCAATGCCCGCTCCGATTACGGATACTTTGGCGCAATTTGGCAAAAGCTGCGGCTCGTATCCCATATCGGTTAAAATTTTCGCCGCTTTATCTGCCATGCGATCATGTACCGTATAGGCTACCCCAAGAGGATTGACATTAATAAAATCGACGCTGATGCCATTCGTCGCCATCGCTTTAAAGACATGCAGCTGCGTATCGTACTGTCCTTCCTTGGCCATTACCTTAATTTGTGTAATGTTAGGAACATTGGCAATCCCCATAACCAGCCGGTCATTAACGGCTGAATCATACAGGCGGTCTATCTCATGCAACGAGGTGACCAAGGTTCCCGGATCATCTGAGAAAGTGGAGCGTACCCGTATCGGGATGTTCTTCTGCATTGCGATTTCAACCGCACGCGGATGGATCACCTTCGCTCCCAGATGAGCCATATTGCAAATCTCTGTGTAGGTGACGGAAGACAAACGCTGTGCTTCTTCGACAATGCGCGGATCAGCCGTCATGATACCGTCTACATCAGTAAAAATATCCACCATTTCTGCCTGCAAGGCAACACCCAATGCGGTAGCGGTCGTGTCACTTCCGCCCCTGCCTAATGTGGTGATCTCCCAATCGGATGTTCTGCCTTGGAAGCCGGGCACAAGCACGATTTTGCCTTTTTCCAATTCCTGCAAAATCCGATCCGTTTCGATTTGCAAGATTTGTGCATTGGAAAAATCGTTTGTCGTTATAATGTTGGCTTGACCGCCTGTTAATATCGTCGCATGAATCCCTTCAGCTTGAAGCATGCTGCACATGACAGCAGCGGAAATAATCTCCCCGGTGTGTAGCAACAGGTCTGTTTCACGTGGAGGCAAACAATCATTCCCTCCCCGAACCAGCTCGAGGAGGGTATCTGTCGCGTAAGGATCTCCTTTTCGTCCCATGGCTGAAACAACTACTACCAAAGAGTATCCCTCGGCAATTGCCTTTTTGATGTGGTAAATCGCCTGATGTCGGCACTCTTCCGTAGTAAGGGAGGACCCGCCAAACTTCTGGACGAGAATTCTCATTGAATCCCTCTCCTGTATATTTATCCTTTGAATAGATTTAATCTTATCCTTTGATTAACTCTTCTGCAATCTGGACGGTGTTCCACGCTGCTCCCTTGAGGAGGTTATCCGATACGATCCACATATGCAAGCCGCGTGGATGGGTAAGATCACGGCGTACACGTCCGACGAATACGTCTAATTTGCCGGAAGCATCGGTTGCCAGCGGATATTTTTGCTCCTCTGGAGAGTCTACGAGCACAACACCCGGTGCTTCATGGAGCAGCGCTTTCACTTCATCCAGTTCATATTCAGATTTCAATTCCACGTATACGGACTCGCTGTGACCCGTAACGACCGGAATCCGGACGCATGTAGCGGCAACGTCAATGGTCTCGTCACCCATTATCTTTTTGGTTTCATTGACCATTTTCATCTCTTCGAATGTGAAGCCGTTGTCGGTGAACACATCGATTTGTGGAATCGCGTTGAACGCAATCTGGTGATGAACAGGCAGTTTGCTGACCGGCAAAATATTGGCTTTTGCTTCTTTACCGTCCAGGATGTCACGTGTTTGCGTAAGCAATTCTTGAATTGCGGAAGCACCCGCACCGGAAACGGCCTGGTAGGTAGAAACGATTATGCGATCTATGCCATAACGGTCATAGAGAGGTTTCAATGCAGCCACCATTTGAATTGTCGAGCAGTTCGGGTTAGCAATGATCCCCTGATGCTTGCGAGCCGCGTCCATGTTTACTTCAGGCACAACGAGCGGAACATTCGGATCCATCCGAAAAGCACTGGTATTGTCAATCACAACTGCCCCATGGCGAACAGCATGAGGAGCCAACTCCTTGCTCACTGCTCCACCTGCGCTGAATAAGGCATAATCAATGCCAGCAAAGCTTTCCGGTGTCGCCTCTTGAATCACAACGTCTTGCCCTTTGAAGCGGACGGTTTTTCCTGCGGAACGGCCGGAAGCGAGCGGTCTTAGCTCAGCAATCGGAAAATTGCGCTCTTCCAACAGCGAAATAATTTGCTGTCCTACTGCTCCTGTCGCTCCGACAACGGCGACATTGAATTTCATCTGGTTCTCCATTGTAATTCCTCCTATGACCTTTACACATACTTAGTAGTTGAATCTTTCTATCAGTAAAGGCTGCAATTGACGATAGTCTAGTGCAGCTTCACATGTCTCCTTGATCAGATCCATGCGTGCAACCAGCGAATTCGGCTTTTTCTCAGGAGCATCTTGACCGAATGGAACGAAAAATATATTTTTCGCAGCTAACAGCTTCGCAATATTGGCTGCGTTCAAACCTAGTCCGTCATTGGTCGAAATGGCGAGAACTACCGGGCGCAGATTGCGCATCGTCGCTTTGGCTGCCATCAGAACAGGACTGTCGGTAATTGCATTGGCCAATCGGCTTGTTGAATTACCGGTACAAGGAGCAATCACCATCACGTCGAGTAGCTTGGATGGGCCAAGGGGTTCGGCTTCCGGAATGGTTGAAATGATTTGTTCGCCGGTAATCTCCACTAATTGCTTCTGCCAGCTTTCGGATGTACCGAATCGGGTGTCGGTCGTCAAAATCGTATGGGTGACGATCGGAATAACCCGTGCGCCGGCATCCACCAAACGTTTGATTTGCGGCATCGTTTCCTCAAACGTGCAATGAGATCCAGTCAGTCCAAAACCAATCGTTTTTCCCTTTAAGTCGCTCATCTTCTCTCCTCCTGGTTTCTGGATTGTTCAGCGATCAGGCGAGACAGAATATTAGCGATAATCTGTCCAGCCGTCTTCGGCGCAACGATTCCAGGCAGCCCAGGTGCCAGAAGGGCTTTAATTCCTCGCTTTTCTGCAAAACGAAAATCGACTCCCCCAGGTTTGGAGGCTAAATCAATGATCAGCGACGTTTGTGGCATTTGAGCCAGTACTTCGGCTGTGACGATTAGGTGCGGGATGGTGTTAAACAAGATGTCTACGTTTGACACCTGCGACTTCAATTCACTTACATAAAAGGGGGTGATCCCCATCTCATAGATACGTGCTATGTGCTCGGGACGTTTGGCGCCAACTCGAACACGGGCACCAAGTGCATGCAAAGCGCGAGCCAATGACATGCCAACTCGGCCAAGTCCAAGAACCATAACCTGCGATCCGTGGATAGTGAAATCGGTGTTTTGAATTGCCATCATTAGCGCTCCTTCAACAGTAGGGATGGAGTTATAGATGGCAACGTCATCACGATCGAGCAATTCTATCAAAGTGATCTGCTGCTTTTGAAGAAGTGTCCGTAAATACGGTTTTGACATACCCGTATACACAACGCAAGTTTTTGGCAAACTGGCGGCGTGTTCTTCTTTCAAAAGCAAAGGTTTTGAACAGAAAATACTCTCAACAAAGCCTTTTTCATCTGTACCGACGATGGGCAGGATTAGGGCGTCTACATCTTTCAACACATCGCATGTTAAAGGTTTTTTCGTTGCCCCGGTAAAGCTGCTTTCCAGGTTGTCAAAGCCAATGAGGGTGACAGTCGCATCCAACTGAATGCATTTCTTGATGACCTCCAGCTGTCGCGCGTCTCCGCCAATAAAGGCAACATGAATGCCCGTTAGCATGCTGCGTTCCCCTTTCCAAACATTTTACTGCAAGAAAACCTCGAAACGCAAAGGTTTTCCTTTCATGTGAGTACCTAAAAATCGTTGCGGTCTTCCCCATCCTATTCTCCACATCGTTATTCGGTGACAGGAGACTACTTTTCAGAAGCATGTTGTTTTTGCGAATTCAACTCAACAATCATTGTATCCGGACCAATTTTCAGAATGGATTTCCAGGGAATCACGATACCCTCTTTGCGCTTTCCAAATCCGAATAAGGAAGGCTCCGGCAAAATGATTGATCTGATTTCACCCGTGTTCGGATTAATCTCCAAATCGGATTGGCTGATTACACCCAAACGCTCTCCGTTGTCGAATCCGATAATTTCTTTGCCTCCAAGCTCGCTCAGCCGCATAAATAAACGCCACCTCTCGCCAGTATTTACACTTTCCTATATGCAAAACAAAACAGGACAATGCGTTGAAACATATACAAATTTCAATCGTATTAATTGGAAACAATTGGCTGGAAGGGGTTCTTATGAAAAAAATTATCTGGTATTTGTTGGCGATTTTTCTCTTCACAATCATCGTCTGCTTTTCTCTGGGAAAGTTCATGGCTGGGTACGTTCTTATTTTTTTATTGCTTTCTGCGCTTCTAGGAATTGGCAACCTGTACGGAACAGACAACTCTGTGTATCTGCATGGAAAAGGATACTATGATGACTATGATCAATCAAAGCGCCCCAGAAAATGAAAAGAAAAAAATCCGGTTTTTGGCCGGATTTTTGCACGAGAAGTATGGATTTTGCCGGATTAGATGGTTCCGGTTGACCCGAAACCGCCTGCACCTCGTTCTGACTCATCCAATTCGTCCACTACCTGCAAGTTGGCTTGATAGACGGGAACGAAAACGAGTTGCGCGATCCTGTCTCCCTTTTTCACAACAAAAGGGTTATCGGAATCAAGGTTTTGCAGAATAACTTGAATTTCCCCGGTATAGTCACTGTCAATCACACCAACCGCATTGGTCATCGACACGCCGTATTTCCATGCGTTACCGCTGCGTGGAAATACGAGGCCAACCACTTCTGAATGCGGCATCTGGATGGCAATGCCCGTAGGAATTTTGGCTCTTTCACCCGGCCGGATCGTAATCGCTTCCTCGATGCATGCCGACAAATCCAAGCCGGCTGATCCTTTGGTTGCATAAAACGGAAGCGGAATCTCTGTCCCAATCATGGGTGACATTTTCTTTATTTTTACATCAAAAGACATTACCCTTGCCTCCTAGCCGAGCAGTACGTCATTTCGCACGTTATTTGGGAAGTTCTCCAACGGACTTACCATCGCAATCGCTAATTTGGAACGAAACAATTGGTTTGCCACTTCCAGGATGGAATCATTGGTGACCTGATCAATGCGGGCAATAATCTCGTCCAGATTTAAGTGGCGTCCCAAGAGAAGCTCGTTTTTGCCCAGTCGGTTCATCCGGCTGTTGGTGCTTTCCAGACTCAGCATCAGACTGCCTTTCAGCTGCTCTTTTCCTTTGTTCAATTCTTTTTCGGTAATCCCTTTTTCCGCAATATCGTGCAAGACGTTCGTTACAATATCAAAGACCTGCCCTACATGCTCAGGAGCCGTACCGGAGTAGACGGAAAATGTCCCGCACTCTTTGTAAGCCGAATGATAGGAATAGACAGAGTAGGCCAAACCGCGCTCTTCGCGAATCTCCTGGAACAGGCGTGAGCTCATGCTACCGCCGATAACATTGTTTAATAGAATCAAAGAGTATATTTGATCATGACCGACATGCAATCCCGGTAGTGAAAGACACAGGTGAGCTTGTTCCGTCGCTTTATGATGGGCGATCGTATGAGCCATGAACTTCGGTGCTGCCACCTCCAGACTTGCCGCCGGACGGGCAAACCGGGAAAATCTTTCTTTAATCGCTTCAATCAATTCCTCTCTGAAATTCCCGGCTACCGTGATTACGGTATTGGCAGGTGTATATTTGTTCTGGATATAGTTGGTCAGATCATCCCGGGTTAAACGGCGGAGCACTTCCTCCGTGCCGAGGATGGAATACCCCAATGGATGATCAGGATAGCTGGCACGGGCGATCAAATCATGAACCAAGTCATCCGGAGTATCTTCATACATGCCGATCTCTTCGATAACCACATTTTTTTCCTTTTCCAATTCTTCTGCATCAAATGTGGAATGAAAGAACATGTCGGTTAACACATCAAGCGCAATCACGGCATGCTGGTCAAGCACTCGAGCGTAGTAACATGTGTACTCTTTGGAAGTAAATGCGTTCACATTACCGCCAATTTCATCGAAAGCTTCGGCAATCTCTTTGGCTGTACGCGAGGCAGTACCTTTGAAAAACATATGTTCAAGAAAATGGGAAATCCCATTATTGGCCTCATCTTCAAACTTGGAACCTGTTCCAACCCAAATTCCAAGGGCAACGGAACGAACCGATGGGATTTTTTCCGTTACAATTCTAAGACCATTTTCACAGGTGTGTCGTTGAATCACGTAGATCCTCCTCTAAGAAAACCTTCGTTACACTCATTCCTATCTATACGCATTGCATGAGGTAACTGAACCTGCGTCTTACTATAGCAAAATTCACCAGCACGCACAACAATACTTTGGATAAAACTTACCGTTTCAACCGATTGCTCGACAGCACTTCCGAGACAGTGGTCACCTGCAGTCCGCGCTTATCGGCAATGTTGAGTAATTGTTCAAGGCCATTTGCCGAGGAGGAAGTTGGATGCATCAGGAGAAGTACACCATTGCCAAGCTTCTTTTCAACACGCTGCACCATCGCCTGAACGGGAGGGTTCTGCCAGTCTACGGTGTCAGCTGTCCAAAGAATGGTTTTCATCCTGAATTCATCATGCGCAATTCGGACGACTTGATTGTTAAAGGAGCCAGACGGGGGGGCAAATAAGGTGGGTTTCACTCCCAATGTCCTTTCAATAATCTCCTGCGTTTTGCCGATTTCCTGTCTTATCCGGTCAGCTCCGAGCTTGGCCATGTCGGGATGGGAATAAGCATGATTGGCTATTTCATGACCCTGCTCTTTTATTTTGCGGGCAAGCTCCGGGTATTTTTTTACCCATGAGCCGTCAAGGAAGAATGTCGTTTTTATCTTATGCTTCTCTAGCACTGACAGCATCTTATCCAAATATTCGTTGCCCCAGGCCACATTGATCATGAAGCTGACGGCTTTCTTTTGGGGATTGCCGCGGTAAACGGGATACGCCCCCAGTTGATCCAATGAGACTTCAGGAGGCACTTCTTTGAAGACAAGACCTTCTTCCGTGTTTAATTTTTGCTTGTTCATCTGTTCCAAAGAGGCTTCCACGTCAACGACCCGACCATTGTATCCGGGTATCGCTTTCCAAATCCGGTCGACATACGCATTAATCGGCGCTTCATCTTTCTTTTTTTTCCATTCCAAAATCTGATCGCGCAAAGATGTGTCACGGTCGGCACTTACCTTGGATGCTTCCGATTTCATCACGCTTATGTATTGATTAACAGGATCGGAAATGGCCAGAATGAAGACGAGGATGCCTGCTGCTAAGGAAAAAAACAGCAACTTTTTTGGGGTTTTTGTCATCTATTTTCACCTCTACCTTACTTTCCACATCCATTTTGAAAGATATACCTCTTTGTCCAATGTATGAGAAAAGCGATAGCGATAGAAGAAAAAAAAAGCTTGCCTGCACAAAGAACCCTTCGTGAAGAAAAGCTTTTTTACTTGCATAGTATGAAGTTGTTTGATTGGTTACTCCGCCTTGGCTGCTTCCTGAACGGTAGCTTGCTCTTTCAGAGCCGCTTTGCGGGAGAGGTTGACACGACCCTGTTCGTCAATCTCCGTTACTTTCACCATAATCTTGTCACCGACAGAGACGACGTCCTCCGTCTTCGCTACGCGCTCTTCCGCCAGTTGGGAAATGTGGCAGAGTCCTTCTTTGCCGGAGAACAACTCAACGAACGCACCGTACTTCTCCACGCGCTTGACGGTTCCCAAGTAAACTTGTCCAACTTGCACCTCGCGTACCAAATCCTCGATGATTTGTTTTGCCCGTTCGTTGGCTTCCTGGCTGACAGAGGCGATGAATACTCGTCCATCTTGTTCGATGTCAATTTTGACGCCGGTTTCTTCGATGATTTTGTTGATTACGCGGCCTTGAGGACCGATAACGTCACGGATTTTCTCCGGATTGATGGTAAGCGTCGTGATTTTCGGCGCGTATGGAGAAAGCTCTTTACGCGGCTCGGATATGGTTTCCAGCATCTTGCCGAGGATGTGCAGGCGACCTTCCTTTGCTTGGGATAGGGCTTGCTCCAAAATTTCACGGTTAATGCCTGCAATTTTGATGTCCATTTGCAGCGCCGTAATCCCATGGGCAGTACCGGCTACTTTGAAGTCCATGTCACCCAAGTGATCTTCCATTCCCTGAATGTCGGAGAGAATAGAGAACTGTTTGCCTTCCTCGTCCATAATCAAGCCCATCGCAATACCGGCAACCGGAGCCTTGATCGGCACGCCTGCTTGCATCAAGGCCAATACGCTGGCACAAATGGAGGCTTGTGAGGTAGAACCGTTGGATTCCAGCACTTCCGATACCAGACGGATGGTGTACGGGAACTCGGTTTCAGACGGGATAATTGGTTCGATTGCACGCTCACCCAAAGCACCATGACCAATTTCGCGGCGGCCAGGCGGGCGGAGAGGGCGCGCTTCCCCTACGCTGTATGGCGGGAAATTATAATGGTGCATGAATCGCTTGGATTCTTCCAGACCCAATCCGTCCAAAATCTGAACATCGCCAAGCGCACCAAGGGTACATACGCTTAATGCTTGTGTTTGGCCGCGGGTAAATAAACCGGAACCATGCGTGCGGTTTAAAATCCCCACTTCGCAGGTAATCGGGCGAATTTCGTTCAAAGCCCGTCCGTCCGGGCGAATTTTCTCATGCGTAATCAGACGGCGCACTTCTTCTTTGACGATGTTATAAAGCACTTCGTCAATCGCTGCTTCCTGTTCCGGATAAATTTCGGCAAAATGCGCCTTGGCCTCTGCTTTGATCGCATCAATTGCATCAGCACGAGCCTGTTTTTCTTCAATGCGGATCGCTTCACGCAATCTTGCGTCGGCATATGTACGAACCGCCGTGTTGATTTCAGGAGCTACTTCGTGCAGCACAACTTCCATCTTCGGTTTGCCGATCTCTTCGACGATTTTGTTCTGGAAGTCGACAAGCTTCTGGATCACGCTGTGGCCATACATGATCGCTTCCAGCATCACTTCTTCCGGAACCTCGTTGGCCCCTGCTTCTACCATGTTGATGGCATCGCGTGTACCCGCTACAGTGAGGTGAATATCGCTTTTCTCGGCCTCTGCCACAGTCGGGTTGATCACAAACTGTCCGTCGATGCGGCCCACGATCACTCCGGCAATCGGTCCGTTAAACGGAATCTCAGAAGTAGAAAGCGCTGCTGACGTACCGATCATTGCCGCAACTTCAGGAGAGCAATCCTGATCAACAGAAAGTACGGTATTGACTACTTGTACTTCGTTGCGGAAACCTTCGGCAAAGAGCGGACGAATCGGACGGTCAATCAGGCGGCTGGCCAAAATGGCTTTCTCGCTGGGGCGTCCTTCCCGCTTGATAAAGCCGCCCGGAATTTTCCCTACTGCATAGAGACGTTCTTCATAGTTAACGGTAAGCGGGAAGAAATCAAGTGCTTTCGCTTCTTTAGAAACGGTTACTGCAGACAGAACCGCCGTATCTCCATAACGAACCAAGACCGAACCTTGTGCCTGTTTCGCCATTTTCCCGAATTCGAGCACCAGTTTCCGGCCTGCTAGTTCATACTCGTATGTACGGTATTGTTGCTCCATATTGCTAGCAGTCCTCCTTTAAACAGAGTTAGTCTTCTTGATTTTTTCTACTTTTATGTATTATTTCCTGCTGTAGCCGAAATAAAAAGGGTATAAGAAAAGCTTCGATCGAAATGTATTCGATGAAGCCATTCACTTGCCAATAAGCACCAGATCCTATAGGCAGAAGAAAAAGCGGGAATTCCCCGCTTTTCCCTAAAGACCAGACGTTTATCGGCGCAGGCCGAGTTTATCAACCAAAACACGGTAACGTTGAATGTCCAAGTCTTTCAAGTAATTTAACAAGTTACGACGTTGACCTACCATCTTCAACAAACCACGACGGCTGTGGTGGTCTTTCTTATGAACGCGCAGATGATCGTTCAGGTTGTTGATGTTTTCAGTAAGAATCGCGATTTGTACTTCAGGAGAACCAGTATCGTTATCATGAGTACGGAAATCTTGGATCAATTGATTTTTACGTTCTTGAGTGATTGCCATCTTGTCTCACCTCCCTGAAATTTACCCATCAGCCGAGCCTGCCGTCGGTGAGAATCGGACAGCCAAGCTGTGGTAGAAGACAACATTGGAATTATAGCATAGAAAAATAAGCAAAGTAAAGGCTTGGGCAAAAAATCTTACTTACTCAACTGTGCAAACTTCTCTTTGGCAAACGCAACGTCTTTTTGAATCTGCGCTTTTAATGCTTCGATCCCGGCAAACTTCTGTTCCTCGCGGATGAAGAAGAGAATTTCGACGCTAACCGGTTTATCGTAAATTTCTTCGTGAAAGTCAAACAAATGAACTTCCAAAGATTTTTCTTTCTTCTCCAGTTCGAATGTCGGCTTGATGCCGATGTTCATGACACCATTGTACGTTTGACTGTCAACCGTAAAGCGAACTCCGTAGACACCGTTTTTTCCGATCAGATAAGGACGGGTTAACGCAACATTAGCGGTAGGAAATCCAATCGTTCTTCCCCGCTTGTCCCCGTGAACCACCACTCCGCGAATCTGATACGGTCTTCCCAGCAGGTGGCGAACTTGCTCTACGTCTCCATGGTGTAAATACTCCCGGATAATCGTGGAGGATACTTTTTCTCCCAACCGATTTACAGGACCAATGATATCTAATCCATACTGGCCGTTGCTGCAGCTCTGCAAGGTAAGTGCAGTACCCATCCCGCGGTAGCCAAAGGTGTAATCAAATCCTACGACAACATGTTTTACCTTGAGCGGAGCCAAGCACTCGGTAATGAACTCCTCAGGATAAACGGACGAAAACGGAATATCAAATGTCATGACATAAACAACATCTACGCCCATTTTCTCCATCTGTTCCAGCTTGTCTTCCAGCGGAGTGAGATAACGTGTATAGCCAGTTTGACCCAACACTTCACGCGGATGAGGATCAAACGTCAAGACGGCACTAATCCACCCGTTCGCCTTAGCCACATCAATCGCCTTCTGAATCACCCGGCGATGGCCCAGATGAACGCCGTCAAAATACCCGATCGCCATGGCACAATCAGAAGTTTCGATGCTTGGAGATAGCGGATACGATAGTCGAATGGTTTTCACGATCTCACCTCAAGATTGAAAAACTTTTTCCGGTTTGGCATACAGCCCATTCGGTCCTTGATACACCCGATGAATGCCCAGCAATTGATCATTTGCAAAAAGGCAAATCAAACTTCCTGCCTCCGTATGGACGCCGGGCAATGCGGTTTCCAGGCCGTTTAACACAGCAGCCTTGCGGTTTGGCGGCACCTGAAAACGCGGGAGAAAGGAAAGCGCTTCTCCGATGCTGACCAATAATCCGGATAAATCTTCCTGATTGTTGGCCTTCTGTTCAAGCTCGGCGAGGGGGATGGATTGGTTAAGCGTAAAGCCGCCGCTTTCGGTTCGAACGAGACGCGCCATATGGGCAGGATACCCCAAAGCAAGACCCAGGTCAACACATAATGTACGAATGTATGTACCTTTGGAGCAGCGGCAGGAAAAAGAGACGAGAACCGTTTCTTCATCTCCTTGGCTGATCTCATGTAGCTTCAATTCGTGGATGGTTACGGTCCGGGCCTTGCGTTCCACGACCATGCCTTGTCGAGCCAGATCGTACAAGCGTTGGCCGTTTACCTTTACAGCGGAATACATGGGCGGCACTTGTTCAATGTCACCGATAAACCGGGCAAACAAAGCCTTGATCTTCTCTTCGGTTATGGATTTGCTGTCAACCGGGACTTGGCTGATCCGCTCTCCCCCTGCATCCTCCGTTGTAGTGGATATTCCCAGACGCATGATGACTTCGTATGTTTTGGGATGGTCCTGCAAATATTCCACGATTCTGGTTGCGTTGCCCAGACAAATCGGCAACACACCGGTTACCTCCGGGTCAAGCGTCCCAGTATGTCCAACCCGTTTGGTTTTAAAAAGCCGACGCACCTTGGCCACACAATCGTGGGATGTGACGCCCGCCGGTTTATGCAAGACGAGCACGCCATGATTACCGCTCATCCGTGCTCACCTCAAGAACTTCTTTTATTTTGGACAATAGAGATTGTTCAATGTCTTCAATCTTTCCTTGCAGTGTGCAGCCTGCCGCTCTGGCATGCCCTCCGCCGCCCACACTTTTGGCGATCCGGGCCACATCAACGAAACTGCGGGAACGCAGCCCCACTTTGATAACATTCGGTTGGGTCTCGGTCAGCAGCATGCCTACTTCCACACCTTCAATATTCCGGGTGTAATTCACCAGGCCGCTTACATCCTCACTCGTTGCATTGGTCTCGATAAGATCCTGATGGGAAACTCGCATGGAGGCTACCATTTGGTTGTGACTAAGCGTAAGAGACTGAAGCGCCCGCCGCAACAACTGTACATGCTCCATTGTAATCGACTCTAGGCAGCGGTCGGCGATTTCTCCCGGTTTGACGCCGTAGGTGAGGAGCCTGGATGCGATTTGCATCACCTTGGGTGTTGTGTTGGAATAGCGAAAACCACCCGTATCGGTCAGAAGACCCGTATAAATGCAAAGCGCAATGGAAGGATCAAGCGCAAAATCTCCCGCTTCCACCAATTCGAACACAATTTCTGCGGTTGCCGCTGCATCGGTGCGAATGACGTTGATGGTACCGAAAAAATCATTGGTGGGATGGTGGTCGATGTTTACCAGTTGAACATCGGGCGAAAACAAATGCTCCACTTTGCCCATCCGTTTGGAATCAGCCGCATCAACAGCAATGACATGCGAAAACGTTTGGTCCAAGTTTGTTTTGGATAGATCAAGAATCTGATCAAAACAAGGGAGAAAGCCAAACTTGGTTGGCGTTTCTCCTTCGTTTACCACAACGTATTGTTTGCCGAGCTGCTGCAACAGAAGACATACGGCAAGTGCGGAGCCTGTCGTATCACCGTCCGGACTTACGTGGGAGATTACCAGAAAGTTGTCATGCTCGCGCATAAACTCCGCGGCCAGCTTCAGTGATGAATGATAATCAGTCATGCTTGATCTCTCCTTCATGGCTGGAGATTTCGCGCAAGATACTATCTATCTTGTTTCCATAGTCAATCGATGTATCCATTTTAAAAACCAAATCAGGCACATGGCGAAGTTTGATGCGTCGGCCAATTTCAGTGCGCAGGAACCCTTTCGCCTTTTGCAGGCCTTTTAGGCTGTCTTCCTTTTGTTCAGCACTGCCAAACACACTGACATATACTTTGGCCAATTGCAAATCACTCGTTACTTCCACGCCTGTCACGGTAACAAATCCGATACGCGGGTCTTTCATTTCTCGCTGCAAAAGGATACTGAGCTCTTTTTTGATCTCTTCCCCTATGCGATTTGTACGTGTTTTGTTCATGCTCATGTTCCTTCACCTCCAGCTAACAGCCTTACTCGTAGTATTCCGTATCGGAACGAATCAACTCTACACCAGGTGTCATTTCCACCAAACGTATGGCTGCCAAGAGCTCTTTTTGCAAAAAGGACATTTCATTGGCAACGGCAGCGATTACCAGTTCGGTACGCTGCCATTGCTCCAAATATGCCACCTCAGCCACAGACATGTTGAATTTGCTTCGAAGTCGGCTGATGATACTTTTTACAATCGCCCGCTTCTCCTTCAGATTTTGGGAGCCAGGCAAGAATAATTCCAGGCGAATGATTCCAATCATTGTGCTTTAACTTCTTCCATGATGAATGCTTCAATGACATCGCCTTCTTTAATATCACTGAATTTCTCCAGCGTCAAGCCGCACTCGTAACCGGCTGCCACTTCTTTGGCATCGTCTTTGAAACGTTTCAATGTATCCAACTTGCCTTCATAAATGACGACCCCGTCGCGAATCAGACGAGCACCGGCATCACGGGTCAGCTTACCTTCTGTCACATAACATCCGGCAATGTTGCCCACCTTGGATACCTTGAAGACTTGGCGAATTTCTGCTTGGCCGATTACTTTTTCTTTGTAAACAGGATCAAGCATACCTTTCAGTGCTGACTCGATCTCTTCGATAACGTTGTAAATTACGCGGTGCAGGCGAATATCAATTTTCTCTTGTTCTGCCATGTTTTTGGCGTTAGGTTCCGGACGGACGTTAAAGCCAATCACAATCGCATTGGAGGCATTGGCAAGCGTTACGTCGGATTCGGTAATCGCCCCTACGCCAGTGTGAATAATCTTGATTCGCGTGCCGTTCACATCAATTTTCTCAAGAGAGCCGCGCAGCGCTTCAACAGAACCTTGCACGTCTGCTTTGATGATGATATTCAATTCTTTGATATCGCCCTCTTGGATGTGTTGGAACAAGTCGTCTAGCGATACGCGCGTATTGGCGCGACGATCCGATTCTCTCTGTTTCATCGCGCGAGTTTCCCCGATGGAACGAGCTTTCTTCTCGTCTTCGAATACCATGAACTGGTCGCCCGCTTGCGGCACATCATTCAAACCTGTAATTTCAACCGGAGTGGAAGGAGGCGCTTCTTTGATGCGGCGTCCTTTGTCGTTTACCATCGCGCGAACGCGGCCAAATGTGGAACCTACAACAATCGGATCACCAATTTTGAGTGTACCGTGCTGAACCAATACAGTCGCAACCGGACCGCGGCCTTTGTCCAACTCGGCTTCTACCACGGTTCCGCGGGCACGCTTGTTCGGATTTGCTTTCAGTTCCTGTACTTCCGCGACAAGCAAGATGTACTCCAGAAGCTCTTCCAAGCCCATCCGCTGCTTCGCCGAGATCGGACAGAAAATCGTCTCTCCGCCCCATTCTTCGGCAACCAAGCCGTATTCGGTCAATTCTTGTTTAATCCGGTCAGGGTTTGCATCCGGTTTGTCAATTTTGTTTACCGCTACGATGATGGGCACATTAGCTGCTTTGGCGTGGCTGATCGCTTCCACGGTTTGCGGCATCACACCGTCATCCGCTGCTACAACCAGAATGGTAATATCGGTAATTTGCGCTCCGCGAGCACGCATCGTGGTGAAAGCGGCGTGACCCGGCGTATCCAGGAAGGTGATTTTCTTGCCTTTAATCTCAACCTGATAAGCTCCGATGTGCTGAGTGATGCCACCGGCTTCGCCTGCTACAACGTTGGTGGAGCGAATTGCGTCAAGCAGGGTGGTTTTCCCGTGGTCAACGTGACCCATGATCGTTACAACTGGCGGACGCTCCTGCAGATCTTCCGGAGCGTCTACTTCTTCGATCGTTTCGAAGTTGGTTTCGTCGATGACAATCTTCTCTTCCACTTCGACGTTATATTCCGAGCAAATCAATTCAATGGCATCCTTGTCAAGATCCTGGTTAATGGTGGCCATGATGCCCAAAAGGAACAGTTTCTTGATGATCTCAGCCGGTTCTTTCCGCAGCTTCTTCGCCAACTCGCCAACTGTCAAAGACTCTGTAAAGACAATCTTGCTAGGTGGTTCCGGTGCCGGACGTTGCGGCTCACGCTGGAAGTTGTTGTTGCCGCGTCGGTTGTCAGGCCGTTTGTTATTCCCTTTGAACGGAACGTTGTTCTTTTTGCTCTCTTCGAACGATTTCTTTCCGCCCGGGCTCTTTTTAATTTTTTCGCGCTTCTCGATTCCCACTTTGGCAGGAATGATAACCTTATCTTCAAAATCATCCAAGTCTTTTTTTAACTCTTCTTCATGCTGACCTTTTGACTCATGGACGGCTACTTTTGAATGATTTGGTGCTTTCGATTGATTACTCATATTTTCTGCTCTTCGCTCCTGATTCTTCCCCTGGTTTTGGTGCGGCTGACGCTGAACAGAGCGGTGATCTCTCGCTCTGTCTTTGCCTGCTTCACGATTGTGCTCCTGTGGCTGGGCATCCTTTTTCGCTGTCGCTTGTTCCCTGCCTTTGGCCTCTGATTCATGCTTTTCGGCAGGTTTTGTTCCTGAGCGCAGTCTGGACAGATGCTGTTCGATCTTGTCGATCATCTCCTGATCCATTACGCTCATATGATTTGCTACTTCGATATTTAATCGCTTCAATAAATTGAGGATTTCTTTACTACTCATGTTATGCTGTTTAGCATATTCGTACACGCGAGTCTTCATTAAATCACCCCTTATGAATTAGGTGTGAGAAGGTGCTGTATGTTATCGGCCATCTTGGCATCCGTTACTGCTGCAACGACACGCGCATCTTTTCCAATCGCACGCCCCAACTCATACCGATCAGAAACCGTATGGCATGTCACTTGGTATGAATGACATTTATCCGTAATCTTTTTTGCAGTATTTGCTGAAGCATCCAATGCCAGAAGGACGAGTTTTGCTTGGCCGGTTCGAATTGCGCTTACGACAAGCTCCTCACCCGTTATCAGTTTGCGAGCGCGCATGGCAAGTCCCAACAGTTGCGCAAGTCTTGGGTTCACTTACCGATCAGCTCCAACCACTTTTGACGAAATTGATCGTATTGTTCTTGTGTAATCGTCATGTTGAGGGCGCGCTCCAATACTTTCTTCCACTTACCTGCTGCAAACGTATCCGGTGTCAAGCACGTTTCCCGTCTGCACACGTAAGTTCCTCTACCTGCCGCTTTTCCTGTCAAATCGATGATGATTTGTTCATCAGGTGTCCGAACGACGCGGATCAACTCCTTTTTGGGGAGCATTTCTTGACAGACAATGCACTTGCGTAAAGGAATCTTCTTCTGTTTCATTGAGCATCAACGTCCACTGAGCTCTGGACTTCCGCATGTTTCAGATACTCGATACCTTCTTGTTCCGCTTGGCTTTCGCTCTTGATGTCGATCTTCCATCCGGTTAACTTAGCTGCCAACCGGGCATTTTGCCCGCGCTTGCCGATCGCCAGAGACAATTGATAATCAGGCACGATCACGCGCGTTACCTTTTCCGCTGCATTCACGTCCACGTGCAATACTTTGGACGGGCTGAGTGCATTTGCTACATATTCCGCAGGATCTTCGGACCAGCGAACAATATCAATTTTTTCTCCCTTTAGCTCATTGACAATTGTTTGGACACGCATTCCCTTCGGACCAACACAAGCGCCAACCGGATCGACATCCGGATTGATCGAGTGAACCGCAATTTTGGAGCGGTCGCCTGCTTCACGCGCGACAGATTTGATTTCTACCACACCGTCGTAAATCTCTGGAACTTCCAGCTCGAACAGGCGTTTCAGCAGACCAGGATGGGTACGGGACACCACAATTTGCGGACCCTTGGTGGTTTTTTCTACTTTAATGATATATGCTTTAATCCGATCTTGCGGTTTGAAGTCATCGGTAGGCATTTTTTCGGTGATCGGCATGATTGCTTCCACCTTGCCCAGATCGATGTAGTAAAAACGGGCATCCTGGCGTTGAATGACGCCGCTTACGATATCTTCTTCACGCTCGATAAATTCACTATAGATAAGTCCGCGTTCTGCTTCGCGAATCCGCTGGGTTACGACTTGCTTCGCCGTTTGTGCGGCAATGCGCCCGAAATCACGAGGAGTTACTTCAATTTCAACGATATCGTCAAGGCGATAATTGGGATCAATCTCTTGGGCTGCTTCCAGCGAGATTTCCAATCGTGAATCCAACACCTCTTCCACGACCGTTTTGCGGGCAAACACCCGAACAACACCGGTGTGGCGGTTAATATCCACCCGTACGTTTTGGGCAGAATTAAAATTTCGTTTGTATCCGGAGATTAAAGCCGCTTCGATGGCTTCAAGCAGAACTTCCTTGGAAATTCCCTTCTCTCTCTCAATCTCGTTAAGTGCATCAATAAACTCTGCGTTCATGTTACTGCTGTGTCCTCCCTTCCGTTTAGAAAACTCGGCAATTGCCGAGCCTTTTGCCGACGGCATCGACCTAGAAAACAATCGCCATCCGAGCTGTGTCGATTTGGCTGATTGATAGCTGGTACGTATGTTTTGTTTCTTTTACTGTAAGCTTTTGGGTGTCTGAATCAAATTCGACCAGTTCCCCTTCAAAAACCGTCTGGCCTTCCACCGGTTCCTTGGTCGTAATATGTACGTGTTTACCCAATGCTTTGCGGAAGTCTCGTTCATTGCGAAGTGGTCTTTCTGCTCCGGGTGAAGATACTTCCAGGAAATAGGCCATAGGAATCGGATCGACCTCGTCCAAGCGTTGGCTCAAGCGTTCGCTTACAGTACCGCAGTCATCAATGTCGATGTTTCCTGTTTCGTTATCGATGAAGACACGCAGGAAATAGTTGCTGCCTTCTTTCTTGAATTCGATGTCAACCAACTCCAGATTCATCTCATCCAAAATAGGAGTCAGAAGCTCGGTGACGATTTGCGTTACTTTGCTCAAGCAAGTACCTCCTTTAAAAAATCCGAACTCCGGTTTCAGCCAGAAAGAAAGAGTGGGTTTCCCCACTCTCGATCTGCGTGTATAACCAGTATTTCCAAAAAAATTATAACATAACAGCCTACTCTTGACAACCTTTGCCCTCCGGTAAAAACGAGACAGATTTGACCAGATTAGAAATTAGAACAAAGAGAGCTGATTGGATTCCGGCAATCCCTGAAGCGCCCCTTGCTCCTCGAGGTACTCCAAAATGGTTTTGGAAATCTTGGCCCGGGTCAAGAGATCCTCTTTGGACAAAAACTCACCTTCTTCACGCGCCTTAACCAAACTGATGGCGGCGTTGGTGCCAAGCCCCGGCATGGCGTTGAACGGAGCGCGCAAAGCGTTGCCCTCGATTAAAAACTTGGTCGCATCTGATTTGTACAAATCCACGTTCAAGAAACGAAAGCCCCGCTCCACCATTTCAAGCGCCATCTCCAGAACGGTTAACAACGCTTTTTCTTTTGGCTGGGCATCGTGGCCTTTCTCCTCAATTTCTTCGATCTTTTGGCGGATTGCACTTGATCCTTTGGCCATCAGCGGAATATCAAAGTCATCGGCCCGCACGGAGAAGTACGTGGCATAAAACTCAAGCGGATGATGCACCTTGAAATAAGCTATTCGCACCGCCATCATCACGTAAGCGGTGGCGTGCGCCTTCGGGAACATATACTTGATCTTCTGGCAGGAGTCAATATACCAGTCCGGTACGTTGTTTCTGCGCATCTCTTCCTGGTCTTCTTCGTTCACGCCTTTCCCTTTGCGCACCGACTCCATGATTTTGAACGCTCTTGACGGCTCCAACCCCTTGTAAATCAAGTATACCATGATGTCGTCACGGCAACCGATTACTTCTGACAGCTTACACGTACCGCTTCTGATCAATTCTTGCGCGTTATTCAGCCAGACGTCCGTACCGTGAGAAAGTCCAGAAATCTGCACCAATTCTGCAAAGGTGGTCGGTTTCGTATCTTCCAGCATTTGGCGAACAAATTTCGTGCCAAACTCCGGTATGCCCAATGTCCCCATGTTGGTGCGAATCTGCTCCGGTGTTACGCCAAGCGCCTCTGTTGTGCTAAAGATGGACATGGTTTTGGGATCATCCAGCGGAATCTTTTTCGGGTCGAGTCCGGTCAAATCCTGCAGCATGCGGATGACCGTCGGATCGTCGTGTCCCAGAATGTCAAGTTTCAGCAGGTTGTCGTGGATAGAGTGGAAATCGAAGTGCGTCGTCCGCCATTCCGACTCGTTATCGTCAGCGGGATACTGGATCGGACAGAAGTCTTCTATCTCCATATAGTCCGGTACAACAATGATTCCCCCCGGGTGCTGGCCTGTCGTCCGCTTCACTCCGGTACAACCGTTGACCAAGCGGGCGATTTCCGCACCGCGCAGCACCAGCCCGCGCTCTTCCGCGTATTTGCGGACGTAGCCGTAGGCTGTTTTCTCGGCAACCGTACCAATCGTTCCGGCGCGATAGACGTTATCCACGCCAAACAGTTCCTGGGTATACTTGTGAGCGCGCGGCTGATATTCACCGGAGAAGTTCAAGTCGATATCGGGAACCTTGTCCCCTTTAAAGCCCAAGAAGGTTTCGAACGGAATATCCTGCCCGTCCTTGTTGAGCTTATGGCCGCACTGGGGGCAATCCTTATCCGGCAGGTCGAAACCGGAACCGATGGAACCGTCCGTAATAAATTCGCTGTGTTTGCAGTTCGGGCACAGGTAATGCGGCGGAAGCGGATTTACCTCGGTAATCTCTGACATCGTCGCCACGAAGGAAGACCCGACAGATCCCCGTGAACCAACCAGATACCCGTCACGCAACGATTTGGTCACCAGCCGTTGGGAGATCAAATAGATAACGCCAAAGCCGTGCGTAATAATACTGTTCAACTCTTTCTCCAAACGTTTCTCCACGATTTCAGGAAGCGGATCGCCATACAGGCTTTTCGCTTTGGAGTAGCACATCTCGCGAAGCTCATCGTCCGCTCCTTCAATGATCGGCGTGTACAGCTTATCAGGGATCGGGCTTACGTCCTCGATCATATCGGCAATTTGGTTGGAAGCGGTGACGACCACTTCTTTCGCCAATTCTTCTCCCAGATATTCGAATGATTGCAGCATTTCTTCCGTTGTCATGAAATAAAGCGGCGGCTGGTTGCCTGTATCCTGATCTCCCTTGGAGAACAGGAACACGTCACGAAAAATCTCATCTTCGGGATTCAAAAAATGGACATCCCCTGTTGCTGTTACCGGTTTTCCCAGTTCATGGGCAATGTCGATCAGCAAACGATGGTAGTCTTTGATTGAGTCCAGCGAGCTGATGCTCTCATTGCGCAAAAGCGGGCGGTAATGTTCGATCGGCTGAATCTCGATATAATCGTAGAACTTGGCGATCTCCACCAATTCATCACGGGATTTGCCGCGCAGGATGGCTTGGAATAATTCGCCCTCCTTGCAAGCAGTACCAAACAGCAAACCTTCATGATACTTGATCAACTGACTTCGCTGAATTCGCGGAACGCGGTAGAAGGTCTCCACATGGGAGCGGCTGACCAGCTTGTATAAATTCTTCAGCCCCACTTTGTTCTGCACGAGCAGTGTGGCATGGAACGGGCGAGCGCTTTTGAAGTCGGTTTCTTGATTGCTCACCTCGTTTAAGTGAGACAAACTGCGGATCTCTCTTTCTTTTATATCTTTCAACATGTATTGAAAAACATGGGCAAGCGCAACTGTATCATCCAGAGCGCGGTGAGCATTAATCAATTCCACATTAAACTTCTTCGCCAGCGTACCCAACCGGTAATTGCGCATTCCCGGATACAGCATGCGGGCAAGCGGCAGTGTATCCAAAAAAGGATTATTCCAAGGTTCCATCCCGATCCGTTTGGCGCAAGCATTCAGAAATCCTTGGTCAAATTCGGCATTGTGCGCAACAAGGATGGCATCTCCCACAAAATCCCTAAACTGCTTCAGTACGACATCAAGGGCAGGTTTTCCCTGGAGCATTTCATTGGTTATACCGGTAATTTCGGTCGTCTTGGGACCGATCGGAAAACCGGGATCAATCAGTTCCGTCCATTGTCCAATAATCTCAGTGCCGCGCATCTTGACGGCGGCAATCTCAATAATCGTATTCTCCGCGGCGTTCAGACCTGTAGTCTCCGTGTCAAAGACAACATACGGCGTATTTTCATCAATTGCAAAATCGTTTGACGATCCTGTCAGATTGTAAACAATATCGGCACCGTCATCGATGACATACGCTTCCAATCCCAGGATACATTTCATATTGTTTTTCTTGGCGATTCCGTATGCTTCCGGGAAAGCCTGAACGACCCCGTGGTCTGTTACGGCGATCGCCTTGTGCCCCCACTTGGCAGCGGTTGAAATCAATGACTTCAGCGAAGCAACCCCATCCAGCATGCTCATCGGAGTATGGCAATGCAGCTCGACACGTTTTTCTGTTGCTTTATCCTTGCGTCCCATCTGCTCAATCTGGTTCAGGTCGTTAGCCATCATAACCAGCTCGCGCATAAACGTGTCGTGTTGAACGCTGCCTCGCACCTTCAGCCACATGCCGTCTTTTACCGCTTCCAACAGCTTGACGTCTTCCTTGTCGCGGGAAAAGATCTTGACCGAAATGGAATCGGTATAGTCGGTAATGTTGAAGGTAAGCAGATGGCGTCCGCTTTTCAGCTCCTTCAGTTCCGCATTAAACACGGTACCCTGAACGACAATACGGCGTTCTTCTTCCTTGATATCATGAATGGGGACCGCATCTTCTTTTATCTCATATCCAATGACAAGTGTCGTAATCGCTTCGGCTTTGGAATCCTGGGAAGTTCCCTTTTCCTTTTCCGCTTGCGCTTCCATCACGACTTGCACCAAGGCGCGTTCTTCTTCCTGCCGCTGTTCCATGAACGCTTTGAGATTTTCGTCGGTTTCGTCCGCCACAAACACAAACTTCGGACGGGTATGCGTCACCTTATAAAAAATCTCCTGCAGTTCTTGATCCGCCTTTTTCCGCTTCGTCAACTCAACGGACATCTCCGTAGGCATTTTGACTTTTACGTCGTCACCTGTTACCTCGCGCTCACACGTACGGATTTGGGCAGCCAGTGAATTCAGCTTCTGTTCTGCCTCGTGAAGCAAATAATCCCAATACTCTTCTACCACATTGGCAACCTGTGGCTTCTCCGCGTATTGTATGAACGCATCCACTTTGGCCAGATGAGCAAAAGAAGAAAACAAGCGCTTGGTAAACGATTGATATACCTGGAAAGGCAAAAGTCTAGGCAGCGTAAAGGTAAAAATCCATTCCTTGTTTTGTCTATAAAGTTCCAACTTATTGATCAGCCCGTCTTGGAAAAACTGCTCGACCCAATCCGGAGGAATCTCCAGATGCTTAAGCAAGAGAGCAAATCGCTGTTTCTGTTCTTGTAGATCAACCATGGGAAAACACCTCAATTATATAACCCAGCCGGCATAAGCTTATGCTCGCCTCACAGAACCAGATTTTTATCTGGCGGGTCCCTGACAGATAATTTCTAGCTAGCAAAAGACCATTTCAGAGTGAATGTAAAAAGTGGTACCCCGCAAATGGAGTACCACTTCATTCTTCGACAAAATGTGTGTTGATTCCTGCTAGACAGTCGCTTTCACAGGATTTGTTTCTTGTTGGGAGAGCTCGGCCAGTTTGGCCTGAACAAATGATGCCAGCTCATTGAGGGAAACCTCAAATGTCTCTTTGGTGCGGCGGACACGTACTTCCACCATTCCTTCGGAGATTTTGTCGGATACCGTAATGCGTAGCGGCAAACCTATCAGATCGGCATCTTTGAATTTCACGCCGGCACGCTCCGGACGGTCGTCATAAAGCACTTCAACACCCGCCTCGGTAAGGGCGTTATAGATTTTTTCACTTGCTTCGCGCTGCTCGTCCACTTTGGCGTTGATCGGGATGACATGTACATGGAACGGCGCGACTGCAACAGGCCAGATAATTCCGTTCTCGTCGTTATGCTGCTCGATAACCGCTGCCAACGTACGGGAGATACCGATTCCGTAGCAGCCCATGATCATGTCTTGCGAACGGCCGTTTTCGTCAAGGTACGTAGCTCCCATGACTTTGGAATATTTCGTGCCCAGCTTGAACACATGACCCACTTCAACCCCACGGGCAAATGCAATCTTGCCGTTGTCACGCGGAGAATCGTCCCCTTCCATGATGTTGCGAAGATCGGAATAGCGGCTAATTCGCAAATCACGTTTAGGTGACACGTGTTTCAGGTGATAGTCCGCTTCATTGGCGCCAACCACACCATCGGTTACGTCTTGGATGAAGTTATCCGCTACGATTTCCAGGTCGTCCGGAACGCCAATCGGTCCGACAAAGCCAACCGGAGCGCCAATCAACTGGCGCACTTCTTCTTCGGTCGCCATACGAACATGGGTCGCATCATAAAGATTCTTCAGCTTCACTTCGTTCAACTCATGATCGCCTCGCACCAATACAAGGACGAATTGATCGTCGATCCGATACACCAGGCTCTTGATGATTTCGGAAGCTTCCATTCCAAGGCTGTTTACCAGCTGCTCAATTGTACGGACGCCAGGAGTATGGATTTTTTCAGTCGGCGGTACTTCGTAGTTTTGTTTTGGTTTTGGCTTGTACACCACTTCTGCTTTTTCCAGATTGGCAGCATAATCGCTTTCGGTCGAATAAGCAATCGTATCTTCGCCAATGTCACACAATGCCATGAACTCATAGGTGCCTGTTCCGCCAATTGATCCGGCGTCCGCTTCCACGGCACGGAAGTTCAGACCGACGCGGGTAAAAATTCTCGTATAGGCATCAAACATCGCCTGAAAGTTCTTGTCCAAACCTTCTTGAGACGTATCAAAGGAATAGGCGTCTTTCATGATAAATTCGCGGCAACGGATCAACCCGAAACGCGGGCGAACTTCATCGCGGAACTTCGTTTGAATTTGATAGAGGTTAAGCGGCAGCTTTTTGTAAGAGTTGACATCATCGCCAACCAGTGTGGTGACGACTTCTTCATGGGTAGGACCGAGGGCAAACGGACGGTTGTGCCGGTCATTCAGACGCACAAGTTCAGGTCCGTACACATCCCAGCGTCCAGATTTCAGCCAAAGCTCAGCTGGCTGCATAGACGGCAGAAGAATTTCCGGGGCCCCGGCACGATTCATTTCTTCTCTTACAATCGCTTGAAACTTTTGCAACACGCGAAGAGCGAGCGGCAAATATGTATAAATTCCCGATGCTAACTGACGGGCCATTCCAGCACGCAAAAGCAGCTTGTGGCTGGCGATCTCCGCATCGGAAGGCACTTCCCTGAGAGTTGGGATTAATAGTTGGCTTTGTTTCAACACGACATTTCCTCCTTCGACTGACAAAACGGCTACCAATTCCATTCATTTCTTACAAAATCGATTCAATTTCTTTCATCAACTCATCAAAAAGTTCTTCTTCTTTTACCTTACGCACGATCTCCCCGTTGCGGAAGATAAGCCCTTCGCCATTGCCGCCGGCTACGCCGATATCCGCTTCACGCGCTTCTCCAGGTCCGTTAACCGCGCAGCCCATCACGGCAATCTTCAGAGGTTTTTTCAGGTTGGATACGGCATCCTCTACTTTGGTAGCCAGTCCAATCAAATCGATTGCACAGCGTCCACAAGAAGGGCAGGAAATCACGACCGGATCGTTATTGACAATATCGAGGCTTTTCAAAATTTGCTTCGCTACTTTAATCTCTTCCACCGGATCAGCGGTGAGCGAAACGCGTATCGTATCCCCGATTCCCATGGAGAGAACCGTACCGATTCCCACCGCAGACTTGATGCTGCCGGAGAATTGGGTACCTGCTTCCGTAACACCGACATGAAGCGGATAATTCCGTTTTTCGGCCATCAGCGAATAAGTTTGGATCATGGTTGGCACATCGGAAGATTTAAGCGAAATCACGATATTATCGTAATTCAAGTCTTCCAGAATCTCAACGTGATCAAGTGCGCTTTCCACAATGGCCTCCGGGCTTGGATAGCCGTATTTGTCCAACAAGCGCTTTTCTACCGAGCCGGAGTTAACCCCGATTCGAATCGGCACATTGCGCTCCCGGCATGCTTCCACGACTGCTTTGGTCTTCTCCTTGGAACCAATGTTGCCTGGATTGATTCTGATTTTATCAATACCGCTTTCCAGCGCGATCAAAGCCAATTTGTAATCAAAATGAATATCGGCTACCAGCGGCAGAGGGGAACGTTCCTTGATCGCTTTGATTGCTCTTGCCGCATCTTCGTTGATTACCGCCAGACGAACGATTTGACAGCCAGCCTCATATAATCGGTTGATCTGTTCCAAAGTTGATTCCACATCACGTGTGTCAGCCGTTGTCATGGACTGAATGACGACGCCTTTTTGTCCGCCGATCTGTACGCCCCCAACAAATACCGGTTTCGTCTCCTCGCGTTTAAACACCTTCGAACACCATCCTTTTCTCCTCTGTTGTCTCCGTTAAACTGCAACAAAAGCGGGTATTTAAAAGAAAAAGCGTTGAATATCATTCCAGGTAACGACCAGAATGAGCAGCATCAAAAAGGCAAAACCAAGAAAGTGCACCATGCCTTCTTTATGCGGATCAACCGGTCTTCCTCTAAGCGCCTCTACGCCCAAGAAGACAAGCCGTCCTCCGTCCAGCGCCGGCAGCGGAAGCAGATTAAAAAGACCAAGGTTGATGCTTAACACCGCCGCCCATTGAATCAATATTTTTAGCCCTTGTTGAGCGAATTCGCCGGTCATCTTGAAGATGCCGACAGGACCGCTCAAGTCTTTCAAGCCGACCGAACCGGTAAACAGCATTGCCAAATTGCCGATGATCATCGAAGTAAAATCATAGGTAGCCAACGCACCGTAGCGAATGGACTCAATCGGCGAATATGTCACCGGATTATACACCATGATTTTCCCTTGATTGTTTTCGTTTAGCACCAGGACGGGAATTTGTCTCTGCACCCCGGCACGCTCAATTTGAAAGGTTAGTGTCTTACCAGGAGATTGGCTGACAATCTCGACAATCTCCTCCCAAGAATGAACCGGTCGATGTTGTATGGATATGACGCGGTCTCCTTCCAAAAGGCCCGCTTTGGCTGCCGGACCGCCTGCTTTCACCTGTCCAATCATCGGTTCATTGGTTGGCACTCCATAAAACAAACCGCTTGCCATCAGCAAAACGAATGCCAATATAAAATTGGCTGCCGGACCGGCAAAAATAGTCAAGAAGCGTTGTCCAACCGTTTTCCCTTTAAATTGCCTGTCAAACGGGGCAATCTGTACTTCCCGCCCGTCAAAAATCAAAGCAGCTTGCGGGTGAACGTGATATGTTTCCTGGGTGCCTGAAACATCCAGGGTAAGCGTCAGTTTGCGCTCCAGATCAAAATCAGCCACAACCCCGCGAATCAATTTTCCTTGGGGATTGGCAGCTGGCTGTAAATATATCCTGGTTACGCGGTTTGCATGATCCAACTCCACATCAATCATCATATGAGCTTTCAGTACATCCAGCTCCGGATCTTCCCCAGCCATCCGAACCAAACCGCCGATTGGCAACAGACGAATAGTATATTCAGTCTCACCCCGTTTGAAGCGAAACAGCTTCGGCCCCATACCCAAGGCAAATTCCCGACAAAGAATGCCTGCTCGCTTTGCCAGGAGAAAATGTCCTAATTCATGTACGAGTACCAGCAAGCTGAATACCACGATTATGGCGAGAATCGATCCAAACGAATCCAAGTTAGGCATAGGCAAAGGATTTGGCCACCTTTCTGTGCTTATTTCTTATCGAATTTTCCATTGATAAGCTTGCTCGCGCGCCCATCGATCAGCCGCAAAAATAACTTCCAACTCCGGATTGGAAGCAACGTCATGCTTCTCGCATACCGTTTTCACCAGTTCTTCTATCTGTAAAAACGAGATGTCATTTTTCAAGAACCGCTCTACTGCCACTTCATTGGCTGCATTCATGACTGTCGGCAAGGTTCCTCCCCGTTTTCCGCATTCATAAGCGAGCTGAAGCATAGGATAACGGTCGAAATCCATGCGGGCAAAATGAAGAGTGCCGCAGGAAATCAGATCAAGCGGTTGCGTCTTGAGATCAAATCTTCGCGGATAGCTTAGGGCATATTGTATCGGCACCTTCATATCGGGTGTGCCCAATTGCGCAATCACTGCCCTATCCTTATATTCTACCATAGAGTGTATGATACTTTCATAATGGAGAACACATTCAATTTGTTCGAAAGGAAGTCCAAACAGCCAATGAGCTTCCAGCACTTCCAGGCCTTTGTTCATCATGGTGGCGGAATCGATGGTGACTTTGGCCCCCATGTTCCAGTTCGGATGATTTAATGCGTCTTGAATGCTGACCTGCTTTAGCTCGTCGCGGGACAGATGCCTGAAAGAGCCTCCCGATGCGGTCAGAATGATTCGGGCCACATCATCCATGCTGTTTCCCTGCAGCGATTGAAAAATGGCAGAATGCTCACTATCCACCGGAATAATCGCCACATTGTGCTTTTTGGCCGCTTCCATCACGATATGTCCCGCACTGACCAGCGTTTCCTTGTTGGCAAGTCCAATCGTTTTTCCCGCCTTGATTGCTGACAGTGTAGGCTCAACGCCAACGCTTCCCACAACGGCTGTCATGACGAAGTTGGCAGAAGCGTGGCTGGCTACCTGGATAAGTCCTTCTTTTCCATAGACAATTTCCGGCAGCCATGCATCTCCAATATATTCACGAAGCTGTTCCATATACTCAGGCTTACCTACAGATACGATCTCAGGACGAAATTGTTTCACTTGGCTTGCCAAAAGTTCGATGTTTGAACCTGCTGACAAACCGACAATCTGGAATTCATCCGGATGTTGAGCGACTACTTCCAACGTGCTTGTGCCGATGGAGCCAGTTGATCCGAGTAGCGCTATCTTCTTCACGTAAAGTCCACCTCTACCCATTCTGTCTTTTATACAGTATGTAATCCTAGCAAATATAATATCGGGAATACAACCAGCCAGCTGTCGAAACGATCAAGCACGCCCCCGTGTCCGGGAAAAATCTGTCCCGAATCCTTTACCCCGAAGTGACGCTTGATGGCCGATTCCACCAAATCTCCCATCTGTGCCGCCAATCCGATAACACAAGCAATTGCCAATGCTTGGTTAAAAGGAATTACTCCCTTGACTGCGTTAACCGCCAATACAACGACAAACGCCGCAAGTAGTCCCCCAATCGCACCTTCAATTGTTTTGTTGGGGCTGATCGCCGGCCAAAGCTTGTTTTTGCCAAACGCTCGACCTGCAAAATAAGCTCCCGAATCCGTTGACCAAATACCTAAGAGCACCAAGATGGTTAACCAAAAGCCATGCTCGTCTAGTCCGTTGCGATAAGCCGCGATGTACAAGAAACCATATCCGATATAGAGTGCGCCAACAATGGACAAGGCGACATGTTCGATATGAAACTCGTTTTTGCGGACAACTGTGTAAAACAAAAGAAGCAACAAGATTGGCATCAACAGATAGGAAAAATGAAAAAATGGCCAGCTTGCAGAAACGAGATCAGGCCACAAAATGCTTAACAGCAGCACATAACTCAATAGCCCCGGGAAACTGAACGGTTGTACATGAGCCATGCGTAAAAATTCAAAAAGGCCAATCAAGGCCAATAATAAAACGAGGAGGGAATACCATAGTCCTCCCAAGTAAACGAGAGAAATAAATAGGATGCCTCCGAATAATCCTGTAACAATTCGTTGCTTCAACCTTTTCCACCTCTTCGGTTAAACCGCTCCGTATCGACGGGCTCTTCCTTGAAATTCCGCAATGGCTTGGTAAAAATCTTCCTTGGTGAAGTCAGGCCAAAGTACATCCGTAAACCAGAGCTCGGTGTACGCCAATTGCCAGAGCATAAAGTTGCTTAAGCGAATTTCACCACTCGTACGAATAAGTAAGTCAGGATCTGGGGTGTCATTTGTATACAAATGCGATGAGATTGCGGTTTCATCAATCTCATCCGCTGATAATTTTCCATCCGAAACAAGCCTGGCAAGCTCGCTGACTGCTTTGACGATCTCGGTGCGTCCCCCGTAATTCAAAGCAAAATTCAATTGCAGTCCTGTGTTATGTTTGGTTTTTTCCTCCGCCATCTCCATTGCTTCCAACGTATAAGCAGGCAGCCCTTCCTTACTGCCGACCAAGCGGAGTCTTACGTTGCGTTCGATCAATTCATCCAATTCAGTCGACAAGAATTCTTGCGGCAAACGCATCAAAAAGTCTACTTCTTCCCGCGGACGTTTCCAGTTTTCTGTAGAGAAAGCGTACATCGTCATGACTTGTACACCGATTGCATCAGCGGCTTTGACAATTTCTTTTACTGTTTTCATTCCGGCGCGATGCCCCGCCACCCGAGGCATGCTGCGCATTTTTGCCCATCTGCCGTTTCCGTCCATAATAACGGCAATATGTTTCGGTATTTCACCGTGCGGATCCATAATGAGCGGTTGATCTGTCTGGTTGACTTTCTTCGCCAACATTTGGCCAATACGTTCTAACATAAGGTTTCCCCCAGAAAGAGAAATGTAGACGTAACTCCCCCTCTTTTCTGGAGAGAGGGGGAAGCTACTTTGCTCTACTTGGTTTTATACTTCCATAATATCTTTTTCTTTTTCCTTAACAATTTTATCCACTTCTGCGATGTATTTATCCGTTGTCTTTTGGATCGTTTCTTGATGACGGCGGGATTCATCTTCCGAAATGGTGCCCGCTTTCTCCAACTTCTTGATTTCTTCATTGGCGTCGCGACGAATGTTGCGGATTGCCACTTTTGCTTCTTCCCCATCACGGCCGGCAACCTTCACCAACTCTTTGCGGCGCTCTTCCGTAAGCGGCGGAATTACGATCCGGATGATGGAGCCGTCATTGGACGGAGTAAGTCCCAGGTCCGATTGTTGAATGGCTCTATCAATCTCTTTCAGTGCTGATTTGTCCCATGGCTGGATCGTTAATAAGCGAGGCTCCGGAGCGCTAATGTTGGCCAATTGGCTGATTGGCGTCGGTGCGCCGTAATAGTCAACCATTACTTTGTCAAGAATTGCCGGAGTTGCTCGGCCAGTGCGCAAGGTAGTCAAATCTTTTTTCAGTGTGTGAATGGCTTTCGACATACGTTCTTCCATGTCTTTTAAAATCGACTGTGGCATTAGGCATCCCCCTTAACAATCGTTCCAATCTTTTCGCCCATTACAGCTTTCAAAATGTTCCCCTCTTCGGTGATAGAGAACACGATTAACTGAATATTGTTATCCATACATAAGCTTGATGCGGTTGAATCCATAACACCCAGTCCCTGATTCAGGACATCAAGGAAAGTTAACTCTTCATATTTAACCGCAGACGGGTCAACGCTCGGATCTGCGGTATAGACGCCATCCACTTTGTTTTTCGCCATTAATATCACTTCTGCTTCTATCTCAGCAGCACGCAATGCGGCTGTCGTATCCGTAGAAAAATAGGGGTTACCCGTACCTGCCGCAAAAATGACGACACGGTTCTTCTCCAGATGGCGAATAGCTCTCCGGCGAATGTATGGTTCAGCGACTTGTCGCATTTCAATCGAGGTTTGTACACGCGTTGGCACGTTTACTTTTTCCAATCCATCCTGCAAAGCAAGTGAATTCATTACGGTTGCGAGCATTCCCATGTAGTCTGCAGTTGCCCGATCCATTCCCTTGGAACTTCCGGAAAGGCCGCGCCAGATATTTCCTCCGCCTACAACAACTGCAACTTGCACGCCATGTTCAACAATTTCCTTGATCTGGTTCGCGATAGAGAAGATAACTTTTGGGTCAATACCGTACCCCAGTTCTCCAGCAAGCGCTTCCCCACTCAACTTTAACACAATACGCTTATATGCAGGAAGTGACATGTGGAAAGGCCTCCATTCTTCTATACATTCTCTGCCAAATAATTGATTTCCTGCTTTATGCTAAGCTCCGTTTCATTCTTTAAAAAAGGGAACACCTTGTGTTCCCTTTTGTCAGCATAAAGTCTGTTTATTGTTTATTAACTTGAGCCATTACTTCAGCTGCGAAGTCTTCTTGTTTCTTCTCAATACCTTCCCCTACTTGGAAACGGGCGAACGCTTTGAGAGTTGCCCCTGCTTCTTTCAGCAATGCGGAAACTTTTTTGTCCGGGTCTTTCACGAATGGTTGCTCCACCAATACGTATTCTTCGAAATACTTGGACAAGCGGCCTTCCACCATTTTTTCCACGATATTAGCCGGTTTGCCTTCAGCAAGCGCTTGGTTTTTGAGAACTTCGCGTTCACGTTCGATTTCATCTTGAGATACTTCTTCACGGTTTGCGAAGCGTGGGTTAGCTGCAGCTGCATGCATGGCAATATCTTTTGCCAAGGTCTCGTTTTGCGTTCCTTCGAGAGCTACGAGTACGCCAATTTTACCGCCCATATGTAAGTAGCCGCCAAATACGCCTGCGTCCGATTTTTCAATTACAGCAAAACGGCGGAAGGAGAGGTTTTCTCCGATTGTAGCGATTTTCTCGCTGATTACTTGAGAGAGAGGTTCGCCTTGGCCTTTGAAAGGTTGAGCAAGGGCAGCCTCTACATCAGCAGGGCGTTGGGAAACCACATGCTCAGCAATATCCTTAACCAGCGTTTGGAATTCAGGGTTTTTCGCAACGAAGTCCGTTTCACAGTTAACTTCAACAACAGCGCCAACGTTTCCGGAGATCGCAACTGCAGTCAAACCTTCAGCAGCAATACGGCCAGCTTTTTTCGCCGCTTTTGCAATACCGCGTTCACGGAGAAGGTCAATTGCTTTTTCCATGTCGCCATTTGTTTCTTCCAAAGCTTTTTTGCAGTCCATCATACCTGCGCCTGTTCTTTCGCGCAGTTCTTTTACTGCTTGTGCACTAATTGCCATGAGTGAAATCCTCCTTGATAGATTAGGATTAAAAAAGAGTGGACAGGGTTCTGAAACCCTCAGTCCACCCTTGTCTCTTACTCCGTGGTTGTTGTTTGCTCTGTACCTTGGCTTCCTTCAACCAAAGCATCAGCCATTTTACTGGTCAACAATTTAACTGCGCGAATTGCGTCATCGTTACCAGGGATTACATAATCAATTTCATCTGGATCACAGTTAGTATCTACAATCGCAACGATTGGGATACCCAACTTGCGGGCTTCCGCTACGGCGATGCGCTCTTTGCGAGGATCGATGATGAACAAAGCGTCTGGCAATTCATTCATGTTGGCAATACCGCCGAGGAATTTCTCCAAGCGCTCTTTCTCTTTGCGCAGAATGATAACTTCTTTTTTAGGAAGTACGTCGAAAGTACCGTCCTCTTCCATGCGGTTCAACTCAGCGAGGCGGGCTGTACGCTTTTGGATAGTGGCGAAGTTAGTCAAAGTACCACCCAACCAACGTTGGTTGATGTAGTAATGACCTGTGCGTTCCGCTTCTTCTTTCACTGCTTCCTGAGCTTGTTTCTTCGTACCGACAAACAGCATTTTTCCGCCATTTTGAGCAATTTCACGTACGAAGTTGTAGGCTTCTTCTACTTTCTTAACAGTTTTTTGCAAGTCGATGATGTAGATACCGTTACGTTCGGTGAAAATATAGCGATCCATTTTAGGATTCCAGCGACGAGTTTGGTGACCAAAGTGAACACCTGCCTCGAGAAGCTGTTTCATGGAGATTACCGCCATATTGTCACACCTCCTTAGATTTGGTTTTTTTTGTGTCTACCTCCGCCCTCCGCATTTTCCGAGCAAAACTACGAGACGTAGCACCCTTGCCGGAATTGGAGACGCGTGCGTAATCAACACCGTAGAAAACTATATCACATGGATAATTCAAATGCAAGAAAGTGATGATAAAAACATTCCCCACCTAATAGGCAGGCGGGGTGGTAATGATGCGGATAATATCTTGTGCGCTTGTTCCTTTAGGAATCCGAAAAGTGCCGACCCGGATTCGGCCCAACTTGTTCTGTTCCTCCAGCAAAGCTACGAAATCGTTGTTTTTCGGCAATAGCCCCGCATCTACCAACCGTTTGGAGACGTAAACGCCCGTAGCCTTGTATGGAATCGTAATTGTCACGATTTCCACCGGAGTTGCCGGCTTTTGCGGAGTTGTCGGCTGATTGGCTGACGGCCTGTTAACGGAAGAAGGCGGAACTGTCTCAGGTGGAGTTACCGTACCGGGTTGTTTAACGGAGGACGGCGGATCGACCGGCTGCGGTGCAGTTGTATCAGTAGGTTTTGCAGGAGGAATCGGCGCTTTCGTCGGTTGCTTCTCCTGCTTTTTCCCTTTCGTCAGTTCCTCGTACTGCTCCTTAGGCAGAAGCACGAAATTTTGCGATTTGGCATATGCTTCCAACTGTTCTTTGGACAGAGTAAGGTTGACAGACTCAACAGGAAAAATACTGAGAAAACCGGCAGAAAAGACAAGTCCTATTCCAAAACCAATCAAAAGGCTACGGTTAATCATCGGAAGCCCCTCTTTGCGTCGGCTCGGCCAAAGAGAAAATCAAATCGATTTCTCCTCGTCCTGCTCCCAGTCTTTTGGCAATCTCATTTGCGTCCAAACCTTCTTGCTTTAATTCAAAGACACGCTTAAATCTCTCTTTTAAGAGAAGGGAATCCATTTCTTCGGCTTCTCCTTCAATAGTGGAGGCGGCTTGTGACCTTGTTTCCAAATCGGCCACTTTGGCTCGCAGATGACTTGCTTCCGTCTCCAACTGCTGCATCCGCTCATTAAGCCGCCGAAGCTCCTGCATGAGTTCCTGTTTTTGCCGTTGAAATTGTACAGCGGTTTGTTCATTTTCCTGCTGAATTTGAACCACAAACCGCTTCAACGTCTTTTCCATTTCCGTCCGATCAATAGAATTTTGCAAGTTTCGCGCTTTCTTGGCTTCCCTGGATCGGTTTTCTTTCAAAAAAAACGCAGAGATCACGATAAGTGCCCCTGCACCAAAAAGTAGGAACAACGGTTGATCCATTTGCTTCACCTTTTCTGTTTACAACGAGATATCAATGAAATGACCTCGCAGTGGATCACTCATCTGTTTACTTGCTTGTGGCGGTTCCTTTTTCTTCTGCTGGTTTGATTCTGCGGCTGCTTCCTGTTGGCCCTCTTTTCGTTTTTTATTTTTATCCTGCTTTTCTTTGATTTGTCCACTCGTCGATTCTTGAATGTTGTCAGGGCGTTGCCGTGTCAGTTGATCCAACTGCTTGCGGTCTTCGATCAACGCTTGTTGTTCATGAGCATTGCGATGCATCTGCTGCTCATGAATTCGGCTGATTTCCTGGGTACGAGACAGAGCCACTTGAAGTTCTACGGCTTTCAAACTCATACCGCATCATCTCCTTATCACACAAGCTGTGAGGTGGTAATTTCCCCTTGAACAACTAGGAATCTGGTACGAGGAAACTCTTGTTTGATAAATCGAACCAGCTTACCAAATACTAACTTGATCCCCGGATACATCACTTGATAAACGTCCACCACAGCGTGAGCATCATGGTCAAGCTGTGCTTCCATATCTTTTTTCTGTGACTCCAGCTTCTTAATCTCTTTTTCCAACATGATTTTGGTGTTGGTTAATTTGATCTGGAGCATCTTCTTCTCCGGTGAAAGTTCATTGGTCGTATGAAGAATTTGATCAATAACACTCAGACCTTGCTCTGTTTTTTTCATATTGTCATACAAGCTTTGTAATTCTTTGGTTACCGTGAGAAGTTGGTTGCGCAGCTCAGGCTTAACCCCTACTTCCAAAACGGTTGGTGTAGAACTGGAGTTACCGATTACCCGCGCGACAATTTTCTCTCCTGCCTGGATCGTGCCGCCGATGATAATGCCCTTTGTACCATTGCAAATGACGTTTTGACCTGCCCGAATATGGGAGAACATGATGCTTTGCGATACGATGATGTCGTTATTTGCTTTGACATTGCCGTTTTGTATATAAGATGTCTTTACATCCACACCCGCAATTACATGTCCCTTGTCTTGTGCAGCAATTCCGTTTTTAATCTCAACGGTACCTCCTGCCTCCAATTCGGCTCCTTCTACACTTCCAAGGACGCGGATATCCCCTGAAGCTTTGATGCGAAATCCGGTCGGTACGTTCCCGCGAATGACGACAGTTCCGACAAAATCAATATTGCCGACACCAAAATCAACGTCTCCCTTTACTTCATAAACCGGAAACACGTTAATTTTATCGCCTTCTCCAATTGAAACTTGTCCGTCAATAGCTGAGTACAAGAACATCTTATCTTGGCTCAGCACAACGTTTTTACCCATTTTTATATTGATATCTTTACCCGGAGCAGGAGGGATCGGGGTCCCTAAAACAGTCCTGCCTTCTTCTCCTCGTCCGGCGGGTATTTTCTTAGCAATCAGCTGTCCCCGGGAAACATTGGCAATATCCACTACCTGATAAAAATCAACTCTTCCGTCTTCCAGCTCTTTCGGCTTGATACCGTCATGAAGCTGCGACTTGAAGACATACTCAATCTGGGCCGGTTCACCCGGTATGGGAGGTTTTCCCTCAGCGACACGGATTGGTGCACCCGCAAACTTTTTGGGGTTTTTGCTTACCTCTGCCAACAGTTTCTCATCGATACCGTAAACAATTCCATTCTTGTTCAAATACTGTTTCAGATCCTCATAGCTAAAAGAGTCTTCCGTCATTTCAAGATTCAAGATAAGGTCGGCTGACAGTTTATCTTGAGCAATTTTACATTCAAAGCGACTGCCCTCTTCACTCATCCTGGTCACCTCCTGCATTTCGAAGTCGACATTCGTTTACAACAGTTGGTTTTTCCAACGGCTTAAGGCAGATCGAAGCCGTAAGACCGCTTTCGAATGAAGCTGTGAAATTCGGGACGGAGACAGATTCATCACTTCGGCAATCTCCGATAAGGTCAATTCCTCAAAATAAAACAAGGAAACCACTAATCGCTCTTTTTCCGGCAGTTTTTCAATAGCTAGAGACAATACTTCTTTCATGTTTCTCGACACCGCTACCTCATCAGGGCGTGGTGTCAGTTCGTCTACAATATAGGAATGCCGGGCGGTTTTTTGTTCGTCCTCTTCTCCGACTGCTTCATCGATTGAAATCATGGAGGCTAGCGATGTATCGCAAAATATCTGCTGCAGTTCTTTTTCCGATATTCCGAGGTACTCACTTACCTCTTGATCAGTGGGAACACGTAAAAGACGCTGCTCCAAGGTGATATACGCCTCTTCGATTTTTTTGGCTTTATCCCGTACGGTTCGAGGAATCCAATCGCTCTCCCTCAGGCCGTCAATCATTGCTCCGCGTATTCTCCACATGGCATATGTTTCGAACTGTAAACCACGGGTGTGATCAAACTTGGCCAGAGCATCCAGAAGCCCGAAACGGCCAAAGCTGATCAAATCGTCACGGTCAACATTGCCAGGCAATCCGATAGCCAAACGATTTGCCACCTTGTTGACAAGAGGAAGAAACTGCTCGATTAATGCTAGTTCTGCTGACTTGTCTCCCTCTTCTTTCCAAGAGATCCATTTATCGAATTCCTTCGCTTTGTCGCGATTGTTTAATCGAGCCATGAATCATTCACCAGCCTTTATTCATCAGTTAACCGTCTTATCACATCGGCGATTTCCGTAGGATTGTTTGCGGGATTATCTGGAGTAAATGGTAGTTCAATACGTTTCGGCACGAGCGGCGTGAACTGCTCAGACGGTTCAAGCTCTGATTCCGATTCCGGTTCGATTTGAGCATTTGTTTCGTTGGATGCGGCTTCCGGTGTCACAAGGTCTATATGCATCCCTGTTTGTTGGGATGGTTCTTCTGCAGGCGGAGCAATCTTGTGAATGAGCCAGCGCACCGGAAACATGGCAACAAAGAAAAGAAGAAAAGCGTAGAAGGCACGTTCTAAAGAAACGGTTAGAACATTTCCCGAAAGTGCCGTTATGAATGTGACCAGAAAGGCAATAACACCCATCCATATGTTATAAGTAATGTTACCAACCATTGGTTAAACTTCCTTAACCCCTTGATTTACTGTACGAATTTGCAAGATACCGGTAAGGGCATCCATCTCGATTGTACGTCCACAATTTCCCCCAGTATCTTCTGCCACTATACGGATGTGGACTTGTTCGAGCGCAAGTTTACACGCTTCGACATTACGTGGTCCTATTCTCATCGTATCATTTCCCGAGAGGAAAGAAAACATTTGGGCACCTCCAGCAAGTTTTGCAACCATGTTCCGTGTTGATGCACCAAGCGCCTCCATCTCTTTAATCAGCTGCGGAATAGCTGTGTCCGCATACTTCGCGATATTTATTTCACTGCCTTTGGCGAGGGACGAATCCGGCAGCATTACATGTGCCATACCTGCTACTTTTTTGGTTTCATCATAGAGTACAACACCGACACATGATCCTAATCCAGTCGTGCGTAAGCGATTAGGTTGTTTGGTAGCCCCTAAATCGGCCATGCCAATTTTAATAATTTCCATCGAGAGGAACCCCTAATGCCGAAAATAATGTTTGGAACGACTCTGGATCAGGAATGAGAAAGAAGTGCCCCTCTACTTCTTCATTACCTTCGAAGAAAGCTGTATCAATCGTTAACGCGTAATCGCCTGCCCGTCCCAATTCAATCAAGCCGTAGCTGAGAATGGCTGCAGCCATATCAATTGCAAGTGCTGGTACGGATGGCTGCAGGTTCAGCTTGGTAAAATCGGCTAGTGAGGAGAGATAAGATCCTGCCAGGATGTTTCCGATTTCCTGCAAGGCAGACAGTTCCATTTCGGAGAAAAAGTCGTCTCCTTCTGCTTTTTCAATACCCATTAATTGTTGCAGCAGATTACGCGCAGATTCGAAGTTAACGATGAAAAACATGTTACCCGGCGCGTCTCCCTCGACACGCAGGAAAATTGTGACGACTACTTCCTCCGCTCCGCCGACGAAATCCGCGATTTGATCAAACGGAATGATTTTAACCTGCGGAACCTTCATATCCACTTCTTTTTGAATCAATTTGGAAAGAGCGGTGGCGGCGTGGCCCGCCCCAATGTTTCCAACCTCACGTAATACGTCCAATTGAAAGGCGCCAAAGTTCACAAAGTCCGCCATATGATTAACCCTCAATCGCGTCTAGTTGTTTGATTTCTTCTGTGTTGAGAACTTTATCAAGGTTAAGCAGGATCAAGAGACGCTTCTCCAATTTCGCTACACCGCGCAGGTAGGCAGCTTCAACACCACCGACCACTTCCGGTGCAGGTTCAATGGCATTTACCGGAATATCAATAACATCATTGGCTGCATCCACGATCAAGCCAACTTCCAATTCGCCTACCACGACAATAATCACGCGGGTAGTTTCGGAATATGCGGTTTCTTCAAGCCCGAAACGGCTGCGCAAGTCGATAATCGGCGTAACGACTCCGCGAAGATTGATTACTCCTTTAACAAACCTGGGAGTGCGAGGTACTCGGGTGATATGCTCCAGTTTTTCGATGGATTTTACTTGGCTTACTTCTACGCCATACTCTTCATCTTTCAAACGAAACACAATCACTTTGGTTTCGCCGACAACTTCTTTGTGGTCCAACATTCTTGTTCCCTCCTTATTTAATAAGCGCGTTGCAGTCGATAATAAGTGCTACTTGTCCATCTCCAAGAATGGTAGCGCCGGAGATCGCAAATACATTAACCAGATATTTGCCTAGTGATTTCAAGACGATTTCCTGTTGGCCAATGAAAGAATCTACAATCAGGCCGGCCATTTTTTCGCCTTTGCGCACGATGACTACGGCTACCTCATCATCTTTTTGAATGCCGTTATCTGGAATGTTGAAAGTGTCTTTGAGCGACACTAACGGTACGACCTTTCCACGGAAATCGATTACCTTCTGGCGATGAGCCATCATGATCTCATCTTGGCGGAATACGGCAGTTTCAATGATCGAACTGAGCGGTACGGCATACTTCTCATTCTCTATTTGCACCAGCATCGCGGAGATGATAGACAAGGTTAACGGAAGCTGAATCAAGAAGGTTGTTCCTTTGCCCGGATTGGAGTCTACGCTGACGGAGCCGCCCAAGGACTCTATTTTGGTTTTCACAACATCAAGTCCGACACCGCGGCCTGAGATGTCCGTTACTTTTTCAGCAGTGCTTAAACCAGAAGCAAACAACAATTCATAAATTTGCTTATCGCTTAAGTTGTCAGCATTGAGCGGATTGACAATACCCCGTTCGATTGCTTTTCTCAGCACAACCTCTTTATTGATGCCCTTTCCATCGTCGCGCACTTCAATGAAAACGTGGTTACCGCTGTGATAAGCCTTCAATTGGACAGTGCCTTCTTCCGGCTTGCCGGCAAGGCGACGTTCGGTTGGAGATTCCACACCATGGTCGATCGAATTGCGCAGGAGATGCACCAACGGATCACCGATTTCATCGATAACAGTACGGTCCAATTCCGTTTCAGCGCCGAAGATCTCAAGGTTTACTTTTTTGTTTAATTCTTTCGCTAAGTCGCGAACCATTCGCGGGAATCGGTTAAATACCTGTTCGACCGGCACCATGCGCATGGTCAGGATAATGTTTTGCAAGTCACCGCTGATCCGGCTCATATGCTCAACCGTTTCCTGCAATTCGCTCTTGCCGGATTCTCGAGCCAATTGCTCGAGACGGCCTCTGTCAATGACTAACTCACTGAACAGGTTCATCAGGATATCAAGACGTTCAATGTCAACCCGAATCGTTTTGGAGGTGGCTATTTTTTTGGCAGTTTGAGCTTGAGGGGTGTTATCCGCCTGTTGTTTTTGCGGAGCAGCCGTCGCAGCAGCAATCTCTTGTTTCGTAGCTTTCTCTTCTTCCTCCACATGGCTTAAATCGATTTGCTCGATCATCACTTCTTTGATTTCTGACACGTTTTCAATTGTTTTCCGGATTTCATCCATTGTTTTTGCGGTGACAAACACAATCTCAAACTCATAGTCAAATCGCTCGTTCTCAATATCTTCAACTGAAGGTTTTGACTTGATCACTTCACCCAACGATTCCAAATTGTCAAAAACCATGTAAGCCCGGGCTGCTTTCAACAAGCAATCATCCCGAAGTACAACTTTAATCCAAAAAATGTTGTGTCCGGAATCTTTGGATTGCTTTATCACGGTAAGGGCAAATTCGTCAAGATTGCAATGATCAATGGAGCGTTGGGCTTGATTGCTGGCTGCCGCTTCATCCGGTGTTTTATCAGTATTGTTCTGAATTTTTTCTTGGGATGGTGAGGAAGATGAAGCAGTTACTGCTTTCAAATCTCCGGAAACAATTGCACGCAGTTTGCTTACAGGTTCGGATACGTCTGCTGAACCATCGCCGCCATCAATGATGTTATACACCATGCCTTCAATCAAATCGACGGACTGGAAAATTACGTCCATGATGTCACTGTTAATTTTCAGCTTATGATTGCGGATCAGATCAAGAACATTCTCCGCCTCGTGGGTAAGACTGGCCATGTCTTCAAATCCCATGGTAGCTGCCATCCCTTTCAAAGTATGGGCCGAGCGGAAAATTTCATTAACGATTTGAATGCTTTCCGGGTCGCTTTCCAGAAGCAACAGGTTCGCGTTAATGGCCTGCAAATGTTCCTTTGATTCTTCGATAAACATGTCCAAGTATTGATTCATATCCATTTTCGAGCCACCTCCCAATCAGTTAACAAGACGAACAAGCGTTTCAGCTATTTTATCAAGCGGTACAACTTTATCAGCCAATCCAGCCTGAATGGCTGCCCGCGGCATACCGAAAACTACACAACTTGACTCGTCTTCGATGACGCTTACTGCTTGTCCTTTTTCTTTGATTTGTTTCAATCCTTTGGTGCCATCGTTTCCCATCCCGGTCATAATGACCACCCATTTTTCTACTTGAGCCAGATCGCCTATTGATTCAAACAAGGTATCGACGGACGGTCTGTGTCCGTTGCGAGGATCATCCTTGTTCAAGCGAACTTGCAGACGATTTCCTGTATATGGGGCTATCTCCATATGATATCCGCCAGGTGCTATGTACGCTGTACCGCTTTCGAGTACTTGCCCATCTTCCGCTTCAACCACGCGGATAGCGCAAAGGGTATCCAAACGCTGGGCAAGAGATTTCGTAAATCCCGGCGGCATATGCTGGACAATCACGATGGAGGCATCAAACGAAGCCGGCAAGCCTGATAAAACGGTTTGCAGCGCTTTGGGTCCGCCTGTCGAAGTTCCTATCGCCACAAGTTTGGAGCTGTACGCTCCTTTCATCATAGATGGTTTGGACGGAGCCTTGGCTTCCAGCATAGATGGAGTTGCTTTTGGTTGCGGAGGAAGGGAAGCGGCGGCAAGCCGAATCCTAGAAATTCTGGTTTTCGCTGATGCCGCTGCTTTCACCCGTTCCAGGATTTTGTCCGCCACTTTATGAATATCTAATGAGATTGGACCAGAAGGTTTAGCCACAAAATCGAACGCTCCCAGTTCCAAAGCCCGGATCGTAGCTTCTGCCCCTTCCCGTGTTAAGCTGCTCAGCATGACGACTGGCAAGGGATGGTTTTTCATCAACTGCTCCAATGCTTCCAGTCCATTCATCACGGGCATTTCGATATCAAGCGTAACGACGTCCGGTTTCAGTTCCTTCACTTTTTTAATACATTCGAGTCCGTTTTTCGCGCGGTCAACTACTTCAATTTCGGGGTCAGCTGAAAGAAGATCATCTATCACCTTGCGCATGAAGGCGGAATCGTCAACTATAAGAACTCGAATTTTCTCCATGTTCTGCAGCTTCCTTCCTTAATTGTACACTAATTATCGGATCATGTTTTTCATTCGGGAAAGGAATCCTCTAAATCCACCAGATGGGAAAGTTCTTTCCTCTGTGGTTGCTCCGAGAAATCGATCTACCACCTCTCGAATTCCCCTGGAAGCCTGAGAGCTAGGATAGGCTAAAAGAAACGGGTGCTGCTTCTTGACAGCTTTCATCACGTTGGTATCGTCCGGAACGAAGCCAAGTGTCTCCAAATCCATCTCCAAAAACCGTTTGGCCACCATGGTCAGTTTATCGGCAGTTGCCTTTCCTTCTTGATTAGACCCTACCCTGTTGATGATAATGCGAATTTTGGCCTGCGGATTTCTTGAGTGAATCATTTTGATGACGGCATATGCATCCGTTATGGCAGTAGGCTCGGGTGTCGTAACGAGCAGTATTTCGTCAGCCGAGAGCATGAAACGAAGTGATTCATTCGATATTCCCGCTCCCGTGTCAAAAAAAACGGTATCTGCATATCCTTGCAGTTGCGAGAACTGATCCAATAACTTGTTCAATTTTCCTTCATCCAACTGCAGAATTTGCGTAAAACCTGAACCTCCGGCGATAAATTCCAGTCCATTCGGTCCTTTTTCGATAATATCCCAGATTGATTTGTTCTGTTCAAGCAGATGGAGGATATGGTTTTTCGCCGTAATCCCCATCAATACATCCAAGTTAGCCAGCCCCAAGTCAACGTCAAAGATGATAACTTTTTGCCCTCTTTCGATCAGGCCCAGCGCAAAATTCAGCGTGAAGTTTGATTTCCCAACTCCACCTTTTCCGCTTGTAACAGTGATCAAACGCGTAGGCCTTGTCTGATGGCGACGTTGCAGTCGTTCTCGCAGTTGTTCAGCCTGATCATGCACCATATGTCTCTTCTCCTAGAATCATTTTGGCTACCATCTCGGGTGTGGCTACCAGAATATCATCGGGCACGTTCTGTCCTGTCGTGATATAGGACAGAGCGAAATCAAATTGGTGGACGATATTCAGGATGGAGCCATAAGTTTCGGTCTCATCCGCCTTCGTAAATATAGCTTTGGCTGAGGGCACGTCGGCAAAGTTGGTGACAATGGACTTTATGTCGGAGTATTTGGTACTCAGGCTCAAGACGAGATAGTTCTCGCTGGTTTCACCAAAGCGAAGGAATTCTTTCATCCCTTTTACATACTCATCATTGCGGTAGTTACGGCCTGCCGTATCAATCAGGATTAAATCGCAGCCGCTCAAGCGTTCCATGGCTTGTTCCACCTCTTTTGGCGAAAAAACAACTTCCAACGGAACATTCAAGATATTGGCATATGTTTTCAACTGGTCAACAGCGGCAATCCGATACGTATCGGATGTGATAAAACCAACTTTCCGCTTTTCTTTCAGCATACATTCCGCGGCAAGCTTGGCAATCGTCGTTGTTTTCCCGACACCTGTCGGACCGAAAAAGTAAGCTTGCTTGACAGATCTTGATATTTTGGCGGGGCTGTTCGTCCCTCTTTGCAAAATATCCTTGATGATCGTACGGGTATGATCAAATACCTCTGCTTCCGGGTACTCATGAGGCTGATCAAGCTGCTTCAGAAGCCTAGCCATGATATTACTGACGATCTCTTCCTCAATTTCCTGGGAGATAAGACGATCCTTTACTTTTGAAAAACTTTCCGGCAGGTAGTGCCCCGAGTCAGACTGGATCAACAGTTTCTGAAACATCTGACGCATATCCCGTAATTCTTCCACAATTTCACCGGACGGAAGCACGGCTTGCGGAGAAGGTACACTTGCTGGTTGGGGCTTTGCTGTCTTTATTGTCTCCGCCGCTGCCGGGGCAGCTGCTTCAATCGGCTTCGGCCGCTCTTTCGGTTCAATCTGGGAAACGGGGGCTTGATCAGCCATCTGATTTCGTTGATAGGCTTGTTTTACCGACTGAGTGCTGACTGCAACCCTTGGTCTCTCTGATGTGAGGGTTACCGTTCTTTGCTCCCGTTCGCTTGGTGCTTTTTCGTCTGAAGCGGCGATTACCTCAATTTGCTGTTTGCCAAACAAGCCGAAGAAGCCACCGGTCTTAATCGGTTTTGTATTCAGGATGATTGCGTCTTTCCCAAGGTCTACGCGAATTTTTTCAAGAGCGTCAGGCATGGAGTCAACCACGTATCGCTTCACTCGCATCACAAGTTCACCATCCCTACACTTTGGACTTCAACGCTTGGCTCCAATTCATTATAAGAAATGACCGGAATATCCGGCATCATACGTTCCAGCAGTTGTCGCAGATACATTCGGATCGCAGGTGATGAGAGCAGGATCGGTTGCTGCCCTGCATTCACCATTTTGCTGATTTGTTCTGACAAGTTTTGATAAATCACTTGAGAAGTCTCCGGGTCCATCGCCAGATAACTGCCATGTTCGGATTGTTCGATTCTTTCCGAGATCGCTTTTTCCAGTCCAGGTCCGGCAGTTATTACCCGCAATGGAGCCCCCGGTTCCGTGTACTGCAGCGTGATCTGCCGCGATAAAGCTTGTCTTACATACTCGGTCAGCACATCGGGATCTTTGGTAAACATCGCATGATCAGCCAGTGCTTCCAAGATGACGGTTAAGTTGCGGATGGAGATTTTCTCCTTCAACAAATTCTGTAAAACCTTTTGCAGATCGCCAATGGAAAGCATTCCCGGGATTAACTCATCCACCAGCACAGGGACTGTTTCACGCACGTTATCAAGCAGCGCTCTGGTTTCTTGTCGTCCCAAGAGTTCGTGTGCATGGCGCTTGATGATTTCTGTCAGGTGGGTGGCCACTACTGATGGCGGATCGACGACAGTATACCCGGAAAGTTCGGCAATCTCCTTATTTTCCTCTGTTACCCATAATGCCGGCAATCCAAACGCAGGTTCCACAGTTGGAATACCAACAACGGATTCATCGTCATAGCCTGGGCTCATCGCCAGATAGTGATCCAGCAGGATTTCGCCTTTCGCTACCTGGTTGCCTTTAATTTTGATCACGTATTCATTCGGACGCAATTGAATGTTGTCGCGTATCCGAATGACCGGTACGACAATCCCCAACTCAAGTGCACATTGCCGGCGAATCATGATAACCCGGTCTAACAGGTCGCCTCCCTGCTTGGCATCTGCCAAGGGAATGAGTCCATATCCAAACTCAAACTCGATTGGGTCAACATGCAATAGGCTGACAACACTTTCCGGACTTCGGACCTCTTCGATCTGCTGCTCTTCCTCCTGTTGGATGGATTCGACCATCTGTGTCTGCTGGCGGCGATTCATTCGATACGCAAAGTACGCGAGGATGGCCGAAACCGGCAACGTGGCCACAAGCCCAATCGGCGTGAATAAACCGAGAAAACCAATCAGACCGGATACAATAAAGAGAATGCGCGGGTTGTTAAAGATTTGATTGACGATGTCTTGTCCCAGACCGCCTTCTGAAGCAGCGCGGGTCACAATAATACCTGTTGCGGTGGAGATTAAGAGGGCAGGTATCTGGCTGACAAGCGCATCCCCGATAGAAAGCTTGGTAAAATGAGAAGCAGCATCGGAAAAATCCATTTTCATCATCGCAATCCCGATAATGAAACCGCCGATAATATTGATAATGAAGATAACAATACCGGCGATGGCATCCCCTTTTACGAATTTGCTCGCCCCGTCCATCGCTCCGTAGAAATCAGCTTCCCGTTCGATTTTTTGACGGCGGCTTCTCGCTTCCGCTTCGGTGATCATGCCGGCATTCAAATCGGCATCAATACTCATTTGTTTTCCAGGCATTGCATCCAGTGTAAAACGGGCTGCTACCTCCGCCACGCGTTCGGAACCTTTGGTAATGACGATAAATTGAATAATAATCAGAATGAGAAAGACAACAAATCCGACGACTGGATTTCCGCCAACAACGAAACTCCCAAACGTTTCGATTACCTTTCCGCCCTCTCCGCTAGAGAGGATATTTCGTGTAGTCGAAACGTTTAGGGCCAGTCGAAACAAGGTAGTAATCAAAAGTAATGTCGGGAAAATGGAAAATTGCAAGGCCTCCTGGGTATTCATAGAGACGAGCAGGATGGTTAATGCCAGCCCAATGTTAATAATCAGCAAAAAATCGAGTAAACCGGGCGGTAATGGAATCACCATCATGGTTACAATGCTAATGACGAATAAAATAATACCAATTTCTTTGGTCCTCATGTCGTCTCCTCCTTCCCTTAACGAACTTTTCCTTGCAATTTGTACACGTATGCGAGAACTTCAGCTACCGCTTTAAACAATTCTTCGGGAATTTGTTCACCAATCTCTACTTGACTGTACAGAGCCCGGGCAAGCGGTTTGTTTTCCATCATGACAATTCGGTTTTTTTTCGCGATTTCTTTCATCTTCAAGGCAAGATAATCTTGTCCTTTGGCGATAACCGTTGGAGCCGCCATCTTGCCTGCTTCATACTTGATCGCAACGGCAAAATGTGTCGGGTTTGTAATGACCACATCCGCCTTGGGCAATTCCTGCATCATCCGGCGCATGGCCATCTGCCTTTGTTTCTCTTTGATTTTCCCTTTGATTAACGGGTCACCCTCGGTTTTCTTATACTCGTCTTTGATGTCCTGCTTCGACATCCGCAAGCTTTTTTCATATTCGAAACGTTGATATGCATAATCCAAACCGGCCAGGAAAATGAAAGTCATCCCGATAAACAACCCCAGTTTGGCTACTTTGCCTGCGGTATAGACGAGAACCGATTGGATGGATTCAACAGAGAGATACATCAGCTCATCTTTGGAATCCTTGAGGATAAGATAGGCGATAGAGAGCCCAAGTGTTATTTTCAGGATGGATTTCACGAGTTCGACCAGTGTCCTCATGGAGAAAATCCGTTTGGCCCCTTCCAAAGGGTTCAACTTCTCCAGCTTCATCATCAATGGTTCCGTTGTGAACAGCACCCCCACCTGCAAGTAGTTGGAGGCGAGTGAAATCACCAGAGCGATGCCCAGATTCGGACCCAGTATCTTCAGTGATTCGAACAATAACTGATTCGTGATGAAGCCAAGATTCTCGTAGTTCACATCCATCAAGGTGAACCTCGTAAGGGATTCCCGCACGATGGCAAGAAATGATTCCAACATCCAGGAACCGCTTAAGAAGAGAACGAGAAAAATGGCAGTCAATCCAAAAGCGGGTGCCAGATCGGAGCTGCGGGCCACCTGACCTTTCTTGCGTGCATCTTGTTTCTTTCTTGGGGTGGCCTTCTCCGTTTTTTCTCCATTGAAGTATTGCAGATTGACCGGAAATAATAAGTGCTGCTGAATCATGTTAGCCTCCCAGAAGTGTCATTATTTCCGACATAGCCGAAAACAATTTCTGAAACAATCCGTTTAGCACTACAAAAAATGCCGGCAGCACAACGATCAACATCAAAAAACTGGCAAGAATTTTAATTGGCAAACCTACCACAAAAATATTAAATTGAGGTACGGTTTTGGCGATAATACCAAGAGACAGATCTACAAGAAACAAAGCGACTACAATCGGCGCCGCAATGAGAAAGGCGCTCGCAAACATATGAGAAAACACTTTGGTGACAAGTGTCAATAAACTTTCACTTTCGAATGGCAGCCACATTTTATCAATCGGCACCGCCTTGTAGCTTGCAATCACTCCGCGGATGAGCATGTGGTGTCCGTCGATGCTTAAGAAGTACAGCGTGGCCAAAATGTTTTTAAAGTTACCTGTAATCGGGACATACGCCCCGGTTCTCGGGTCAATCACATTTGCCATCGCAAAGCCGGCCTGCATATCGATCAGTCCGCCCGCTACCTGAACCGCATAAAACAGCAGCTGGGTAATGAATCCAAGCATAAGGCCGACGAAAACTTCTTTCAATACATAAACAATAAACATCAAATCCAGCGGAATATCGTTATGAAACGGTACATAAAAAGAACTGATCAAAGCGACAAGAAAAGCAAAACCAACCTTAAATTGGTTGGGAACCCCTCGCATGGAAAACACGGGTGCTGAAACAAAGAAGGAAGTCAACCGGACAAACACCAGCAAGAAGTAAGGCAAATAAGTAGCGATCATGTTCATCACGTTACCCTACAAACCTGTGAAGATTGCCGAAAATATTCATGGTGAATTCCACCAATGTCCGCAGCATCCACGGCCCTACGACAAGAAGGGTAAGCAGAATAGCGACAATCTTTGGGATAAAAGCAAGGGTTTGCTCTTGAATTTGTGTCGTAGCTTGGAAGACGCTGACCAGAAGTCCGACGATCAAGCCAACACCCAATGCGGGAGCAGTAACCAACAGAATCGTGTACACCGACCCCTGGGCAATCTGCAAAATCAACTCTTGTGTCATTCCCGTCAGCCCTCCTCTCTACTTAACTTCCTCCACACTTTTCCATTTCTCGCCATTTTGAACGCTAAAAACTTTCCAACAAGGAACGTACAATCAGATACCATCCATCCACCATAATAAAAAGCAAGATTTTAAACGGTAAGGAGATCATGACGGGCGGCAGCATCATCATCCCCATCCCCATCAAAATACTTGAAACAATCATATCGATAACCAAGAATGGAATAAAAATCATGAATCCTATCTGGAAAGCCGTCTTTAACTCGCTGATGGCATAAGCAGGCACCAAGGCAACCAATGGTATATCCTGGACGGTTTTAGGCCGCGGTGCCTTCATGTACTGCATAAACAGAGCCAAATCTTTTTCCCTTGTTTGCTTGGCCATGAACTCCTTGAACGGAACAGCCGCGGCGTCAAACGCTTGTTGCTGCGTCATTTTTCCTTGCAGAAAAGGCTGAACCGCTTTTTCGTTCACCTCGCCAAAAGTAGGGGCCATGATAAAAAAGGTCATGAACAGAGCCAATCCTATCAAAACCTGGTTCGGCGGCATTTGCTGGGTGGCCAGAGCATTTCTTACAAAGGAAAGGACAACGACAATCCGCGTAAAGCAAGTCATCAGCAAGAGAATCGCCGGTGCTACCGATAACACTGTCAACATCAGCAGGATCTTGACCGTGGAAGCCGTCTCCTGAGGGCCTGCCGCTCCTTTTGATCCACCAATGTTAATGTCTATCCGCGGAACAAGATCATTCGCGCCAACCGGTGCCTGCGGTGCGGCAAGAGCAATCGTAGGAATCAGCAGAAGAGCAGCAAGAACGATGAAAAACAACCATTTCTTTTTCATAGGTCTTCCCCTCGATGATTGTTGTTTCGATTCGTCCAGTTGGTTGTTTTCACTTGGGACTGCTTCACTTCATCCCATTTTTGCTCCAGCAACTGCTCGAATGTACCGCTCAACTGTTGATGTTCCACAATAAAGTCCTGCTCCTGCTGATCTCTTTTTTTCAAAAATGGGAATAAGGAAAAAAGAAACCCTTGATTTGCCGGGCTCATTTCAATTTCTGAAAGGATGAGATCGGCTTCTTCCCCGTTGGGGATATGGCGAATCAATTGGACATCATTACCAATTCCCAGAATGTAAAGAGAATCGGCGATCATCACAATCTGCAAGGTTTTGCCGTTGCCAAGCGGCAGGGATGACAAAACTTTGAACGGACCGTTTTGATTCAAGTTGCCCGATTGCTTGTTGCCTAAAAAACGCAATAGAACATAGATTAATACCACGATGAGTCCAAGTGAAAAGATCACCTGAAAAACAAAATTCCAACCGCTCGTCTTGCTAAACGTGTCCACCGAAGATGAGTTGTTTCCGCTCTGTTGACCGTTAGGCACCGTGGAGGAAATCCCTCCGCTTTTGAGCGCGTCGGCGACTGATTTCCCTTCATCGGCATAGGAATAGGATGGAGCCAAACAACTTAGCAGCAGCACGGCACAAAGAAGAATAAGCGAGAACGGCCCTGCCTGGATGCGTTTCATGTCTTTTATCCTAACGTTTTCTTGATCGCTTCGATTACACGATCTGCTTGGAATGGTTTTACAATAAAATCTTTCGCGCCTGCCTGAATGGCATCAATAACCATCGCCTGCTGCCCCATTGCTGAACACATGATAATGCGTGCATTCGGATCAATTTTCTTGATTTCTTTAAGAGCAGTAATTCCATCCATTTCCGGCATGGTAATATCCATTGTGACGAGATCAGGGCCCAATTCCTTATACTTCTCAACCGCTTGCGCTCCATCACTTGCTTCGCCCACAACGGTGTATCCATTCTTGGTCAGAATCTCCTTGATCATCATTCTCATAAATGCGGCATCATCAACGATTAAAACTTTGTTAGACATGAAAGGTATCCTCCCTTAAAAAATGAAAATATTACTGCAGCTTTTGAACTCGATCCCACTGGCTGATGATATCTGTGACGCGAACCCCAAAGTTCTCATCAATTACCACTACTTCGCCTTTGGCGATCAGTTTATTGTTTACGAGAATATCCACAGGCTCACCCGCCAGTTTGTCCAACTGGATGATCGAACCTGGTGATAGCTCGAGTATTTCCTTGATCAATTTTTTCGTGCGGCCAAGCTCTACCGTCACCTGAAGCGGAATGTCCAAAAGCAGACCCAGGTTTTGTTCATCCATATAAGTACCCGGTACAGCACCGAATTGCGAGAACTGCGCCGGTTTCACGTTTGCTTGATTATTTACGCTACCTTGTCCACCATAGTGCTGCGGCTGCGGCTGCGGAGGCATTGGCGGCTGCTGATATTGCGGCGGATATGGGTAGGGTGGATACGGATACGGCGGATATCCCGGAATCGGTGGCTGCATCGGATAACCAAAAGCCGCGTACGGATCGCCTGCCGTCGGAGCACCTTGGACAGGCGGGCTCATCGGAGGCTGTTGAGGCGCCTGCGACTGTGCCTGTGAATGTGCCGTTGGTGTCGCCGATGCTGCCGCAGGACTTTGAGCAGGCTCAGGTGCCGGCGCTGCCGGAGCGCTGGCTGAGTCACTGGCTGAGGCGCTCTCTTGAACATCTCCGGTCCCCATCAACATATCAATCATCTGTTTCGCAAATGGAACCGGCAAGAGCTGCATAATGGATGAGTCAATCAACTCGCCGTGATCCCCCACTTTTAAGCGGAACGAGATTTTGATGAGCGTATCCTCCTGAGGGATATTCTCGTCGCCGATTCCTTGTGCAAGGTCCATTACATCAATGCCTGGCGGTGTAATGTTTACAAACTTGTTGAAGATCGTCGACATCGAAGTGGCGGCAGAGCCCATCATTTGGTTCATTGCCTCTTGCACCGCACTCAAATGCAGTTCTGACAGTTCCGTTGTTTCGGGTCTGCCTGATCCGCCCATCATCAAATCGGCAATAACAGCGGCATCTTCTACGCGAATGACAAGAAGATTAATTCCTTTAAATCCATCTGTATATTCTACATGAACCGCTACATGGGGACGTGGAAATTCATTTTCCAATGAACTTCGCCGGATTGTAGAAACAGTAGGAGTCGTAATATCAACCTTCTGATTCAACAGCGTCGATAATGCGGTTGCTGCGCTGCCAAAAGAGATATTTCCTATTTCACCCAAAGCATCTTGCTCGAAAGCGGTCAAAAAGTTGTCAACGTTGCCTTCGTCGGAAGCTTCTTCATCGCCCGACAAGTTGTTCGCTCGAAGCAACGCGTCAATCTCGTCTTGAGACAGCATATCTCTACTCATAGTTCTCCTCCCCTTCCTCTACGACTTCATCAACTTGTACGGCTACTCTGCCTTTCATTGTGCCAGGCTGACCTAAGAATTTCAGGCGTTCGCCAACCTTGACCTGCAGTTTGGTGTCAATCGATTGATCCAGTTGAATAACATCTCCTTGAGACAAGCTGAGCAAGTCGCGTACAGTAATTGTTGCAGTTCCCAGCTCGGCAATAATCGGGAGCTTTGCGGATTTAACCCGCTCTTCCAATTGCAATCTCTCCGCTTCATCACGGGTTTTCCGTTGAGAGGAGAACCAGTACTGTCCGGATAACTTGGGCATGATCGGTTCGAGTACGACATGCGGTAGACACAAATTGATCATCCCGGTTGTATCGCCAATCTTGGTGCTGAATGAGATAACAGCCACAATCTCGTTCGGGGAGACAATCTGCATAAATTGCGGATTCATCTCGAGCACTTCGAGATAGGGATCCATTTCAATAATTTGTTTCCATGCTTCATGAAAACTGTCTAATGCTTTACTAAATACTCGTTCCATGACGGTTGTTTCAATCTCCGTCAAAGCACCCATTTTCGCCGGAATCGTTCCTTGCCCGCCAAGCAGACGGTCTAACATCGCATAGGCAATGTTGGGATTAACCTCCATTACCATGCGTCCTTCTAAAGGAGGTGCCTCAAAAATGTTTAGAATCGTCATTTTCGGAATGGAACGAATAAATTCGTCATATGGTAGCTGATCCACTGAGGCGACGTTTATCTGCACGAAGGTCCGAAGCTGAGCAGAAAAATAGGTTGTGAGCAGTCGAGCATAGTTTTCATGAATCCTGGTAAGTCCGCGAATTTGATCTTTGGAAAAGCGTAAGGCCCGTTTAAAATCGTATACTTTTACCTTTCGCTCTGTTTCTTCTTTTTTCAGCTCATTAGCGTCCATCTCTCCTGATGAGAGAGCGGCTAACAGAGCATCAATCTCACTCTGTGAGAGAACCTCGGCCATTTTGGTCACCTCCCCTACTTATGTATTTACCCACCTGTTGATCTTACTGCATTACTCTTTTGGTGGTAATCACCTGGACGATTTTGCCCTCTTGCAAGATGGAACTGATTTGATTCATAATTTTCGCTTCCAGCTTGTTAAGTCCTTCTGTTCCTTTAATATCATCCGGTGTAAGTCCCGCCAAGGTTTTGATGATGATTTGGTTGACTTGAGGAGAACGTTTCTCCAGCTCTTCCTTTGCTTCTTTACTGTCCGCGGTGATACTGAACCTGACAATGATGTAATTGTTGGTTAACAGGTTGGTGGTAATTTCACCTGTATCAATCGTGTAGTTCACCATCTCATCAGCAGTAAGGACCGGTTGTTCCTTGGCCGCGTGATCACCTGATGTCGGAGCAAGGTAGGTTTGCCAGAGAACGAAGGCCACAACACCAAGTAGGGTGATGGAAATGATAATGATTAGTGCCATATTAAACAGCTTATTCTGAAACATGGGTAGCCTCCCGCTATTCATTGATTTCGTCCAGTGGACGTGGAACCACGGTAGCCAAAGGGACCGACTGATAAAACGAATTGATTCGCGCGGCCACTTCTTGCGCATCCTCTTTCACGATAAACTTCTTTCCGTTGGTCAACGTAATGACCGTGTCAGGAGTCGCCTCTACCGTTTCAATGTGAGTGATATTCAGATAGAACTGGATTCCGTTGAAACGGGTTAATCGGATCATGCCGAACTCCTTTCAGTTAAGCCTTGGGGAGAGAATTGCTTCTCTCCCGCAAGTCTCAACAATCAACCACACATTAATTAGCGCTTCAGATTGATCAATTCCTCCAGGATAGAATCCGAAGTGGTAATAATACGGGAATTGGCCTGGAAACCACGCTGAGCCACGATCATTTCGGTAAACTCTTCTTGCAAATCAACGTTGGACATTTCGAGAGTACCAGCGATGATGGCTGAGTTTGCCTGGCTTGGTGTCACCGGATTAACCTCCAAGGATTGTCCTGGATCGACGTTCTCCGTCATTTGATAAAGAGAGTTCCCCAGCTTTTTAAGACCTCCCGGATTGCTTACCATTGCAACCCCGATGAAACCGGAACCGATATCCACCTTCTGACCAGCCGAGTCATAAGCCACGATGCTTCCGTCTTTTCCAAAAGAGAAAGAAGCTACGGTATCTCGCGGAATCTGGATTGGAGCGCCGCCGCTGTCCAGTACCTGATACCCTTGAGAGTTCACCAGGAAGCCTTCTCCGTCACGGGTGAAGTTACCAGCCCGAGTCAAAAACTTGGTGGTTCCCCCGTCATTGCTTACAACGAAGAATCCGTCCCCCTCAATCGAGAGGTCAGTTCCCAGGTTTGTCGTCATCGGAGAACCAGGTGTGTGAACCACGTCGATTGCCGCAGTTTGAACGCCAAGACCAACTTGTCGCGGGTTGACACCACCCATTCCATCACCGGAAGGAGCCGTTGCACCGGCAATATTTTGACTCAAAATATCTTGGAATACCACACGGCTCTTTTTAAAGCCTGTTGTGTTAACGTTGGCAATGTTGTTGCCGATAACGTCAAGTTTTGTTTGAAATCCGCGCATTCCTGAGACACCAGAATACAAAGATCGAAGCATTATATAACCTCCTCTATGATCCAACTTGTTACCTCAGTCAGTCGGTAACCATAGGGCTTCCTCCAGGAGGGCCGGCCCTTATACAAGTACAGCGCTATCAATATTGGTAAATACGTTTTCCTTCCGATGCGCGTCATCTACCGCAGTAATCACTTTACGGTTTGCGATATTGACCACATAAGCGACATTATCCATCAGAATGAGCGATTCCTTGGCTCCTTTGGCTGCGGCTTTTTGTACAGCACCTTCCAGCCGATCAATTTCTTGGTCTCCGAGTACGATCCCGCGTTCCTGCAAGCGGTTGAGAGCATGCTGGCTAAATGAAAGTTTGGGTGTTTCCTTAGGGATCTGCAGACTCTCTTTCAGCCACTGATCAAACGGTTTGTCAGACTTCGGAAGCTGTGCTGGTTGTTTGGTGACCCCGGCCGGTTTTGAAGGAAAATACGTCTGTCCTACACGAAATTGGTTGTTCATGAGGGTTCACCTTCCTTCTTGCTACGCGGAGAAGTTGACGTTTCCAGCCAGCCGCGCTCGATTCCAAAGCGAAGAAATCGAATTCTCACCTTCTACCAATTGATCAATGGAGAATACAGCCTCGTTATCATCATTTTTCTTGTTCTCCTGCTGTCTGTTAAAGGATTGCTGCTTGTTCTGATCCTTCTGTTGTTGGAGATCGAACTGCTGCTGCGAAGCTTGCTGTTGTGTTACTTCCAAACGGTCTACCTGCAATCCCTGCTGTGTCAAAGCGTTGCGCAGCTGTGATAACTGATTGTCCAGCATCTCTTTGCCAGCTTGGTTATCAACCGAGAATTGTGCCGTAATCATTCCGTTATGGGAGGTAATCTTCACATCAACCTGACCAAGTGACTGCGGGTGCAGGATCAGCTTGGCTTCAGTCAAGCCTTTGAGCGTTCCCACTTTTAACTGTTTGACAAACAGATCCGTTACTTGATGGGAAAACTGGTCGGCTCTCACCGTATATGTGTTGGCTTGTGCTGAAGTCTGGTTGGCAGGTGCTGCATGCAATGGTGCTGTTTGCTGCTGCGGCACGGCTACGCTAAATGTTTCAACATCCGATTTTTGTTCGGCGGATACTCCCATTGGCTGAACATTGACAGGAGTCTGGGCCGAGCTGTTTAATTGCGCTCTGCTGGTTACTCCCGACTCAACCTGATAGGAAGATAAAGCTTTGTTTATCTTCAAGAATTGGAGATTGGTCTGCACCGCTTGGGTTGGTTGAAGCTTTATTTGTTGTGTTTGCGGAATCTCGATCAGTGTGCGTTTGAACCCTGTTTCAAATGTTCTGCCGTCTTTCTTCGGTGTCAGCTCTTTGCCATCGGTTGTCTTCACACCCAGTTGAGACAACAACTGGCTGATTTGCTCAGCGGCGGCATGAACCTCCGGCTGCTTCGCTTGTTCACCCGCTTGGGCAAATGTGACAAGCGAATGAACGAACTTCGTTGCCTCTTGTTGAGACAGCCCGTTCTGCATGAACGTAGCAATAAGCGGTTTGGCAGATTGGCTGTCGAGGGTGATCTCATTCGGCTGTTTCGGTACCAGACCGGAGAAGAAATCAACCAGTTGACGGAATTCTTTCGCTGTTTCTTGCTGCGCCGGATTTGGCTTCACCAGGGAAGGATCAAACGTTTCGGTTTGACTCACCGGAGTGAAAGTAACAAGCACCGGTTGAGTATCAGGTTCTGCTGATTGGCTGGATTCTACTGTTTGGCTGCTTGCCGAATCTGCAGAAATTTGCGGTTGCCCATCCACAATCACACTGCCAGATAACATTTGCTGCAACATGGCCAGTAAATCTTGCAGGTTGGAAAAATCCCCTTCCCCTTTCAGTTCAGGTACAACACTGGTTACCTGAACTTGTCCCAGGGCATTCTCCATTTGCATGGCAAACAATGCGCCTAGTAACCCTGGATCGACTGCGGCGTTCTTTCCACCGTTTAGAGCAGAAGAATCAATGCCGGCTGTGCCAGTTGCTAGTAGATTCGCTACATTCATTGCGTCACCTCCTTGAATGGTTTTTAGTTGCATATGGAAACGACAGATAGAGGAAAAAACCTCTACCTCATCGCAGCAACTCACTGGTAATGCGTGCAGCCATGTTGCCGTCTTTTTTGGCTATGGATGCGAGTAGTTGGGCCCTTTTGTCATTACCCATACCGGCTAGGATGGAAATCGCCCGTTTGGAATTGGTGTTCATCAAGGTTGTAATGATCGAAGCTGCATCATCAGATGACATTTGGGAAAATGTATTAATCAACGAATCAAGGCTTGTACTATCCTGACGTGTTTCGCTAAGCGCTTTGGTGAGCACCTGAACACGCTGCTGCAGTGCAGCTATGTCATCATCTTTACTGATGTTGGTGTCTTTAATCAGGATGGAGATGTCAGCAGCCTTTTTCGGATCCATCTTGGCTAAGATGTCGGCACGTTGTTCCGGCTTCATTTTGGCCAGAACCGTTACCGCTTCTTCTTTGGTCAAATTCTCGATAATGGCAGCGGCATTGCGGGAGGACATCGTCGTATAGATTTTGGCGAGATCCTGATATTGCTTTTGTCTCTCTTCCTCACTTGCCCGCTTGTCTTCCATCATCTTCTGCAGGTCTTCGATTTGTTTCTGCAACGCTTGAATCGTAGCTTCTTTCTTGGCTACCTCGTCCTGAAGGGTTAGTGCGTTCTGCTTGTTTTTGGTCAGCTCGGCTTGCAGGCTGGACAGCTGGTTCTGAACCGTTTGTTTCGGACTTTCTTTGGCGTGCTCATTTTCTCCCGGCACAATTTTTTCAAGATACGGAATAGAGTTAGCCACATGCAGCACCTTGCCGAGAACGTCAACCCCCAACAGGCTGAGCAGTACCCCGCCCAAAAGAGTAGCGAACAACGCAGGGATGATGATCATGTAAAACATCCATTCCCATTTGCTATACACTTTTTCCTCTTGCACTTGAATATCTTCCATGACGAACCTCCTCTTATCCTCGAGTGGCTCGGCGCAAATAGCGATTGATCCCTATTTCGTCTAGCTCTTTTTGTTCTTGCTGTTTGATCTGTTCATCGAAAATTTCTTTTGATTTTTCTTTGAGACGCTGCCACAGCTTTGACTCTTGCATGTGGAAGGTCAGATGGGTTTTGCAGCGTTCCAATTCTTGCTCACATCCAAACAAAGTTCGCCGTTGCGACTCGATCGCTCGGTCAACCGATTGCTGGTAACGCACGACTTGCATTAAATCGGCAACACGGCAAGACGCTTGCTGCAAGGAATATAGGGATTTTGTCACTTCATTGCGCAGTTCTGTCAGTTTGTAAAGCTTGCTCTCTTCTTCGTTCTTCCGTTGAATCGACTTGCCGAATGCCCATTCCGCTTGTTCTTTTTCTTTTTCTTTTAAATCAAGGATTTTTTGGAGATGAAACTGGTAACTCTTCATTAGTTCACTCCTCCAAAGTGAGCGATTAACGCATTTATGCTTGATTTCAGATCGGCTGGTTCATGAACCGATTGAGCCGTAAAATCGCGGATAATATCTCTGTACCTGATGGCAGTATCAATTTCCCGGTTGGTTCCCGTCTTGTACGCTCCAATGTTGATCAGGTCCTCCGCTTCCCTATACGTGGCCATGTATCGTTTCAACTGGCGGGCCGCTTGCAAATGCTGCTCGGAGGAAATTTCATTCATAACCCGACTTACGCTCGCAAGAATATCAATTGCCGGAAAATGGCCTTTTTGCGCAATTTTACGGTCTAAGACGATGTGACCGTCCAAAATTCCTCGCACCGTATCGGCAATCGGATCATTCATGTCATCCGAGTCTACCAGCACCGTATAAAAAGCGGTAATGCTGCCCTTTTGTGAAGTGCCGGCACGTTCCAACAGCTTAGGCAGTAACGCAAAAACCGATGGCGTATACCCTCTTGTTGCCGGCGGTTCCCCGATGGCTAAGCCCACTTCCCGTTGAGCCATGGCAAAACGGGTAACGGAATCCATCATCAACATGACGTTCAGTCCGCGATCCCGAAAGTATTCCGCGATCGAAGTGGTAATCAGGGCTCCTTTGATCCGGATTAGCGCCGGTTGGTCTGAAGTTGCCACCACGACTACCGACCTCTTTAATCCCTCTTCCCCTAAATCGCGCTCTATAAACTCCATTACCTCGCGACCACGTTCGCCAATCAGCCCAATCACGTTAATATCGGCATTGGTGTTTCTTGCGATCATGCCAAGCAGTGTACTTTTCCCCACCCCGGAGCCTGCAAAAATACCGACACGTTGTCCCTTTCCTATCGAAAGCAGTCCGTCTATGGCTCGGATTCCGACACCGATCTGTTCCGTTATCCTCGGTCTAGTCAGCGGATTTGGCGGTAAATTGTTTGTCGGGTAATTGGCTAATCCATACGGAAGCGGATTGCCGTTAAGCGGTCTGCCTAATCCGTCGAGAACAGTGCCAAGAATCTCGGGGCCTACTTTGATCGTGAGCGGCTTACCGGTTGCCACTACGTCACAACCTGGCCCGATAGCAGACAGCTCCCCCAAAGGCATCATCAGCACCTTATTGTCGCGAAAGCCAACCACTTCGGCCAAGATGGGCTCTTCCCCATGCTGCGAATAGATCTGACAGATCTCGCCCAGTTTTGCTTCCGGTCCTTGTGATTCAATGGTCAATCCTACCACTTGGGTTACTTTTCCGTTAATTCGCACGGGGTCCAGTTGCCCTAACGCGAGTCGATATTTGTTTACATCAAGAGATATCACTGGAATCACTTCCCCGCGCAATATCCATCAGAACCTGCTTTATTTCACTTAATTGGGTATCGATTCTGGCATCTACACTGCCAAATGGCGTTCTGATCACACAGCCTTCATCATGGACGGTATAGTCCGGATAAATCGCCAACTCAGCTTGTCCATCCAAAAGAGCGAGAAATTGTGAACGATGCTCTTCCACAAACTGATAATAGCGGTGATTGACACAAATCGTAATTTGCCCGTGTACGCGTGATCGACGAACAATTTTACGAATCATCTCCACGATTTTTTCAGGGGATGTGCTTAACTCATCGCCGATAATTTTTTTTGCGACCTCCGTGCTTAGTTCTACCAAAAACGGCTCCGCTTGATTAATGATCGATTCTTTGGTTGTATACGCTTCAGCCAAAACGTTTCGAGCCAATCGGACATGCTCTTCTTCCTCTTGACGGGCTGCTGCTTTCCCTTCTTCCAGCCCTTGCAAATAACCCTCTTGTCTGGCTTGCTCCCTTACCTGTTCAGCCATGACGGCTGCCTCTTGTTCTTTTTCCTGCCACCATTGATCCATTTCGGCCTTGACCTGAGAGCGAATCTCTTCCGCTTGGCGGGAAGCATCGGCCAGGATTTTTTGGGCCATCTCCTCGGCATCCTGCAAAATGGCCTTCGCTTCCGCTTCTGCAGTTTGAATGGCAGGATCTAAATTTTCTTGCAACCTTTGGACGGTTTCTTCCGTCTGTATAGGTGGCGGTGCTTTTATAGAGAGAATAATCTTTTCATCTGCAGTCGAATAACTGGCAGCTTTAAAAATCCTAGACAATGATATCATCACCTCCGCCGCGAGCGATGATAATTTCACCCGCCTCTTCTAAGCGACGAATCGTGGCGACAATTCGGGACTGAGCCTCTTCAACGTCACGCAGGCGCACAGGCCCCATAAATTCCATCTCTTCCCGGAAGGTTTCGGCCATCCGTTTGGACATATTGCGGAAAATAACTTCCCGCACTTCTTCGCTTGCCACCTTGAGCGCAAGCTGCAAATCGGCATTCTCCACATCGCGGATAACGCGCTGGATGGAGCGATTGTCGAGAGTTGCAATATCTTCGAAGACAAACATCCGTTTCTTGATTTCTTCCGCCAGTTCAGGGTCTTGAATCTCTAAAGAATCAAGGATGGTGCGCTCGGTACTGCGGTCGACACCGTTCAATACGCTGACAATTGCCTCAATACCGCCTGCTTGCGAGTAATCCTGCGTTACGGTTGCAGACAGCTTCTGCTCCAGAACCTGCTCCACTTGGGCGATTACTTCCGGAGAAGTGCTGTCCATCAACGCGATCCGCTTGGCTACATCTGCTTGTCTCTCTTGCGGCAGCGCAGATAGAATCATCGCAGCCTGAGCAGGTTCCAGATATGCAAGGACAAGTGCAATCGTCTGAGAATGTTCATTCTGGATAAAGTTCAGGATTTGGCTTGGATCCGCCTTCCGTGCGAAATCGAAGGGCCTTACCTGAAGATTAGCGGTCAAACGGTTGATAATATCAATCGCCTTGGTTTGGCCCAATGCTTTCTCCAAAATCTCCTTCGCGTAAGTAATCCCACCTTGAGCGATAACTTCTTTCGCAACGGCGATTTGGTGAAATTCGGCCAATACTTTTTCTTTCTCTTCATGATCTACTTTCCTGACATTGGCGATTTCCAACGTCAGTTGTTCAATCTCATCTTCCCTCAGATGTTTGAATACTTGGGCTGAAACTTCCGGCCCAAGCGAGATAAGCAGGATTGCAGCTTTTTGCCGACCTGTCAGTTCTTTGGCCCCGCGAGCCATCTGTCCTCACTCCCTAATCTTCAGCTAGCCATGTACGAAGCAAGGTAACGAATTCGTCTGGTTTGCTTCGGGCCAATTTATCTAATTGTTTGCGGATTACCACTTCATCTCCATCTTCGTTGTAAGTAAGTTCGGGTACTTCAAATGGTTTCGGAGGCGGCAGATCCGGAACTTCTTCCTCTTCCACAGCTTTTTGGCGGCGGCGGCGGTAAATGATAAATGCCACTGCACCAAGAGCCAATAAAGCCAAGGCTCCCGCACCATACAAGAGGTACGGATTAAGTGCCGATTGTTGCTCGACGACAATTTTGCCGCTGAATTGTTTGGGGAAGACAGAGATTCTCTGATCGATCTGTTGATCCGTCAAAGGCGGATTTTTTGCGCTTACCGTTACCCGCACTACGTTACGAAGAACTTGCTTAATGTTGTCAATCGTCGGTGCATCCAGTTGTCCGCCGTTGGGGGGTTCCACACCGACATTGATGGAAATGTCTTCAATCTGGTACGGGCTCTCCGTAATATTGCGCGTGATTCGGTTCACTTCCCGGTTCACGCGATCTTCCAGTTCCTCATATTGACTGTTGGAGCCTTGCTGTGAACCTCCAGGAAAACTCGGAACATCGCTGTTGCCTGTTCCAGCCGTACCAGCCGGAGGGGCCCCTTGTCCGGAGAATGTCTTGGACAATTTCTCGGCACTAATGATGATTCCTTCGTTATTCTCTTTATCAACCGGTTCAACCAGATTCTCCACCCGGTTTTCTTTGGCGAAGTTCATGCTAACCGTTGTTTGAACGATCACCTTGTCCCTGCCCATCAATGTGCCAAGCAGGTTATATATATTTTGTTGAATTTTCCTCTCAACTTCTGTTCTGATCTTTTCTTGCTGTTCGTATTGGCCAAGAGCTTGTGAATTCGAATCGTTCGTATCCGTTAACTCAAGCAGATTGGAATACTGATCCGTGATTGTGATGTTTTCAATCGGCAGCTTCTCAACGCTTCGGGAAACAATATAATATAAAGACCGTATTTGTTGCTGAGTTAATTGTGTGCCCGGTTCCACGTCAACGATGACAGAAGCAGTTGCCGTTTCCGGCTTGTCCGTGACCCAAACGTTTTCCTCCGGCAGGGTAAGCATTACCTGCGCATTGCGCACGCCTCGTACCCGTTCCAGCATTTTTTTCAATTCAAGCTGAAGGGCATCCTTCTTCAAGACATCAAACTGTCTGTCTGTAATGCCGAATGTGCCTGCTCCCTTGAAAACATCTGAACTAATGGTGCCCGTACTCGGAATCCCCTGGGCCGCCAAATCAACAATCACGTCTTGCGCCTGTACTTCCGGCACTTCAATTTGCGTGCCGTTACCGGTAATGCGGTAAGGTACCTTCCGGGTGTCCAGCTCTTGCTTGATAAGCCCCACTTCCTGCTCGCTCAACCGTTGATTATACAACGGGACATAGACGGGACGGGAGGCGATATATATGTATAGACCGAGGGATATCAACAAAGACAAGGCAATCGCCGAAATCATCCACTTTTGTTTATTTGAGAAGCGGTTCCAAAATGTTTGTATTTTCTCTCTAAATAATGCTAGACGTTCGTTCATAGTTCACCTCACCAAGAAAGGGTACGATACAAAAATCAGATCGGCATACGCATGATCTCTTGGTAGGATTCAATCACTTTATTCCGTACCTGCATCGTTAGTTGAAGCGTTAAGCTTGCTTTCTGGCTGGCAATCATCACTTGATGCACGTCTTGTATCTGGCCTGCCACAAATTTTTCATTCAGTTTGGCCGATTCGGCTTGTGATTGATTCACTTGTTCAAGCGAGTCTGAAAGGTAACTGGCAAAAGATTTGGCTACCTCAGCAGGCGTCTTCGCAGGAGATTGGATATCAGGTTGAAAGCCGAATTGTTTGACGGAATTGATTTGCATCTTCAGTTACTCCCCTTTATCTCCCGTTAATTTCAAATGCTTTCATCATCATGCTTTTGGTCGCGTTCAATACAGTTACGTTGGCTTCATAAGAACGGGAGGCAGAAATCATGTCAACCATTTCTTTCATAATGTCAACGTTAGGCATCAATACATATCCATCTTTGTCGGCATCCGGATGATCCGGATCGTACACCCGTTTAAATGGTGTGTTATCTTCCTTAATCGCGGTAACCCGTACACCGTTTTCCGGCTGGTTGCTCACGATTCCAATCGCTGCTTGGAGCAGGTTGTCAAACGACTGGTCAGTTTTCGGCATCACTTCCACCATCTTGCGGCGATAAGGCTGCCATGCTCCGTTGACAAAATGAGCACGAGTGGAATTGGCGTTACTTACGTTTGCTGCCACCGTGTCAAGCCGAAGGCGGTTCATCGTTAATGCAGATGCAGAAATATCCATTCCTCTAAACAAGTTCATTTAGGATTACCTCCCTCCACCTTCAATTACCGAGCGCAGCTTGGAGAAATAGCCGTTCGTCATTTGTACCAGGCCGTTATACCAGATTTGGTTTTTGGCCAATTGGTTCATTTCATACTCAAGATCAACATCATTGCCGTTATTTTGTACAAACCCTTGAGGATTGGATACGATTTGAGGGGCAGGTATTCTTCCTTGCCGTCCAAACGAAATATGTCGGGAGTTTGTCGTATAGGCTTCAAGTTTGCTCCCCGAATTGTCCATTTCGCTTTGCAATAGTTCCTCAAAAACTACTTGTTTGCTTTTAAAGTAAGGGGTATCAACATTGGCAATATTATTGGAAATCGTCCGTTGCCGTAATGTACTTACATCCATAGCCCGTTCTAACAATTGCAGCTGGTTTGTCGAAAACACGGAAACTCCTCCTTCCAAACCTTTACATAAACATTTTCACAAGTTTCTCATCTTAGAAACCTCAAAAAACGCTGCAAATGTAACCACCATTTGCAATTCAATTCAATTCAATCAATCCAACAAGCTGGAAAAAACAACATGATTCGGATTTCCTCAAGTTTCCTAAAAAATCTTCTACAAATATAGTGTTAATTCCTGCTGATTCGACACGTAAACACGTATAAATCATAACAAAATCATTTTAACGAAAAAAGCCCTATCTTTCTGAAGGACATAATTCGCGACAAAAGCCCTGTAATATTTTAGAAATCTGATTCTTTTTACTCCAATAGTCATCCATAATCTTACTTATTCGGCACCTATACTTATGTAAAAGGAAAAACCCCGGAATTCAAAAAGAAAGGGGTACAGCTTATCGCTGTACCCTCATTTCTATTATATGCATGTACTCTGCAATTTCTTGGTGTCTTAGGAAGTTCTCAACTTTTCCAACTCAGGCAGAAGCTTATCGTTCAAGACTTTGATGAAAGTACCCTTCATGCCAAGAGAGCGGGATTCGATTACGCCAGCGCTTTCCAATTTACGCAGCGCGTTGACGATAACAGATCGGGTAATTCCTACGCGGTCAGCAATTTTGGAAGCAACGAGCAATCCTTCTTTCCCTTCCAGTTCCTCAAAAATGTGCTCCACCGCTTCCAATTCGCTGTAAGAAAGAGAACCAATCGCCATTTGAACAACTGCTTTGCTGCGGGCTTCTTCTTCAATGGCTTCAGAGCGTTCTCGGAGAATCTCCATTCCCACTACTGTCGCACCCACTTCAGCGAGAATCAGATCGTCATCAACGAAGGTGTTATTCACACGAGCCAGGACTAAAGTCCCAAGTCGATCACCGCCGCCAATAATCGGAACGATGGTGGTTAATCCGGAACGGAATACTTCTTTCATTTCAATCGGGAATGCTGTGTAAGGGCTATCTACATCAAGGTTGGCGGAAGTTTCTTCAACCTTTAACAACCCAAGGCTGTATTCTTCCGGAAAACGTCTCTCTTCCAGCATTTTCCGAATTCTTTCATTGTCGATTTCCTGGTGGATGGCATAGCCTAACATTTTGCCTTTGCGGCTAACCACGAAAATATTGGCTTCAATCACATCGCATAATACTTGAGCCATCTCATTAAAGTTAACTGCATGACCGGCTGATTTTTGCAGCATCCGGTTAATTCTTCTTGTTTTGGACAGTAAATCCATCTCTTTAATCCTCCTGACTTTTCTCTCTTCGAAAGTTATAAAATATACTGGCTTAAATCTCTGTTCTTCACAATACTATTTAACTTTTCTCGAACATACTCCGGGGTGATTTTAATCACATCCAGGTGAATATCTGGTGCTTCGAATGATAAATCTTCCAGCATTTTTTCAAGTAACGTATGCAGTCGTCTTGCTCCGATATTATCAGTGGATTGATTAACCTCCGTAGCAAGGCGGGCAATTTCATAGATTGCGTCTTCCGTGAATTCAATTTTGATTCCTTCTGTTTCCAGTAGTGCCGTATATTGCTTGATCAATGCGTTTTTTGGTTCAGTTAAGATTCGAACAAAATCCTCTACCTGCAGGCTGTTCAGTTCAACTCGAATCGGAAAGCGGCCCTGCAGTTCCGGTATCAAGTCTGAGGGTTTTGCCATATGGAATGCGCCTGCTGCGATGAATAATACGTAATCTGTTTTCACAGGGCCATATTTGGTCATAACGGTGGAACCTTCGACAATCGGCAAGATGTCCCGTTGGACACCTTCGCGAGATACGTCGGGGCCGCGGCCGTCTTTTCCAGCGATCTTGTCAATCTCGTCGATAAAGATGATTCCCTGCTGCTCCGCACGCGAAATAGATTCCTGGATCACTTCATCCATATCCACCAGTTTTTGCGCTTCCTGTTGAATTAATACCTTTCTGGCTTCTTTAATTCGCAATTTTCTTTTCTTGGTGCGTTTTGGCAACAAGCTTCCCAACATATCCTGCATTTGCATGCCCATCTGCTCGCCGCCAGGTATCTGGAACATGTCAAACATATTTGGAGATTGATCTTCCACGTCAATCTCGATCATTTGGTCTTCCAACTGACCGGCTGCCACTTGAAATGCAACCTGGCGACGCTGCTGTTCGATTGACGCATCTTCCGGATCATGAGAATGACTTTGTTGTTGCTGATTGCCAAACAACATCTCCAACGGATTTTTAAATCCGGTTTGCTGCTTCCGGGATGGAACCAAAATGTTAACAATGGCTTCGTTGGCCAGCTTCTCCGCTTTGTCCTTCACCATTTCCATTTTTTCTGTTTTCACCATGCGAATCGCTGTTTCAACCAAATCGCGAACCATTGATTCCACATCTCGTCCAACATATCCAACTTCGGTGAATTTCGTCGCTTCCACTTTGATAAACGGAGCTCCTGTCAATTTCGCAATACGGCGTGCGATTTCCGTTTTCCCTACACCTGTTGGGCCGATCATCAATATGTTTTTTGGCACTACTTCTTCAATCATGCTTTCCGGCAATTTACTGCGGCGATAACGGTTACGGAGTGCGACGGCGATCGCCCGTTTCGCTTGCGCTTGCCCGACGATGTACTTGTCTAAATGCTCGACAATCATTCTGGGAGTTAATTGTTCCAGCTTAAGCAACCTGATTCCTCCCTACCTTTTTGTCATTTCTTCGACAATAATGTTTGAGTTGGTAAAAACGCAAATTTCAGCAGCCGTTTGCAGTGCCGCTTCAGCGATTTCTCGCGCGCTTAAATGGGGAGCAAATTTTTTGAGCGCACGGCCAGCCGCCAAGGCAAAACTGCCTCCTGAGCCAATTGCCAAGATGCCATCATCCGGTTCGATGATTTCACCGTTGCCCGATACCAATAGCAGATAATCCTTGTTCATGACAATCATCATCGCTTCCAAACGCCGCAAAATCTTATCGGCACGCCAATCTTTCGCCAATTCGACGGCAGCACGCTGCAAATTCCCGTGATACTCTTCCAGTTTTCCTTCAAACTTTTCAAACAGGGTAATCGCATCGGCAACAGAGCCGGCAAACCCAGCAATTACCTCGCCACGGTACAATCTTCTCACTTTTTTGGCGCCATGCTTCATTACCATGCTGTTTCCGAATGTAACCTGACCATCGCCAGCCATGGCAGCTTCCCCATTATGATGGACGGCAAAAATCGTAGTTGCGTGAAATTGCTCCATCTTCAGGATCACTTCCTTCTTTTTTCTGCCCGAGGATGGGCAGTGTCGTATACTTGACGCAAGCGTTCTTTTGTTACGTGCGTATAAACCTGCGTCGTCGAAATGTTAACATGACCCAAGAGTTCCTGTACGGTTCGCAGGTCTGCGCCTGCATCAAGCAGATGAGTGGCAAATGTATGCCGGAATGTATGAGGAGAGATATGTAAATTGAGAGCAGCAGCGTCTACATGCTTGTTAACAATACGACGAACGCTTCGATCAGACAATCGTTCTCCACGGTAATTCAAAAGCAATGCTCCATGGTCCGGTTGGCCACCTAACAATGTAATTCTTCCTTGTTTTAAATATTGCCGAATTGCTTGAAGCGCATAACTGCCGATTGGAACGTATCTTTCCTTTGACCCTTTGCCGTATACCAAAGCGACTTCATTCGTCAGGTCTATCGATCGCAGAGTCAGGGTAACCAGCTCCGTCACACGGATACCGCTTGCGTAGAGAAGCTCAAAAATGACGCGGTCCCGCTGGCCGAGAGGTGTCGTCGGATCAGGAATCTCAAGCAGAGCCTGAATCTCGACAGGATACATAAAAGACGGCAGCTTCTTCTCCACTTTCGGCGTGGAAACAAGTTGGAAAGGGTTTTGTGACACATTTCTTTCCCGCATGTGAAACCGGTAAAAACTGCGCAAGCTTGACAACTTACGGGCAATACTCCGCCTCGCCAGTCCTTTTTTCGCCATGTGCGCAAGAAAAGAGCGTCCATGCAAATAAGAAACAGCATCCAACGCGAAAATTTGGTGCTGTTCCATAAACGCGACAAATTCAAGAATATCTGCGGAATATTGTTTTATGGTATGGGGAGATGCGTTTTTTTCTATCTGCAAATAGTGAAGAAATGGTTCTACCCAGGTGGATAAATCAGCTGAATTGTCCATCTCACACGTACTCTCCTCGAAGGCAACTATATAGTAACATAGAGTATACCGCTTATCAACCAAAATTGTATTGCACTTGTGTAAAATTCTGAATTGTTTCCAACGCTCTCTCAGCCAACCGTTCATTCTTCTCTTTCTTGTTGCGAATCTTAACTGACAGGTTGGGCAGTAAGCCAAAATTGGCGTTCATCGGTTGGAAATGCTTTGGATCGGCTGTTGTTATGTAGTGTGCCATGCTGCCAATCACCGTTTCGGCCGGCAGGGTCAAGAGCTCTTCTCCCTTGGCGAAACGTGCGGCATTCATCCCGGCAAGCAACCCGGATGCAGCTGATTCCACGTACCCTTCCACGCCGGTCATTTGTCCTGCGAAGAAAAGGCTGTCACGGTCTTTATATTGATAGGTTGGGCGAAGCAGTTTGGGAGAGTTGATAAACGTATTGCGATGCATGACCCCGTAACGGACAATTTCGCAGTTCTCCAAACCGGGAATCAGTGAAAAGACCCGTTTTTGCTCCGGCCATTTGAGATGGGTTTGAAAACCTACCATATTATAAAGAGTTGCCGCACTGTTATCCTGGCGAAGCTGGATGACGGCAAAAGGCTGCTCGCCAGTGCGCGGATCAATCAATCCAACCGGTTTCAACGGGCCGAACAACATGGTTTGACGGCCTCTTTTCGCCATCACCTCAATCGGCATGCAGCCTTCGAAGAAGATTTCTTTCTCGAATTCCTTGAGCGGAACAGCCTCTGCCGTGATCAACGCTTCGTAAAAGCGGTTGAATTCCTCTTCATTCATCGGACAGTTCAGGTAGGCCGCTTCCCCTTTGTCGTATCGGGAAGCAACGAATATCTTGCTCATGTCGATTGAGTCTTTCTCAATAATCGGAGCAGCCGCATCGTAAAAGTACAGGTACTCTTCGCCCGTCAACTCTTTCAGCTGCTGGGACAGGCCAGCCGAGGTAAGCGGCCCTGAAGCTATCACGGTAACTCCGTCCGGGATCGTCTCAACCTCTTCGTGAATTACTTCAATCAAAGGATGGCCCTTAACCGCCTGTGTAACATATTCAGCGAATTCATGCCGATCTACCGCTAACGCCCCACCTGCCGGAACCTGACAGCTGTCGGCTGCTTTGATGATGATCGAATTGAGACGCCGCATCTCTTCTTTGAGAACCCCTACTGCATTGGTTAAAGAGTTGGCCCTGAGCGAATTGCTGCACACCAGCTCAGCAAATTTATCTGTATGATGCGCAGGCGTCTGCTTCACGGGACGCATTTCATATAATTTGACCGACACCCCGGCTTCTGCGATCTGCCATGCTGCCTCGCTTCCTGCCAAACCTGCTCCTACGACAGTCACATACGGTTGCGTCATGCTGCGAAACCTCCATTTTCTCTCACTATTACGAATCTACTTCTTCATGGTAATCGCATTTCGTGCACGTTATGCTTACCCCTTGCTTCTTCCGCTTTTTCTCTACGAGCATGCTCTTGCATTTTGGGCAAGGACGGGCAATCGGCTTATCCCAAGAGACGAAATCACACTCGGGATAACGGTTGCAGCCATAGAAGAGGCGGTTCTTCTTACTTTTACGCTCGACAATCGTTCCGGTTTCACATTGCGGACAAGTAACGCCGGTCTCTTTGACAATCGGCTTGGTGAATCGGCATTCAGGGAACCCTGAACAAGCTAAAAACTTGCCGAATCGTCCTATTTTGTAGACAAGCGGTTTGCCGCATTGTTCACACAATTCGTCGGATACTTCGTCTTTTATCTCCACTTCTTCCATCGTTTCGGCAGCAATTTCTACCTGTTTGGCAAAATCTTGATAGAACGAATCAAGAACTTTTACCCAATCTGCCATCCCTTCTTCAACCTTATCCAGATCCGCTTCCAGTTCAGAAGTAAACTCGACATCCAGAATCTCTGGAAAGAACTCCTCGATCAGGGAAAGGACGATTTCACCCAATTCAGTCGGAACAAACCGTTTTTCTTCCAAAGCAACGTAACCGCGCTTTTGGATGGTTTCCAAGGTTGGCGAGTAGGTGGACGGACGCCCAATGCCGTTTTCCTCCAAAGTCTTGATCAGACGAGCTTCCGTATAGCGCGGTGGTGGTTGGGTGAAATGCTGGTTAGGCTCAATCGATTTCGCCTCCAGCTTTTGTCCCTCTTCAATCGGCGGCAAAATCGCGTCCTCTTCTTTATGCCCCTCGTCGGTTCCTTCGACGTATACCTTCATAAATCCGGGAAATTTCACCTTGGAGCCTGATGCTCTAAAAAAGACTCCGTTTACTTCGATGTCCACACTCATTGTATCAAGAATAGCGGAGGACATCTGACTGGCAATAAAGCGCTCCCAAATGAGACGGTATAAGCGGAGTTGGTCGCGGGACAAAAATTCTTTGATCTTGTCCGGATGACGAAGCGGGGAAGTAGGGCGAATCGCTTCGTGGGCGTCTTGCGCACCTTCTTTTTTTGCATGCGTTCTCGGTTCTGAAAGGGAATACTCCTTGCCGTATTCCTCTTCGATAAACGCTTTTGCTTCCTCTTGTGCTGTCTGCGAAATGCGTGTGGAATCGGTACGCATATACGTGATCAAACCGACTGTTCCCTCTTTGCCCAGATCAATCCCTTCATACAGCTGTTGGGCAATCATCATGGTTTTCGCAGTGCGGAAATTAAGCTTCCTTGCTGCCTCCTGCTGCAACGAGCTGGTGATAAAAGGAGGTGCCGGATTTCGTTTTCGCTCACGCTTGGTTACTCTGGAAACAACGAACGGTTGATTTTCGATGCGTTTCAGGATCTCATCCACTTCTTGCTTTGATTTGATCTCCTGCTTTTCTTCGCCGAAGCCATGGAAACGCGCTTCAAACTCTTTGCCGCCTGCCAGAAGCTTACTGGTGATCGTCCAGTATTCCTCCGGCACAAAGTTCTTAATCTCATTTTCGCGGTCAATGATCATTTTGACTGTGACGGACTGCACTCGCCCGGCGCTTAATCCTTTTTTCACCTTTTTCCAAAGCAGCGGACTGATGTTATAACCCACCAGACGGTCGAGAATTCGGCGTGCTTGCTGTGCATTCACCAGATCCATGTTTATATGGCGAGGATGCTTGAAAGCTTCTTTGATCGCATCCTTGGTAATCTCATTGAACACGACGCGAATCGGCTTGGACACATCAAGACCCAGATAATGCGCCAGATGCCATGCGATCGCTTCTCCTTCACGATCAGGGTCGGCAGCCAGGTAAACTTGCTTTACCTTCTTAGCCGAATCCTTCAACGTTTTCAGAACGTCACCTTTGCCTCGAATCGTTATGTACTTAGGTTCGTAAGCGTTCTTGACGTCAACACCCATCTGACTTTTCGGGAGGTCTCTCACATGGCCCATTGACGCTTTCACGATATATTTGCTGCCTAAGTATTTACCAATAGTCTTCGCTTTCGCCGGAGATTCGACGATAACAAGCGTATCAGCCAAATATTTCCTCCCCCTTTGCGTATTGAATCTCCCCTATTATTCAATATGGCATTACTATTTGTCAAACTACCCTCTTTTTTATTTTTGGTCAGCCCGTCTTCGATAATACCCGCCCGGCAGCCATTCGACACAATTTTTCGTCTGCAAACGCACCAGTGTCTGGTCAAGGATGGCTCTCCTCTTTGGGTCCAAGGTCATAAAGAGTTCATCCCAGTGCACAGGGGTTTCCCTTATCATTGATAGCAAAAAACGTTCGTCGGAATCAAGTGAGACTTTGTCGAAGAATTTGTTCTCTATGATTTTTGGGGTAAACCAAGGGAATTCCTCCACAATCTCTTTACACTCTGTTACCATTTTAGCTCCTTGTTTGATCAGATGATTGGACCCTATGCTTTTCGGGGAAAAAATGGGACCCGGTACCGCAAACACTTCTCTTCCCTGCTCCAAAGCATGATCAGCAGTAATCAGCGATCCACTCCGCTCCGCCGCTTCAATTACCAGCACGCCGTGGCTTATGCCGCTGATGATCCGGTTCCGCTCCGGAAACAGGCCCGGGTGAAGCTTGGTCCGAGGCGGGTATTCGGAGAGAATTAAGCCGTGCTTCTCTATTTGTTGGTAAAGCCGAATGTTTTGCCGAGGATAGACTTGATCTATGCCGCAACCAAGTACTGCCACTGTGGGCGAACCCGCTTCAAGCGCAAATCGGTGGGCCAGGGTGTCGATTCCCAGAGCCAGTCCAGAGACCACAACCATCCCCATTTTTGACAACCCGCTCGCGAAATATTGGCAAGCAGACTCTCCGTAACTGGTTGCTTTCCGCGTGCCGACGATGGCGATAAGCGGCTCTTTCAACAGAGAAAAGTCACCTTTATAAAAAAGAATAGCCGGAGGGTCAGGAATATGACAGAGACTTGTCGGAAAATTGTCATCCAGAAAACAAACAAATTCAACATTTTTCGCAATTCTTTCTGCTTTATCCCGCAAAACCTGCGTTTCGTTCATCCGTTCCACGAGTTGGATTCGCACGGATAGCGGCAAATGTAGTGATAGAATCAAATCTTTAGGCAATGAAGGCCAGCCGGAAAAACTGCCGATCTCTTGGTAAAGAGCAAATATCGTCCTTCTTCCCACGCCTTCAATGGAACAAAGTGAAAACAGCCAATCCCGCTCCGCAAGCTCGTTTCTATCCAAATGCGTCCACCCCAAACGTTTTTCTTCATTATAAAAAGAGACAGCAGGGGGAAACAAAGAAAACCCGCTCGGACATAGCTTATGCCGCGCCGAGCGGGAATCCAAAACAAAAAGAAGATGGATAAACCATCTCCTTTTATTAATCGTCTGTTTAGCTGAGCACTTTTTCCAAAAGACCTTTTTCTTTCAACACTTCTACCAGCGTTTCCCCGATAACAGCCGGAGTCTTGGCGACACGAACGCCGCAAGCTTCCAGTTTGGCGATCTTTTCTGCAGCGGTGCCTTTACCGCCGGAGATAATCGCACCAGCATGTCCCATGCGTTTTCCTGGAGGAGCGGTTTGTCCGCCAATGAAGCCGACAACCGGTTTCTTCATGTTCGCCGCAATCCATTCTGCCGCTTCTTCTTCCGCAGTTCCGCCGATTTCCCCGATCATGATAACTGCTTCAGTATCCGGATCTTCATTGAACAGTTTCAACACATCGATGAAGTTGGTTCCGTTTACGGGGTCGCCGCCGATACCAACTGCAGTGGATTGGCCGATTCCGCGAGTTGTCGTTTGATGAACCGCTTCATAAGTCAAGGTACCGGAGCGGGATACGATACCCACTTTACCCGGGGTGTGAATATAACCAGGCATGATGCCGATCTTGCACTCGCCTGGAGTAATTACGCCAGGGCAGTTAGGACCGATAAGGCGGGTCTTTTTGCCTTCCATATAGCGTTTTACTTTCACCATGTCAAGAACAGGGATACCTTCTGTGATACAAATAACCAAATCCAGTTCAGCATCAACCGCTTCCATGATCGCGTCAGCTGCTCCTGCTGGCGGTACGTAAATTACAGATGCGTTGGCACCTGTTTTTTCTTTCGCTTCAGCTACAGTATTAAAAACAGGTACTTGCACGGTAGTACCGTTGTCGAGCGTAAAATCTACGACAGTACCGCCTTTACCAGGAGTTGCGCCGGCAACCATTTGAGTGCCGTATTCAAGTCCACCTTTGGTGTGGAACATCCCTGTTTTCCCAGTCATATTTTGCGTAATAACCTTTGTATTTTTATTGACAAGAATACTCATCGCGTATTTTTCCCACCTTTTTCGCCTTATTATAAGTTGGGGGCACCCAATCGAATCAGCGTAACTGTTGTCGAGTGGTTTTTGCTTTCTTGAAAAGCAGAAAACGCATACAATTTACGAAACCCCTTTCGCTGCACACGTTATTTTACAAGCGCAACGATTTTTTCTGCTCCGTCAGCCATGGATTCTGCAGCCACGATGTTTAAGCCGGATTCGTTCAGGATCTTTTTACCCAATTCTACGTTGGTACCTTCCAGACGTACTACCAACGGACGATCCAATTGAACTTGTTTCGCTGCAGCCACAACACCGTTGGCGATAACGTCACACCTCATGATGCCACCGAAGATATTGACGAAAATGCCTTTTACTTTCTCGTCTTTCAAGATAATCTTGAAGGCTTCGGTTACTTTTTCTTCGGTTGCACCGCCGCCTACATCGAGGAAGTTTGCTGGTTCGCCGCCGTAGAATTTGATAATGTCCATGGTTGCCATCGCAAGACCTGCACCGTTAACCATGCAGCCGATGTTGCCGTCAAGTGCAATGTACGCCAGATCGAATTTGGAAGCTTCGATTTCTTTTTCGTCTTCTTCGGAAAGGTCGCGCATTTCCACGATTTCCGGATGACGATACAATGCGTTGGAGTCGAAGTTCAGTTTTGCGTCAAGCGCCATTACTTCGCCGTCACCAGTTACTACGAGCGGGTTGATTTCAGCGATGGAGCAGTCTTTGTCAATGTATGCTTGATACAGACCCATCATAAACTTCACTGCTTTGTTAACCAATTCATTTGGAATGTTGATCGCGTATGCAAGCTTACGTGCCTGGAACGGAGTCAAACCAGTAACCGGATCAATGGTTTCCTTGAAGATTTTTTCCGGAGTACGAGCTGCAACTTCCTCAATCTCCGTACCGCCCTCTTCGGAAGCCATCATGGTAACACGGCCTGTCGCGCGGTCAAGAACCAGCCCTATGTAATACTCTTTCTTGATGTCGCAACCTTGCTCAATTAACAAGCGCTTTACTTCTTTGCCTTCCGGGCCGGTTTGGTGAGTCACAAGCACTTTGCCGAGGATCTCTTCGGCGTATTTGCGCACTTCATCCAGATTCTTTGCCACTTTTACGCCGCCAGCCTTCCCGCGTCCGCCAGCGTGAATTTGCGCCTTGACTACAACCACTTGAGTGCCTAATGCTTTCGCTGCCTCTACCGCTTCATCTACGGTAAATGCAACACGGCCCTCAGGCACCTTAACACCGTACTGCTTCAGTATCTCTTTTCCTTGATACTCATGAACGTTCATTCTCCATCCTCCTATGGCAGTTTGGATCGAAAAGGATTGGCAGTTCTTCCAGCAGAGAAGATAGCCTCTCTAAGGAATTCCTACCACTAAGTTGTGAACAACATGTCTATTTTACGACAAATTTTGATAAGAGGAAAGTCTTATATCTGCTTATCAACCAGACTTCCCCAATAATTTATAAGTGCCCAGCAATCCTTCGATTTGTTTGACTATTCTATGTTGTTTGAACACTCTTCCGTCAAAGACAAATCCGCTCTCAAAGACGCTGATTTCCTTTTTAGTATTTCCCATAGTCAGGATAATCTTGTATATTTCTTTCTCCGCCCCTGAAGTCTTCTGTTCCCTAGGTGATCCTTCCTTGAGCGCCCGAATGAATTGGTGCGCCATACTTTCCCAAATAATCGGATCGGCCGCATCACTGATCATTTGAGCCTTGTTAGCAGAGGAGAGGATATAGATTTTATCCGCTCTGAACAACTGATCGAACCTGTCGTTCTCCGCCGGCTTTGGTGCAATTTGTTTGGTTAAAAGCGAAAATAGTGAACCGGATACACGAAAATACAAGACATCATTACCCAGTTTGAAGGTGACCAGGCTTGGTGTCAGGACTGTTATTTCACGAACTCTGTTCCCAAAATCCAGCTTCAAAGAATAAAGGGGATACAGTGGATATGGCACGAGATCAGGCTTGACCTGGTAACTGGCTTGTCTGAAGATTTGCCAGAGCTCTTGACTTTGCGTATTCTTCAGGTGAACGAGATCACCTTTATCGACTGCCGACAGTTCAATGGATTGGACATGCTGGCCCGCGAGTAAAGCTCGTCCAGCCAGTTCTGCGATCTTTTGATAAAAGGTTCGGGCGTCCTTGCCCCGATATGTAACATCTTCAAATTGGCAGGCCATTTCCCCAATCTCAAACACAAGCGGAGCCTGGTTTTGACGATACGCAAGCAAGGTGTACCGTACGTCTGATTCCTTCAAGCGATCCGTTGATCGGTAAATCTCCTGCGACGTTTGCGGAAATTCCTTTTTTATGGCCGACATATCTAGAAATATTTCTTCTCCATCCGTGGTGAGCACAGATACTTTCTCTACTGCATCCAGCTTAGAGACCAGCACATTTCGTTCCTGGATACTTGGCTTGCCAGAAGCGTTAGAACATCCCGCTACAAAAAGTAACGCCATCACGCTGCAGAGTAGAAAACGAGTCCATCCTCCGGTCATGCGGTTCCTCCAATCGCAGAATTTGGCACTGAGAAAAGAGCTACAAAAGTCCCAACCGACGGCTGATATCACTGCCTAATCGCCGTTTCACATAGATTTCGCCAATCAAATGCGGATCTTTGACGATGACAGAGCGGTTATTGGTTCGAATGGAAACGAATTTCTCCCCATTCTTATCTGTTCCGCATATTAAATCTGAGCTTGCTTCAATAAAAATGGCTACTACGTATTTCTCCTCTATTTTTTTGATTGATATCTTGGGGAATGGAGCGAGTAATGGTGTCGTCTTATCTTGAATATATTGAGTTATCGCCAGAATATACTTATCCGGATCTCCGTAGTGCTCCAATTCTTCATTAACCCCAATGATTTCGCCATCATCGGCAATGCCTAAAAAAAGATTTCCGTTATTGCTGTTGGCAAAGGCGACAACTGCTTTAATGATGGCGCTCTTGGAATTCAGAAAATCACGTTTAAACTCAATCATGTCATTCTCGCCAAGGCTGATTGCCGTCCGTGGATCATCAATCTTCCCCAAATAACGAAACCGGCTAAGTGCTCCCAACCGATACACGTATTCTTCGAAGATGTCAGCCGGCAGGTTAATCTCCTCAATCATCGCATCGGTGTTCTGCCAGAGCTTATAAGTTTGCGGAGAGAAGCACATGTCAAACAAGACGGAAGTACCGATGGACTTGATATTCATCCCGATTGCCACGATAGTGTCCGTCTTCACTTGATAGGCGTCACTGCCCTGGACCTCCATCACTCCGCTTCTTACCAGGAAATCAAAATAGCGGCGAGGCAAGGTAATGCCCGTTTTCACCAATTGGCGGGTCTGGTTTTCATGGGCCCGCTTCAATACATGATACAAATCAAATTCCACTTTCGACTCGTTCAGCTTTTGGATCATCGCCAGAAAAAAACAGAGGATTCGCATAATTCACCTTGTTTACAGTAATAGTTCTTTAGTACCTTTAACATATTGTAGTGTCTTTTTACGCATTTTGCCACACTTACCATCATCCTACTACACAACTGTAAAATATTTTTTAAAAATTTATGTGTGTGCTTGAGCCTTTTTTCTTGTATGCTAAAAAACCGTGTAAAGTTTAGATACAAAAATACCGATACATATAACAGACGTTCGTCATTTTTTCTATTGGAGACCTAGTTCATTTGGACTAGGTCATTTTTCTTTGGAAGGAAACATAAAAAAACCTATCACACACTCGCTTCCCTGGAATTCATTCTATTAAGAAGCTTGCGCGGATAGATTGTTTGTTTGTAACCTTCCGTTTTACGGTGAAGGGATTCCTTCCGAACTCATATTGACGAGAATTTCGTCAAATTTGTCCTGGTGGACGTATACTTCCTTTTCTCTCAATTCATAATCATAGTGGTGATTTTTCAAATAGGCTTCTACCTGCTGCAATTGGTACTGCTTCAATTTATACGTAAAGAGCGGAACCATCGGCGTTTTATCTTGCATGCTGAAGTATAGAAAAACCGCGGCAGCAACCGCCACAATTAACAGTCCAATGGTTAGCAAACGCTTATTCGTCTTCGTCATCGCATCTCCTCCTACCTAAAAAACCATATCACAACTAGTGTAGATGCTATCAAAAAATGGACGAGCGGTCAAATAAGCCCCAATGAGCGCCGACTAAAAAATCATAAATGCTATGGTGACAAACCAAACCGCATTCACGATCTCGGCAATACCCACGTTTTTGGGAGTCAGCTTGTTTAGTTTCAGAACAGAAAGCATCTTGATCGCTCCGGGAACATACAAAAGAGCGAGCATCGCTGGAGAATGGATGAAGGCTGCAGCAACAAGCACTGCCAGATGATAAAGGATGCCCAGCATGCGGAAGGCAGGATTCGCTTTTTCACGAATTAGCGATTTTACATAGAATACACTGCCCGTGAAGTATACGATATTTAACGCCATCGCAAGAAACATGCTTTCCTGATTGAAATGTTGGCCAAGGCCAGCCGCAATCGGCAAAAGCATGGTCAGCACGATAATTCCTGTCAGATCATTGGCGAAATGGCGCTCTCTCTTTTTGATGATAAAGACGACAGAAATGCCGAGCAGCGGAATCATGATCAAAATTGGCAGAAACGCTTGTGGCTTGTGAAGGAATGGGGCCAATAACAGAATGGCTGCCCCTCCGCTGTAAACCAGAAATGATTGGAGGATTTCATGCACTTTTTTCGGTTGGCGAACCATCATCAGGAAGGCGTTCATCGCCAAATACCCGAAGAACAAGCCAGCTCCGGCGATTATCTGCCAGAGAGTCACACCGGAAATGGCGATTCCCAACAGGAAGGGCATGATCAGCATCGCCCAAGCACCATGCTCTCGCGGGAATACCCAAACCGGTTTGCTCTTACTTGTTACAGTGTGCATGCGACTTCACTCCCATCAGTCTTCCAACCTTTTGGAATGTACACACAAGACGGATCGCTTTCCAGGTAATCGCCCGTGATGCCATAAGCACGGGCACGGGAACCGCCGCAGATTTCACGGAATTCGCAGGCACCGCATTTCCCTTTCAGTTTGCTTGGATCACGCAAATCTTTGAAAACAGGCGATTCGCGATAAATGGCGGCGAGCGGAGTCTCTCTCACATTGCCTGCAACAATTGGCAAAAAACCGCTAGGAGTTACTTCACCGATATGGGAGATGAAAACAAATCCGTTTCCGTCGTTAATTCCGTGAACCGCACGGCCCAAGAAGTCAGGACGTTTCTCTTTGGCGTTGATACGGCCCGTCTCTTGGATCGCTGCTTTCTGCTGAATGGCAACTCGGCGGAAAGCAGGAGCGGCCGTTGTTTTAATCCCGTAGCTAACTTCTCTCCCTTTTTTCAGGAGCCATTCAAAAACGCGTTCGTGTTCTTCAGCGGAAACCATATCGTCCAGTTGGCCGCGGCCTGTCGGAACAAGGAAGAAAACGCTCCAAAGCACCGCGCCCCATTCTTCCACTAAGGCGGCAATTTCCTCTAGCGCATGCACGTTATAGCGGGAAACGGTTGTGTTGATCTGAATCGGCAGACCCAATTCCTTGAGGTTGGCCAGCGCTTTGACGGTCAGATCGAAAGAACCCCTGGTTCCGCGGAAACGGTCGTGGATCTCGGCATTGGGGCCATCCACGCTGAACGCCCATCGGGACAACCCGGCTTCCTTGGCTTTGGCCATCGCATCATACGTCACACGGGGAGTTGCGCTTGGTGTCATGGATACGCGCAGTCCTTTGGCGATGGCATAGCGGGTCAGATCGTACAAATCCGGGCGCATCAACGGATCACCGCCGGTAAAGACAAGCAGCGGGTCACCCATCTCGGCGATTTGGTCAATCAAATTCTTTCCTTCTTCATGCGTCAACTGGCGAGGGTCGGCGAGCGGCTGTGCTTCCGCCCGGCAGTGCAAGCACTTGAGAGCGCAGGCTCGGGTAACTTCCCATATCACAATAAACGGGTTTTGATCATATTTCATCTTGTTCACTCCTAGGCCACATTAAAAACCGGATGAGAATTTCGTTCGTCAGGCTTTCATCTCTGCCGTCGTAAGGGATTTATACCTTTCCGGAACATACACACAAGTTGGATCGCTTTCCAGGTAATCACCTGTAACTCCATAAGAGCGGGAACGGGAACCGCCGCAAATTTCGCGGAATTCACATACACCGCATTTTCCTTTCAATTTGCTTGGATCACGCAAGTCTTTGAAAATAGGGGATTCGCGATAAATGGTAGCCAGCGGAGTCTCTCGCACATTGCCGGCTACAATTGGCAAGAAGCCGCTTGGAGCTACTTCCCCGATATGAGAAATGAACACAAATCCTTTTCCGTCGTTAACCCCGTGAACAGCACGGCCCAGCAAGTCCGGACGTTTCTCTTTGTATTCAATACGGCCTGTCTCTCGAATCGCTTCCTTTTTCTGAATCGCAACCCGGCGAAAAGCGGGGGCAGCCGTTGCTTTGATCCCAAAGCTGACTTCTCTTCCTTTCTCAATCAGCCACTCAAAAACACGTTCGTGCTCCTCGGCGGAAATCATGTCGTCCAGTTGACCGCGCCCTGTCGGCACCAAAAAGAAGACGCTCCAGTACACAGCGCCCCATTCTTCCACTAAATCGGTAATTTCCTCTAATACATGCACATTATAGCGGGTAACGGTTGTATTGATTTGAATCGGCAGATCCAGTTCTTTGAGTGTAGCCAGCGCTTTGACGGTCAGATCGAACGAACCCTTGGTGCCGCGGAAACGGTCGTGGATCTCGGCATTGGGACCATCCACGCTGAACGCCCATCGGGACAAGCCTGCTTCTTTGGCTTTGAGCATAGCATCATACGTCACACGGGGAGTAGCGCTTGGTGTCATGGATACGCGCAGGCCTTTGGCGATCGCGTAGCGGATCAGATCATACAAATCCGGGCGCATCAATGGATCACCGCCCGTAAAGACAAGCAGCGGGTCACCCATCTCGGCGATTTGGTCAATCAAATTCTTTCCTTCTTCATGCGTCAACTGGCGAGGGTCAGCGAGCGGTTGCGCTTCCGCCCGGCAGTGCAAACACTTGAGCGCGCAGGCTCGGGTAACTTCCCATATCACAATGAACGGATTATGATTGTAATTCATCAACTCTTCCTCCCGGCACAAGGTAAAATATGCAATTCATTTCCTTACGAGTTTGTTGCGTCTTTCCAGAAGCCCTGCTAGTCCTATTGCTTTTTGTTCATTCGTCAGGATTTGTTCAGCCATCGGAAACAGGACAAGGTTTTCTTTGTACATGTGTTCAGCCAGCATTTCGTCGATCTGGGCAAGCAACTGGTCAAGTCTGGCCGTTCTTTTGTCAATGTCCCGACACACAGCTTCTTCTCTTTCCAGATCAGCAATCAATTGACGCAATCGGTTATGTTCTCCGTTCATGACGGCTATGGGCCCGCTGGCATCTCCCAACGCTTTTTTAAGGTGAGGAAATAGAAATTCTTCTTCTTCCATCAGGTGGTGTTCTACTTCATGCCGCAAAAAAGTAATAAAATCGCCAAGGATTTGTCTATTTTCTTCCGTCCATTCTTCATTGAACAAAAAAGCGAGTTTGAAGTTTTCCAAACGATCTTCCACCACATCATGATCTTTATAGTAAAAAGCGAGTAGCTCGGAACGGCTGTTCTGGTTATATTTCAATTTACAACCACCATTCGAATGCGGCATTCCAATTCCCTCCCTTTCTGATACACCCATCGTATCGTAAATTGTTCAGGAAAGTTGTGAAAAATATCACATCTCCAGTCCTATCTGCTTGTTACAATGGGGCTATGCATTCACAAGGAGGGAAAAGGTACATGATTGGATTATCCAGTCTGCTTGAAACAACCCAGACTTTTGGTGACAAACTTCGTTATTCCGAGGAAGCTCGCGGACAACATAGAGGAACCCACGAAGGTCATGGTCCGGTTGTGGTTTGGAATATCACAAGAACTTGTAACTTAAATTGCTTGCATTGCTACTCCAGCTCTGAAGCAATCGCATATGAAGGAGAGCTTACAACCGAAGAAGCCATGAATGTGATTGACCAACTGGCTGAAGCGAAAGTGCCGGTTATCCTCTTCTCCGGTGGTGAGCCGTTGATTCGGCCGGATATTCTCGACTTGGCCGGTTACGCGATCCAAAAGGGAATCCGGATTACCTTCTCTACCAACGGAACGCTGATTACTCCTGAGAAGGCCGCCAAATTAAAAGAGCTTGGCGTTAGCTACGTGGGAATCAGCCTGGACGGCATAGGCGAAATTCACGATAAATTCCGCCGCAAAGAAGGCGCTTTTGACATGACGATCAAGGGTATCCGCAACTGCTTGGCAGTCGGCCAAAAAGTAGGATTGCGCTTCACCATGAATCGTCACAATATCGACTCACTTCCTTCCATTCTTGACTTAATGGAACAAGAAAACATTCCTCGAGCTTGCTTCTACCATCTGGTTTACGCAGGTCGCGGCGCAGTGGAAGACGATATTACGCATGAACAAACCCGCCAGGCAGTCGATACAATTTTGGCTGCGATCAAACGCTTTGCCGACAAGGGAACCCCTCGTGAAATCCTGACGGTTGACAACCATGCTGACGGTGTCTATCTCTATCTCAAAACGAAGAAGGAGAATCCTGAATTAGCGGAGCGCATCTATGAAAAACTGCTGCGCAACGGCGGCAACCGCTCTGGTGTGGCGATCTGCAATATCGACCACCGCGGGAACATCCATCCGGATCAATTCAGCCAGCATATCAGCTTTGGCAACCTGCGCGAGAAGAGCTTCGCAGAAATCTGGAACAGCGACCATCCGATCCTCGTCGGCCTAAGAAACCGGAAAGAGTTGATCAAAGGACGCTGTGCTTCCTGCCAACACTTCGCAGTATGCAACGGTAACTTCCGTCCGCGTGCATTCGGCTACTACGGAGATTTCTGGGAGTCAGACCCACAATGCTTCTTGACAGATGAAGAGATCGGAATTACGGCAAACAGCAGCACAAAATAAGGGATACAGAAAAACCCCTCAATCAAGGAAGATTGAGGGGTTTTTCCATGCCGGTCAGCGGTTCATGCCAAGCTGGCGACGGGCAGCATCCGTCATTTTGTCAGGAGACCACGCAGGTGCCCAGACAAGATCCACATGGACGAATTGAATTCCTGCCACACTCATGAGCACGGACTTGACGCCGCCTACAATACTGTCATGCAAAGGGCAGCCTGGTGTTGTTAACGTCATCGTGATCAGAATTTCTTCACCGTTTTCCGAAGTCTCGATGTTGTACACCAACCCTAAATCGATGATGTTGACGCCCAATTCAGGGTCGATTACGCTTTTTAGATGTTCCTTGATTTGGTCGATTGTGATCATAATAAACTTCCTCCCTTATGATTATCTGCAAGACACAATTGATTATCTGCGAAACACAAGCGCTAATTGGGTTGCGTAAATCATGGATAAAGCGGAAATGAGGATCTGCAGCGGCCCCTGCAGCGGGATCATTCCAAACATCAGATTAATACCGAACAACAGATGGGCAACTAACAAAATCCGCAAAACAAGAGAAAACGACTTTTCCTTCAAAAGCTGGGCAAGGGCTGGTACCCCCGGTTTTCCCATTTGGCTGCTGTAACGATAGGTCCACCACAGAAACGGGACAATCTTGGACATATAACAGAGCACACTGCCGTTTACCCACAGCAATAGGTAGAAGTAAAAAGCGCCGCGGATGAAGAAGTCATTCTTCCAAAGCGTCGGAAGCAGACCCAGTGCTGCCGTCACCAGCAGGAAAAAGATGGCAGTTGCTCTAACCACCCAGATCGCACTGATGATGCCGGAACCAGGGTTTGCTTTATGACGATGCTTGTTCATATTCTCCACATGGAGCCAATACAGCCCGAAGCCGATCGCCACAAGAAGCAGGCAAAGCCAAAGGAGAACCGTCGAGAGATTGAACAACAAAAATACCGCCATCCCGACCATTCCAAGAGCGATACATCCAACGATCCACGGCTCTGAACGCTGCGAATAGTTATGGGAGAGTAGAAACATTGGCAATAACTTAAAGCTGAAACCGACAATCAAGAGTCCGAACCAGCCCATGACACCAAGCCAAATGTGCGTATGAAGCAATTGTAGATGTGCCTCGCCTAAAAATCCCAGTCCAAAATCCAGGCCCATTAACGTACCGGTAGCCGCAGTCAAGAACAGTGCCGTGATGGAGATGGCTACCGCTGTTGTGATGCTGTTCCACTTTTTCGCCTGTCCGATGGTAATCAAGATGTTTGTTGCGAACAAACAGATTCCGGCGGCTGTGAACGAGGCAGACCAGCTCAAGAGTTTGATGTCAAATTGAAAGAATGAATACACCATGCCAATTACACCGGTTATATACAGAGCAAAGTGGAGATTCCCCAATCTTTCACTATAAACCTGCCGCTGCAGCACCACTTGCAGCAACTGATAGATCGCTCCCATTGCGATCATCGAAGCCCACCCCAAAACGCCAAGATGGGCGAGGCTCCAGCCGTATGGGAGGCGGATACTTTCGTTGAAATAAAAATTTATGTCAAGTAGCGAAAGTAGGTTGAATCCGGTAAAAAGGAAAAGGCCTGTACCCATGAATAAAAACGGTAAACGAAATGTATTCTGGCTCTTCTCCGCAGTATTCGCAGAGACCGTTTGATTGCTCCTTGCGCTCATAAATGCTTGCATTCAATTTCACCTGCCTTGTGTTCATCCAAAAATCTTGTTACGTTCCTATCGTACAAAAAACCGTATCCCAAACTTGTGAGTTAAATCACGAAACAAACAACTCTGTGAGAAAAGACTTCTTCTCCTTCTCATCCCCTCTCATCCCCTCACATCCCCTCTCATCGGGGGACTGAAACGTCGGGTGACTGAAACGTGGTTTACGTGAAGGCATTCAGGGAGAAAAAAAGAGCGCGATCAGCTCGCACTCTCTTCGTCCTGCACCTTATTCAAAATCCAGCAAACCTTTTTTCACCGCGTAACGAACCAAATCGGGCCGGGTTTTCAAGTGAAGTTTCTCCATAATTTTCGTTTTGTGGGTCTCAACCGTTTTGACCGAAACAATCAGTTGCTCAGCAATTTCTTTATTGGAATATCCTTTGGCGATTAAAACCAGGATCTCTCGTTCGCGATCGGTCAACACATCAAATTTGCCCTGTTCTTCTCCGCTCTGAACACGTTGTAAAAACTCCTGGATCAACGACTTCGTAGCTGATGGATACAGATAAGCCGCTCCTTGGAACACCGTGCGGATGGCTGAAATCAAATCCAGGTCTGGAGCGCTTTTCAAGATATAACCGGAAGCTCCGGCTTGCAGGACACGGAACAGATACTCTTCGTCATCATGCATCGTTAACACCAGAATATCGATTTGTGGTGCGGCTGCCTTTAAACGGCTCGTCGCCGAAAGGCCATTTTCTCCAGGCGGCATGCTTAAATCCATCAAAACAATATCAGGATTTAACTCAAGCGCTTTATCCACCGCTTCTTTCCCGTCAGCGGCCGTTCCCACTACGACCATATCCTCTTGGGCATTAATCAACATCGAGAGCCCGGACCTTACGATAGCGTGATCATCTGCGATAAGTACCCGTATCGACATGCAACGGCTCTCCTTTCTCATTGACAGGTATGATAATCCTTATGGTCGTTCCTTTGTCGGGAGCAGATTGTATATCTACCTCTCCCCCCAACAGGCTTGCCCGTTCTTTCATCCCGTACAGTCCAAGTCCGGTTCCCATAATCCGGAGTTGATTCAAGTCAAACCCTCTTCCGAAGTCTTCAATCGACAATTCTATCATCTTGCCCGAATCTCGAAAACGCACATAAATTTTGTCCGTATCGGCATACTTCGCTGCGTTGATCATTGCTTCCTGACAGATTCGATAGAGTGCCGTTTCAATTGTGGAATGAAAACGCCTTCTCGAGCCGACAACATCAAGTTCCGTTTCAATGCCAAACGTATCTTCAAAGCGCTTGGCGTAGGAACGAATGGCCGGAATCAGTCCCAAGTCATCCAAAGCGGAGGGACGCAGCTCTACCGCCATGTTTTTTACTTCATCCAGGGCTCGTGCCGTCATCTGTTGGACATCCACCAACAAGTTTTTCAATTCTGGTTCCATATTGGCTTGATTTACAACTTTCAGCCCGACCAGAATACTGTACAGCGCTTGCCCTACTCCGTCATGCAAATCGCGGGAGATACGTTTGCGTTCTTCTTCTTGTGCCTGAATGATGTAGTTGGTAATTTGCCTTTGGAATCTTTCCCTTTCCATCCGGTGTTGTTCGGACATATCCCGCAAGATAATCACCAGAGCCGAATTGGCTTCTTCCGGCAGCCGGGTGGAACTGGCAGCTATCGTAAATTCACGACCGTCTCTTGCTTTCATATGCATTTCGAAAGAAGGCATGGATAGAGCGGTAGAAAAACATTCATTACAAGTCATTTCTTCGGTGCCGGTTGCCATCCCTTGACAAATATTGCAAAAGGGAACTTTTCCAAGTAGTTCATCGGCCGTATATCCGGTCATTTTCTCTGCTGCATGATTCGCCCCTATTACGTATCCTTCTCTGCTAACCACAAGAATCGCATCCGTTACATGGTCAAATATGGAATGCAGAATAGAGGATGTATCATAGGAGGCGTCTAGATTTGCCAACCAGGCCATGGTAACTTCCCCTTTTTTTGTATAGTTACTTTTATCATAGGATTCTCTGGTAGTTTTCACAATATTGCTAGGTGGGTCTGATGTGTAACTACGACTGGAAAGGATTGGCCCAATCTTGAACCTGAGCAGCCGGGAAAGAGGATGAACTTGCCGATGCATGCTTTTGACGCAACAGCGTTTCCAATTGCTCTGACACACTGATGATCAGCTCTACCACATCATCTTCAAAAACGCGTGCGGTTCGGCAACCAACCAACAAGACTCCCTTTACCCGTTCATTCGTGGTGATGGGAACTGCCACAATGCTTTTCAGACCCTCGGCCAGCAGGATTGGATACTCACGTGGATCATCGCCGCTTTTGGGCGAAAAGGAGTCAAGAATCATCGGTCGGCCTGAACTCATGACCTTGCCGGCGATTCCTTTGCCAAAACGTAAAACAATTCGTTTATATCGATCATTTCTGTTACCAGACGCATATTTCCAACGAATCATTTGTTCAGTATCCAGCCAGGCAATTGCGGCGAAGTCAGTTGCTGTTAAACGTCTAAGTTCACTTAGACTTGCTTCGATATCACCATGTAGACTTCCCATAGTACATGCCTCCAAATCAGATTGCTATATGACTACCGCTATCTTAAGTTTACCTTATTCCATCAAATTGAGTTATCAGGGAATTCCCTGATCATCATAGAGTAAATCCCTTGATTTCACAAGTTTGTCACAAATAAAAAACCCCCCGGCGTTAGCTTGCGCTGTACCGGTTGGGGTTCATTCCTTTCATTTATTAAGTTTTTACGCCGCGCGATTTTGACGGCTGCGGTAAACGATGTAGCTACGCTTAAAGTAAGCAAGCGGAACGCTCCATACATGTACCAGACGGGTAAACGGCCAAATACCGAATACGGCAAAAGAAAGGATCACGTGCAGTTTAAAGAATAATGGCACATCAGCCATCAAAGATGCATCCGGGCGGAACGTAAACAGGCCCCGCAGCCAGGGTGCGATTGTTTCACGGTAATCGAAGCCGCCTACAAACAAGTTGTAGCCCAGGGTATTGTATACACCCATCGCCACGTTCACCAGCAAGAGAACCGCGACCAAAATATCACTGGTTGAGCTGATCGCACGCACACGTTTTACATTGATTCGGCGCAAAAACAAGATCGTGATACCTGCTAAGGTCATTAAACCTGCCACACCACCGCCGTAAACGGCACCCATATGATACGAGTGTTCAGATACTCCGATGCTCTCCATAAACGATTTCGGAATCAGCAAACCGCCGACATGCCCGAAGAATACCAACACGATTCCGATGTGGAACAACATGCTGCCCCACTTCAAACTATCCTTCTCCAAAAACTCACTCGACTTGGCAGTCCATGCAAGCTGATCCGTATTGTATCGATAGATGTGAACCACGACAAAAGTGGTTAACATCAGATACGGATAGATGATCCAGAGGAACTGGTTCCAAAAGTTCACGGTGCCACCTCCGTTTTACTTAACGTATTGTTCAATTTGGATTTGACAAGCTTCCACTAACCATGCGTACGGGCTTTCTGCTTTGGCAAGTTCCGCGCGGAGATTTTCCATAACCGGACGGAAATCCTCGATTAGCTGCTTGGATACCTCTAACGGCGCAACGGAGTAGAACTCCAATACCAGCGGCAGGTAGTCAGGCAACTCGTCGGTAACAAGCGTGAAGCCTACTGCGTCGTACAGCTCCTTGAGCTGTACCAAAACCTGGCCCCGCTCACGCTCCTCACCCATATTGGAATAGGTGAGGTAGAGCGTGGTTGCCGAGTTGAAATCAAACGTATTGACATAGGTTACCGTCAAGTCATCAGGATTGCTGCTTTCCAGGTAGTGAACAAACTGGCTGACCAGTTGTTTTACTTGCGGATCAAAAATTCCGCTTACTTCTTCCCGCAGTCCATTCAAGTCCAAGTCCTCCGGGTATTGCAGGAGCATAGACAGAAGCTGAAATACGCGTTGATGATTATTTTCTTGTACCTGGGTAGAAGTTAATGTTGTCTCCATAGTAGCCTCCCACTTCGCATGAATTACATGATGCAAAGTCATATCCGGTTGAACCTTGTTCACTGTAGAGGTTCATGAATTCTTCTTTGTGAGCCGGCGGAATCACGAAGCGGTCTTCATACTTGGCGATGGCCAGCAGACGGTACATCTCTTCCACCATTTTTTGGTCCATGCCAAGCTTCTCGATCAATTTGAGGTCAGGGGTTTTGCCGGTATTAAGCGCTCTCATGTGCTGGCGCATAGCCGCCATCCGGCCTAATACGGTGGTAATCACTTCCGTGTCCCCTGCAGTCAAGATGTTGGCGAGGAATTGAACCGGGATTCGCATTTCGTTGATCGCCGGGAAAATGTTGTCGGCGTTGAAGCTGGAGCCTTTGCCTTCAAACACGTTCATGATCGGGCTGAGCGGCGGTACATACCAAACCATTGGCAGAGTACGATACTCCGGATGCAGCGGAAGAGCAATTCCGTATTGAATCGCTAATTTATAAATTGGCGATTTTCTCGCGGCTTCCAGCCAGTCTTCGGAAATTCCGTCACGGCGTGCTTGCTCGATTACTTTCGGATCGCTTGGATCCAAGAACAGGCTAAGCTGCGCTTTGTAGAGATCCTTTTCGTCAGGCGTGGAAGCCACTTCCTGAACACGGTCTGCATCGTACAAAAGAATGCCGATATAACGAATACGTCCTGTGCAAGTCTCGGAACATACCGTTGGCAGACCCGCTTCAATCCGCGGGAAGCAAAGGGTACATTTCTCCGCCTTTTGTGTTTGCCAGTTGAAGTACACTTTTTTGTACGGGCAGCCGGACATGCAGTAGCGCCAGCCGCGGCAAGCCTCTTGGTCAACGAGCACGATACCGTCTTCATCGCGTTTGTACATCGCACCGGATGGGCAGGATGCAACGCAGCCAGGATTTAAGCAGTGTTCACAAATGCGCGGCAGATACATCATGAAGGCTTGTTCGAACTCCATGCGGATCTGTTCTTCCAGCTTCACCAGGTTCGGGTCGCGATAACCTGTTTCATGCGCACCAGCCAAATCATCTTCCCAGTTCGGTCCCCATTTGATATCCATATACTCGTTGGTAATTCTGGATTTCGGACGGGCAACCGGCTGATGTTTTTTCTCTGGACTGTTGGTGAGTGTCTCATAATCATAGGTCCATGGCTCATAGTATTCATCAATGGTTGGCAGATCAGGGTTATAGAAGATTTTACCCAATGCCAGCTTGTTGATCTTGGAACCGGAACGAAGCTCCAGCTTGCCGTCTTTCAGCATCCAGCCGCCTTTGTGTTTCGCCTGGTCTTCCCATTGAACGGGATACCCTACACCTGGCTTGGTTTCTACGTTGTTAAACCAAATGTACTCGGCGCCCGGACGGTTGGTCCAAGTATTTTTACACGTTACAGAGCACGTGTGGCAGCCAATACATTTGTCAAGGTTCATTACCATTGCAACTTGTGCTTTAATTTTCAAGCCAGTTCACCTCCTTCAACTTACGGACAGCCACATACAGGTCGCGTTGGTTACCGATTGGGCCGTAGTAGTTAAAGCCGTAGCTTAATTGAGCATATCCGCCAATTACTTGTGTTGGTTTTACGTGAATTTTGGTTGGGCTGTTGTGTGTACCGCCGCGTTCGTTGGTGATGGTGGAACCAGGAACGTTGATGTGCTTGTCCTGTGCGTGGTACATGAACATGGTTCCTCTTGGCATCCGGTGGCTGACGACCGCTCTTGCCACGACAACGCCGTTGCGGTTGAACACTTCTACCCAATCGTTATCTTTGATGCCTGCTTCTTCCGCGTCTTTGTTATTGATCCAGACGTTAGGGCCGCCGCGGAACAAGGTGAGCATCAAGAGGTTATCCTGATAAGTGCTGTGAATGTTCCATTTGCCGTGCGGTGTCAGATAACGAAGTGTAATCTCTTTTTGATCAGAAGCCGGACGATGATCCTTGTGAGCAAATACTTTTTTCGGCAACGTTGGTTTATAAATTGGCATCTGTTCGCCGTATTCGAGCATAATTTCGTGATCCAGATAGAAATGTTGGCGTCCAGTTAAGGTACGGAACGGCACGAGACGCTCAATGCTTGTGGTAAATGGTGAATAGCGGCGATCTCCTTTGTTGGAACCGCTGAATACCGGTGTTGGAATGACCTGTTTCGGCTGAGCGGTAATACCCGCAAAAGTGAATCTTTCCGCAGCCCGTTCTTCGGCCAAATCTTTCAGTTCAACACCCGTTTTCTTTTCTTCCGCTTCCCATGCGCGAAGGGCCACTTGACCATTTGTTGCACTGGAGAGTGTAAGAATCGCTTCTGCTGCTTGGCGGGCTGATTCAATCGAAGGCAAACCTTCTGTAATTCCTTCTTTTTGGTTCTGGCCATTGATCTTTTTCAGTTGTTCGTACTCTTCCGCAACGGAGAAGGAAATGCCGTGCGCACCAATCGGGTTTTTCTCAAGCAAAGGACCAAGCGTGATGAACTTGTCATAAATCTTGGTGTAATCACGTTCCACGATGGTAAGCTTCGGCATGGTTTTGCCAGGAATGGCCTCAACCTCGCCTTTCTTCCAATCAAGCACTCGTCCGAATGGTTGGGCGATCTCATCTGGCGAATCATGCTGCAATGGTGATGCCACAACATCTTTTCGCGGCTCAGGCAGATGTGTTTTCGCCATTTCGGAGAATTTTTGCGCCAGAGATTTGAAAATATCCCAGTCTGATTTTGCTTCCCATGGCGGATTGATCGCCGGGTTGAACGGATGTACGAATGGGTGCATGTCGGTACTGCTGATGTCGTGTTTTTCATACCAGGTAGCAGCCGGCAATACGATGTCGGAGTAGAGTGCGTTACCAGCCATCCGGAAATCCAGGCTGACAAGAAGATCCAGTTTTCCTTCGGCTGCTTGATCACGCCATTTTACTTCGGTCGGTTTGAAATCGCTGCTGTCTTCAGACAACACCCCGTTGGAAGTACCCAGCAAGTGCTTCAGGAAATACTCGTGTCCTTTGCCGGAACTGGAAATCAGGTTGGAACGCCATACGAACAATTGACGCGGGAAGTTGACCGGATTGTCCGGATCTTCGATGGCAAAGCTCATTTTGCCTTCTTTCAATTGGTTCACGGTATATTGGACAACATCTTCGTTAGTTTGTGCCCCTGCTTTTTTCGCTTCATCAAAGATATCCAACGAGTTTTTGTCAAACTGCGGATAGGAAGGCAGCCAACCCAGGCGAGCTGCAAGCACGTTGTAGTCAGCGGAGTGTTGATATCTTGGCTTATCAACGGTTGCAGCGGTCAGCTCACCAAGCGGCAGCTCTTCGTATCTCCATTGATCTGTCGCAAAGTAGTAGAATGATGTACCGTTTTGCAAGCGCGGCGGCATGGACCAGTCACGGCCAAACGCGATGCTGGACCATCCTTCAATCGGACGCAATTTTTCTTGTCCGACGTAGTGAGCCCATCCTCCGCCGTTCACCCCTTGCGAACCGGTCAGAAGCACCAGATTGAGGATTGCGCGATAGATGGTGTCGCCGTTGAACCAGTGGTTGATACCGGCACCCATGATAATCATGGAGCGGCCTTTTGTATCAATGGCGTTTTGCGCGAATTCACGAGCAATTTGGGCAACGAGTTCCGCTTTTACACCGGTATATTGTTCCTGCCAGGCTGGGGTATAAGATTGGAGATCTTCGTAGCTGGCCGGGTAACCGCTGAGACCATCACGGCCTACTCCATAGTTGGCCAGCATCAAGTCGTATACAGTGGTTACGTAAAGTGTTTCGCCGTCTTTTTCCATCCGTTTTACCGGAATGCTGCGGGTAATCACACCGCGGGTCTCATCGTCAAAGTATGGAAGATCCACGTTGATGATCTCATCTTCGGAACCGAGCAACGTCAGTTTCGGATTGTAGGAATTGCCTTGTTCGTCCTCCAGCTTCAGGTTCCATTTTCCTTTATCGCCCCAACGATGGCCGATGCTTCCGTTCGGAACAACCAGGTTGCCGGTCGCTTCGTCAATCACCATCGTTTTCCACTCAGCATGGTTGAGCGGCAGGTTCATGTCGCTTGCTACCAGGAAACGATCCGAGACAAACTTGTCGCCTTTTTTCTTCAAGGTAATGAGGTAAGGCAAATCGGTATATTGTTTTGCGTAGTTAATGAAGTATTCCGTTGGATTGTTGACATAAAACTCTTTGAGAATCACATGCGTCATCGCTTGCGCCAACGCTGCGTCCGTACCCGGATTAACAGCCAGCCAGTTATCGGCGAACTTCACGTTTTCCGCGTAGTCAGGACTTACCGCAACTACCTTCGTTCCTTTGTAACGCACCTCTGTCATGAAGTGGGCATCCGGAGTTCGGGTCATCGGTACGTTGGAACCCCACATTACGATATAGCCGGCGTTGTACCAGTCACTGCTTTCCGGTACGTCTGTCTGTTCACCCCAAATTTGCGGAGACGCAGGCGGCAAGTCAGCATACCAGTCGTAGAAGCTGAGCATCGGAGCTCCCACCATCGAAAGGAAACGGGCGCCGGATGCGTAGCTTACCATGGACATTGCAGGGATGGGAGTGAAACCGGCAATACGGTCCGGACCATATGTCTTGATGTTGTAGATCATCGCGGCAGAGATCAGTTCAGAAATCTCTTGCCAGTTCACGCGAACAAAGCCGCCTTTCCCGCGCGCCTGCTTGTATTGGCGAGCCAGATCCTTGTTCTCGACGATGTTTTTCCACGCTTCAACCGGATCTTTGGTTTTTGCCAGTTGCTCTCTCCAAAGTTTCAATAACGCCCCGCGTGCATACGGATATTTGACACGGAGCGGGCTGTATACATACCAGGAAAAACTGGCGCCGCGCGGACAGCCGCGGGGTTCGAATTCAGGCATGTCCGGGCCGCAGCTCGGATAATCGGTTTGTTGGTTTTCCCAAGTAATAATTCCGTCCTTTACAAACACTTTCCAGCTGCAAGAGCCAGTGCAGTTAACACCGTGAGTAGTGCGGACAACTTTATCATGCTGCCAGCGTCTGCGATATACTTTTTCCCATTCACGGTCATGTGGCGCAAGCTCGCTCCACCCATTCGAATAACGTTCACTCGGTTGGAAGAATCGAAGCTTCTTCAGGAATGGTGAAAGTTTGTTCTTCATGGTGAATCTCCTTTCACATAGAAATCTCAGGTAATCAGTGCAATCATGCTGAAATATTGATAGGTTTTTTGCTCTAAACCTAGTCTACTGTGATTTGACAGGATTCGTTATCGGGATATTCCCTGAGATTGACCGGGAAATTCCCTGAGTTTTCCCTGAGCACGCTCAAACCCGTCCGGCTTGAAATTCCCCTGTGAGCGGCCGGTGCCCCGCAGCAATTAAAAAATCCCCTAATTCATCGAGAATTCAGGGGATTTTTTAAATTGCCAGGGATGATCTTACCCTTCGTTCACGACATTGGTACGGATTCTTTTTTCCATGCCAGGTTCAGTGCCATGAAGATAAACATGGCAACCAGTGTTGTGCCTGCAAACCACCAGAACCCATAGGAGTAGGAATGGGTAAGCTGTTTCAAGGTGCCAAGAATGTTTGGTACAAAGAATCCGCCGATACCACCAGCCGCTCCTACAAATCCGGTCATGATTCCCACTTCTTTCGGAAAACGGGTAGGAATGACCTGGAAAAGCGCTCCGTTCGCAAGTCCGAAGAGAAGAAGAGTAACGAAGAGAAGTGCTAATGCCACATAAACAGGTGGAAGCATGCCAACCAGGAACAGGACGAGGGTGACGGCTGCAAATAATTTCACGAGCATCTTCGCCCCTCCGCCTAATCGGTCCGCCAACCAACCGCCAATTGGCCGTACGAAGCTTCCGGCAAATACGCACAGCGTGACGAAATCTCCAGCCGTTACTTTACTTACTCCGTATTGATCAACGAAAAACAATCCAAGGTAGTTGGTCAGCCCTACGAAACCGCCGAAAGATAAACTGTAGAAAAAGCTGAACAACCAGGTTTCTTTGTACTTGATGATCGACATGTACTGTCCCACTGTTTGCGGTTTTGGAGCATTGGGACTATCTTTGGCGAAGATCACGAAAACGATAAAAGCGACCAAAAGCGGAATTAACGCGAGTCCGAAAACACCGTGCCACGTGAAATGTTCGGCAAGCCGGGGGGCAAACAGCGTTGCAAACACGGTACCGCTGTTGCCTGCACCGGCAATCCCCATCGCCAAACCTTGATGCTCAGGCGGATACCAACGGCTGGCAAGCGGAAGAGCAACCGCAAAACTGGCGCCGGCAACACCAAGCAAAAAACCGAACGCGTGAACTTCATCCAATGAATTGCCGTACATCCACCCCCACAGAAGCGGAATCATGGTGACAAGCATACCGATTATCCCCATTTTTTTGCCGCCAAACCGGTCGGCAAGAAGTCCCATCGGAATCCGCAAGAGCGCTCCTCCCAGAACGGGGATCCCTACCATCAAGCCTTTTTGGGCCGGAGTGAGGTTAAAATCTGCCACGATGAAAGTGGAGGTTGCCCCAAGCATGACCCAGATCATAAAGCTGATGTCAAAATAAAGAAACGAAGAAACCAATGTTGGCAAGTGTCCGGACTTCAAGAAACTCTTCTTAACGGCCATAATAGACACCTCATTTTAATGAGTGTTATAAACTAGCATTTAATTTCTGCATTTTTGCGAGCGTAGTAAAACCATGTGATGAATAGAGAAATGGCGTAGTACGCGATGAACGAATAAAGTGCCGCGTTAGGTGAACCAGTGGCTCCGATAGACCAACCGAAAGTTTTCGGAATGAAGAATGCGCCGTATGCTGCAATTGCAGCCGTCAAACCAAGAACAGTTGCCGCTTCTTTTTGTTCAAAGATGACCGGAATCATGCGGAAAGTAGAACCGTTGGCGATACCTGTTGTAATGAACAAAATCATGAACATTGCGAAGAAGGCCCAGAAATTGTGTTGACCCAAGAAGACGACTACTCCAAAAGTAGCACCGATCATGATGATAATGTCCCAGAAGGTTACACGCGCACCGCCCAGTTTGTCAGACATCCAACCGCCTACCGGACGAACCAACGCACCCACCAGCGGCCCTAGAAACGCGTATTGCAATGGGTTGACGTCAGGGAATTGGGATTTGATCAACAACGGGAATGCAGCCGAGTAGCCGATGAACGAACCGAAGCACATGGTATACAGCCAGGTCATAAGCCACATATGTTTGCGTTTTAATACGACGAGCTGTTCTCCGACAGATGCTTTGATGCCAGGAAGGTTGTTCATTCCGAACATTGCAGCAATGGTGGTCAAAGCAATTGGAATCACCCAAACATATGCTGCGTTTTGCAGCCAAACCGTTTTGGTTACGTCACCTTTTACCATGGTTTGCGGATCGCCGCCCAATGCACCGAAGATTCCAGCCGTAATGACAAGCGGACCGATGAACTGAATTGCGCTGACGCCAAGGTTACCGAGACCTGCGTTGAGACCGAGAGCAGTACCTTTCATCTTTTTCGGGAAGAAGAAGCTGATGTTGGACATCGAAGACGAGAAGTTTCCTGCACCAAAACCGCAGAGTGCGGCAAGGACAGCCATTTGCGTGAAGGAAGTGCTCGGATCTTGCACCGCCATCCCGATGCCGATTGCCGGAATCAAAAGTGTCGCTGTACTGATCACCGTCCAGTTACGACCGCCGAAGATCGGAACAACAAAGGAGTAGAAGATACGCAATGTCGCACCTGTTAACCCAGGGAGTGCGGCAAGGGTGAACAATTCGTCTGTGGTAAATTTGAAACCGACAGAGTTTAGATTAACCGCTACCACTGACCAGATTTGCCAAACGACGAAAGCAAGCAGGAGGGCCGGGATCGAGATCCAGAGGTTGCGGTTCGCAACTTTTTTACCCTCTGCTTCCCAAAATACCGGATCTTCCGGATCCCATCGACGGATAGCTAAACTCTTGGTAGTTCCTTTTTGCATATAATTTCCTCCTCATACCCTGATGAATGATGTGGGGTATTTAGTTCTTGCCTTCATTCTAGAACGATTAGAGCAACCTGTAATTCAGGGAACTCCCTGAATTTTTTCTTCTTAATATCCCGATATCTTTTTCGTCTTATCCCTATGATTTTTCGCAAAAAAACCTCTCTGCGTATTTGCAGAGAGGAAATGTGACAAGATTATTAACTCTATATTGACGTTTGATATGTTCTGTTCTTTTCATATAATCGCCAGGCAAGAAATCCGCCGGTCAGGTTGATCACCCGGCTAAATCCCATCTGACTTAGGAATTTCGCGGCGAAATAACTTCTCTGGCCGCTTTTGCAATGCACGACCACTTCTTTTTCGGGATCCAGTTCACCGATTCTTGACCGCAATTCGTGAAGCGGAATTTGGATGGCATTGGGAATTCCTCCTTCTGCCCATTCATTTGGATTGCGGACATCAAGCAATTGCAATTGATTTTGTGTCATCTTTTTGTCTAGCTCAGCAGGCGTGCATGACATAATTTCGCCACGAATGATATTCGATTGCTGCATCCCTGCCATGACTACAGGATCTTTGGCTGCGCCAAACGGAGGGGCATACGCCAAATCCAGCTGCTCCAGATCTTCAACTGTCATGTTTGCATAGATGGCGGTCGCGATTACATCAATGCGTTTGTCTACCCCGTCTTTTCCGACGATTTGCGCCCCCAGAATCCGTCCGTCATTAGCTTCCGCAATCAGCTTGATCATCATGCCTTCCGCTCCCGGATAATAGCCGACATGATGTCCGTGATAGTTGTAAGTAACGATTGTTTCCATACCTGCCTGCTGGCACTCTTTTTCGCTCAGTCCTGTTTTGGCGGCTACGACCTCACCCACTCTGACAATTGATGTACCATAAGCTCCTTTAAACTTCATTCTGCCCCCGGCGGCATTGGCACCGGCAACCCGCCCTTGTTTATTGGCCGGTCCAGCCAACGGAATCCAGACACTCTGTTCGTGTACGAGATGCTTGCACTCGACTGCATCCCCGGCAGCATAAATCCCCGGAATGCTGGTCTGCATGTACTCGTCTACAAGGATAGCGCCTGTCCGCCCCAACCGGATACCGGCGTCTGCCGCTAGCGTTACGTCGGGACGTACGCCGATGCTCAAGATAAATACATCAGCGGGGACAGTCGAACCATCCTCAAGCACCACGGCAGTCGCTTGGTTCTCTGATCCCACAAACCGGGTAATTCCATTTTGCAGGATCACTTCTACCCCCATTCCGCTCAATTCTTCCATTACCGGTGTCGTCATTTCGATATCAAACGGTGTAAGCACTTGCGGAGCCTTTTCGATTATCGTGACAGACACTCCCTGGCGAATCAAGTTCTCGATTGCTTCCAATCCGATGAATCCACCGCCGATGACGACTGCTTTCTTCACTTTTCCCTCGACAATCATCGATTTTAACGTTATCGCATCCGGAACGGTTCGCAGCAGTTGGATGTTGGCTGCTTTTATTCCTTCAATCGGCGGAACAACAGGTTTTGCTCCTGTTGCGATAATGCAGGCATCGTAATGCTGGCTGCACACCTCATCCGTCAGCAGGTTTTTGACTACGACGACCGATTGCTCCGGCTGAATGGCCAATACTTCATGCTTTACATAGACGTCCAAATTGAACCGTTCTTTGAGGGATTTTGGGGTATGCAGAAGCAGGGAAGATTCTTTCTTAATCTCGTCGCCGACATAGTAGGGCAGCCCGCAGTTGGCAAATGACACGTGCTCCCCTTTTTCATACACGATTATGGTGGCATGCTCGTCCTCTCGACGGGCTTTTGCGGCAGCACTTGCTCCGGCTGCCACTCCCCCAATGACAACGATCGTTTTGTTTTTGTTCATGATTTTCTCCTCCCAGGTAAGGAATCTCCGCTTCTATTATACCCCTATAGGTATATCGGTGTATAGAACAAAAATTTACATCTGCTCATCCATCTCTTCCAGTTGCTCGCTGTATTTTAATAATTTTTCCGACAACCGAATCGCTTGCTGCTCACTTAAACGATATTTGCGCAGCGCAACCCCCAATCCTTCAATATTTCGTTCAATCGCTTGCAGATAAGCCTGCAATTCCGCTTCGGAAAGTTCAAACAACCCTTGCTGCGGCTGCTCGGTAACCGTTACCTGACGACCGGGCTTAATCTCGATGGTCTCGCCGCGTGAAGGGATATGACAAGACCAGTCAAGTTCACGTGTGACGAGTTCGGCAAATTCGCTCGAAGCTGATTCTTCGCCATGGACGATGAAGGTTTGAATCGGCTTATGGGAAAATCCACGCAGCCAAGCAAGCAGTTGTTGCTGGTCGGCGTGTGCAGAAAACGCGGAAAGATCGTGAATTTTCGCTCCTACCTTCACCGTAATGCCAAGCACTTTGACCCGCTTCATGCCGGACAAGAGCTTACGGCCCAAGCTTCCTTCCGCTTGATAACCGACGAACACAATGTGATTGTTTTCTTTCCATAATTGGTGCTTCAGATGGTGCAAGATTCTCCCTGCGTCTGCCATTCCACTGGCGGCTATCAAAACAGCTGTTCCCTTGTGAAAATTAAGCCGTTGGGATTCTTCAGCCGTTCGGACAAACTGCAGTCCGGGAAAAGCGAGCGGATTGTCGCCATGCTCAAACAGGTTGGCTGTCTCTTCATCAAAAACCTCCGGATTTGCCTGAAAGATCTCGTTCGCCGCAATGGCCAGCGGGCTATCGACATAAACGGGAATATTTTCGATCAGTCCCTGTTTGGAAAGCTTATGCAATTGAAACAAGATTTCTTGTGTCCTGCCCACAGCAAATGCAGGAATGATCACCAGGCCTTTGTCCGACACGGCAGCCTGGATAATCTCCAGCAGTTGATCACTCTTTTCTTTTACCGGGGGATGTAAGCGGTTTCCGTAAGTGGATTCGACAAACAGGTAGTCTGCCTCTTCGATGAAAACAGGATCTTTGATGATCGCTTGTCCGGAAGAGCCGATGTCACCGGAAAAGACCAGCTTGGTTTCGCTTCCTTCTTCTTTCACCCACATTTCTACAATAGCTGAACCGAGAATATGTCCGGCGTCCCGCAGGCGAATGCTGACGTATGGGGTTAATTCGACTGTTTTGTCATAAGAAACAGAGATAAAGGAAGACAAAACAGCAAATGCGTCTTGCTCGGTATAAAGGGGTTCCACTTTTGCTTTGCGCTGCCGGGAGCGTTTGCGGTTTTTCCATTCCGCTTCCATTTGATGAATGTGTCCGCTGTCGGGAAGCATCACTGTGCACAAATCATAAGTAGATTTGGTACATACAATTTTTCCTTTGAAACCTTCCCGCTTTAGCCTGGGTAAGAGGCCGGAGTGGTCGATGTGAGCGTGGGTAAGGATTACAAACGAGATGTCGCGAGGCGAAAAAGGCCAAGGCTGCCTGTTGAGGTTCTCCAATTCCCTGGACCCCTGAAACATTCCGCAATCCACTAACAATTTCTCCTTGCCGATCTCCAGCAAATAGCAGGACCCTGTTACCGTTCGGGCTCCACCCACAAACGTAACTTTCATAGTTGTCACCTCGTCCGAAAAATTATTTATCTATTCTGAATATTTTTCAGAATGTTGCTGAAAAAACAGGCATTCTCCCAGCCTGGCAGCTTGGGTGAATGCCTGTGCTGTACATACTAATTTCATCCAATTTAACCAAACGTGCTGATTCCTTTTAGCGGATAATCAACACGGAAACGGTTGCATGATGCAGGACTTTGGCACTGACGCTTCCGAGCAGTACGGATGACACAACGCCATGGCCCTCCGCACCCAGGACGATCACGTCAAAATTCTCTTCTTTGGCTTTTTTGCAGATCACTTCGGCAGGGTAGCCTACAACGCTTTCCTGCGTCACCCTTTGTTTATCCGGGAATTTGTCCCAAGCTTCAAGAGCCGGAGTCTCTTCCGGAACCTCCCAATTCACTTGGTCATATGTTAAAGGAATGTAGGCACCGGCCGTAGCAACAACCGGAACCTGCGGCTGATGAACATACAAGATGGTAATATGTGCATTTGGAAGCTGCTGATACGTTTTGATTGCCCAATCGACAGCTTTTTGTGAAGCTTCAGAACCATCTACGGCTAATAAAATCCGGTTAAACATGAAACTCCCTCCCCAGAATCGAACAGATCAACTGCTTGCTTATCTCTATCTTACCATTTTTTCTCTTTGGCATTGTGAAAAAGATCACATCAATCAGAACAAACCACTGAACAGCTAACATTTTTTCATGAAAGGGACATAGAAAGTAAGCCGCCCGGCGAATAGGCGGCTTATTGACCTGATTTCATGTTCTGATTGCAGTCTTGATTCTGTTGACAGGCTTGAAAACGCTCCAGAATAAATTGACTGACAGCCTGTAGATCATGTATCGAGAAGACAGGAAGAGAAGGATGCTCAAGCGGAATCCAGCTGACGATTGCGATCGGATTCTCCAGCTGCCTAAGCAGTTCCTTGTCCTCTTCTCTCTTGATTAGGATCAGCTTGGGAAGCGCTTCCCGTTTATATCCTTCTATGAAGATTACATCAGGAGATGCAGCCTTCATTCGAACTATCATTTCGGATAAGCTGACCGATGAGTAATCCAGCCAGGCCGATTTGGTTTTGGACTGGATGGCAATCAGCGGCGCCCCCGCTTCCCGAAAGCGCCAGGTATCCTTCTCTTCCTGATCCATCTCGAAATCATGCCCGCCATCATGCTTGATCACCGCCACCCGCAAACCTCTTTGGGTGAAGCTGCTGATGAGATGGGTTAACAGCGTTGTCTTGCCCGAGTTGGAATAGCCCGCGAACTGGACAACCATTGGTTCGATCCGCATGAGAAGCTACACCCCCGACTGCCAGCTCGGATTACCGGTCGGAATCACCTGTACCCGGTCTCCGGATCGTTTTCCTCTACCGCCTGCCGGGATGATTACAAAGCATTCGCTTTGGTTCAGGGTGGTCAAGTTGCCTGATTTGTCGTTTTGGTCTGGTGTCACGTACAGGACCGTATCTTTCACAAAAAGCTTTCCGCGCAAATAACGAGGATACGGACACGGTTTATCGTAATCATCGGTCAGCACGGCTTCCACTTTCTTAAGCGGCGGCACAAGCTGTCCCATCATTTTGGCCAGCAGGGAACGGACGAACAGTTCAAAACCGGCAAAACAGGCGCCCGGATTTCCGGATAGGGCACAAATCATTTTACCCTGGTATTTCGCCGCAGTGGTTGGGCTGCCCGGACGCATGGCTACCCGGTTAAACAGCAGTTCCACATCGGGGTGGCCGACAACAGAAGCCATAATGTCAAAATCCCCCACCGATACACCCCCTGTCGTGACTAATACATCCACTTCTTCCATAATGCGTGACACGGTCGCTTTGGCAGAGGATTCGTCGTCTGGCAAACGTTCAAATTCAATCGGAATACCGCCCGCAGCCTGAATCATGGCAAGAAGCATCGGCGTATTGCTGTTGCGAATTTTTCCCGGGACAAGCGGCATAGAAGCATCAATCAGTTCGTTACCGGTGGAGAGAACCCCGACTTTTGGCTTCCTCCGCACTTTCACCTTTGTATAGCCGAACGTAGCCAAGATGGCAATGGCTCCGGCTCCTACTACTTCTCCTGCCGGAAGAACCAAGGTGCCTTGTTCCACTTCTTCTCCGCGTCGTGAAATGTTCTCGCCCGGTCCCATCTGCTTTTTGATTTCAACCTTATCTGATACTTGTCCGGGATTGACGGTTTGTTCGAACATGATCACAGAATCGGCTCCAGGCGGAATCATTGCGCCTGTCATAATCCGGCTTGCCTCGCCAGCTTGCAGGGTAACGGTGGGCACATCTCCCGCAGCAATCGTCTCTACTACTTTGAGGGCAACCGGTGTTTGAGGTGAAGCTCCCTGTGTGTCAAACGAACGAACCGCATAACCGTCCAACGGCGATTTATCGAACACCGGCAAATCTGTCGTCGCGTAGATCGGCTCAGCCAAAACGCGTCCATACGCCTCTGTCAATCTTACTTCTTCTGTGTCCAGCAATTCAGCATGCTCCAATAATTTACGGACGGCGTCCTCTACCGTCAATGTCTCCCGTTGAAAACGCATTGTTTTGCCTCCTTTGTTCACAAGCAAACCGGTATTGATCCGGGGTGTTCATGTTGTATGAAGCCATTTCACCAAGCAAGCCTTCCGGAATGTGCTTCACTTTAAGCCTGTTTATTGCATCCATGACTTTATAATTTTGCTGACGTAAAGCATTCTCCCAAACGGGAAGTGTCCGGCGGTGATATAGCGCCAGCAAGGGATGAGCCCGGCCCTGCGACTCAGTCAAGACAGCATCCCAGTCTTGTAAATGGCCGACGAAACTGGCCAACTGTTTGATATCGTCCGGCTTAAGAAACGGAAGGTCGCAGGAGAGAACAAGTAGAGCATCCTCCTGACAATACTGAAACGCCGTATAAATACCGGAAATGGGCCCGCATGACTTCCCAATGTCAGAGGTTATCCGGACACCTGTCTCTCGCAAGTGCTGAAGAGGCAAACGATCAGGAGTATTGGAGATGGCCAGACACGGCAAACCTGCTGCGAGAATCCCCTCAACGAGATGAAGCAGGAGAGGCCGCCCCTGCCAGTCCAATAATTCTTTGGGGCTGCCCATCCTGCTGCTTTTTCCGCCAGCCAAAATCACACCGCACAGCGTCATCTCTGTCATCCGGCTACGTCCTTCCTTTTAGGTTCGGCTAACTCGGTCCATTTCTTCCGGGTTTGCAGAACTCCTATTTGATACTTCTCATTCTAGCACTTCGAATAGTCAAAAACACGTTGAGCGCGGCGCAAGCTTGCTCCGTCATGGCATAAGAATTTCTTGTCCATGCTATAGAAACAGTTATTTGAAGCATCTATTATTTTATGGAATTTCCCTACCTGTTGTTGTGATTTGTCTCACAAATCCGGTCAGCTTATAGTGATAATATAAAATGTGGAAATAAATGACTACTAATATATGGTAGGCTACATTCATTGTCAGAATACACGAAATGAGTGATGAGAAAATGAATCAGCTTCTTCCGATTCTGCGCAATATCCCGATATTTCGGGAGCTAGATGAGCAGGAATTCGAAAAGCTCGCCGCAATTACGATCAAACACTCTTATCAACGCCGGGCAAACGTATTCATGCAGGGTGAACCACGGCATGCCGTTTTCTTCGTTTGCCGCGGGATTATCAAAATATACAAGATTGATGTAAACGGGAATGAACAGATTGTCTCCTTCCAGAAAAAAGGCGATATGTTTCCTCACACCGGATTTTTTGATCAAACACCTTATCCGGCTACGGCAGAAGTGGTGGAACCTGCGGAGTTAATCGTAATTCCGTTGAAGCAATTTGAGCAGTTAATGCTGGAAATGCCGACAATCGCCGTCAAAGTGATGCGGGTAATGGGAGAAAAAATCAGGGAGTTGCAAGCGAAGCTGCAGGAATTCGTCGCCCATGATGTAAACCACCGGGTTGTCTCTTTCCTCTTGCGATTGGCCAAAGAGCACGGTTCGTCCGAAGAAGGTCACATTCAAATCGATTTGCCGCTGACTCACCAGGAGTTCGCCAACATGGTGGGAACTACCCGTGAGACGGTTAATCGAGTATTCAATCAACTGAAAAAAGAAGAGATTATCGCCATGAACCGCAAAAAAATCACGATTCTTGACCTAAAAGCATTAGAACGCCTCATGTAAACACGAGGCGTTCTTTTCGGTTGTTAAGCATTTATTCGTTTTGGGGCCCCGCCCGACGACGCGATAGCTGTTGTCGGGTGGGTAACCTTACACTCTTTTGATTTCTACCTGCCAAACAGTTGGTCCTTCTTCGATATATTCCCATCCGAAGATTCCCGGACGCTCCATCATGAACTGATATTGAAGCGGTTTGGGATCGTGGTCATTTTTTAAGAGCATGCTTTCACCCGGCTGCAGCTCATCGAATCTCTCAAAGATCACGCGATGTTTATCTTTCGGAGCATATTCACGAGCATCAACTGTTACTTTAAATTCTCTTGACATGTAGTTAACCTCCCGACTTGTATATGCTTGATTGGTGTTTTCGAGCAACTTCATATTATCTATTTTCCTTAACATAATTTGTGATACCCATCACACTACGAAAGCTTTGGAGAAGATAAACTGTTTATCAAGAAGAATTAAAGGAGAGTAATGAGATGAGCGCTGAAGTGAATCAAGTCGTTCTTGATGTTCGACCATATCTCCAGAAAAAATTAGACCCATTCGAACTCATTATGAATACAGTGAAACAATTGAAAAAAGAAGATGTCTTGCTTCTGCACGCCACTTTCAAGCCGACTCCGCTTTTAGGCGTGATGAAAGTAAAAGGATTCGTCAATAAAGTGGAACAGGTGGCAGAGGATCACTGGATCGTTACCTTTGTACACAAAAGTCAGGCTTCTCTCTTGGATGAGTGGCAGAATCAAGTGGCCGAGTTCAATGAAGCTGAAAACTCGGCCGGTAAATCGGAAGGACAGGTGTACACACTGGATAACCGGGGGTTGGAACCGCCACAGCCGATGATTCGTACGCTGCATCAGTTGGAAAAAATGGTCCCTGGCGACAAGCTGGTGATTACCAATGACCGGGTACCGGTTTTTCTCCTGGAAGAATTGAACCAGCTCGGCTACACCTATGAGATCGAGAATCTGGAGAATGATGCGGCCAAGGTAACCATTCACAAGTAAATAGCAGAAAAAGGGCAAGCGTTTCTAAACCTTGCCCTATCACTATATCAGCATGCCGAAGGGGGAAAAGAGATGGCACAGCTCAGTTTAAGCGCCTTTGATGCTAGTTGTATTTCCACAAGCTGCCCTTATTATTACGGGAATATCGGAATTTTTTCAAACGATAACATCAATCTCTTGAAAAGTTCGATGACCTTTCACAAGGTAACAGCGGGTTCCTACTTATTCTGGGAAGGCGACCCGACCGGCAAACTCTACTTTATCCAGCAGGGACACGCGAAAACCTTCAAATCTACGAATGACGGCAAAGAGTTTACGCTCGCATTGTTCCAAAACGGAGATTTATTCGGAGAGCCGAGAATCCGCGAAGGAAGCCGCTATAAATATAATGCAATCGTATCTGAAGACAGTATCGTCGGGGTATTGGAACAGCAGGAAATTGATCGTTTGCTCATGCAATCCGGCGATTTGGCGATTCATTTCATGAAGTGGATGGGGATTATGCATGCCATGACCCAAACCAAACTGCGTGACTTGCTGCTGTATGGAAAGCCGGGTGCGCTTGCTTCTACCTTGATCCGCATGTCCAACTCTTACGGTAAACCGGTTGAAGGCGGCATTCGCATTTCCCACAAGCTCTCCAACACAGAATTGGCCAATATCATCGGGACCGCCCGCGAAAGCGTAAACCGGATGCTAAACAAATGGAAAAGCAAAGATATCATCAGCTTTGACAACGGCTATATCACCATTCGCAATCTTGTTTACCTGCAGACGATTTGCCATTGTCAAGAATGTCCAAGAGAAATTTGCCGGATGTAGTCAACTTGCGGGCGGTGTTTACCGTCCGTTTTTTCATTTGAAGACCCTTGATCCCAATGACGGAGATCAAGGGTCTTCGTTTCCCTCTTGCTGTTGCAATTGCTCTTACATGGAAAGTGTATTGTTTTCTTCGATGTTTTGATCTTCTTTTACATTTGGTTTACGCAGGTTGAATTGCGCTTTTACCACAACGTACAGGAGCGGCAAGATGCCTACAACCAGGAAGACCGTATCCGGCAAAGCGCGGATCCACAACAGTTTGTTCACCAGCGGATCCAGATAGAACTCATAGGCACGGGAAGCCCAGTAGCCTTTATCAAACGCTGTTTTCATTTGCATGAGGCCAACCGGCAGCAAGGTGATGAGAATCATGCCAGCCAATCCGATATTTAATCCCCAGCAGGAGATGCGCAGCAATTTGTCGCTCCACGCTTCCGGTTTCACGATGTTGCGCAAGGAGTAAAGGAGAACGGCAATCGCAAACATTCCGTATACCCCCATCATCGCGCCGTGTCCGTGGGTTGGTGTCAAGAATTGACCGTGTTCGAAGTAGCTGACAGATGGCAGGTTAATCAAGAAACCAAGTACGCCTGCACCAAGCAGGTTCCAAATCGCCGTAGAGATCAGGAAACGGAAGGATGCGGTGTAAGGGAAATGAACTCCCCCGTCTTTCATTACTTTGTACTGCTCATATGCTTCCAGGATCAAGAGTGTCAACGGAATTACTTCCAGAGCGGAGAATACCGCGCCAAGCGCAATCCAGATTTCGGCAGAGCCGTTGTAATAGTAGTGGTGACCGATACCAATTACGCCGCTGCCTAACAACAGGATAAACTGGAACAGAAGCGCCCGCACTGTAGATTTTTTGGTAACGAGCTGCATACGAACCATCAAGAAACCGATCACCACAACGGCAAATACTTCAAAAATACCTTCTACCCACAAGTGAATGATCCACCAGCGCCAGTAATCAGCCATTGTGAAGTTGGAGCTTGGATCGAAGAAGAAGGCAAAGATATAGAAGAACGGTACAGCAATAGACGCGTAGAAGAGCAAGTGTGTAAGTCCGCCTTTGTCCGTCTCCTTCTTAAGTCCGCGCTTGATGGCACGGAACACGATGAACAGCCAGATCAGCATACCGATAACCAGAACAACTTGCCAGATGCGGCCAAGCTCGATGTACTCCCAACCCTGGTGACCCAAGAGGAACCAGGCATTGCCCAGTTTGCCGTTAACACCAAGCCACTCGCCAACGGTACTTCCGCCAACAAGCACGACGAGTGCCCAGAAGAGAATATCAACCAGCAAGCCTTGGCGCTTTGGTTCTTTGCCGCCTACAAGCGGTGCGACGTAGATTCCCATACCCAACCACGCCGTCGCAATCCAAAAGATGGCCAGTTGCAAGTGATAGGTTTTGGCCAGGCTGAATGGGAAGAAGTCAGTAACCCATTTCATTCCGAAGAAAGAAGCTGGTTCGAGATAGTAGTGAGCCAAGAGCCCGCCGAACATCGATTGAATGAAGAACAAGAGAATAACGACAGTGAAGTATTTGCCTGTTTTCACCTGGCTGGTTGTCAGAGGCAATTCATTTAAGTTAAATTTCGGGAAGTTGCCTTCCGTGTACGCTTCTTCCATATAAAGTTTGTAACGATTGTAGAAATACAGAATCAAACCGACAAACAGGATGAGCAAGGTCACACTTACGCCGCTCCAGAGGACTGCGGAGTAAGACATGGTATTGCCTGCATCTTCATAGTAAGGCCAGTTGTTGGTATAGGTAATCGTGTCACCGATTCGTTTGGTACTTGACAGCCATGCTGTCCAGAAGAAGAAATCAGAAATTTGGGTGATTTGGTCGCCTTGGCCTACCCATGCGCGACCAGCTTGCGGCATGTCTTCTTCGTGAATCAAATTTGGTTTAATTCCGACATAGTCACCTTCTGTAAAGACTTTGCGATAGTAATCGCGAACTTGCTGTAAACCGTATACTTGTGCGTCAGTCAATGTAAGTACTTGTTTCGATTCGTCATAGCGGTTTTCTCTCATCTCCGCAATGACCTTGTTTTTGATCAAAAGCTTTTGCTGATCATCTAATTCAGCATATTTCTTTTGATGTTCTGCTTTTGCATAGAAATCCTGCATTCCTTCTGTGTAGATTTTCAAGGCTTCCGCTGTATAGTCAGGACCTAAGTACGAACCATGACCCAGTACAGTACCGTAGTCCATTAATCCGTATTTTTGGAAGACCGCTTGGCCGCCTACGATCTGTTCCTGGGTGGAGATTACGGTTCCTTTCGAATCGACCACTTGCAGAGGGCGCGGCGCCATCTCTTTGAAGATCCAGTATCCGCCCATAATCAACACGGTGAAGCTGATAATGAGAGTAAAGATCAAGATACCCTTGAGAAAAGAATTCTGCGTTCCGGTTTCAGTTTGGGAACGACCTTCATTTACCTTCATGGTAACCTCTCCTTTCTGTGATGGCTTCATAATAAAACGTTTGAAAGGGAGGTTTTGTGATGCGTTTCACAAAAAGAGAAATTTTATACTGTAAATACGTTGGAATAGTTTGAAAATAAAAAACCTGAATGAAGGAACCCGCATGGCTCCATGTCATTCAAGGTTTTGCTGGTACTTATAAGACAGTTTAACTGTTTTTATTTATAATCTTGATATTTAAACTACCCACCTGGGAAACAAGCAGATCCTCATACTGTTTTTGTGCAAGTACGTTCACTTCTTTTATGTTTGCCTTGGGATTCGCTTTTTTGACGCTGTTAATCACGTCTTGTTGCACTTTGTTCACCAGCACGATCATTTGATATTGGGATCGCTGCTTGTTCCAAAACTTTTCTTCGCCGTATTCCCTGATCATGGCTTCGACATTCGGATTGGCGGCATACGTTGCTTTTACCGTATTTACTTCTTTCTCCACTTCTTGAGGAGCAGCCGAATAGCCTTTTTCTTTACCCAAGAGAGCCATCGCCCGCAGACGAATAATCTGGGTCAAAAGTGTGTTGGGATGTCTGGCATCCTCTTCCCTCGCCTTCCAGAACTTCATCACGCGCTCCAGTTCCGCTCCCGTATACTTGGCCTTATCCCTTTCTTTATACATCTCAATTTGGATCCGGTTAATCAGCTCATAAAATTGCATATCTTCCCGTGTAATCGGTTCCCCGTTCACGGTTGCCACCAGGTCGGAATTGGACGATGTTTGGGCTTTGGACACTGGTTGGGAGCCAGACGCAGGTTCCGCGTTGGACACCGGCTCCGCTGCCTTTTCTGGCTGTTGGTTTGTACAGCCTGTCGAGAGAACCAACAGCGCAGCTCCCGAAACAAGTGTGTGAAATATTTTTTTGAACATGGTTATTCAATTCCTTCCGTGGTGAAACCTATCTCTTGTTCCACGCTGTTTTTGCCGGTCTTCAACTGGATGAATGCCACCCATTCGCCTCCCATGGGAAGTTTGGCGTTCGCTCTATACTCCCCGTTCTCCTTCTCGGCAAAGGTAACATCCACAGTACCGTGGTCCATTTTTTTCATTTCCAAATGGGCAGTAACCACAAGTCCCGTCACCGGTTGGTTATTCTGCTTCACGGTAAGCGTAAGCGGTATTTCTTCGCCCACCTTAAATTTATCCGGTACCTGCAGCGCTGTCTCATAAGCCGGCTTGGAAGCACAGCCGACAAGTGCAAGGATACAGGCCATCATGATCAGCAGGAGATGCTTTTTCATTGAATACTTCCTCCCAGAGAGAACTTTTCCATAAACTCGTCTATCCCGTATTTTTGAATCATCCCATTGTCCAGGAAGGCTACATGCGTGCAAATTTGCCTGATTTCGTCCATATGGTGTGAAGAAAAGAGAATGGTCTTGTCCTTCAGCGACTTCAAAATCGATAGAATCTCCGTTCTGCCCATCGGGTCCAATCCGCTTGTCGGCTCATCCAAAATCATGATCGGGGAGTCGTAGTAGAGCATAATGGCAAGCCCTAGCCTTTGCAGCATCCCCTTGGAATAGCTGCGGATCGCTTCATGACGATGCTCCCACAAATTAACCATTTTGAGGATTACCTGAATCCGCTGGTCATTTACCGTTTTATTATCGACAGCGGCAAAGAAGCGCAAATTCTCCTCCCCGCTTAACTGCGGATACAGCTGAAACTTTTCCGGCAAATAAGCGACATGCTGCTTCCAACCTTCCTGCCGATTGGAGATTCCGGCAAGCGTAATCTCTCCCTTCTTGACAGCCAACAGTCCAAGCAGTGAATGAATGAGCGTCGTCTTCCCCGCGCCATTTCGCCCCACCAACGCACAAACCTCATTCTGCCCGATGGTAAGATTGACGTCTTGAAGCACGATCTTATTCCGAAACGACTGGGTCAATCCCTTGATCTCGATCATTAACGCTCACTCCTTACACGCAGCCAGATCCCGATGACAAAAACCAGAACGGGCCAAAACAGCAAATCAGCGATCAAAAACTTGCCAGGCGACATCCAAACCAATTTTTCCATCATGCGGGACATATGTTCTGTTGAGAACAATCCGAGAGATGTCTCCAAATAGAAATGAATCGTATGGAGCGGATGCAGGAAAAACAGGATGGAAAAACCGATAATATGATCGTTCGTCACCGCCGGCAGGAAATAAAGAAACGCCACATCGATAAAAAAGACGAAGAAAAACCAGATAAAAATGTTCGCACCCACCAACTGCATACGTGTGCTGCAAATGCTCCCCAATAAAAGCCCAATCTGATTAAAAATAATCAAGAGAACACTGATGGCGGCCAAATATTCTAGAAAACCTGCAAGCTCAAAGGAAAGCATGATCTTCATCGGAATGGCAAAGAGAAAGTACCACCCAATAAACACGGCAAGCGAGATGGCTTGCATCGCTATGCTTTTTTTCAGGTAAAAACTGAAATAGGACTCTCTTTTGGTCAAAAGGATGGTCATGGTTTTCTGTTCCCGTTCCTGCATGATTGCGAAAGATGCCAAAAACATGCTTAACAGCGGCAGCAGGTAGACATTCATCTCATACAACGAGATCAGGAATACTTTGAAACCTTCCTCCGTTGGAAGTGTGCGGGATTGCAGCAAAATAAAAAAAGATACCAGAACAACCATCCCAAGTGATAACCAGATGCCTTTTCCTTTTGATTGCTCTTTCCATTCTTTCTCGATGTATGTCATATCTTCTTCCTCCTTTGCTGCCAACAACCCCAGGAAAAAGCCAGAGCGAGAAGCAACCCGGCCAACCAACCCCACGAAATCCTCTCTTGATGGCGTACAAGCGGGTAACGGTCTTCAAACATTACTTCCGTATTATTCAGGATTTGATTCATTTTTTCATAAATGTGTATAGCCGGACTGTTTAAAAACAGATAGACAAGTTCATTATCCTGCAGCAGTTGATATAACGATGATTGATAGCGAACCGGGTTGTCGCCTATCCCGTCCTGATCGACGTCAAGCAGCGGGAAGTCTCTTCCCCAGTCATTCCCTTTGCCGTTGTCGTCCCATTGATTGGAGGAGTGCCCGCCCACCGTCGCAACGGGAGAAATGTTGTCTTCAAATTTGTTTTCGGTAAAGACTTGATCGGTGGAACTAGCCCACAATTCGATCCCTACCTGGTTCCGCACAAATTCATTTCCTTCAAAACGGTTTCTAAGCGACATATCCAAATAGAGTGCCCGCTGATTTTGGAAGAAACGATTATGTTTCACCAGGTTGTCATCGCTCGCCTGCAGCATCATTCCGAACGAGCGTGTCCCCTCATGGAACGAGAACTCGTTGTCTTGCAGCACGAGATTTTTCGAGTGCATGATCGCTGCACCGCCCGTATTAAAGAGAAACCGGTTCCGGTAAAACTGGTTGTTGTCCGAGTACATATAATGTAAGCCGTAACGGGTGTTGCGAATTTCGTTACCCACTACACGATTGTTTTCCGAGTAATAAAAGTAGATTCCGTCGCGAGTTTCATCAATCTGATTATCCAAGAGCTGATTGCCGTTGGAATGGTCCAATTGAAATCCGTTGCCTTGACCGGCTATCTCATGATTTCCCATTCCGTGCACGGTTACGTGCTGCAGGATATTGTGATCGGAGTATTGCAGGTGAATTCCGTGATACGAGTCGGATATCACGAGGTCCTTCAAAACGTTGGCGTCCGAATTCACTTTGATGGCAGCGAACTCTTCCTGAGAGTTCAGACTGATGCTGCTGTGTTTTATGATGAGATTTTCTAAGTGAACATGTGGCGCTTTGATCAGAATTACGTTTCCCTTGCCATCCCCGTCAATTACGCTTTGGCCAGAACCTTTGATCGTAAGCGGCTTCGTAATCACAAGGTTGCCTTTATACACTTGGTCTGTCAGGGTAATTACCCCATTCTCCGGCGTCGAATCGATGAGCTGCTGCAGGGAGTTATCTGCCGATACAAACGTTGAACCAATCAGCCAAATAAGGAATCCTGTCCACAAAGCCGCTGTCCATTTCATTGTTTGCGGTCCCTCCAAAGTGGAAGTAGCATGAGTAAAAACGCGAGACCAATGAAAAATGATCCATAGGTAAAGTAACTGTGAGTGGTAAAATTGGCGATTTTGTTTGTTCCAATCATCGGTGGAACGAAAGGAGCAATTTTAATCGGAGCTTTCGGATCCAGATTTGTCCCGAAATTGGTGAGCCAACGGTGAATATCATACAAACCCAAAATCCCGCCAATAGCAAACATTCCAACCAAACCATACAGCAAGCTTCTTTTTCGTGTAATGGCTACGATTAGCGTCAAGACGGCAAAACCGCCGATCACATAAGGCAAAAATCGAAGTTCTGAGAAGCTTTTTTCACTTATTTCCATCATTCCGATATAGTGGTTTAACCCGTTGATGATGTCTACCCGCCCATCCATCTTTGTCGGATACACAATAACCTTAAGCCCTTCCGGATACTGGGGCGCAAAGAAAGTCATTCCCCACCATGGTAAAAAAATCGATCCGACAAGCAAAGCGGCCGCTATCCATAAGCCGATGACGGATAAAGCAGATATTTTCTTGTTCATCCCCATTCATCTCCAATGAAAAGAGTGGAAAGGGTATCGAGACGATACCCTTTCAAATGCTTACTTCGGTTCTACCAGAAGGTATCCGGACATTTCCTGATGCAGCGCAGAGCAGAAGTTTGTACAATAGAGAGGGTACGTACCTGCTTTGTCTGCGATGAATTCCATCGTTTTGGTTTCACCCGGTTGAATCTCCATGTTCTCGTTGTATTCGTTGATACCGAAACCGTGGGTGATGTCTTCGTCCAGATCAATGTTTGTCAAGTGGACAAATACGTGATCCCCTTGTTTTACCTGGATTACGTCTTTACGCTGCGCTTTTGCATCGAAGACGAATTTGGAGCGCATCGCGATACCGTAAACGTGTACTTCATTGCCTTTGCGTTCGATGCGGGCGTCCTCTTTCTTCCATACGGAGTACGGACGTTTTTCATCTTTTGGATAAACATTGATCGTTTTGATCTTGTCAGCTTTGATCATCTGCGCATAGTGCGGTTCCGGGTTAACCGGTGCAGACTGGATGATTTCCATCTTCGGACCGGACAAGTCGATCAACTGCATGGACTCTGGGTGAGAAGGACCTACAGACAGATAGCTGTCTTTGGCAATTTTGTTGAGAGAAACAAGGTAATGACCGTCCGGGCTTGCGCTGTCACCCTCAGCTGCTGCGGAGTGGCCAGGAGAGTATTGAACAGGTACACGGTCAATTGTTTCACCTGTATCCACGTTCCATTTCACAATTTCAGAGGAAATGAACATGGTTGTGTAAGCAAAGCCTTTGTCGTCAAACTGGGTATGAAGTGGTCCGAGTGCGTTATCCGGGTTCACTTCGCGTTCCATGACAGATTTGTAATCAAGTACCGGAATACCGTATTTTTCTCCGTCGAACTTCTTGTTCTTAATCGCGTCAAACGCTTTTTCAAAGGAGAAGACAGTCATCGCCGGTGCCAATTTACCGGAAGCGATAAAGCGCTTACCATCCGGAGTTACGTCAACACCGTGCGGAGATTTGGCGACCGGAACGAGATAGATGGAGCCTTTATGTTTCGCCGGGTCGATCATCTTCACGCCGTTAACCATGTCGTATTGACCGTCTTTGATTTTTTGTTCAAGCTCTTTCCAGTTAAAGAGGACAATGTAGTCACGGTCAGCTTGAGACGCGTTAATCTCTAGATCGGTTGTCGCTTCTTCGGTGTTATAGGTAGTCAAAACGGCCCAGTCTTTGGAAATTTTCTTACCTGCGTCAGACAAGTCATAAGACCATGGCGGAAGTGCTACTTGATAGGCCAACTTGAGTTTCATGGTTTTCTCATCAAGTGTTACTGCTGACATAACGCCTTTGAAATCTGTTTTCATATTATCCAACGATGCAAATTTATGTCCGAACGGGACGGCAAAACGAGTTGGCAAGAATAAGTATTCCGTATTCTCTGTTACGAACGCCGCGCAGTGAGGACCGCCTGAGTTCGGCACTTTGAGAATGTCTTTGGTGGTGAAGGTTTTCAGATCGAGAACCGCTGCACGGTTGTTGGCTACATCGGTGGCAAAAACATATTTACCGTCATATTCACCGTTTGTCTCAGAGAATGCCGGATGATGCAGGTCACCCCACGTGTAACCTCCCATCATTTCTTTGGATTCCTTATCCCAACCATAACCGGTAGCGGAATCCTGGCTGAATACCGGGATGGTACGGATATGACGCAAGGATGGCACGCCGTAGATGAAGAGTTGTCCGGAGTGACCGCCAGACGCGAACAAGTAGTATTCATCCTTTTTACCAAATGGAACATATACTTTCTCCGCGTTGGATTTCGCTTTTGTGTTGTCTGCCGTAGTTTTCGGCCCTACGGATGTAAAGTCTGCAAAAAATACGGTTGCTGCGAGGAACCCCGTCAATACGCCGGAGACGATTGGAACAATCTTCTTCATGAAGAATCCTCCTCAAAAATTCATCAATAAGGGATTATTATTTCTTTTCAGATGCAAGTTTTAATGCTTTTAAAACTGCTTCTCTTTCCTCGTCTGTTAACGGGTTTTTTCCGAGTACACCCGACATTACAGCCGAAGTAGGTTTCTTGAGGAACTCCTCAACCGGCACCCCGTGCTTATCTTTGACGTTCACATACGCTTGGGAAAGGTCAGGGCCTACTGCTCCGCCTTTTACATTAAGAGCGGAGACTGAGTGACAAGCGACACAACCTCTTTTTGTGAAGATCTCCCCTTCAGGAGCTGTCGCAGCGGCTGGAGCCGTATTTTGGGCTGGAGCTTCCGCCTTGCCGCTATCCGCTGGAGCCGGTGCGGCTGCATTTGTTGTTTCACCAGCCACATCCTTAGGTTGTTTCGATTGATAGAATACATATCCGCCGGCAAAAGCGATAATGAAGCATAAGATAAAGATCAAAAAATTTTTACTCATACTAAACCTCCCTTCATTCTTACTTCAAGAATAACTATAAAATGTTGCTCTTGATCCTCATGTGCGGGTGGTCACACTTCACAATTTTGTCAAACTGCGTCAAAATTTCTGTTTAACACCTCTTGCATTGCCTCTCGAACCGATTGTACCGCGGTTTTGATGTCTTCCTTGGTTGCCTGGTCGATATGAATTCCGGCCACAACCGTCACAGTTTTGTTATATTTTTCACATGCTAACCGCGCACATTTAACCGCCAGCTCGTCTTCCCGGTGTCCCGGAACCGTAATCAAGTCAACCTGTATGGTCCCATTTGCCGGATAGGCGGTGGCTACCGCGCCGATATGAGCCTGTCCGCCTGTTATATGAAAAACATAATCTTCTCCCAATCGATAGGTTTGCACTTTGATCCCAAATGGATATTGCTTCATTTTTGACAGCCTCCCTGATTGATATGAATATCCAAAAACTCATACATAATGAATTGCCAAGAAAAACGTTGTCCTTTCGTGCCTCCCGTTACAGCTTGCGCAGTTGCGTTAAAGTCCGGCTTCTCTCATCGTCCGGAAGTGGTCAAAACCGTAGCCTTGGCCCTCGTTTTGCTGCTTGACCACTTTTTCTCCTGACGATTTTAACCCACCCGGCTATTACTTACGTGGCGCCGGGCGGGATCCAAAGCCTGGGCTTGCGCTGTAAAAGTCGCTGCGAAATGGACAATCGTTTTTCCCACTGGCTGCGCGATTGGAAAGAAAGTTTAACCACTTTAATAATTTAATGTGATTAAACTTTCTTATCTAGTAAGTAAACAGCGCTACCCGAATCAAATCAGGTAGCGCAGCTTTTTTCAACTATTTACCTAGGCAATCTCATTAAATTTTCGAACAAGCTCTTCTTTTTCTTCCTCGGTTAACATTTGTTGCGCCATTGGGAACAACACGTTTTCTTCTTTCATAAAATGCTCCGTCAAGATCACATAGGCGTTCATCAGGTGTGCGGCAATTCCCTTTGCCTCCTCTTTGCCTACGGTCCCTTGAATTTGATCCATCTTCTCCGTAAACTGTTTCAGGTTTTTCTTGGCTTGATCATGCTCGTATTCCATTACGGCGATTGGGCCCATTTCACGACCGATATATTTGGCCATCATCGGGAAAAGCACGTCCTCTTCGCGGATGGAGTGCGGATCCAATTCATTCATGAAAGAAACTGCTTTCTCTTGCAAGTTGCGAAGTGCATCTGCCCAATTGTCCACACTGTCATCTGCACCAATATCTTTCGCGAGCATGTAGAATTCATCCATTTGGGCACGCAACGGAATATGTTCTTCTTTGAGCCGGGCTAAAGCCGGACTTAAAGGCATGTTATTGGCTGTTCCCATTCCACATCCGAAATTCATTGCAAAAGGCCTCCTTTTTGATTCATCTACCCAACAGTATATTGTTTTCCAGCGCATGGTCTGTTAATCTCATCACATTTTGCAAAAAATCAGTGGCAATTGTCACACCGTCTTCTTGCCTCAAAAAAGAGTTTATTTGTATGAAATATGTCACATTTTTCATCAGAAAGCCATGTTATAGTATTTAGTGTAAAAATGATAAAGATTATCATTTTCTTCATCTGGAGGCAACTATGAAACCAACTGCAACTCTCGCAGACATACGCCCGGGTACCAAAGTATGTATTCACAGCATATCAAAAGTAAGCGCGATCGTTCTGCGCCGCCTGATCGATTTAGGGATCATGGAAGGTTCAGAGATTTGCATGAAACGTAGGAGCCCATTCGGCGGCCCGCTTACTCTTGAGGCAAACGGGCAATACATTGCCATTCGCCGCAGCGAGGCAAGCATGATTGAGGTGCAGCCCGTATGATGAACATCGCGCTTGTGGGCAATCCCAACACCGGTAAAACCTCACTATTCAATACTTTGACCGGTTCTTACGAGTACGTCGGCAACTGGGCCGGCGTTACGGTAGAAAAAAAAGTTGGGATGCTTAAAAACAAGCAGGGACATCTCATCGATCTTCCGGGAATCTACTCCCTTACTCCACTTTCCCGTGATGAAGGAGTGGCCAGCCGATTTCTTTTGACGGAAGATTTTCAAGTGATATTAAATATTGTCGATGCGTCTCAGCTTGAACGTAACTTGTATCTTACTGTACAGTTGCTGGAGTACGGCAAACCCGTATTGATCGGATTAAATATGATGGACGTCGCCCGGAATCGCGGGCTTGAAGTTGACCATCTCAAACTTTCTGAATTGCTCGGCGTAACGCTGGTGCCGATTATTGCACGTACCGGCCAAGGAAGTGACGAGCTTGTCTCCCATCTGGCAAGATACAGACAACCGGAAACAGCGGGCAAGCCGCTCGTTCTGTATTACGGTCCCGTGGTGGAAAAGGCGATTTTGAAGCTGATCAATCTGCTGCCGAAAAATCAGTCTCTTCCCAATCGTTGGCTGGCCCTGCAGTTCCTTGAGGGAAACCCGGTGGTACGTAACGAGTTGGAGAAATATACGGATCCGTCCACGTTGACCAAGCTGTACAGCGAGACGGAGGAGCAGATTAAACAAGCGCAGTTGGGTTTCTCTCTTCCCCACTACCTGCGCCAGGTGAGAACGGCATACATTCAGAGGGTGTGTAAACAAGTTCTGAGTCGCACCAAACAAGTGGAGCACACATTAACAGATCGAATCGATTCTCTCGTCACCAATAAATATCTGGGGATACCCATCTTTCTGTTGTTTATGTATCTGATGTCCAAGCTGACGTTTGATTGGATTGGCAGTTCCTTGTCCGATCAACTGGACGCTTTCATTTCCGGGCCGTTGAGCGATGCGGTTACTCAATTCTTGACGGCGATCGGAGCTTCCGAATTTACGCATGCGCTGATCGTAGACGGAATTATCGCCGGTGTGGGCGGTGTGCTTGTTTTTGTGCCGCAGATTTTCATTTTGTTTTTCCTGATTTCGTTCATCGAAGACTCGGGCTACATGTCACGGGTAACAATCGTCATGGACAAGCTAATGGAATGGGTCGGTTTAAACGGCAAGTCTTTCATCCCGATGATCATCGGATTCGGATGCAACGTGCCGGGTGTAATGGCGGCCCGAACAATTGAGCAGCCAAAGGAGCGGCTGCTCACTACCTTGTTGATTCCATTAATGTCTTGCTCCGCCCGCCTTCCAGTTTACAGCCTGTTCGTCGGAGCTTTCTTTTTCAAGAATCAAGCGTTGATCGTTCTGTCGTTATATGTGTTGGGGATTCTCTTGGCGCTCGTTTTATCCAAGTTGTTCTCCACTACGCTGCTTCGTCAAGAAACTACCATGTTTATTGTAGAACTTCCGCCTTACCGTCTCCCGCAAGGCCGCACTTTATTCCGGAGCACATGGGAGAAAGGAAAAGGCTTCATCCGCAAAGCCGGCACGTTCATTCTTGGCGGTTCGGTGCTGATCTGGTTCTTGTCTTTCGCCGGTCCCAAGGGATTTGGGGTAGAGATGGATCAAAGCTTTCTGGCCATGATCGGCGGGATGATTGCGCCAATACTGACACCGCTTGGGTTTGGCAACTGGCAAGCAGGATCAGCTCTGTTAACCGGCTTCTTCGCCAAAGAAGTGGTTGTTTCGACGATGAACATCATCTACAATGCTCAAGACCTGAACAGTTTGACCGGGGTGGTAGCCCATTATTTCACTCCGCTGCAAGCTTACGCATTCATGGCATTCGTCTTGCTGTACACCCCTTGTCTGGCTACTGTCGGGGTGATCCGGAAAGAAACGGTATCGCTACGCTGGACGCTTTTCTCCATCGGATATAGCCTTGTGTTAGCCTACCTGATCGCATTCATCATTTATCAAGGCGGTAAACTTCTCGGTCTATCGTAAAAGCGAAATGAGTATCGTAAGAGATAAATGAGTATCGTAAGAGTGAAATGAGCGAAAAAGGAGCTTGGTCCTATGATCGTTGATATCCTGATCGGTTCCCTGGTGTTTGGTTATGCCGGCTGGACTTTGTATCGTTTCGTGAAACGAAGCAAGCAAGGAACATGCTCGGGATGTTGCAACTCCGACGGTTGCACATCATCTTGTCAGGAGACAAATAAAGCCTCTCAACTGTAAGACAATTCATGCATGTCCGCTGCCGCCCGATTGAATAGACAATTGAAACGAGCAGAAGCCCTGCCAGTTTACAGGATTCTGCTCGTTTTTTTGGTTATTTCACCTTCACCGGAACGGAGATTCATTCGGTTCAAATCAGACAATCATTTTGTCTATTGCCAGGTTTCGATGGTAGCGCAGATCAATATATTCATCCTTGCGACGGACAAGCGGGCGCATCGGTTCGTCATGGTAAATCAAAACGACTTCCACCTCATCCCCACTGTTTAACATCGCCTTCGAACCCGTGTACAAGGATGCGATATAGTGAATAAAACGGGTTACGATCTCTGGGTTCAATTGACCTGAACAAGCCTCAGTCCAAAGCAGCTTGGCAGCTTCAAACGGAGAAGTTCGCTCTTTGTACACCCGGTCGGAGCAAATAGCGTCGAAAACATCAGCAACTGACACAATCTGAGTTGCCAAAGGGATCGAATCACCTTTTCGCTTCTCCGGATAACCGGAACCATCCAGGCGTTCATGATGTAAAAGAGCCGCTTCTGCGAAGAGATCGTTCCCTCCCTCCATTTTGGAGATCAGATGAAATCCGTGAACAGTATGCAGTTTCATTTGTTCAAATTCTTCCGACGTTAATTTGCCCGGCTTCATCAAGATTTCCTTCGGGACCAACATTTTGCCTGTATCATGGAGAAGACCGGCCTGTCCGATCAAAAATACTTCTTCAACGTTCAGTTTCATCAGTTTGGCAATTAGAGCGGACAAAATTCCGACGTTGACGGAGTGTCGATATGTATAGCCTTCCGATCCTTCCAAGACATAGAGGGCGCGAAAGATGCCGGTTTGCTGCATGACGTTATCAATCAGGGGGAAAAAGTAACTGGAAAATTGCTCGATTGATGGCATGTAGTCCTCTCGAATACTCTCAAACAATTCTTTTGCTTTTTCGAGTGCTTTAACGTACGTAACGGAAATATCTTTTTGGATATAAAAATTTTGCAGAAGCTGGGCAATGGTCTGATCGGTGTCCTCTTGTTGCGAAACGGCCGGCTCAACCGCTACATAAACGATCTTTTGCCGTAATAATTTATAGATATCGGAACTGGTCAGCACGGCACCACGTGAAAGCAATAGAATCCCGTTTCTGCTGTACACATCTTCCTCAAGCACTTTTCCAACTAGCGATATATCCAAAGATACTTGCGGCATAACCTTCCTCCTACCACACTTTTGTCATGGAAATACTTAGGCACTATAGCTATTATTCCCTGTTATTTTACTAGTAAAGTATACATTTTTTCCCTAAAATATCAATCCAAAACATTGTGGGGAGGAAATTTATATATCTGCTAGACGGCGGCCACGTTTTCCTATTTTTTGACGGTACGATCCAACGCACGGTACCGAATCGCTTCTGCTATATGCGCCGATTGTATTTGCTCTGTACCTTCCAGATCGGCAATCGTTCGGGCGACCTTCAAAATCCGGTCGTAAGCCCTTGCGCTTAATCCCATCGATTCAAAGGCGAGCTTGAGCAATTCCTGACCTTCCTGATCAATCTTGACGAACTTTCTGATGTCAGCAGCGCTCATTCTGCTGTTGAAAGGAAACTCCTTGTGATTAGACAGGCGCTTTTGCTGGACTAGTCTTGCTTTCTCCACTCGTTTTTTTATTGCTTGCGATGATTCCTCTTCCACCCGCGCTCCCAGAACCTCTATCGGCACACGCGGCACCTCTAATTGGATGTCTATCCGATCTAGCAGCGGACCGGAGATGCGTGAACGATAACGCTGCACTTGAAGCGGATTACACGTGCACTGCTGTTGATCACGCGAACCAAAATATCCACACGGACACGGATTCATCGAACCAACAAGCAGGAATTGCGCGGGATACGAATAGACTTGCTTTGCCCGGCCAATCTCAACCTTGCCTGCTTCCAAAGGCTGCCTGAGAACCTCCAGGACATGTCGGTTGAATTCCGGCATTTCATCCAGAAACAAGATCCCTGCATGGGCAAAACTGCATTCGCCTGGCCGCGGATTCTGCGCTCCGCCTCCGACAAGCCCTGCCTGGGTAATCGTATGATGAGGCGCACGAAACGGCCGTTCACGGATTAATCCACTTTTTCTCGTCAAATGCCCGGCTATACTGTATATTTTGGTGACCTCGTACGATTCCTCCATACTCATCTCCGGCATGATGGAGGCAAGGCAGTTGGCCAACATCGTTTTTCCCGATCCGGGCGGGCCGATTAGCATCACGTTATGAAACCCTGCGGCAGCTACTTCCAACCCTCGCTTCACATGGTTTTGTCCGCATACATCTGAAAAATCATGCGGGGAATTGCTGGTTCTTTTCTCTTCTTGCGGGTCGGTTAACAAGACATGGGGATGGGATGAAATGATCGCTTCTTCGCCCTGCCACAGACGGACAGCTTCCGGAAGATTTGCAGCCGGCATGACCATAAGCTCAACCAGTTTGGCTTCCGCAGCATTTTGTACAGGCAGAATGACATGGGTGAAGCCTTGCCGTTTGGCTTCCAGCAGAATCGGCAGAACACCGGGAATGGGCAATAATGTGCCATCCAGGGATACCTCCCCCAGAATGATGGTGCGCTCTTGGCGAACCCGAATCTGTTCGGAGGCAAGCAGAATTCCCATTGCAATGGAAAGATCGAAGCCAGAGCCTTCTTTGCGCAAGTCGGCCGGAGCCAAATTGACTGTAATCCGCTGCATGGGAAACTCAAAACCGGCATTGCGGAGTGCCGCCCGTACCCTGTCACGAGCTTCCTTTACAGCAGACCCGCCCAGACCGACAACGTCAAATTGCGGCAATCCATTGGCGATATCCACCTCAACCGTTACGATCATTCCCTCTATCCCCAGCACCGTCCCGCAAAAAGTCTGCGCATACATGAAATCTCCCTCCCCGCCTCTTTAATTCAAGCCTACAAAAAGACAGAGGGTGAGGGCAAAAAAAAAGGACCCTCTGTTCCAGACAGAGGGCCAAGAGTTGATGATGTTTGGAGGAGTTCATCGCGTCGAGTACATTACATCCTACGCGAAGATTATAGTGCTTGCTGTAGACGTATCCCCAATCGGCTAGCCTATTTCCTTAGTATCTGCTGCCCAGATTGGCAAGAATATGTCCGTCTGTGTCCTTTAAAAGGCAGAGGGAATATGAAGGATCTCCGCTGGCTTGCCTTGTTTAACAATGACGGAACAAACATCGAAACGGAATCGGACGTATTGCTTCTGGTGCTGTTGTAAATAACGAAGGGCTAGCTCCCGCAATTTCTGCTGTTTTTTATAGGTAACCGATTCGGCCGGTGCTCCGTATGCCAATTGGCTGCGTGTTTTCACTTCAACGAATACGAGCGTCCGATTGTCAAGAGCGATGATGTCGATTTCTCCATGCTTGTTCAGATGGTTGAGGGCAATTATTTGATAACCTTTCTTCTCCAAGTAAGTGGCTGCAAGTTCTTCTCCATAGCGGCCTAGCTCTTTTTTGTTCACCTTTGCCGTCCTTCCCGATCCAGCCGATAAACAAAGGCAAGAATCTCAGCCACCACCTGATACAACTCCGGCGGAATTTGCTGATCAATATCCAGCTTGCTTAAAACCTCAACCAGCGAAGGGTCCTCTTGAACGGGAATCCGGTGTTCTTTTGCTTTTTGCAAAATGTTTTCGGCCACATACCCTTTTCCTTTGGCGACGACGGTCGGAGCTTCCGTCACTCCCGCTTGATAACGCAGCGCAACCGCCTGTTTTCTTTTGGCAGCGGATGGCTGTTTGTCGGATGGATTCATATCCGTAAATCCACCCCCTTGTAAGCTTCACCCAAGTTGCCGGCAGACAGAGCTGTCGATGTTTTGCCCTTGTGTTCTGGAATCGGCTGTGTTTTGAGCAGGGAAAGCTGATACCCCGAATCTCTCAACTGTGTGGCAAACGTTCCTTTCTCCTGTCCCACCAATTCTTCCACCCATGGCATGTCATTGTATATATTGATATTGACGATTTTATTCACAATATTGACGTCCACCATGGTAATGCCGAGCGAGTGCAAATCCAAGTTGAAGAAGAGACGGCAATTATCCGGATCAAGCTGATTGCCTTCCCTTTTTTTGGATTCAATTTGAATAAATGCGGTTTGATCTCCCTGCTCCGTACGAAGCGGTATCTGCATGACTATCTGGGTTATGGCTTGATTGTTCGGTTGGGTCAAGAGCAATTGCTGCCCGGTTACTTGCTGCAGCAGGGTGTCTGCTGCTTCCCTGAGACTGGCAGGAAGACTTCCGGATGCTTGCGACACTTGCATCAACAATGTTTTAATATTTTCAAACTGCTCTTTCCCTTTGATCGTTTCGCCAAACCGAGGGCTTGCCATTTGCCTTTCATGAGAAAGCCCGAGTTTCTGAAAAAGGTCGCGTAGCACAAGCGGTTTCTCTTCTGCAGCAGTTGCAGGAGAAGTGTTTTGATTCATCTTTTGACGATATGTGGGTGCCATATTGTCCGTGGCGTTTCCTGATCCCGGTTGATTGTCGTTACCCTCTGCCACATAAATCACTTTTCCCATGTTTCTGATCTCTTGTTCGCCTGAAGCATGTTGAAGTGAAGGCTCTTGTAATTCCATTTGAAAAGTTGGCGAAAGCGTTTGTCCGGCTTGAGACTTAGGCTGAGCCGCCGCTTGCTTAACAGAGATGGTTTCACTGCCTTCTTGTGTCGGGGAACTGCCTGGCAAATCTTCTCCCATATTCCTTCCGGGAAGATTTTTCCCCAAGGCATCAGATTTCTTATCCATAGCAGGCGGCTTCTCCGTATTTAGCGGCTTATCCAAATCAGGCAGCTTCTCCGTATTTGGCGGGCTGCCCGTATTTGGCGTTTTCACCGTATTTGGAGGGCTGTCCGCGTTTGGCACTTTCTCAAAACTTGGCTGCTTTTCCGTGGCAGGTGGTTTTTCCACACTTAGTAACTCATGACTGTTAGATGGCTGCTGCGAAATGGACGGCTTCAGCGGAATGGATGATTCCTCCCTGCTAGTTGATTGAGTGTTGTCACTTAGCAGAGATGATGCTGTTTGAACTGCTTGATTGGCAAAATGCACTGAACTGTCCGCTTGAACTGAGCTTTCGCTAATTGTCGAAAGAGAATGAAATGCCAAACCGCCGGTAGCGCCTGGTTGAGCACCTGCTAATGGCACTTGGAGCTGCTGCGATTGAGAGGCGCCGTTAGCAGGTGTTGGCTGGAAAGGAGCAGACGTTGCCGAATTGGACGGTTGAAGGGCTGGTCTGTTCGGTTGAGATTGCGGCATGTCCGACAGTTGAATCGGCAATCCGCTTAATTTGTCTACTGCTTTTGTGATCAGCTGTCTTAAAGCTGCTTGGTCAGCAGTTGGTTGTGCCGTAGTTTTTCCTAAGGATTCCGATCGCGCGGAATCCACTTCTGGTTGAGACTGTAAAAACGCTTCCGCTTCCTGGACAAACTGCGTGATTGCGACTGATAGCGGTTTGCCCGTAAGAAAAGCCTTAAGGGAACCAACTACATCTTTGGTCAACGGAAGATTCCGTTTCATCGCCAAGAGAAATGCGTCTACTGCTTCCTGTGAACTTCCCTGAGTCTTTGCCACTTCCAAAAAGGCATTCACTACTTCCTTGGTAATCGGCATGTTTTGTTTCAGCAATGCTTCAACCAGTGCGCGGCTTTCCTTATTGTCCGTAATCCCGAGAGAGCGTATCAGCCCTTCCGTCGACGTATCCTGAAGCTCCTGGGGATTATCGGGCGAAGTGAGCACCTTAAGCGTAATCGGATTGGAGGTGGGTTGTACCTGAAGCCACGCTTTTTGGCCTACTTCCAGTTTTGTTTCCAATTTCGCTTGTATCTGCACTCCGCCAATTTGCACCTGTGCCATGTTATCGGGATACAGCTTGGTTACCGTTCCCTTGAAGACTTGACCAGGTGTAAGATCGATTGGTTTTGAGCTGGCTGGCGCTACCTTTTGCAACATGGAAGATAGAAGTTGTCCTGTTTGCAGCATCTAGTCTCCCCTCCTCACCCTCATTGGAAAACTCATTCATGTAACCAGACTAACTGATTTGTTCCTGTTCTTTTACCCCACCGAAGGTCATGCGATGAATTGGCGATGGCCCATGAACGCGCAGTGCTTGCAAATGTTCCTGGGTACCGTATCCGGCGTTTTTCTCGAAACCGTAGCCGGGGTACAGCTTGCCGTACTCTTCCATCAGCTTGTCCCTTGTCACCTTGGCGACAATAGAAGCAGCGGCAATCGAGATACTTTTCCCGTCTCCTCCAATGATCGGGATTTGCTCATAGGGAAGATTCGGGATATGTACAGCATCAATCAAGCAGACATCGGGATTACAATTGGCGTCGCGTACGGCGAGAAGCATTGCCTCGCGTGTAGCTTCCAAAATATTAATCTCATCAATTCGCTTGGCATCCACCACACCGATTCCGATATGAAGCGCATCGCGGAGGATCACCTCGTAAAAGGCTTGTCGGGCAGCCGCGGGAACCTGCTTGGAATCGTTCAAGCCGGGTAAATAAAAGTCGGCAGGCAACGCCACCGCGCAGGCGACAACAGGACCAGCCAACGGGCCTCTGCCTACCTCATCCATTCCCAAGATAATCGACTTGCCTTGTGATCGTAAACTTTGTTCAAAACTGCTCATTTCCTGCCACTTTTGGGCCAGCCTTTGCCGATGCTCCTGTTTTTGCTGAAATTGTCTGAGGAGCTCTGTCACACCTTTGCGGGTGTCCTTCGCAAAAGCTTCTGCCAATTCTTGCGGCAGTTCGTCCGCGTATTGCTCCAATAATTCTTTTATTTTCCTTATCGTCATTTTTGCGAGATCCATCGATTCATTTCTCCTAAGAAAACCCACCGGGCTATAAGTAAAAAATCCGTCTACTCTCATAGTAGACGGTCTTAATCGTCATGCGCAAACTTTTTTTATTCACGAAATGGAAACGGGTTTTCCGATGGGAACCTCCATCTGCCAGTCAATTGGACGCTCCAGCGAGATCTTGCCCAGTTTTCCGGAGCGGAGTTCACGCAGGAAAATCTCTGATGCTTTGTCGTAATCCACTTCCCCGCCTGAAACGATGCATCCGCGTTTCTTGCCGACGATTTCCAGCATTTCCACGCCATCTTCCGGAAGTTCGCTCAGTTTGAAGCGTTCTTTCAGTTGATCGGGATAATAGTGTAACATATAACGAACGACGAACAAGGCAATTTCCCCGAAATCAAGCAGTTCATCTTTGATGGCACCGCTTGCTGCAAGCCTGAGACCCACCATCTGGTCCTCAAATTTTGGCCATAAGATCCCCGGCGTATCCAAAAGTTCCAGCGTATCGCCCATCTTCACCCATTGCTGCGATTTTGTGACGGCCGGACGGTCTCCGGTTTGCGCCACTGATCGCTTGGCCAGACGGTTAATCAAAGATGATTTGCCTACATTCGGAATCCCCAGGATCATGATGCGGATGGCACGCGCTTGCATACCGCGTTCGGCCCGTTTCTTCAGCATGTCGGAGGCAAGCTCCTGGCAGAGAGCTGGCAATTTGTTCACTCCCTTGCCGGAGAGAGCATCAATCGGCAGAGTACGAATGCCTTGCTCTCTAAAATACTGCATCCACTCTTCCGTCGCCTGCTCATCCGCCAAATCAGCTTTGTTGAGCAGAATGAGGCGGGGTTTGTCCCCCACAATCTCATCTATCATCGGGTTGCGGCTGGACAACGGCAGGCGTGCGTCCAGCAGTTCGATGACGACATCGATTTGCTTCAGCTTCTCGGTAACCTGACGGCGTGCCTTGGCCATGTGGCCGGGGAACCATTGAATCGTCATATTAATCACCTACTTCTGCTTTCAAACACATTCCCATTATCTGGTCATTCTTACTTGGCTAAACGGCCAAAAAACAAATTCCGCTCTTCCTACCACGGTCTTCAGATCAACCGGTCCGATCGCACGGCTGTCATGGCTGTTTAACCGGTTGTCACCCATGACGAAAATGTGGCCCGGCGGAATCACAATCGGCCCGAAGTCTTCGGTTAACGGGATATTCTGACCTTTAATTTTTTCGCGATTCTTGGCCAGGTAAGGCTCATCAACCTGTTTGCCGTTGATATAGAGGACGTCATTCTTAACTTCGACGGTATCGCCTGCTACGCCAATCACCCGCTTGATGTAATCACGCGTAGCCTCCGCATGAAATACGATGATATCTCCGCGCTTTGGCTCTTGCAGATAATAAATCGCTTTGTTGACAACCAATTTTTCTTCGTTGTGCAGTGTGCTTTCCATAGATTGTCCTTCAACGATAAAAGGAGCGAACAAGAAAGTACGAATAAAAAAAGCGAGCGCAATGGCCACGGCTAAAGCCTTGATCCACTCCCACACTTCATTCTTGCCCTTGACGGAGGTTGCCGCTTCATTCATATGTATTATCCTCCTGCTCTTTACGTAACATACAATATTGACCAAAAAAGGAGGACTGGAATCCAGGCCCCCTTTTTGTTTTGTTCTTATCGGCGAATTTCTTTAATACGAGCTGCTTTACCAACGCGGTCGCGCAGGTAGTAGAGCTTCGCACGGCGAACACGTCCATGACGAACGATTTCGATTTTATCGATTTTCGGTGTGTGCAAGAGGAACGTACGCTCAACACCTACACCGTAAGATACTTTACGAACAGTAAATGTTTCGCTAACCCCAGTACCACGACGGCGGATTACAACGCCTTCGAAAAGCTGGATACGTTCGCGCTGACCCTCGATAACTTTTACGTGTACACGTACAGTATCACCAGGTCGGAAAGCAGGAAGGTCCTGTCTCAATTGTTCTTTTTCCAATTCGCGGATCACTTGATTCATTTCAATTCCCTCCTTCCAACAGGCGTTCATACTCGCCTCACTTCAAGTGCCGAGTAGCCGGCCAATACGAGTAGCGGACCGCCTTACTCACGGGCAAAATTGCCACAAGAGATATATTAACATATAGGTAAAACGACTACAAGAGGAAATCTCCAGCTTATACGAGATTTTTTCCAGCTTCTTCTTTCAGTTCTTGGATCAGTTCTTTCATTTCTTTCGTCAGTTCAATCTGCTCCAAAAGCTCCGGGCGTCTCTCCAGCGTTCTGCGCAGAGATTCCTTTAACCGCCAACGCTCAATATTGGCATGGTGTCCTGAGAGCAGGATGTCCGGCACTTTCCAGCCGCGAAACTCAGCCGGCCGGGTGTAATGCGGATGCTCCAAAAGCCCGGTTGAAAAAGAATCACTCACCGCAGATGTCTCATTGCCGAGCGCGCCCGGCTGCAGGCGAACAACACTGTCGATAACCACCATTGCGGCAAGCTCTCCGCCGGTCAGCACATAATCGCCAATCGAGATTTCATCCGTAACGAGATGCTGGCGGATGCGCTCATCATAGCCTTCGTAGTGGCCGCAAATGAAGACGAGATGCTCTTCCTTGGCCAATTCTTCCGCAATCCGCTGATTGTAGCGCTTGCCCTGAGGACACATCAAAATGACGCGCGGTTTGGCTTCTCCCGCGATCGCCTCCACCGCATTAAATAGCGGCTCAGGCTTTAGCACCATGCCGCCCCCGCCGCCATACGGAGTGTCGTCAACCGTTCCGTGCTTGCTCTCGGAGAATTCTCGAAAATTGGTCACGTTAAACTGGACAATCCCTTTTTCAGAGGCTTTGCCAAGAATACTGGAATGAAGGACACCCGTAAACATCTCGGGAAAAAGCGTAAGAATATCAATTCTCATAGGCTCCCTCCTAGACAAGCCCTTCCAGCAGATGGCAGATGACACGCTTGTTCTTTACATCTACCTGTTTGATGCAATCATCGATAAACGGAAGCAGGATCTCGCCCCTTTTTCCCTTTACCACCCAAACATCGTTGGCTCCGGGCTGCAAAACGTCGACAATCTTGCCAAGCTCTTCTCCCTCTTCGGTATACACCTGGCAGCCAACCAGCTGATGTATGTAAAATTCGTCATCTTCAAGCTCCATCAACTCGTCTTCGCTAACCTTCAATTCGCCGCCCTTATACTTTTCAATGTCGTTGATCGAATCGAAGCCCACGAATTTCAGGAGTTCAAATTCTTTATGGTTGCGCCGGGAAGCAACCTTCACTTTAAGCGGCTGGGTGAGCGTGGGATGGAACAGATACAACTCATTTCCAATCGCAAAACGCTCATCAGCAAAATCCGTTGTCGAGATGACACGCACTTCGCCCCGCAGCCCTTGTGTATTGACCAGCTTGCCTACGGTATAATACCGTTTCTCACTCATGCTTTTTCTTCCCTCCTTGACGGATGTCGATCACTACACCGTCTTTTAAAATGATTTCCGTTCCGTCCATAATTTCATCCCACACATCGCCAATTTTCACTTGTGTGCTGCTTTCGACGGTGGTATGGTAGATTTCGCTGCCTTCAGGAAGGTTTTCCACTTGCTTGATTTGAAACTGAAGCATTTCCAGCTTCTCTTTTCGCACCCGTTCTTCCCGGGCAATCCGCTCCCGCATGAATTTGTAGGAATCGCCGGTTTTTTTCTGTGCTTCGGCGAGCAGCTTCTTGCCTTGAAACTGCCACTGATCCAGCTCATTCTGCAGTTGTTTGGCTTGCCGGTTGTACTCGGCTAACAAGAGTTGTCTGGAGACTTCCGTTAACACAATCTTTACTTGTACTGGACGATGAATCGTGATCATCGATATCCCCCTCCGCAGGCAAGGTATACAAAAAAGACTGGGACGCCTCCCAGCCTTCTTTTTATACGATTTCAACCGTGACACGCTTGTCTGAATGAACAGCAGCAGCTGTCACTACGGTACGCAGAGCTTTGGCAATTCTGCCTTGCTTGCCGATGATTTTGCCCATGTCGCTTGGATGGACGGACAGTTCAAAGACAAGCAGGCGTTCCTTTTCTACTGCGTTAACCCGTACCTCTTCCGGATGATCTACAAGAGCTTTTGCGATCAATTCGACTAACTCTTTCATAGGTTACCCTCCGTAAGAGATACTTACTTCTTGCCGAATTTGGCTTCGTTCACTTGCGCGAGCACGCCCGCAGTGGAAAGCAGGTTACGAACTGTATCGGTTGGTGCTGCACCTTTCAAAATCCATTGTACAGCTTTCTCCGTGTCAATATTGACAACAGCCGGTTGAGCTACCGGATTGTAGTAACCAATCTCCTCGATGAAACGACCATCACGCGGGGAACGAGAGTCAGCAACAACTACACGGTAGAAAGGAGCTTTCTTGGAACCCATACGTTTCAGACGAATTTTAACTGCCATGTTGTTCACCTCCTATAAAAATCAACGCATGCTACGTTGGTATAGCTTATTTATCTGAACTATCGCCTTTCATCAGCACTTGACTCATGAGCGATTAGAGTTCAACCAAGTAAAATGATCACTTAAACGGCGGCTTGAAGTTGAACGGGAAGTTAAATCCGCCCTTCTTCTTGTCGTCAAGTCCGGGCAGGTTCGGCATTTTGCCGCCCATCATCGGCAGATTGAATCCGCCTTTCTTGTTGCCCTTCTTCTTCATCTTGGCCGCCATGCCGGAGAACTGCTTCATCATCTTTTTCATTTCTTCAAACTGCTTGATGAAACGGTTCACTTCCTGAATGGTGGTTCCGGAACCGGCTGCGATCCGTCTGCGTCTGCTGGCATTTAACAGATCAGGGTTGGCACGCTCCGCTTTGGTCATCGATTTGACGATTGCCTCCGTGCGGGCAATTTGTTTCTCATCCACCTTGAAATCTTTCATGCCTTTCAGCTTGTTCATGCCTGGCAGCATGCCCAAGAGATCTTCGAACGGCCCCAGCTTGCGAAGCTGCTGCATCGAGTCAAGGAACATGTCAAAGGTGAATTCCCCTTGACGCATCTGACGTTCCATCTCTCTGGCCTTCTCTTCATCCACCGCTTCCTGCGCCTTCTCAATCAGGCTGAGCACATCCCCCATCCCTAAGATACGGGAAGCCATGCGGTCCGGATGGAAAGGCTCCAAAGCATCCAGCTTCTCACCCATACCGGCGAATTTGATCGGTTTTCCGGTAACGGCTTTGACAGAGAGCGCCGCGCCGCCGCGGGTATCGCCATCCAGCTTGGTCAGGATCACACCCGTCAGCTCAAGCTGATTGTTAAAGCTCTCCGCTACGTTTACCGCGTCTTGACCAGTCATCGCATCGACCACGAGCAAAATTTCATCAGGCTTGGCTACCTCACGAACTTGCTTCAACTCGTCCATCAGCGTCTCGTCAATGTGCAAGCGTCCTGCCGTGTCAATCAGCACGTAATCGAGGTGATTGGCCTTGGCATGCTCAATCGCTTGCTTGGCAATCTCCACAGGGCTTACCTGATCACCAAGGCTGAATACCGGGGTTTTCACCTGTTCACCCAACACTTGCAATTGTTTGATTGCGGCTGGACGGTAGATGTCTGCCGCCACCAAGAGCGGTTTTCGGTTTTGCTTTTGCAGATATTTGGCAAGTTTACCGGTGGTGGTGGTTTTACCAGCCCCTTGCAAACCTACCATCATCACGACAGTTGGCGGTTTGGAAGCAACGGCGATGTTCGCCACGTTGCCGCCCATCAACTCGGTTAATTCCTCGTTGACAATTTTGATCACCATCTGCCCTGGTGTCAAGCTTTTCAATACTTCCTGGCCAATCGCGCGTTCTTTGACCCGAGCGATGAAGTCTTTTACCACTTTGAAGTTAACGTCGGCTTCCAAAAGCGCGAGCCGTACTTCACGCATCGCTTCGTTGACCGCCGCTTCGTCAATCTTTCCTCTGCCGCGCAATTTGTCAAAGGCATTCTGCAACCGACTTGCTAAACTTTCAAAGGCCATCCAAGCCCCTCCTAATCCATCTCAGACAGTTGTCGGAGCAAAGCAAGCAGTTCCTCTTGGGAACCACTTCTGTCCAAGCTTTCCACCAAGTCGATCATCTGGCTTACAATCGTCTGACGCTGTTCGTGCTTGCGGGCAAGCTGCAGTTTCTCTTCATATTCATACAGCTGCTTTTCGGCGCGTTTGATATGATCGTAAACCGCTTGGCGGCTGACCTCGTGCATCTCGGCGATTTCGCCCAGCGACAGATCGTCCAGATAATAGAGTTCCAGATATTCTCGCTGTTTGCCTTTCAGCAGCATGGCGTAAAAGTCAAACAAGAGATTCACTTGATTGGTCTTTTCGAGCATGGAACCAATCCTTTACTTGGGGATCCTCGGTTGCCAACGTGTAAAGGCATTTCCCTTTACAGGGCCAGATATAATACTATCTAATTCTCCGCCTACTGTCAAGTATTTTCGTTGACATAGAAATATTCTATTCTGCCGGTTGGCTTTCGGACTTCTCAATCAAGCCGGCAAACAAGGCATGAACGAATTGTTCCGCGTCAAACGGCTGCAGGTCGTCCATTTTTTCGCCCAAGCCGACATATTTCACCGGAATGTTCATTTCGTTGCGGATGGCGATGACAATCCCACCTTTTGCCGTACCGTCCAGCTTGGTCAGCACGATGCCGGTCACGCCTGCGGATGAACCGAAAGTTTTGGCTTGTGACAGCGCGTTTTGACCTGTCGTCGCATCCAGCACTAGCAGAACCTCATGCGGGGCATCAGGAATTTCTCGCTGCAGCACGCGATATACCTTGTTCAGCTCTTCCATCAGGTTCACCTTGTTTTGCAGCCGTCCAGCGGTGTCGCACAAGAGCACGTCTACTCCCCGTTTTTTTGCCTCATGCACGGCGTCATACACAACGGCTGCGGGATCAGCGCCTTGGCTGTGCTTCACGACATCAACGCCGACGCGCTCTCCCCATACTTCCAGCTGTTCAATCGCTGCAGCACGGAAGGTATCGCCTGCGGCCAGCAATACATTTTTGCCTTCCCGCTTAAACATGTGGGCCATTTTACCGATCGTCGTCGTTTTACCGACGCCGTTCACACCGACAAACAAAATGACGTTTAATCGACCCTCTTTGATATTTAAGGAAGCATCTTGTGTCTCGTCATTTTTTAAAAGTGCTACCAATTTCTCCGAGAGAATCGGCTGCAAGTCTAAAGCATTCTCCATTTTGTGCTTGCGGGCCTCTACCCTGAGTTCATCAATCAGCTTCATCACGGTAGTTACGCCAACGTCAGCCGCAATCAAAATTTCTTCAAGTTCTTCAAAGAAGCTTTCGTCCAGCTTCTTGTAGCGGCGGACCAATTCTTCCACCTTTTCGACCAGTGCGTCTCTCGTTTTGGCTAACCCCTGGGTAAACTTCTGGGTTACTTCCTCCGACTTTTGGAAAATCGCGTCTTTCAGTTTCTTAAAAAAACTCATCTGGTTTCCTCCTTCGCGATCACGCCGCAATGGACATGACCTGCCGATTACGAAGCGCTCTCAATCATCTTTTTGGTATCTTCCAGCTTGACGGATACCAGCTTGGAGACTCCGCTTTCCTGCATGGTGATGCCGTACAAAACGTCTGCGCTTTCCATCGTTCCTTTGCGATGCGTGACACAAATAAACTGTGTCTGTTTGCTGAAATGGTGCATATATTCGGCAAACCGGCTTACATTGGCCTCATCCAAAGCCGCTTCCACCTCGTCCAGCACACAGAACGGAACGGGTTTGACCCGTAAAATGGCAAACAATAGAGCCATTGCCGTAAAAGCTCGCTCCCCGCCTGACAGCAAAGCAAGGTTTTGCAGCTTTTTGCCCGGCGGCTGGGCCACAATATCAATCCCTGTCTCTAACAGATTATCCGGGTTGGAAAGCATCAGGTCTGCCCTTCCGCCGCCGAACAGCTGAACAAATACATCCCGGAACTGCTCACGGATTTCTTCGAATGTCTCCTTGAACCGGCGGGACATTTCGTCATCCATTTCCTGAATCACTTGATACAGCATGGCTTTGGCTTCATTCAAATCCGCTTCCTGCGAGCTTAAGAAGTGCATCCGCTCTGACAGGCGTTCGTACTCCTCGATTGCGCCCAGGTTGACGGTTCCAAGCGCAGCGATCTCTTTTTTCAGTCGGTTGACGATTTGCTGCTGCTCGTTCATCTCGAATTGCGGCGGATATTTTTGCTTCGCCAGCTCATAGCTTAACTCGTATTCTTCGGAGAGTTTGTTCAGAAGATGATCCAGCTCGACATCGAAGCGGTTCTTCTTCACTTCTTCCTGATGCAGGATATCTTCCAGCCCTTTTACCTGTTTGCGGATCTCTTTCACTTCCAGTTCAATTTGTTCCTGGGTGGCAAACAGAGTGGCGCGTTCCCCTCGGCGCTCCTGAATCAATCCGCTTACCCGCTCTTTATCCTGGCGCAGCTCCGCAATCTTCGCGTCAAGCTCCGTTGTGGACGATTCGTTGCTGTCCTCCAGTTCATCATAGGACGCGAGCGTGCGGTTTGCTTCTTCCCGCTCCTGCCTAAGGCTTGCGCGCTGTTCGGTGAGCCGCTTAACCTGCTCCTGGCGGGAGTGGTACTCCTGCTTCACCTCCGCTGCTTTTACTTTGAGCGAGGTAATCTTTTCGTTCATCTCTTCCTTGTGGGAGAGTTGTTCCTGACGCTTGGCTTCAGCAGTGGTAATCGCCTGATTCAACTGTTTTTCTTCTTCCGTCAAAAGCTCAAGCTTCTCTTGCAGTTGAATCAATTTCTCCTTCGCGCCGGCAATCTCTTTTTTATGACTTTCCAAATCTTGGTTCAGGATAAAAAGCCGGTCGGATAAATTTTTCCCTTCCGCCTCCACCTGCTGCAAGAGACCTTTCAACTCTTGTTCTTTGATCCGGAAGCTTTCCCCTTGCGTACGCAGTTGTTCCTGTTTGCTTTCTGCTGATCGGACTGCTTCCTGCAGCCTGTCGATCGTCTCATGGTGCGAAGCGATCAGTTTGTTCACTTCGACCAGCGTTGCTTCCAGTTCCTCTGCTTGGCGGCCGCGTCCCAGGAGATTGGAGGTGTTTTTCTTCAGCGCTCCCCCTGTCATCGAACCGCCGGCATTCACAATATCTCCGTCAAGCGTTACAACACGGTAGCGGTAACCAAGTGTGCGGGCTACCTGATTGGCTTGCTCCAGCCTCTCGGTGACGATCACCGTACCCAAGAGGGACTCCATAATCGCCTGATATTTGGGTTCAAACGAGATAAGCTCGCTGGCAATCCCGACAACACCGGCAGCTTGGGAGAGCTGACGGCGATCCGAATCTAAAAGCGTCCGGGACTTGATGACAGACAGCGGAAGAAAGGTTGCCCGGCCCAAGTTTTGCTTTTTCAGGTAGGCAATCGCTTCGCGGCCTGCTGCTTCATCGTCCACAACCACGTTTTGCAGGGCACCGCCCAACGCCACTTCCACTGCAGTCTCGACCCGCTCCGGCACCTTGATCAGTTCGGCAATTGCTCCGTGGATGCCCCTCATCCCTTTGTCACGGGCTTTCAAAATTTCTTTGACGCCCTGTTGGAAGCCGCTAAACTCCGCCTGCATCTCTTTGATCAAATCAAGCCGGGATTTGATCGATTCGCGCCGCTGCTCTTCTCTGCGCAAAGCCTGACGGGCCTCTTCCATTTGCTGACCTTGGTCTTTCATGGTTTCCATTAACTCTTTATAAGTCGTTAGGGAAGCTTGAATGCTCTCTTCCATCCGGGCAAGCTCCCGCTGGTATTCTTTTTGTTTGGCCTGACGCGCCTCTTCTTCCTGATCCAGCTTGTTCTTCTCTTGAGTAAGCCGATCCATTCTGGCTTGATTGGTTTGGGCAAGCTGTTCTTGATGGCGAATTTCGTTGCGCAGATTCGCCATCTCGTTCAGCTTTTCGAAGTAATCGCTCTTCAGTTGATCTACGTCGTCAGTCGCTGCCTGAATCATCTCGGCATACTGCACACCCGCTTCGTCAAGCAGGGACTGCACGGAGTCCAACTGTTCCTTCGCCTCTTGCTGCCGCTTGATCTCTTCTTGAAGTTCCGCTTCGACGGAATGTTCCTTTTCCGTTAACCGTTGGATAAGCTCCAGCGTCTGTTGACGATTCGCGACGAGGTTGCGCTGGCGTTCTCTTAGAACCTCCCGCTGTCCCTCCACTTTTTCCGTCTCTTCACTGACAGTGAGCAGAACCTGCTGCAGTTCTTCAATGGATTGGTCAATCTGGTTTACTTTATACCGGGCCTGTTCAAGGTCAGCCTCACGGGTGCTTGCTTCCGTCGACAGGTGTACCAGTTCCGATTGCAGCCGTTCCACCCGCTTGTTCGCTTCTTCCCACTTTTCATGGGTTGCCTCAATCTGTTGTACATACAAGGCAACTTCGTGATTTTTCAGCTCTTTGCCGAGACTCTGATAAGTCTTGGCTTTTTCCGCCTGTTCCTTAAGCGGGCCGATCTGTTCCGTAATTTCGCTTACGATATCGTGAATACGAACGAGATTTTGTTCCGTTTCATCCAGTTTCTTCTCCGCTTCCCGCTTGCGGTTTTTGTACTTCACAATTCCCGCCGCTTCTTCGAAAATACCGCGCCTGTCTTCCGCTTTGGTGCTTAAAATCTCTTCAATCCGGCCCTGTCCGATGATTGAATACGCTTCTTTGCCGACACCGGTATCCATAAAAAGCTCCATGATGTCTTTCAGTCGGCAGGATCGCTTGTTGATATAATACTCGCTGTCGCCAGAGCGGTAGACCCGCCTGGTCACGGTTACTTCAGAGTATTCCACATCCAGGGAACGGTCTGTATTATCAAGCGTCAAGGAAACCTCCGCGAAGTTGACCGGCTTGCGCGTGTCACTGCCGGCAAAAATAATATCTTCCATTTTTGCGCCCCGAAGCGATTTGGCGCTTTGTTCCCCCAATACCCAGCGTATGGCATCTGAGACGTTGCTTTTTCCGCTACCATTTGGTCCGACTACCGCTGTGACACCCGGTACAAACTCCAACTCGGTGCGATCGGCGAACGACTTAAAGCCGACTAATTCTAACCGTTTCAGATACATACGTTCATCCTCCTAAATTCATCCCACCCGACAATGGCTCATACAGAACCGGATGAGGCCCTACAGCTTATCTCAAAAAACGAGCATAACTGTCTTATTTTATCATACATTTGCCAGCCTGTAACCAAGAGAACCCACCCGGCCTAAGCTATCGCTGCGCCGCACAGGACTTGCTATAGAAAAGCCGCATCACCACTCTTCTGGCGATACGGCTCATCTGTGCACTTATTTCGCACCCAACTTAATTAACGCTCTAGCAGCCGCCTGTTGTTCGGCTTCCTTCTTGGAACGGCCAATACCAACGCCCAATTGAAGATTATTCAAAAGAACCTCTGATACGAACTCACGATTGTGAGCGGGTCCTTTCTCTTGAATAATCCGGTATTGGATCTCACCCAAGTTGTCCTGCTGCACGTATTCCTGCAATTGGCTCTTGAAGTCCGTCACTTGCGTAAACTCGCCTTTGTCAATGCGAGGGTACACATATTTCTCCATAAAATTGAATACTGCATCAAGACCCTGATCAATGTATAAGGCACCGATGAAGGCTTCAAACACGTCGGCTAGAAGGGCGGGGCGTTGCCTTCCCCCAGTCAATTCCTCTCCCTTGCCAAGCAAGACGATGTCTCCGAAGTTGAGCAGTTCTGCAAATTTGACGAGCGACGGCTCACATACGATCGCTGCCCTGAGCTTGGTCATTTCACCCTCGCTCATCTTGGGAAAGGTTTTGTAAAGGAATTGGGAGACGGTTAATTCCAAAACGGCATCGCCCAAAAACTCAAGGCGTTCGTTGTCCGAAATCCGTTTGCCCCTTTGCTCGTTAACATAAGAAGAATGGGTGAATGCTTGCCGCAAAACGCTTTCATCGCGAAAGCGGATACCAATTTCCTTCTGCAGCTGCTCAAAATCCAACACCTTCACCACCATTCAAAAACATCCCTCTTCTTTTATTGTCTAACAAACAAGATGGATCATTCAGGTTTATATTTTTTCAGAACAATTGATGCGTTGTGTCCGCCGAAGCCAAATGTGTTGGAAATGGCAACATCTACCTTTGCCTTGCGAGCCACATTCGGCACGTAGTCAAGATCACATTCCGGATCCGGGTTCTCCAGATTGATCGTAGGCGGCAGGATTTGATCGCGAATTGCGTATGCCGTGGCAATCGCTTCAATACCGCCCGTTGCCCCGAGCAAGTGACCGGTCATCGACTTCGTTGAGCTGACTGCCAACTCATAGGCATGTTCACCGAAAACTTTCTTGATCGCCATTGTCTCGGCGATGTCGCCTTGGTCGGTTGACGTTCCGTGTGCGTTGATGTAGTCCACCTCAGTCGGGTCTACACCCGCGTCTTTCAGGGCATTCTTCATGCATCGGGCCGCTCCTTCACCACCCGGAGATGGCGCGGTGATGTGATGAGCATCTGCGCTCATGCCGTAGCCGATCACTTCGGCAATGATGCTGGCGCCGCGTCTCTTGGCATGCTCCAATTCTTCCAACACCAAAATACCGGCGCCTTCTCCCATCACGAAACCGTCACGGTCTTTGTCAAACGGACGGCTTGCCTTCTGCGGCTCATCGTTTCGGGTAGACATCGCTTTTGCTGAACAGAAGCCCGCTAACGCCATCGGACGAATCGTTGCTTCGGCTCCGCCGGTAATCATCACATCAGCATGCCCGTGCTGTATCAAACGGAATGCATCGCCAATCGCGTTGGTGCCGGTTGCACAAGCGGTAATGGCGCTGGAAGTGGGGCCTTTTGCTCCCAATTCAATGGAAACCTGCCCGGATGCCATGTTGGCAATCATCATCGGAATAAAGAACGGGCTGACACGGCGCGGTCCCTTTTCCATCAATACGGTGTGCTGCTCTTCCCATGTAGCAAGACCGCCAATACCGGAACCGATGTAGACGCCCACCTGTTCCGCATTTTCCTCCGTCACAGTCAGGTTCGCATCTTTTACTGCCATCTTTGCTGCCGCCATGGCAAACTGCACGAAGCGGTCGTTTCTTTTTACATCTTTTTTATCCATAAACTCTTCCGGATTGAAGTTCTTCACTTCACCCGCGATTTGCGTCGGATACTGAGACACATCAAACGATGTAATACGATCAATACCGGATTTCCCCTCCAACAGACTGTTCCAGAAGGTTGTCGCATCGTTACCTACAGGCGAGATAACACCTACGCCGGTGATCACCACTCTGCGTTTCATCACGCTCACCTCTATATTAAAATCAGCTTGTCGCTTGTTATTACCATTCATCGTCAATCTTTTATCCCTTCGTCATGAATCACTTGGGGAAAAATCGATCATTATCGGGAAAGTGAAGGGAGAAGTCCCGCTTTGACACGGGACTTCTGATTATGATTACTTGTGGGACTCTATGTATTTTACAACTTCACCCACAGTAGAGATTTTTTCTGCGTCTTCGTCAGAAATCTCCATATCGAACTCGTCTTCGAGCTCCATCACCAATTCCACGATATCCAGGGAGTCAGCGCCCAAATCTTCTTTGAAAGAAGCCTCAAGCGTGATCTTGGACTCATCGACACCAAGACGGTCAACGATGATCTTTTTCACAGTTTCAAAAATATCAGCCATTCTACTTCACCCCCTCTCCAAGTATTATACGGGATGTCCCCAGCAAACACCAGCTTACATGTACATACCGCCGTCCACGTGCAGCGTCTGCCCTGTCATGTAGCCAGAAGCATCGGAAGCAAGGAATAGCACAACCTCTGCAATTTCATTCGCTTGCCCCAGACGGCCCAGCGGAATTTGATTTAACAGACTGCTGCGTACATCCTCCGGCAGCTTGGCTGTCATATCCGTATCGATGAAACCGGGTGCCACTGCATTCACGGTAATGTTGCGGGAAGCAAGCTCGCGGGCTGTTGTCTTGGTAAGTCCGATCACGCCCGCTTTGGCTGCCACGTAGTTGGCTTGACCGGCGTTGCCCAATACTCCAACCACGGACGTAATGTTGATGATGCGTCCACCGCGCTGTTTCATCATCGGTCTGGTTGCCGCTTTGATGCAGTTGAATACGCCTTTGAGATTGATGTCAATTACTTCATCCCACTCTTCTTCTTTCATCCGCATAATCAAATTGTCGCGGGTGATCCCGGCGTTATTTACCAGAATGTCAATTTGCCCAAATTGATCCAACACTTCTTTGAACATGTTGTTTACTTCTTCCGCATTGCCTACATTGGCCCGAACCATGACGGCTTGGCGTCCCATCTCCTTGATGGCTGCTACCGTTTCTGCCGCTGCCGCTTCACTTCCGGCGTAGTTGACTGCCACATTTGCCCCTGCTTTTGCCAGGCGAAGGGCAATGGCCCGCCCGATTCCACGCGAAGCGCCTGTAACCAGCGCCACTTTTCCATCTAGCATAATACTCCTCCGTTCAAAAGTTCCTCAAGCGACTCCATATCTTGTACGGCAAAGATTTGAGTCTCCTTCGGCGCGATTTTTTTGATAAGCCCGGTCAGCACTTTACCCGGCCCGATCTCAATGAAAGTGGTAACTCCTTGCTCCACCATGTACATCACGGAATCTTCCCAAAGGACGGGAGAAGCAACTTGTTGGATCAGACTCTGTTTAATGTCAGACGCTTGCGTAACTGCCTTCGCGCTGACGTTGGCAACGACTGGAATACGGGCATCATGAATCTCGACGCCGTCAAGCACAGAAGCTAATTTTTCTGAAGCCGGAGCCATCAAGGAAGAGTGGAACGGCCCGCTTACGTTGAGCGGCATCACCCGTTTCGCACCGCTCTCCTTCGCTTTATCCCCTGCCAGCTTGACACCCTCTGCACTTCCGGAAATAACAATTTGTCCCGGCGAGTTCAAATTGGCAAGCTGCACGGGGTAGCCTTGTGAACTAACTTCTTCGCACACCTGATGCAAGAGATCACGATCCATTCCGAGTACGGCGGACATAGCTCCTTGGCCTGCCGGAACCGCTTCTTCCATGAATTGGCCGCGGGAGCGCACCGTTTTGACGGCATCCTCGAACGACAGGGAGCCTGCCGCCACCAATGCGGAGTATTCGCCCAGACTGTGCCCCGCCGTAAATTCAGCTTGCAAGTTGGGATGCTTTTCCTTAATCGCTTCCAGTACCGCAACGCTCATCGTCAGGATGGCAGGCTGCGTATTTACCGTCAGCCGCAAATCTTCTTCCGGTCCCTCGAAGCATAAAGCGGAAAGGGAGAGCCCAAGCGCTGCATCCGCTTTGTCAAAGATTTGTTTGGCGGCGGGAGAGTGTTGGACCAATTCTTTTCCCATGCCGACAAATTGTGATCCCTGTCCGGGGAATACCAAGGCGATTTTGCCCATTTATGTTCAGCTCCTTACTTACGCTTCTTTTACTGCCCACTTGCACAAAGCGGCACCCCAGGTAAGACCGCCGCCGAAGCCCACCAGAATAACGGTATCGCCTTCCTTCAGGCGTCCGGCTTCCACCGCTTCATCCAATGCAACCGGAATCGAAGCGGATGACATGTTGCCGTAGCGGTCTACATTGATCGCCACCTTATCCTCGGATAGACCAAAGCGTTTTACCGCCGCGTCAATAATCCGCAGGTTCGCCTGGTGCGGAACCAGGAGGTCGATATCTTCTTTATCCATACCCGCTTTTTCCAAAACAGCTTCTGTAGCCGAGTTCATCACCCGAACAGCAAACTTGAACACTTCACTTCCGGTCATTTGAATGTAATGCAGGTTGTTCTCCACGGTTTCACGACACGCTGGTCTTCTGGAACCGCCTGCCGGCTGATACAAGAGAGAGCCGCCTGAACCGTCAGCACCCAGCTCAAACGCTTTGAAGCCCAGCTCATCGGCAACAGGGCCAAGCACGGCAGCGCCTGCGCCATCACCAAACAGGACGCACGTATTGCGGTCTTCATAGTTGGTGATCTTGGAGAGTACTTCAACCCCGATTACGAGAACGTAGCGGTACAAACCGTTTGCAATAAATTGGGCAGCGGTTGTAATTCCGTACAGGAAACCGGTGCAAGCTGCCGATATATCCAAAGCGCCGGCTTTTGTCGCTCCAAGCTTTTCTTGCAGGATGCAGGCCGTGGACGGGAACATCGTATCCGGTGTAACTGTCGCCACGATTATCATATCAAGCTGTTCAGCACTTATATTTGCTTTGGCAAGCGCCTTCTTGGCTGCTTCGTATGCCAAATCGGAAGCGGCTTGATCGGGAGCAGCGATTCGGCGTTCACGAATTCCCGTACGCGTCACAATCCATTCATCCGATGTATCCACCATTTTTTCAAGGTCAGCATTTGTTAATACTCTCTCTGGAGTATAAGAACCGGTTGCCAAGATTCCCACCGAGCGTAATCCATTCATTACCCTCACTCGCTTTCTGTTTGATTTATCGATTTCAGTTCTTGTTGGATCAAATCGTTCACTTCAAGCTTCACGAAACGGGCTGCTGCCAGAATCGCATTCTTGATGGCCCGTGCATCGGAAGAGCCGTGCGCTTTGATCACCGGCTGACGAAGGCCAAGCAGAGGAGCTCCGCCGTACTCAGCGTAATCCATCTGATTTTTGAACCGCACAAGGCTGGGCTTGAGAATGGCGGCAGCTACCTTATTCAAGAAACTTGAAGTAAGTTCCTTCTTCAACTGGGAAAATATAGTTGAAGCTGCGCCTTCAATTGATTTTAACAAAACATTGCCGGCAAATCCGTCACAGACCAGCACATCGCAAACGCCTGCCATAACGTCCCGCGCTTCCACATTGCCGACAAAATGAATGTTTGCCTCTGAAAGCATGGGATAAACGGCTTTAGACAGATCATTCCCTTTGGTCTCTTCTGTCCCTACATTTAAAAGCCCAACCCGAGGCGCGGAGAGTCCGAGAACCTTTTCTACATACAAGCTGCCCATTACCGCATACTGCACCAAATGGATCGGTTTGGCATCCATATTGGCTCCCACGTCGAGCACCAGCGTGACGCTTCCCTTGGTGTTTGGTATGAGTGCAGCCAAGGCCGGGCGTTCGATGCCCGCAATCCTTCCGGTAATTAATAATCCCGCGGTCATCAATGCTCCGGTGTTTCCGGCGGAGATGGCAGCATCTACTTCTCCGTTGCGAGTCATCTCTGCAGCTACCACCATCGATGAATCTTTTTTGCGGCGAACAGCGCGAACCGGTTCATCATCCGCTTCAATTACCTCGGAGGCATGGCGGATTTCGAGGCCTGCGGGCAGACGCTCTGGCAGCCAGCGTTTCATCTCTTGTTCATTTCCGACTAGAACAACAGTTAATGACGGGTCGGACGAAATTGCTTCAAGCGCTCCTTCCACATTGCTGCGCGGAGCAAGATCTCCTCCCATGGCGTCTATCGCGATACGCAAAAAACTTCCTCCTCTGGTTACAAGCCGCTTTCTTCAGCCTGAAAACGTTGTCTAAATACCCGAAACGTTGCTGTAAAAACCGTTTCACCCTGAACCTTTGTTTCTACACGCACCTTGCTTTCGTCCCCGTCGTGCGACCTTACTATCGCTTTGGCAACCAGCTTCTCCCCCAGTTTAACCGGACGGATATAGCGGATGCGTGCGGTGGCGGTCAGCGCGATATCGGCATCAATAACGGCGACAGCCAAGGAGTTAGCTTGGGCAAATATGTAATGTCCGCGGGCAATCCGCGTACGGTGGAAAACATGCTCTTCTTTTATCTCCAATACAGATATGGCATGCGAATCAAGCTGTAAATCAATTACTTCACCAATCACTTCGTCGATTCCAAGTGATTTCACCGTATCAAAGCTTTTTTCGGCTACGTTTTTGATTCGCTCTCTAAGTTCGGGAATTCCCAATTCCAGCCGGTCAAGCCGTATGGTTTGAATGCTGACTTGAAATAATCCAGCTAGCTCTTCATCGGTTGCAAAGGGGTTCTCCTGTAAAGTCTGAATCAGCCGAGTCTGGCGCTCTTTTTTCGGTAATCGTTCGATCGTCAACACCCCCTTGATCGGCAAATCTTCATGGCGACTTTTACTATCAGTTTTTAATACCTGGTACTAATTTGTAGTATAAATCATCCTTCGCTTCTTTACAACCCTTCGATGAAAACACTGCCTAACGCAAGTTTAACCACTTTCATAATGTAAAGCAGTAAAACTTTCCGATAACATGAAGAAAAGCAGGGCTTATCGCCCTGCTCCCTATTACTTCGCTACTTTTTCGCCTTTGTAAGTTCCGCAGCTTGGGCAAACGCGATGGGAAAGCTTGTACTCGCCACAGTTATCGCATTTGATCATGCCTGGAATCTCTAATTTGAAGTGCGTACGACGCATTCTTTTACGGGTTTTGGAAGTTCTCCGTTGAGGTACTGCCATCTTCCTTACACCTCCTTCAACTGATGATGTCTCAATTATTCTTACACCCTCTATTGAAGCACTCTTCCCCGAAAGAAAGAGCAGCATAGCCAGAGGTGAGCCTATATGGATGGATGAACCATCCGTTCAAAAATGAAGCTTGCCATCAAACGATTGTAAGCCACATTCTGAAAACAAGTTGATTACTGATCTTTTTTGAAGAAATCGGCCAAACCAGCCAGACGAGGATCGATTCGCTCATTGTTGCAGGAGCATGATTGTTCGTTCCAGTTGGTGCCGCAAGTCGGGCAAAGTCCCTTGCAATCTTCTTCGCATAACGGAATCACAGGCATAGCCAAAAGAAAATCTTCCTGCAGAATCGGATCAAGCTCAATCTCATCATCGCTTACAGGATGGATATCGCTGTCCTCGTCATACTCGATTTCCGCGTTCTCCGGAGCGAAGGTTTCGCGAAACGGAATGGTCATATGCTCACGGAAAGGCTTGAGACAACGCGCGCAAACAAAATCGATGTCAGCTTCCATTTTGCCATTGACCAAATACAATCCGCCCATCAGCACAGCTTCGCCTTCTGCTTCCACATCGGATAACCCGCGAATCTCTTGATGCCGATTTTTCAGCTCTGCCGATTCTAAGGTTGTGCGAAAGGGGAATGGTTCACCTTTTCGATGGTTTAATTCAATTAGTTTGATATTCATATGTTTCACCTCATGCACAACAAGGATGATTATAGCGGTTGCCAAACCCTTTGTCAACCAAATTTGCTTGACAGCTTATCCAGGAACTTTTCTGAACCAGTCAAGAGGTTTGCCAATCGTCACAACCTTTTTTATACTTTTTTTGACGTGTACTACTTCTCCGAAAGTGCTTCAGTCAGAAGCTTCTCTTAACCTGCTGGGCTTCCGTTGACGAGATCACCTCTCAAGGACCTGCTATTAAAGGACGGTATGAAATGAAAACAGTTGGATTAGTCGTTGAATACAACCCGCTGCACAACGGACATAAGCACCATTTCGAAGAGGCAATGAAAGCGGCAAAAGCTGATGCTTGTGTCATCGTGATGAGCGGCAACTTCTTGCAAAGAGGCGAACCGGCATTAGTCAGCAAATGGGCCCGTACAGAAATGGCCCTTCGGCTTGGCATCGATCTGGTGATTGAACTTCCCGTTGCGTTCGCCACCGCCAACGCCGAAATGTTTGCCCACGGCGCCATTTCCCTGCTGGATCGTCTTGGGGTAGTGGATGCGATCTGCTTTGGCAGTGAAAGCGGAGAAATCGGCTGGATGCAATCACTCGCCGAGTATCTTGCCGTTGAGCCGCCGGAATTCCAGAATCTGCTAAAAACAAACCTTTCTCAGGGTCTTGCATATCCCATAGCTTATGCACAAGCAGCAAGCCAATGCATGCGGAATAAAGGATTTGCCCAGATGCCCCTGGAGCAGCCCAACAATATTCTCGGGCTAAATTACCTTTTGGCTCTTCGGCGGTTAAACAGCCGGATGGAAGCAGCAACGATCCAACGCAAAAAGGCGGGGTATCATCAGGAGACGATCACGGATACACAAATCGCCAGCGCTACCGCACTCCGCAAGCTGCTGTTCGAATCGCGCGCCGATCTGTCTAAACTTACGCCTTATGTACCGGAAACGACCCAACAGGTTTTGCACAGGGAATTTGCAAGGGGTGATGGTCCTGTCTCTTGGGAATGTTTTGCCCATCCGCTGTTCCACCGTTTGCTTCAGATAACACCTGACGAGTTGGCGAAGTATCACGAGATTGAAGAAGGGATGGAGCATCGGCTGATCGCCTCTGCCAAAACGAGCCGCTCCATCCACGAATTGCTGATGAAAGCCAAAACACGCCGCTATACCTGGAATCGGCTGCAGCGCATGCTTTTATCCGTGCTTCTAGATATTCGCAAAGCAGATATCCGCCAGTTCACATTAAAAGAAGGCGCTCCATACGCGCGAATCCTCGGATTCAGCGAAAAAGGACAGAAGCTTCTTCATGATGCGCGGAAAAAAGCATCCATTCCGCTCATTACCAAAGTAAAGGATCACCTTCATCCAATGCTTGACCTTGATCTGAAGGCGGCGGCCGTATATCAGCTTGGTCTGCCCGGCGGTCTCTCCTCCGATTTTTTACGTGAGTATCGGCAAAAACCACTTACGAATGCTTTTCTTTCAAATTCATCAAATAGCTGATCGCGTCGTCTACCGTTTTTACCGGAACGACTGTCATTTTGGTTCCAATCCGCTTGGCCGTTTCCACCGCTTCCTGATAGTTGGACTCTTCATCACCCGTGGTTGGGTCATTCGGCGCAAAGAAAATTTCGGCTCCCGCTCTATCAGCCGCCACAATTTTGTGGTTTATTCCGCCAATGCGCCCTACGGTTCCGTCAGCGGAGATGGTTCCCGTTCCGGCAATTCGGTAGCCATGGGTCAAATCCATTTCTTTTTTCAGTTGATCGTAAATTTCCAAGGTCATCATCAAACCCGCTGAAGGCCCGCCAATCCCTTCGGCGGAGATGCTTACTTTTTTGGGGATTTCAATCAACTGCTTGTTGTCCGGGCGAATCCCCAACCCTACGCGGTTGCTTGGTCCGCCTTTCTCATCCGGCAATGGTGCGAGCGTAATCGGGCTTGTCTGTTCTTTTCCTTCACGCTGATAAGTTACTTGAATGGTATCCCCCGGTTTTTTCTTCGCGAGAAAGTCGAGCAACTCTTGCGTGGTGGTCACCTTTTGCTGATCGATTGCCGTAATTACGTCCCCTACCTTCAAAACGTTTTTGGCAGGCAATCCCTCTATGGTGCCCATCACGATTACCCCTTGATTTTCAATCTTGACCGGATAGCCCGCATGACGAAAAGCAACCGCTTCTGCCAACTGCTGGGAGCCCTTCATCACTTCCAGTTCCCGCTTGGTGAAATCATCATCAGATTCCCCGTGCCCTAAAACCAGGTCTTTGTCGATCAGCTCCACATCGGGTGATATTTTGGAGTAGAGATACCAGATCGGAGAAGCTTCTCCCATGCGAACCGTCGTTAGCATGAACGCGCCTTTCTCATCTTTGGTTCCGCCTTCCACTTGAATCATCGGAGCCAGTTCAATTGCCGATCCGGGACGAGTTACATAGTAGGGAAGCGGAAGGTAAAACAAAAACAGCAACACGGCTAAAAGGCCTGCAAGCCACCAGCGAAGCGAATGCAATCTGGCGGTTGTCCGGTGTTCAGCATGTTTGTTCATCGTTGTTCCCCCAATTCTCAATCAGTTCCTTGACACGATCAACGTGTTCCAAAGCAGCTTTTTCGCCTTCTGCGATAATTTCCTGTATCCCCGAGTAGGCAATACTGCTATAGTGTCCCACTTCCGGACGAATCACCAGATCGGCTGACAGCATGCGGTGACGGAGAATCTCTCTTTCCATGACATCGATCGTTTGTGCAATCACGTCAAAAATGGACCCGACTTTCATCTTTACGTCAAAATGAGCAACGTCTACGGCAATCACAATATCTGCTCCCATCTCTTTGGTCACCGTAATCGGCACGCGGTCAATCACCCCGCCGTCCACAAGCAGTCTGTCACCTACCCGCTCCGGCACAAAGATCCCCGGAATGGAAATGCTTGCCCGAACTGCCTGATCAACCGGCCCTTCACGAAAAACAACACGCTCTCCCGTCTCAATATCGGTAGCCACTACGGCCAGCGGTTTGGACAAGTCTTCAATATTTTTGCCATGCGTTAACAGGCGAATCAATTCCTTTATTTTTTGGCCGGCAACGAACCCCAGATTCGGCACGATAATATCCAGCCAATGTTTGCGCTTGAGGTGCATGGCCAGCTTTTCCATCATGTGCGGTTCAATGTTGTTGGCATACAAAGCGGCTATCAAACTCCCCATGCTGCTGCCCGCCATCAGATCAATCGGGATTCCGTGTTCTCCAAACACTTTCAGCACGCCTATATGGGCAAAGCCGCGTGCTCCTCCCGAGCCTAGCGCAAGACCAACTTTTGGTTTTTTCTTGTGTGTCACGATGAATCCCCCCTCCCTGATGATTATGTGCCGAGGATTGCATAGTTTCGTTCTCCCTCACGTAGACATGTTGTAGACATGTACGATCTCAAATGTCCGGGAGGAATTTATGTCGCACCGTTCCCCTTTATTCACTTTGCTGCTTGCCCTTTTTTCCATCGGTTTGGTGATTACGTTGGTAGCGAATCCGGAAACCTCTTTTCAAGCTGCTCTCAACGGTTTGAAAATTTGGTGGGATGTAGTATTTCCCGCTCTTTTGCCCTTTATCGTGGTGTCGGAAATCTTGATGGGGGCAGGTGTGGTTCACTTTGTGGGAATTTTGCTGGAACCGCTGATGCGTCCTTTTTTTAATGTACCTGGTACTGGCGGCTTCGTCTTGACGATGGGGTTCTCTTCCGGCTATCCTGTCGCCGCCAAACTGACGACTCGCCTTCGCGAGCAAGGGAATGTTACGCAGACAGAGGGAGAACGGCTTGTTTCCTTTACGACTACGGGTGACCCGCTGTTCGTCATCGGGGCGGTTGCCGTCGGCTTTTTCCATAACGAACAGCTCGGGTATATCATGGCAATCACCCACTACGGTTCAGCTGTCGTTCTCGGACTCATCTACCGTTTTTATGCGCCTGGAGCTTCCATCACCAAACAAATCGACAAATCGAAAGCTCCGATACTGATTCGCGCTCTGCAAGCCATGCACCGGGCCCGGCTCAAAGACAAGCGGCCTTTCGGAAAACTAATGGGGGACGCTGTATCTTCCGCCTTGCAAACTTTGCTCATGATCGGCGGGTTTCTGATTGTCTTCTCCGTAGTGATGCAGTTGCTCGCCACAATCAAAGTGACCGATTTTTTGAGTGCAGCTCTGGCAATCCTGCTCGCGCCGCTCGGCTTTCCGACGATCTTTTCCAAAGCGCTGGTTGCCGGATTGTTCGAAGTGACGCTCGGTGCGCAAACAGCAAGTGAGGCTGCAAGCCACGTCTCATTGATGTGGCAAGCAACCATAGCCAGCGCGATCATCTCATGGGGCGGCTTAAGTGTACACGCCCAAGTAGCCAGCATTTTGAGCCAGACCGACATCCGTTTTACCCCATATCTTACTGCCCGCGCGATTCATGCCGTTTTGGCATCTCTTTTCACCGTCCTCCTGTGGAGGCCGCTGGAAAAATTGACCCATACCTCTTCAACCGGTGTCCCTGTTTTCTTTGCCGACGAGCCCATCCACACCCTGAATACCTGGTGGAATACCTTTAGCCACTCCGCTTTTGCCTCGGTCATGATTTTGATTGTTTTAATGACGTTAAGCACCTTGCTTAAAAAGGCAGTTCGGTCTAATCCGTAGCAGGCATCGAAAATTTGGAACGCAGTGCTTTTTCCACTGCGGGCGGAACCAGATCGCTTACTGGTGCGTTGTATCTCGCCACTTCCTTTACAATACTTGAACTTAAAAAGGAATACTGGTTATTCGTCATGACGAAAAATGTCTCAATATCTTCGTCCAATTTACGATTAATGGAAGCCATCTGCATTTCATATTCGAAGTCTGACACTGCCCGCAAACCCTTAATCAAGACCCTGGCCTGTTTTTCACGCATGTAGTCGATTAACAGACCGCTAAACGTATCCACTTCCACATTGGGAAGTTCTTTGGTCGCTTCTCGCAGCAGTTCCAGCCGCTCTTCAATGGTGAAAAGCGGATTTTTCTTGGAGTTGACCAGGACTGCCACAATTACCTTGTCAAAAATTTTTGCTCCGCGTGTAATGATATCAAGATGACCGTATGTGACCGGGTCGAAACTTCCCGGACAAACAGCAATCGGCATGAAGAATACCTCCTTACGATTCGAATAAATAAATGGAAACCGTAGTATCACCGTAGGTAACACTTCGTTCTTTCGTACAAGCTTCTATTTTTTCAGCCATCTGATATTGTGCGTCATGCTCGGCTACAATGCGAGCATGATCCGCCAACAAATTTGACTCCTGAAGGAATTTGATTTCTTCTTCAATTTTTTGCTTGGCATACGGCGGATCGAGAAACACCAAATCAAACCGCAAATCCCGTTTGGCTAACGCTTTCATCGCCCGATGCGAATCATTCCGGTAAATTTCAGCTTGTGGTTCCAGTTTTAGCGAAGCCACATTTCTTTTTATGACGGAAACCGCTTTGGGATCAATGTCGATAAACACGGCTTTCTCCATCCCGCGGCTCAATGCTTCAATCCCCAAGCCGCCTGTACCCGCGTATAAATCAAGCACCCAGCCTCCGTCAAAATACGGGCCGATCATATTAAATATCGATTCTTTTACTTTGTCGGTTGTAGGACGTGTTCCTTTGCCCGGGACTGCAGCCAGAGGGCGTCCCTTGTATTCTCCTGAAATGACTCTCATATTCTCACCTGTGTTCAAAATGGCAATAAATTCATACTATCACAAGCGGCATTCCTCGTAAAATGCCAACCCCTCCCCCTCAAGAAATCTTGCGCTGCAAAAAAATGAAATCCATGCTGTATAAAAATCCAAGAAAATGGCAAAGAATAGAACTAGCGGCGCAACGGTGTCGCTGATAACCGCGGAGAAGACTTACGTTTCCCCATAAGCTCTTCCTCCGGTTTCTCCTCTCCCATAATTGAAAAGCGGTTTACATATGCGCATGCAATGTCTGATAGGAACATTCATGCCGAACGCTTCTCAATTGAAGCAATATGAACCGCTGCCTCACTGCAATATGTAGTGAGGTATTTTTTTGCACACCATGACACTACCCAAAGGAGGCCCATCCGAAATGACCAAAAAAAATCCTTCCGAACAAAAGCTTGAAGCGTCAAAAGCCCAATCCGTCGCAGACAAAACCGGACAAAACAAAGAAATGGCCCGCCGGATGCAATCGGAAGCGGACCAATCAGATATTATCAAACATGGACAGTAAAAATACCCACCGGGCTATAAGTCGGCTAAGCGCAACGTCCTTGTTGCGTCGCCGGCACTAGCACGTCCTGTGCGGCGCTAAGTTGCGCCCGGCGGGGCCCCAAACTTATTAATTCTTTTAAATGTTCACACTTCCACTTTAAATTGGGACATAATCTCCTTCAACTCTTCCGCAAGCGCTGCCAATTCCATCGCATCATGGGAAATCTGGCTGGCGGCCGCTGCTTGCTGCTCGCTGGCTGCACTTACCTCCTCCGATCCGGCTGCCGCCTGTTCCGTAACAGCGGAGATATCTTCCATATAGCTTACCACCTGTTTTCCTTTGGCCTCCAGCTCTTGAATGCTGCCATGAATGCTTACATTCTTCTTCAGCACCTGGTCAATATGCTCCGCTATCTCTTTGAAAGCTGTTCCCGCCAACTGCACCGTCTTCGTTCCTTCCGCCACAACCTTTGTCCCCGCATTAACGGCCTGGACGGCACGGTTGCTTTCATCTTGCGTCTCCCGGATCAGAAGGGTAATTTTTTCTGCGGAAGAACTGGTTTCATTGGCCAGTTTTCGCACTTCCTCGGCAACCACCGCGAAGCCTTTGCCCTGCTCACCTGCGCGGGCCGCTTCAATAGAAGCATTAAGTGCCAACAAATTGGTTTGCTGCGCGATATTGGTAATGATCCCGACAATATTGCCGATCACCTTGGAGTGTTGATCCAGCTTGATGATGATCTCTGCCGTTTGTTCCACCGTCTGATTGATCTCGGACATTTTGCTTACCGCTTGATTGGCATACTGGCTGCCGTTTTCTGCTGATTCCTTGCTCAGTCTGGCTGTTGCAATAATTTCATCCGCATAAGCGGAAATTCGATTAACCGTCTGGATCATTTCTTGGACTTTGTCTGTTGCATGGGTGACCGAAGCAGCTATGTCAGTCGTGCCGGAAGCCAACTCGGAGATGGTTATTGCCACCTGCTCGGCAGAATGCTTGGTTTCTTCGCTGCTCATCACCAACGTATCGGAAGCTCGTTTGGTATGCTCGGTTGTCCGGCTGATCAAAGACAGCACTTTTTGCATTTTTTCGACCATGCAGTTGAAGTTTTGGCCCAATACTCCCACTTCATCTTTAGACTTGTGCTGCAATTTGATCGTTAAATCCCCGCCTGCAACCCGTGTGGTAAGGTTGGTCAAAAGCTTGATCGGACGGATAAAAGTTGTCGTAAACAAAACCAGGATAAGAATGGCAAAGGCGAGAACCACTGCTGCGGTAACAAACGAAATTTTGGCCAAAGTGTCAAGCTGAACGGTTGCCTCTCGCACCGGAGCTGTTATCACAATCCCCCACCCGGACATCGGTATATAAGAATAAAACCCAAACTTTTCAATTCCGTTTAATGTGTACCGCACTTCCCTTGGCTTCTCTTTCGCATTTATCCGGGAAAGAGCCACAGTAAGTTCGGGAATGCCAAGTTCTTGCATTTTTTTCTTCAGCAAAAAAGTTTTATCCGGATGGGCGATAAACGTCCCGTCCTGCTGTACCATATACGCATAGCCTGTTTCTGCAAATTTGGCTTTCGCGATCAATTCGTTCAGCGTGCCAATAGAGATTGTCGCCCCTACCATGCCTTTGATATGACCGGATTCATCATGAATGGGACTGGCAATGACAATAATCGGCTCTCCTGTCACCTTGTGGATCAATACATTGGAGATTGCATACGGTTTCCCTGCCATAACCTCCTGGAAATAGGGACGATCCTTAATGTTTGTCGTTTGATCAAGAGTAGTAAACGAATCTCCGTTTGGAAGCGCATACAAAAATGTGCCGTACTCGGAATACTCTTTTTGCCGCTTTTTCAAATACGAAATCGTGGCATCAGGGTCCATTCTGGTCACTTCTTGGCTGGTTGCCATGACCGTAATCCGCTCAACGTGAAGTTGCAGCCAATGATTGACGTTTTCCCGAAGATTGGCTAAATCCACGTATGACTTGTCTCGAAAGTTCTGCAGAAGAAACTCTGTTGCTTTGGAGTGATTTATCCAGGAAATCCCAATTAACAAGACAGTAAGAATCGGAATTATAATGAGAAGTAATTTGGAACGGATACTTTTCAAGTTGATTCCCCTTTCTTCAGTTTCCATTTTTTACATCATTTTCACATTAATAACGCGAATTATTTAAACTGTTGAAATAATTCAGACACTAACTTATCCCATACAGCTTTTCATTTCAATCTCTTCCCGTGACATTTCACACAAAGTTCAATCGTCTAATGATGCGATAGGTGGACGGTACCCGACAGGAAATATTCTGCAGCTTGTGTTATACTGTTCCAAGGACAATACATAAGGAGGAGATCCGTTTGATCGATCCTGTTGCTTTTTCTTTGGGTCCGATTTCGGTTCACTGGTACGGAATTATCATGGGAACCGCATTCTTTATCGGGACCTATTTGGCAAGATACCATGCAAAACGCGCTGGCATAGACCCTGACCATATATTAAACATGGTAGTTTGGATTATTCCCTCAGCGATTCTTTGTGCCCGAGCGTACTATGTGATCTTCGAATGGGAACAATATCAAGCCCACCCGCTCGATGTTTTCGCAGTTTGGAAGGGCGGTTTGGCCATCCACGGCGGATTAATCGGCGGAGTCTTGGCAGGCGGCTTATATGTCCGAAAATACCGTTTACCTTTCTTCTTAACCGGTGATGTGATTATGCCCAGCGTGATTCTCGGGCAGGCGATCGGGCGATGGGGGAATTTTATTAACCAGGAAGCGCACGGTGGTGTCGCTTCTCCGGAATTCATGTCCCATTTTCCTGCTTTCATCCGCAACCAAATGTTTATTGACGGGGTTTATTACCACCCCACATTTCTGTATGAATCTCTGTGGGATCTGCTCGTCTTCGGTATCCTGCTCACGTTGTTGTATCGATTCAAGCGATACGACGGGCAAGTGCTCGCCAGCTATCTCATTTTGTATTCGATTGGCCGATTTTTTATCGAAGGAATGCGGACTGACAGTTTAATGTTCGGCGGCCTTCGAGTTGCTCAATTGGTCAGCTTGACTCTTGCCATGTTGGGCCTGTTCTTATTGATCGCCGTCAGCAGAAGAAAACTAAAGCAGCTTTAGCAAAGAAAACGCCGTCCTTTCTGATTGGGACGGCGTTCGTGTGTTCATACTGGAAAGTATCCAGGTATATCGCGAAAAAGGGATGTGAAAAAATGAACCGGGAAGTATTGGATGATTATTTGGATCGATCCATTATGGTTTTCTTTCATGATGATCAAAAAATCCCTCCTTGTGAAGAAGGGATTTTGCAGGATTTCAGTTCGTCCGGCATCTTATTGGAGCGGGAAGACGAGGCATTGCTATTTATTCCTTTTTCATCCATTCGCATGCTGCAAATCAAACCAAAACCAACCTTATGGCAAAAGCTGACCGGAACCTACTAAACTAACTTCTAAAAAACAGGTATCCCAACAGCGTGGCCACAGCCCCTACCGCAACCAATGTAAATGAGGTATATGTCGCGAAGTTAGCATACCATTCATCCATTGCGATGAAATCATATGCATCGGCCAACCATAATGCCAAACCAAGCGTGATGGCAAAAATACCCGAATAGAACAACCATTGACCGATATATCGAGATCGAATATTACCTGGAGTATTCGGATCCATCAAAGGGCATACCTCCCATTCTTACTGGGAATAGTATGCCCCTGCATGTCTTGTCGCATGTATGTTACATAAACACGTCGTAAACCACGTACATGGCTGCCGCCAAAATGCCTGTAACCGGCAGAGTCACGATCCAGGTGAAAACAATTCGTCCTGCCACTCCCCACTTAACGGCAGAAAACTTCTGGGAAGCACCTACCCCCATGATAGCGGAAGAAATGACATGTGTCGTACTTACCGGAAGAGCAAGCATCGTGAACGAGGTGATAACCAAAGATGAAGTCAGGTCGGCTGAAAAACCGCTAATCGGTTTGATTTTCATAATTTTGCCGCCCATTGTTTTGATGATCCGCCAGCCCCCCACAGAGGTACCAAGAGCCATCGCCGTCGCTGCCGACAGCTTTACCCAAAGCGGAATGGTAATTTCTCCGTTTACCGGTGACATAAATCCGCCAGTAATCAAGGCAAAAGTGATAATCCCCATCGTTTTCTGCGCATCGTTTGCGCCATGGCTGAACGATTGCCAGGAAGCGGACAACACTTGCAGCGCACGGAAGTTTTGGTTCGTTTTATGATAAGGCAAGTTGGCCACGATCAACGAAACAAGTTTCATCACGACATAACCTACGGCAAATGCTACCACCGGAGAGATAATCAGAGCCTGTACAATGCTGACAAAGCCTCCCATGTTAATGGCTCCAAACCCGGATGCCCCTACAACCGCACCACTTACGCCGCCGATCAAGGCATGGGATGATGAACTGGGAATCCCAAACCACCAGGTAATTAAATTCCAGAGAATCGCTGCGGTGAGGGCCGCCAGCACGATGACCAAACCGTTTTCCAATTTGAATGGATCGGCGATTTTGCCCCCAATCGTCTTAGCCACTCCTGTATACGTCAAGGCACCAACCAGGTTGAAGACAGAGGCAAGAATAATTGCCGTCCGCGGACTTAAAGCGCGGGTTGAGACGGATGTGGCGATCGCATTTGCTGTATCGTGAAATCCGTTGATAAAGTCAAAGCTGAGTGCCATCAGCACCACTAAGATCAGAATAAGTACGTCCGGAGAAAGACTAGGCATTCTTGAGCACAATCCCTTCAACTAAGTTAGCGACATCCTCTGTAAAGTCTGCACAGTCCTCCAGCCTGTCGTAGATCTCTTTCCATTTGATCGCCAAGATTGGGTCCGCATCAGGCGCATTGAGCAATTCAGAAACCATTTTGCGGTAGTTGGCGTCAGATTCCCACTCCAGCTCCTTAATTTGGCGAGCAATATCTGCCACGACTTTGTGATCCAATTTGCGCAGTGTACGAATCAGTTCTATCAGTTGAGTGGAACATCTCACAATGATATTGGCTTGAGCTATAACGCGAGCATCCGGTTGCGGCAATTGGTACAAAAACATCCGGTCAGCCACACCATCAATGTAATCAAGTACGGAATCGAGCGTATGGGCTAAAGCGTGAATATCTTCGCGCTCAAGCGGAGTGATAAAAGTAGAGTTCAATTCGTTCATAATTTTGCGAACGATGGCATCTCCTTCTTTTTCCACTGCTTTAATGGCCTTGCATTTGTCTTCAATATCTTGATAGTTGCCCAACATCTCAAAGAAAAGATGGGTACCCTTATGGACGATGGCAACTTGTTCCTCAAACAGATCAAAGAAAATGTGTTTTTTCGATTTCAGCATAAGAAGATATGTCACTCCTTTAGGATAATTGCACCTCTACGATTATAACGAACAAGAATGTAAAGGTAAATTTAAAATGAAGGGTTTTTATGTTAAGATTATGTAAATTTTTTGTCTTCCTTATTATGTTAGCAGACAAAAAAACCGCCAGGCGATAGCTTAACGCTGTGTGCCGGGCGGTTCCCCATGACTGCCAAAGCATTTTTCATTGTCAGGCATACTGCAAAAAGCGCAACTGCTTAAATTCGGTCGTGCACGGAGACGGATCGTTAATTTATTGATGCTTTGAGTCAGCAAGTTTTGTACATGGTCAAAAATGGTAAACTGAACCCCATACTCAAACAAATTCTCTGATAAATCTTTTCTTCGTACGATAATCCCCAACAGCTTTACATACTCATCCAACAGTTTGATTTCAATTTCCAAAACGATCTCATTTGTAACAGGCAGCTTCAGGTCTGAAACAAAGCGAAGGCCACCCGGACCAATATCTTCAATGCAGACTTTGGTGATTTTTGTATGAATCGACTTGCCCTTGATTTGCACAATTTCCACGTTGCCGCAAAGCGCCTTATTCAATTCCAGCCGAAAGTATTTTCGTCGATTTTGTTGTTCTTCCATTGCTGTCACCACATTCTTTGTCCTTGGCTGTGGGCTTTACTCCTTGGCAAGTCCTTAGCTGCTTATTGGACCTGCCAGCAAACAGTCCTTCTTTTTCTTCGCCTCATACATTAAAGCATCCGCCCTAGCGGCAAGCTCGGCAGCGGAAAGCGCATGAAAAGGAAATGTCGCCAGTCCGATACTGACGGTAATCTCAGGCATCTCCTGCCGAAGCCGATCCTGGATGCGCCTTCCTGCTACGATCCCCTGTCTGGCGTCGGTATGAGGCAACAACGTAACAAATTCCTCTCCGCCCCATCTGCCCACAGAATCCTGATCCCTGACATTTTCCTTAAGAAACTTCGCAAAGCGGGAGAGTAACCGATCACCGGCAAGATGGCCGTATTTGTCATTATATTTTTTAAAATTGTCCAAATCAATAAACATCAAGGTGACACAATACTCTTGCCGCTTGGCGCGTTCCACTTCTTTTTCCAGCAATTCGAAAAAACGCCTGTTGACAAGAACTTCTGTCAAGGAATCCAGATAGGCCATCTTTTGCATTTGTTCAAATTTTTTCCCAACGTAATATCCAAGGCTGGCCTGCAGCGCGATAACACCGGAAAATAGTATCCTCGGCTCTATCACTTGATAAAGCCCCCACGCTGTACCAGCGATCACCGCCCCTGTCATAAGACCGATCCACCGATATGACATGCTCCTCTCCCCCCGGCTGATATACCGTCTTTCCCAGTATATCGCGTTAGAGCTATCGTTCTGCCTATTTTTGCATTTCCCCAAAACTTGTATTGATAAGCATATGTTCATAGACCTATAGGGACATTTTACCTAGGATATAATAGCAGAATCAAGATATAACTGTTAAAATTACAAACTATTTCCACACTTCCATTCTACGGTGCAGGTTGCTTGTGTACAGTTCCAATTGGGTTTGGTCAGGATCGAGAAAGTTAATCGCACGTCCCTGCCCGCGTTCAACGGGTCCTCGGACAATCGTCACATGATGTTTTCTTAAGGTAAGAACGGCTTCATCAAAATCTTCTTCATCAATCGAGAAGGCGACATGATCAACTCCAACGCCCGGTTCCCCTGTGCGTTCTTGTCCTTTCCGCTCCACCAGGCAAACCCACGCATTTCCCCATTCCAAGTAGCAATCATGCCGGGCAAGATGCACAAGCTTCATTCCCAGCACATCGGTGTAAAACGACAACGATGTTGCAAGGTTGGACACGCCTATGGTTACATGGTTAAAGCCCTTAACCTTCACAGCTTCCTCTCCTTTCTTGATTTCTTTGCTTTCTTGGTGTTATCCGATACTTCTTGATTTGGCTCAAATATCCTTCCAACAGCTCGAGATCTTGATCGTACACTTGAAAACGCTGTTTCACGGCTTGCTTGACAGTCTCCATGATGATTATCCATCCGGGACCGTCAGCTTTCATCACCGCCATGTTCACCAAGATCCCTCCCGAATGGATGGTCTGGGCTATGCAGACTATAAATGGGCTTATTTGGACTAGGTGAATTTTCATGTTTTTATCTAAAAAAGGTTTAACCTTCTATAAAAAGTGGTATTACCTCACGAGGGTGCATAGGAGGTGTTTATCATCGAAGAACTCGGATTGAATATCAAACAAGCAAAAAAACAGATGATGAAAGATTTAGTGGATTTAATCAATAAAGTGCCGGACAATGACAGCGCCACATCCATAAAACAACTGATCGCTTATCTGAACGGGCTTTTGCGTATCAAATTCATTACCCCGCCTACTACAGAGATCATGAGCCTGATCAAATATCAAAAGCCGAATCTTTATTATGCTACGAAGCGAAGCATCACGGCTACCAGTCATTTGAACATGCTGTTTCTCCTTGAAATGGATCCGACCGCTGCGGCCAATCGACTTCAGGAGTTCGCCAAGAACTAATACATGAGAATAATGATCGATAGCTTTATTGTGCTCCCTTTTTCAGGGAGCTTTTTTCGACATTATTATAACGAAATAGTGACTTTTTTGTGAATTTCCTCTATTATAAAAATTTATTTGGATATTAATAGATGGAAGGTTCCACCATGAATTACTTGGCAAAGAGTTTACCATGTTTGCCTGTTAGTTCACTTTTATATGTGGTAAGAGCAGATGTCCGGGATTCAGACACCTGCTCTTTTTTCTTCCTATTTGCTTGTCGACGTTTTGGGGATCGCTTTACTTACAATCAAGTCGAGATCTTTTGTAATGGAATAGTTACGGGCATGAGTTGACGCCGTATTCAGGTGGTGTTTCACTCGATCCATTGCACGTACTGCGTTATCATCAGAAACCGTCAGAATGCGTGCTCCTCCACCAACAACGCTTCGAACCTGGTTAAGGGCTGATGATAAGTCAGTTCCCGTATTTTGGCCGGTTCCTCTCGTCTTGGCATGGCGAGACTCACCAAGGATAATTGTGTCGCCAATGGCAAGCACTTTTACGTGATAAATACCTGCTTTACGCAAGTGATGTTCCAAATTGGTAGAGAAACCGCTTGTATTGGTTGTCCAGTGTCCGGCAGCAGTTGTTCCATATATGCCGGAAGTTCCGCTGTAACCGGTTGTTCCATACATGCCAACGGATCTGTTGTAACCGGATGTTCCATACATGCCGGTAGTCCCATGCATGCCCGTAGTTCCATACATGCCCGTAGTTCCATGACGTCCTGTATACGCCGTTCCCCCGTAATCAGGTGTAGTTGTAAGACCACCTAAACCAGGTGTTCCGTACGTAGTTGTATCGGAAGCTCCAGATCCTGAGGGTCCTTGAAGAGCTCTTGTCCCATAGTGAGGAGCTCCATCGTAACCTCGGGTTCCATAACCTTTGGTACTATAGCCGCAACCCGTCATTAATACGGCAGCGCATAACAGGGAAGTTCCGGTTGCTATCCAGCTTTTCTTCATAACCCCACCTCCATTGATTGTGGACGTCAAGTCCATTAGGTAGGTTCTCCACGAAGCTCCCCTTGATACTTAGGGACTAAAAAGCAAAATCCCTTTCCTTTACAGTCTGTCGTCTCCCCATAATTTCCCTTACACGGGTTAGCGGCGTAAGAGCTTGACTGAAAGAACCCCTATCCTTTTGGGATAAGGGTTTACATGTTCCTCGGTTTTTTATTTCACTTTTACCGCTGTTCCTGTAGCAATTACCATCATCATGCCTTCTCGCAATGTTTCAAAGTCTAAATCGACCCCAATTACTGCATTGGCACCAAGTTGTCGTGCTTTGTCCTGCATTTCACGAAGGGCCAACTCCCGTCCCTCTTGCAGTTTGCTTTCATATGCTCCGCTTCTTCCCCCGATAATGTCGGTAATTCCGGCCAGAAAATCACGAACAACGTTGGCTCCGAGAATCACTTCTCCGCTTACGATTCCTAAATAAGTCTCAATTTCTTTGCCTTGTAATGTATTGGTTGTGGTAAGAATCATGAGAAAAACCTCCCTATCCTTTATCCTTCCCTAGTTCAATACGATTTTATCGGAGGAAGGTTTCAAAGCATATTGGAAAAGTTTCATACTCTAAGGAAACCGCGTACGCCCGTCTATATCAAGAGGTTGCCGAAACCTCGACAACCTCTTATAGGGAGGTTTACCTCCCTTCGCTCTTTTCATCTCGTAATATCATGCATGTACAAGTGGAATGTGCTACAAGGCTTTCATTTTGGTCATAAACATGGCATTCGAGCAAACCAATCGTATTCCCTCTTTTAATGAGTTTGCCCACTGCACGAAGTTTTGTGTTCCATACAGGTTTCAGGAAGTTTAGTTTGATATCGACGGTGGTATAGGGTTCATTTTCTGCCAATGTGGTGGCAAACGCACACCCCATTGCAGCATCCGAAATATCACACAGTATCCCGCCGTGGAGAGTCCCCATCGGGTTATACAGCCGCTCCGATGTTTCCATTTCAAAGACAGCCATGCCCTTATCCAGTTCCACCAAGTTAAACCCGAGCAGTTGAGCGACTGGCGGTGCAGGAACTTCTCCCCTCAACATCTTTTGTAAGGAATCTAAATGGTTCATGTAAAAACCCCTCCGTTATGTAATTATCAAAATATTCCAATGAACCCAAAAAGATTTGGCCGGTAGCTCATGCACTTAGGACTATCGGCATTATGAATTGGGGTCGGGCTATTTTTCCGTACCGGGACTCGCCAACAAATCGGAATTATTTTTGCAAAGAGAACTGTGTCAATTCGTTATTTACATCCAAGGTTTCATCCAGCCATTCAAACATGCGTTGGTTAAAGAAAAGCAGCGCACCGAATTGGCAGTGTTCCTCCGCGCAATCTTCCGCAGTGAAAAGCATGAACGTTTTCGGGCAAGTAAGGGCATCATAGAGCATCTTCGGCTGCTCGGCGAAGAAATGATCGGCTTCGGCTTCGCATACCAACGTCGGGCACTTAATTTTATCTGCCACACCCTCTAATGTGTAGGGCTCTGTGATTTGGACAAGTTCTTGAATGGAATTAGCCTTATACGTGAACATTCCATTTTCGATGGCCCAACGAACCCCGGTATGTTTCGCCATTATTTCCCGGATAACCTTCTCCATTACGTTTGGATCGTTTAAATCCTCCACGTTTCCTCTATAAAGCATGCGGCCCTTCTCACCGAATTGATTGGAAAACAGACCATCGTTTGCGACGCAAGCGGCAAGCCGATGCTCAAAGGCTGCAGCCCGCGGAGCCAGATATCCGCCAAGACTAATCCCGATAATGGCGATCCGTTTGGAGTCCACTTCAGGTCGGGACTCCAGGTAATCGACTACAGGTGTGACAACCTTTTCCCAATCATGGCGAAACGGGATATGCTGCTCACGGATGACGGCGCCCTGTCCCGGTCCTTCGAAGGTAAGGCAATTGTACCCACGGGCAAGCGCAGACGCCACTACTTCCAAATAAAGTTCTTCCTGTGTGGAGTCAAACCCTCCGTGGATCAGTAAGGTTGGCCGCGGCATCGGGGACTCATCCAAACGGTAGAAATATCCCGGCAAATAGGTTCCTTCATAAGGAATCTCCACTTCTTCCACAGGAGTATCCATCAATTTGATCGCTTGGCGAAACGTACTCCGGCTTTTTCCCCAGGTATCCAGGATACGCGGGTCATTCGGATTTCCATGCAGAAAGAATTCCGCAGTCCGATAGTAATTATGAGCCCGCAGATAGCATTCCCTCGCACTAACCAGTTTGCCCCGCTCCATACTCTCAACGGCTAAAGCATGAATTCGCTCAGCGGTTTTATACCACTCCGCATACCAGCTTTCAAAATTGCCCTCTTCGATCCGATAGGCGGTAGACAGACATTCGCCAATATCCGCTCCTCCGTATGGGGCGTAACTCAACGTGCGCAACAGCTCAAATGAAAATGTTTGGTCCTCAAAAATGAGTTTCATAATAAAATTCCTCCCTTAAAAATTGTTGTAAGTTAATGTAGATGTTTCTGTGTAAAAAGAAATATATGTTAAATTTAACCTAAATCAAAAATAACTCATAACTTATCATAAGTCAACAAAAATATAAGTTAAATTTAACCTATAAATAAGCTCTGTTTGATAAACTGAAAAAATAAGTATATATTAAAATTGACCTATGATAATTTTGTCTTAATGATAAGAGGAGTTGTTTTTATGAGCTCAATTCGTTACGCCCTGCTTTCTTTATTGGCCCGCGAGCCCCTCAGCGGTTACGATATCAAGCAACAGATGAACAGTCGAATAGGTCCTTATTGGAAAGTAGGCAGCAATCAAGTTTATCCAGAATTGGCCAAAATGGAAGGAGAAGGTTTGGTAAAGCTTCACGGGGTAGAACAGCACGCATACCGCCCGGCACGAAAATTATATGAGATCACGGAAGCCGGACGAGAGGCATTAATCGAGTGGACAACTGAGCCCGCGGAACTTGGCAGCATGCGTGATGAGTTCCTGTTGAAGGCTTACAATTCTTGGCTTGTGGAGCCCGAAAAGATGATCATGCGAGTTAAGGAAATAAAGAAGCAGCATGAAGAACGATTAGCTGCCTATTTGGACAAAGTTGAGGAGCTCAAACAAATGCTTGACCCTTCCAACAGCAAGGATCCCATTTCCTCCAGCATCTCTGTTGTTGAATTCGGCATCCAGTATGAATGCCTGTATATTGAATGGTGTGATAATTTCATTAAAAAACTTTAAAGGCTAGCGGCTCTCAAAAAGAAACCAGTCTAACACTTAATTTTCGTGTTTTGGACTGGTTTTTGTACGTACAGCAACTATTTGCGAATTTTTTTCATTAAAAATAAAAAAAGGGGGAACCTACATCGTGGAGGTGGTTACATGAAAAAGGTCTTACTTTTTAGTGTAATGATAGCAATGCTTATATCGACGGCTTGCAACAGAGGAAGCCTTAACGATAATAATCAAATAATCAGGAAAAACAGCAGTTCAATCAATGAGTACACGTCACATGGTGACGGTAAAACTCACATGCAATCAACTTCAAAGACTGTTCGTATTCACGTCGTTCAGAAGGGACAAACGTTAAAGAGGATCTCAGATATCTATGGCATCTCTTCTGATGATATTTCCAAAGCAAACGAACTGACTTCTCCCAATCAACTCGTTATTGGTCAGGCAATCGTCATACCAAGCATTCAAGGAACAAAAACACAATCTAGCGCAACATGGCATCATGATGGGCATTCGTTATCCAGTGGGTCTTCCCCTTCATTCAAGCACACGATTGATGTGAATGCTTATATTGAACCGCGGGGAGAGGTTACACCGAAAGCGAAACAAACTGTACAGGAAATCTCACCATTTTTAACCTATTTAGCACCTTTCAATTTTCAGATTAAACGGGATGGCACCCTTGCTGCACCGCCATTAGATAATTTGCCATCGATTGCAAAAAATCATAAGGCGATTAGCATGATGGTGGTTACCAATTTAGAAAACAATCAATTTAGTCCAGAACTAGGAAGTTTATTTTTAAATAATGAACAGCTGGCAAACAAACTAATTGATACCATCATCAAAACGGCCAGAAATCTGGGATTTAAAGACATTCATTTTGATATTGAGCATATAAAACCGGAGGACCGGGAAGCATATAATCATTTTCTACGCAAGGCGTCTAAAAGGATAAAGGATGAAGGGTATCTTTTTTCTACCGCCCTCGCCCCAAAGACAAGCGCAACCCAAAAAGGGGCATGGTACACGTCTCACGATTACAAACTACATGGTGAAGTGGCTGATTTTGTTGTCATTATGACTTATGAATGGGGCTATTCCGGTGGGCCGCCAATGCCTGTAAGCCCGATTACGCAAGTTCGCAGAGTTCTCGAATATGCTCTTACAGAAATTCCAGCATCCAAAATAATGATGGGCCAGAATCTCTATGGTTATGACTGGACACTACCATACCACCCTGGAGGAAAATATGCTCGCGCGCTTAGTCCTCAGGACGCTATTGATTTGGCGAGAAGAGAAAACGTCCCTATTCAATACGATGAAAAAGAACAAGCCCCTTTCTTTTCCTATTGGGATAATGCAGGACGTGAACATATGGTGTGGTTTGAGGATGCCAGAAGTATACAGGCGAAATTTAATTTAGTTAAAGAATTGGGAATTAAAGGGGTTAGCTATTGGAAGCTAGGACTTTCATTCCCTCAAAACTGGCTTCTGCTTAGAGAGAACTTCAATATTGCGAAGAGAGACTAGACGGGTTTCGAAATGAATTTCTTTGGTCGTCGTTTTTCTAGGGAAACTTGCAGAAGGCTGCTTCTCACGTTGGAAGTGGTCTTTTTTCTTGTAACACAAAGTGTTAATTGTTTACCAAAAAGAAGTAGATCACCCTTGAGCCTAGCAACTCAGTGATCTACTTCACCCTAATTTGAGCCGCCCCTTTGGGGGAACGTCTATTGTATAGGCCGTAGGTGGTAGCAACGCCTGCGGTCTTTTTTACCTTATGCTAGTGTGTGCAAATGCCACCACATCTACGCCCTTGATCTCTTGTTAAAAATCAAAATTATCCGGATCCGGACCGACACGAAGATTTAAAAACGTTATCCAATGGTGTGTGCTTTAGGTGCGTACTCCACTTTTTTTGATCTTTTCGTTCAAGAGACATACTCCAACTTGTTAGGAGCACGGCTCCGAGCACCATCAATGCGCCTATCCAAGGAGTGTGAATTAGCCCGATGGAATCCGTGATCACCCCACCCAGGTATGAGCCGATTGCAATGCCGGCATTGAACGCAGCGATGTTGATCGCGGACGCCACATCAACTGCCCCTGGAACAAAACGTTCAGCCAGCATCACGACGTAGAGTTGCAGACCAGGCACATTCATGAAAGCCATCAGTCCCATGAAAAAAATCGTGAGTAAAGCGGCTGCTTTAAATGGAGAAGTGAACATCAAGAGAAAGAGCACGATCGCTTGTACAATAAACATATAAAACAGGGCAACGATGGGGTTATGGTTAGCGACCTTTCCACCGATCACGTTGCCTAGGGCAATGGCAACACCGTAAACGAGCAAGATAACCGCAACCGTATTTTCTTGAAAACCGGTTATTTCGTGAAGCAATGGAGCCAAATAAGTAAAGACGACAAATGTTCCGCCGTAACCCAATGCGGTAATAATAAACACGAGCAATAAGCGGGCATTGGTTATCAATTTGTACTGATCACGGAATGTTGCTTGGGTACCTTTTCGCAGATTGGATGGAACAAGGATACTGTTGGCGATAAATGCAATTATGCCGATGACGGCAATCGCAATAAAGGCAACTCTCCATCCCATTTGTTGACCGATAAATGTCCCGAATGGAACACCGGTGACGATTGCAACGGTAAGTCCTGTAAACATAAAGGAAATTGCGCTGGCTCTGCGGTTTTCCGGGACTACATCGGCTGCAATCGTCGACCCAATCGACATAAATACACCATGTGAAAAAGCAGAAATGACACGAGCCACGAGCAACAGTTCAATACTTGTTGCACTTGCGGCGATGCTGTTGCCAATAATAAAGACGATCATGATCCACAACAATAAAGATTTGCGTGACATTCTGGATGTCAAGGAAGTCAGGATCGGTGCCCCGAACGTTACACCAAGGGCGTATAAGGAAACAGTTAATCCCGCCGTCGTAACCGAAACATTCAGATCTTGCGAGATAAGGGGCAATAGTCCCACACTGATAAATTCTGTTGTTCCAATTGCAAATGCGCTTACGGCCAAAGCCAACAGCGCCAACGTACTTCGTTTTTGATCCACGTAATCTTTCCCTCCTAATCGTTCCCATCACGAAAGCTGTGATTTTCATGTGCTATTACCGGCCGGCACATGCTATTATGAGTTATATGATATTTGGAGAAAAGTACGTACTTTTTTGTGCTATAGGCACTAAAAAGTTATATAGGCACCTACAAGTTCCTATAGATTTGTCAGGAGGGACAGCATGAGTAACAAGAAGTACAATATTTCAGTTGAAGCAACACTGGAAGTGATAGGGGGAAAATGGAAGTGCGTCATCCTTTGTCATCTGACTCATGGTAAAAAACGCACGAGCGAATTGAAACGTCTTATGCCTGGAATTACGCAGAAAATGTTGACACAGCAACTGCGCGAACTGGAGGATGATGGGATTATTCATCGCATTACCTACAATCAGGTTCCTCCAAAAGTTGAATATGAACTGAGTGAATACGGATGGAGCTTGAAAAGCATTTTGGACTCGCTGTGTGCTTGGGGAGAACAACATATAATCAAAGTATATGGGGATAAATATGCTGTATTAGAGGAGAGTGTATTGAACAAATAATATAAGAATATAAAAGACCAGTTTGCCGATCGAATTGCTTTTTGCAAGTTGATCCCTGTACCCGACCGTATACAGACATAGGGGAACCTGAAACAGATGTGTCTCTTGCGAGGGGGATTTACAGGGGAAATTACACAAAAATATGGACTTGATCAAATGCAACAATAACCGAGGTGATTCATTTACAGGGCAAATATATTATCTTATGGAATCTATCATCGGAATGCTCAAAGGGTTCCATCAGGATAGATGACACCACAGGAGAGTTCCTCGGGGGCAGTGCAGAGAGTTGTTAGTAACTTATTGGGCGTTATCTCTGATCAAGTAGTCTGTTTAAGTACCCGAAAACACAGCAACCTTGGAAATAGGGTGCTGTGTTTTCGCTTTTCTTTGATCATTCCTTCTATTCCCGATACGGATCAATATAAGGATCGTACAGCACGGAACAAGGGCCTAATGCCAACGCCTCTGGAAGCGGAAACTGGTCGATGTACGGGTCGGGCGGGGATTGTTTGACCAATTTATAAACATGTGTTGCGATTACTTCGAGATGCCCCCAATTCCTCCGTCCCATTGAAGTTGATCCTAAGGATAAACCGTCACTAATAAAAGTTATTCGAATCCGCTCCGGCCCATGGAGATTCCGCGAGAGCGTTTATAACCACCATCGCAAGAACAGCGATCAGGATGATCATAATGGCCAGAACACCGATGAGCACGAGTGCACCACCGACCGGCCCAATCTCTTCTTTGGCGGTTTGACCGCATATACATTTTGGCTCCTTGGCGATTGTTAGAGCAGTATTGAGCGCGTTGAGAATACATTCAGAAAAAATGTTTGAATATTTAGTTTATTAAAGTAAAATATTTAGGAGTAGCAGTCGTTTCGTTCCCAATTTCATTCATTTTTAAGGAGTGAAAGCTATGAAACAATCACACATGGCTATACTCTCTACCAGAAAATTGGAGAATAAAATGAAAGAGTTGACACAGACGTGGGAGAATTTCATATCAGGACATTCCTCGCAAGATCACATGCGGAACACCATTTTGGGTTCGTGGAAAAGATGCCAGGAATCCGGCGTTAATCCGAAGCAAAAGCAGACGACGCTTTCTCTCTCGGACGATGAAATAAGTGACCTGCTTCAAACATCTAAGCTGTACAGTGCGGCCAAGCCAATCATCGACAAATTATCCGGCCAAATCATCGAGACGGGGTACTTGATCACGTTATCTGACAACAAGGGGCGTATCATTTACCTGCAAGGCGACAAGCGCATTCGTCGCGAGGGCGAATTGATGAATTTTGTCCCGGGTGCCGATTGGAGCGAACTTGCGGCAGGCACCAATGCGATTGGAACCAGCATTGCGACGCGAATGCCTGTCCAAATTTTCTCTGCCGAGCACTTTTGCCAGGGATGTCACCCATGGATCTGCTCGTCGGCCCCGATCATCGACCCGCTGACCGATCAAATTATGGGGGCACTTGATCTGACAGGACTATGGTACGACGCCCAACCCCACACGTTGGGATTGGTTACTTCCAGCGCCCTGTTCATTCAACAACGCCTCTCCCAGTCCCATCGGGAACGGGTAATGTACCTGCTGGAGCGGTTTCACCAGGCTTCTGTCCGCTGGCCGCAAGACACGATTGTTTTACTGGACACGCGATACAACGTGCTTAAACGAAACAGGGGTTATTTCCTACACTGGAACCTGGACAAACCGGAATGGCTTCATGCACTCGAATGGAAGCCACTGACGGATGAACTCAACTCTCCTTCTCCACAGAACGTGCCTCTCAATCAAATCGACATTTATCAGCTCCACGCACGCGCATACATAGAACGTATCATCCTGGGTGAACAGTTGATCGGCTTCCTCATCGTTTTACAGCACCACAGCACGGCCACAACACAACCGCCGAACGGGTGGCAGGAAATCCTTGGGGAATCGCCTGAAATCCGTAAAGTTATCGAAAAATGCCGAATGATTTCCGACGTCAATGTCACCCTGCTGTTGACAGGAGAAAGCGGCACGGGAAAAGAAAAGGTGGCCCGCGCTGTTCACAAGAGCAGCAGCAGGAGCACGCAGCCGTTTGTCGCCATCAACTGCGGCGCCATTCCCAAAGATCTGATTGCCAGTGACTTGTTTGGCTACGAGCCCGGGACATTCACCGGAGGAACCCCGAAGGGAAAAAAAGGAAAGTTCGAAGAGGCGGACGGCGGGACGATGTTTCTCGATGAGATCGGCGAAATGCCACTCGACCTGCAGGTTCATCTGCTCCGCGTCCTGCAGGAAAAAGAGGTGGTTCGTCTCGGCTCATCAAAGCCCATTCCGGTCGACGTACGGATCATCGCTGCAACCAACCGGGATTTAAAAGCAATGGTTGCGGAAGGCAAGTTCCGCTCCGATCTCTATTATCGTTTGAACACCGTCTCCATTCACCTGCCGTCCCTGCGTGAACGAAAGGAAGATATCCCGCTGTTGGCCCAACACTTCCTCGATGTGTTCAGCAGGAAATACACCAAACCGGTCCGTTCGTTCAGCAGCGAAACCCTTTCCTTCCTCCGCCACTATCACTGGCCGGGGAACATCCGAGAGCTTCAAAACGTGATTGAACACGCGGTACTGTTCACAGACTCTGCGGAAATCGTCATCGAGGACCTCCCGCCCTTTCTCGTGAGCCAGCTCAAGCATAGCGATGGTGAAACCCCACCGGCGATGACCATGTTGTCACCGATGGAGCAAGAGGAGAAAAAAATACTGGAGCACCTGCTGCTGACCCACAAGGGTAACCTGTCGGTGATCGCCAGAGAATGCAAAATCGCCCGTACGACGCTTTACCGCAAGCTCCGAAAATACCAGTTAAAAAACCCTCCCGGTGATAGCTGAACCGAACGGAAAAGTAGCAAAGGGTAGAGACTCGCGTCTTTACCCTTGCTGATGTTTGGGTGTTTGGGCTATTTGGCTTGAGGGAGCGGAAGTTTTACCCACTCCTTGTAAAACGTATCGATGTCCGGCTCAAAGTCCTTGAGCACCGGATACCACGGTGTCACTGCCTCAACCTCCAACTGAGTGGCGCAGTTCGGGCAATAGTACTCGCGGATTACTTGCCACTCCGGATCAGGGGCAAGCATTTTCGGGTACAGCTCCGCCATTTTTTCCTCATTGTCCCGGACGTAGACAAGCGCATGCAGCTTCCAGTTGTCCCGATAATCGCAGAATTCATGTCCGCAATCGCATTTGACGATGCGATCCCCGTTTTTCTTCTGCACGATGTACAGATGCAGCCCCGCTGGCAGCAGGATCGGGTCATCCCACGGGACTCTCTCCTGCAAAACGCTGAGATACGTCTCAAAGCGGTTGGTGTCCTTAAAATTGGACAGCATTTCTTTTAATTTGTAGAACTCGATGGTCCCGTCTATCAGCTCTTCAATCGTTTTGCGATCATACTCCGCCATTCCATTCACCCCATTACAATGTTTACGTGTTTTTGATTTTCGCCCCGTATACAGGAACGCCCAGCTCATCTTCCGTCAGCTTCCACTCTTCAGGCAGAGACCAGAACTCTTTGAATTCCTGCAAAAATTTGGCACTGAGCGCAAAGCTGCCCGCGTACATGTGACGAACCTGAACGGCTGCCTGTTTGGTGATCACCTTCTCGCGCTCTTGTTTCATCCATTCCGTCGTCAATACGCCGCGATTCAACCGTTCCTTCCGCATCTCTTGGCGGCGCTCTTGCGTCCGTTTCTCATCAATGACATATCGTCCCTTCTCGTCTTGGGTAAACACAGCTCCGTACACTTTTTCTGCATAGCGAGGCAAGAGATGACCTTCATTCAAATCATCCTCGATCATTTTCGGCTTGCGTTCCAGCGGATCGCCAAATCCAGGGCCCCCACGCAGGTAGTTCAAATAGAGATCGTAATCGGCAAAAATGGTCTCGGTTGTAATGGATTGTTTATCACGAATGATCTCCTTCGCATTCATCAACGATTCATAGTGGGGGTTGTCAGGGTCGGTGTCACCGCCGGTTGGAATCGGGAGCTTCTTGGCAAATCGCTCCTTCAGGTCGGTGCCGTGCGCTTCAAATCGGTAGCCGGAAGCGGCCGGATATCCGCCCATCAAACCGCAGTCACTGGACATGTAGCCATTGCCCATGAAAAACATCGTCCAGTCTTTTGCGCCATATACCATCCGCAGCGTCTCATAACCGCTGCCACCGCGATATTTTCCATAGCCGGCCGTATTGGGTTTGATGCTGCGTCCCAGGTATATGAGCGGCTCCGCCAATTCCCAAATTTCCATGTCCCCCATGTCGCCTTCCGGGTTCCAGATCGCCGCAGCATGGCTGATACCATCCCGTACCGCACTTGCGCCTACACCTTCAGCGGCCGACTCGAAGCTGTTGACGGCGTGATTTTCATTAAATTGGTTGTAGCCACCGCCTTGCAGCCAATTGGAAGTATTGGCATTCCCCGCATTCACTTCTTCCAGGTACCCCCGCGCAAAGTAGTTGCGGCTTAAGGCACGCCAGAGCGGACTCCACGCGGAAACAAGGAAGTGCCAAGCGTAGCTGTGGGCGGTCCGAATGTCGTCCGGATTCAGCCACGAACCGTACGGCAGATCGAATTGGCTGGCGTAGTAAGCTCCGTCGTTGACACGGTCGTTCGGGATCAGGGTTTGGGACATCATGACCCAGATTCCGCTGGTGATGGAAACGGGCGTTGCGTTGTAGCTGTGCCAGCCCCAGCGGTTGACCCCTTCAAAGTCGATCTCGAACTTCCCGTCCTTGTGAATAATCATTTCCGTCGGTGCGTGCATGATCGTGTCGACTTGGGCGTATGGCGGAACCTGCAAGTTCTTGTATGGCACGTCGACGAACGAAACCTGCCGATATTTACCGGGTATCAGCAATGTTTTCACCTGATTGATGAAACCGCGCCGTCCGTCTTCAATCACTTCCCGGATGAACTGCTTGTATGTGTCGATCCCTTCCTCCTTGACGAGGTTTAGCACCAGATCGCGAATCATGTGGCAGCCGGCAATCCGCGTCCGTTCATCCAACAGCCAGTACTTGGTCGTCCTGACGGAGCGTTGGCTCTCGATCAGCCAGTCGCGAGACAGCGTATCGTTTTGGCCGATTTTACGGCATGCCACCTGATATCCGTCATCATAGCGGCTCACCGGTCCGACAGTCATACTCCCCGGAGCGGTCGCCCCGACGTCAATCACGTGTGTGACGCCCCCTACCCAGCCAATCAGCTCGCCCTCCCAGAAAATCGGGACGATCGTGTGTACGTCACAGGGGTGAACGTTTCCGATCTGGCAATCGTTGTTGCAGAAAATATCCCCGTCCTCAATATTGGGGTTGAGTTCGTAATCATTTTTGATCATGTACTTGATGGCGGAACCCATCGTCCCCACGTGGATGATGATCCCCGTCGAGGTGACGACGCAATCGGCTTCCGGGGAGTACAGCGTGAAACACAATTCCCCTTCCTGCTCGACGATCGGGGAAGCTGCCACCCGTTTCGCCGTTTCTCTGGCATGAACGACTCCGCCGCGAAGCTTGGCGAACATCTTTTCATACCGAATCGGGTTCGATTCTTTAAATGGAAGCGTTTCCAACCCTGCGTAATGACCGGTTGCCCGGCTGATCTCATCCATTTCCTGCCGCATTTGCTTCAGGCTTTTTCCGTCCCAGCCAATCGTCTTGCGCTTGTTGGCTTGGGTATCCTCCACTCTCATAGCCATCGGAAGTTCCTCCTCCTCAACTCATTTTTTACTAGGGAGTCTATTTTTCTCTCAAATGGAAGATGCGATGCTGATCCAGATAGGTTTCAAACCCTGGTGGGATGACAAACGTGGTGGCCGGCGACTCCAAAATGGCAAACGCCCTGATGACATTGCCGGGTTTTAATTTTTCCATCTCCCAAATATCGGCTTGGATCCACCTGCCTGCCCAATAGACATTGCGTGTTCCGAGGAACGCTTCGGCAGGCGGGATCGATCCGCTCAACGGTTCCTCGGGAATTTTTGGCTTGGCTACCTCGACAATACCTCGTACGATAGCACCGGTAATGCTGTACCCTAATTCAGGGGACCTGGCCGCTTTGGCATAGACACGGGTGTACGTCTCTTCAAATGCCTGGACCAACGATTCCCAATCCTCCGCATCACGGAATACACGGACGGGAGATTCGATTTCCAAATCATTCAGTTGTCCTTGATACTGCATACGGAAATACAGGCGGAAGTCAACGTCTTCTTTGGCGAATTTATTTTTTTCAAACTCGATGGCCACTTTTTCCATCAGCTCATCCCACGCCGCCTGCAGCTCAACCCCTGCCCGTTCTTTTGCGTCTCGACCGGCACCGGGGTCAACGTTGATGTCGAGCGTTTTGTCGTAGCGGTATTCAAAATCCGCCGCGCCGCAGCCAAAAGCGGAGAATCCAGCTGCCCATGCCGGCACCAGAACGTCTTCGAAGCCCAGCCCCTTGGTGTACCCTGCCGTGTGCAAGGGTCCGCCGCCGCCATACGAGAAACACACATACTGGGAAGGCGAGTACCCTTTGCCGAGAATCATGGACTCCAAATAGTTCCTCAGTTGAGATTCGAGCAGATCGATCACGCCAAAAGCAGCATCCTCCACCGTCAAGCCAAGCGGGTCGGCGATTTGCTTTTTCACTGCTTCATAAGCGCGATCGGGATGAAGCTTGATCTCTCCGCCCAAAAAGTTGTTCGGGTTGATCAATCCCAGCACGACGTGACAGTCGGAAACCGTGACCGTATCGACGCCCCCTTCCTTGTAGCAAACCCCTACGCGCGACCCGGCACTGTCGGGCCCGAGCGTGATGGAGTTAAAGTTCGGGTCAATGCGAATGTAGCTGCCTGCGCCCGCACCAACCGTATCCATGGCGACGAGCGGCAGGGAAAGAACCAATCGTGCCATGTCCGGACTGGAGTTGATGCTGAGATCTCCCTGCGTGATCAACGCCATGTCAAAACTGGTGCCGCCAATGTCGGAACAGGCAATATTGGGGATGCCCAAGTGCTCGCCCAGGTACTTGGCTCCCACTACTCCCCCGATCGGCCCCGAAACCAGTGTTCGCGCCAACTCGTTTGCCTTGGTGCTGATCGTTCCACCGTGGCTGGCCATGACTCGCAAGTCAAATGTGGAGCCGTGTTCTTGAATCCGTTGGTTGATTTTTTGCAAAGTATCCCGCGATGGGTCCGCAGCATACGCCTCAATGATTGTTGTATTTGTACGGTGTGACTCTTTTCTCACCGGATAGTAGTCAACGGAGGCAAACACCGGAATCTGCTGTCCCCTACGTTGAATTACGTCTCTGGCAATGTCCCGCACCTTTCGCTCATGCACTGGGTACTTGTAGGAGTGAAGCAGGCTAATGACGATCGCTTCCACATCCAAGTCCAGCAATTCTTGGACAGCTCCTTCCACTTCATGCTCATACAGTGGAATGACAACGTTTCCAAAAATGTCGACTCGTTCGGTAACCCCTCTCGTCCGCTCCCGCGGAACCAGCGGCGGGTCGTAGCGATGCGTGTTGAGATGAAGACGGTCCGAATACGAGTAGCCGAGATATGCCTGAATGGCCCGCCCCATCCGGTGAAAATCTTCCATTCCCTTGTTGACGATCAACCCGACACGGCGTCCTTTTCGTGAGACGAGCCGGTTCAGCATCGCAGTGCCAGAGTAGACTCCCGCCAACAGCTTGGGGAATTCCTCTTCCACGGTTGTACCCCAATAGGCAAGCGCATCGCGAGCTGAATTCAACAGACCGATGGACTCGTCCTCGGGTGTCGATTGAGCCTTCCCTACAACAAACTCCCCTTTCTCATCGATAATAAATGTGTCTGTCATCGTTCCCCCGGCGTCAATCGCCAAAATCTGTGATCTCCTTGCCACTTGTTTCATCTCCTTTCGTGTTACTTGCTTCTCACTATACGCAATAACAATGCCAAGTCCGTTTGCACGTATCTGCCCAAATAAAACAGGCGAAACATCCGTTTTCCCCGCTCAGACTGGAGCGATACACTACAGGTGTAGCGCTACAAGTCCGTTACAACAATGGAACAGGCGCATGAATGACTCACGCGCCTTTCAATCTGTTGTTAATGTAGGTTCATAAGAAAACCCGGAGCGTAGTGATATTATCCCTTTCAAGCAGACAGTAAAGAGCAAGCATCTTACTGTTGACTTGGAGGGGATTTTTCATATGGTAATAAGCGAGTAACCTACACGAGTGATTTTAAACGACGAATTGTCAAGCCAAGTGCGACAGAGCTTCCATAAATGAGTCGTAAGCGGTCTTCCAGCCCAGACATTTTCTTGGCCGATTGTTAATGAGCTCCAAGGGCTGATTTAACAAACGGGAATCGATAGTTCAATAAACGTGACAGTCTAGAACTTTATTATCGCGTTCTGGACTGTCATTTTGTTGTTCTTGGGATTCAGTCTAAAACTTATTTTTCAAGCACTGAGGTCTTCCCAAAATATGAACCCGGATAAATACTTTGAAGATTTCATCACCTACTTAAGGGGAAGTAAAACGGTAAAAGTACTACCAATACCAGGTGTGCTTGAAACTTCGATTGATCCCCGATGAGCTTCGACAATCCATTTTGCAATTGCTAAACCAAGACCTGTTCCCCCTGATTCCCGAGAACGATTTTTATCAACGCGATAAAACCGATTAAAAATATGATCAATATGTTCATGCTCTATTCCAATACCAGTATCTTCGACGATTACACATAGCTTTTGCTTGTGGTCTTCCTCTTTCGTCATATAGGAAAGGGTGATTTCGCCTCCATGTGGGGTGTATTTTATTGCGTTATCTAATAAAATATAGAGCAATTGTTTGATTCTTTCCTGATCCGCAAGCAGGAGGATGGAACCCTGTGGATGTAAGGTGAGTTTGATTTGGCTTGATTGTGCGATACTTTGAATAGATCGAATCACCTGCTCAGCCATTAAGGAAAAATCAAAAGGTTCATAAGATATTTGCTGTACACCTGAATCTGAACGAGCGAGAAGCAGGAGATCACTAACCATTTTCGCGGCACTCTTCGCCTCTTTTTGTAAGTCTTTCAGCAGCTCAAAAGAGAATTCAGAGAGCTTGTTGCTTTCCTCCATAACAATAATCTCAAGCCCCGATTTCAAGATGCTGATCGGGGTTCGCAGCTCATGTGATGCATCCGCTAAAAATTCACGTTGCAACTGGTAGGATCGAATAATCGGTTTCATCGCGCGTCTCGTCATAAATTGACCAATAACGATGGCAATCCCTGCAAATAGCAATGACATCCCAAGCAGAACTGCCAAAAGCCATTGAAACATACTCCACAAAAAAGAAATATCCTTTCCAAAGTAAACCGTTCCAACGATTTTTCCTTTCTCATAAACACTTTGAGCAGCAATCAGGAAGTGAATCTCTTGATTATTCCCGTAGGTGAATGTCTCATATTTCATTTTTATTGTGTCTGGATTCCATCCCTTCACCCTGTCGATGATCACTTGACGTAAACTAGGAATGAACTCATCTCCAACAATCAATTCTCCATTGGATTTTAGGAAATAATTGATATACATTCCTTGTTTACCTACACTGTTTTCATTTTGATTCGTCCCTGCAGGAGGAGTAACTTGTGATTCTTCTACCTCTTGTTGCGTTAAAGCCTCCAGTTCCAGTTTTTGTTCATTGTAAATAATATAGAAGAGTACGCTTAACGTGCCGATAATGAATAACAGTAGAAAAATAATGAGCATAAAACTATTCATAATAGACAAATGTTTTCTCGTGCCCCTAAAGAGGTCTTTGTTATTTTTCAATGGTATATCCTACCCCTCTGATACTGCGAATAAGTGTATTTTGGCCTGGAGTATCTATTTTTTTCCGCAGCATATTAATGTAAACATCCACAGCGTTACTTGCTATTTCCGCTTCACTTCCCCATATTCTGTCGAGAATCAGGTCACGAGTTAAAACAGTTCCCTGGTTTCTCGCTAATAAATCAAGTAACTGAAATTCCCTTCCTGTCAATTGAATCTGTTCGCCATCACGCTGAATCGAATGTGTTGAACGGTTTAACGATATCCCTTTCAAGTTAACGATTTCTTCTTGTATAGGTGCAAAATTTCGACGAGCAAGAGCACGCAATCTTGCTAGAAGCTCTTCGTGTTCAAAAGGTTTTACCAAATAATCATCAGCTCCTGCGTCCAGCCCCTCAATTCGTTCATTTAGGGAATCTTTGGCTGTAAGCATCAGGACGGCCCCCGTGTAACCTTGCTGGCGCAACTGACGACATAAGGTAACTCCATCTTTTTGTGGCATCATCCAATCTAATACAAGTACATCGAAATATGAATCGATAGCAAGGTCAAAGGCATCTTTGCCATTCGTTACCCAAATAACATCGTGTCCTCCCTTTTGTTTCAGCATGTGTTCAATGATCTTACCGAGGACAAGTTGATCTTCAGCAAGTAAAATTCTCATCATATTACTCCCTTTGTTAATCCCGTGTAAAACCTAAATGAGGGACCTCTTATTTTTTCAGGAGGTCCCTTCTCACATCTTTATTCCACTATCAGACTACGAAATTACTAGACGATCAATTTCAAAACGTTTTCCCAAGAGATCCCTCTAACTCTGGTGGAAAATAGTCGTAGACAGCTCGTTTGGGGACTAATGTTCCCCGATAGGATTTTCAATCTGTTTGGATGCTTGAAGCAGCCGCAGATAGTCCAAGGTGAGGATACCCTGCCATTCTTCCAATCCTGTTCACGACCAGGTCTAAGGGATTTTCTCCATCAGTCCGATGCGGCGGTTACCTTAACATTTTTCAAAGAAGTGTAAATGATACAAACTACAAGAATTGAGACCAGAACTAGAGAAGAACCAATGGTACCTAAATCTAAGCCCCCTTTTGCATGTGTCTTCGTAAGAAAGTCTCCAAATGTCGCTCCAAAAGGGCGAGTTAAGACAAATGCGATCCAAAATAAGAATTCACGAGAAACTTTCGTATAAAAAGTAGCTATGACTACGAGCGCTAGTAAACCTCCTATTAAAATTGCTCCTCCTGCAAATCCAAGACCAGAATCATCTGCCAAGAAATCACCTAAAGCTGTACCCAAAGTATTTGAGAAGAGGATCGCAACCCAATAAAGTATTTCAACTTTACGTGTGCTAATATAATTGACATTCAACGACCGCTCACTAAAATACCAATACGAAAATATCGCCAACAATATGCTAACCAATATAATTGAACCATTTGCATAACCCAAACCTAGACTGCGATCCATATAATCGGACAACGTTGTGCCAGCGGTGCTGGTTGAAAGTATGACGGTCCAATAAAGTAATGGGTGATACCTTTTCGAGATAAGTTGAGACACAAGACTAATCAAAAATAGTCCAAATAAAATAATGGAACTGATTGCGTATCCAACATTCATTGTCATTGACAACAAGTCACCTGCTGTTTCACCTAGTGTAGTGGCGCAAATCTTCATTATCCAAAAGAAAATCGTGATTTGTGGAATTTTGTTATTCATTTGTGTTTCCTCTCCTTTTGGTACTATATGGCTATTCTATTGTGTTAAACTGTCCACCCAAACAAAAATTCTCCCTTGGAAATTCCCCCTCAAATTTTCTCAAATTTTATTGAACTGCAATTCAAACTGTATAGTATTTACATTAAAATTGAATGAAAATCACACTTTTACATAAACAGGGAATCGTCATGGGGGACGGAAAAAGGAGGTTCAACCCAGATCAGCCGGTAACATTTTGTGATCATGCTGGAACGCACGGCGAAAACCGGTGCATGTCCCACTTCAGGACTTTCGGGATGTACCGTATGGAAACTGGGCAGATGGATGGATTCAGGCGGCAGCCCAGACAAGTGCATTGGCGAAGGGTACCTTGACAGATAAAAAGGAAGCCGATTCAGGCAATGGACAGCGCAGTACTTCCATTCAATTGGCCTGGCAATATGGCGGGTCAACCGCGGACTTTATCAAACAGGTTCTATCTGTATCAGAAGTCCACAATCGGCATCCTATCCCTCCTTTCTTCGCTTTTCTGGAGAATTTTTCGTTTCTCCTAGGTGGCTCCGAATAGTCGGAGTTCATCTTGCAAAAACGAAAAAGACGCCCTTCTGATATTATCCCCTTTGAGTAGACAGTGAAAAAAAGCCCAAACATATTGGCTTGGATGGTACACTGATACTTGGAGGGGATTTCTTTGGCTAAAAAGGGACAGACATTTATGAGGCATTCTGAGGAGACGAAACAAAGA